>NZ_ARVX01000001.1:651069-1302138 GCF_000384375.1 Methylotenera versatilis 79 | reverse complement strand
AGCTTGTACTGATGGATCTTGTTTTGGGAAATAAGACCAAACGATTTTTTGGTTATCGTTTAAATCTAATGCGTATACATTGTTCGGGAATGCAGTGTGTAGATACATCATGTTACCAACAACAACTGGTGAACCTTCGTGACCACGGTTTACACCGGTTGCGAATGTCCAAGCTGCTTTAAGGTTTTTTACGTTACCTTTGTTGATTTGTGAAAGTGTGCTGTAGCCTTGGTTATTGTGTTGGCCACGTGGATGTGCCCAGTTATTTGCATCTTTCATTGCCGCTTCTTGATCTGCTGCTGCTGATGCAACCATTGGCATTGCCAATGTAGCGCCTGCAACTAGACCTAGAGCCAGCTTGATTGTATTGAATTTCATTTTTATCTCCAAAGTGATATTACTAAGGGTTAATTAAAAGTAAACTCTAACTTTAAGTATTTATGCACAATTATTTTAATAACCGCTGCGCACTGAATACAAAAATTAAACTTTAATTTCTCCACATTTTTCATGTGAGATGTGCAATATAAAACAACTAAATCTTAATTGCAACAATTTAGTTACAATCTGTTAACAAATGTTCAAATTATTTTATAACTGTTGATTAATTTTTTTAGTTTTAAATAAAATACTTAACAAAATCAAATAGAAAGAATGTAAATCTAAATGTCAGAAACTCTTTACAATTTGTATCCAGAATTAGAGCCTTTTAACAAAAACTGGCTTAAAGTAAATGATTTTCACCAGATATACTATGAAGAATGCGGAAATCCTCATGGCATACCTGTGATTTTTTTACATGGTGGACCAGGAAGCGGCTGCAACCCAACGCAGCGGCGTTTTTTTGATCCTAAACATTACCGCATCGTTCTGCTTGACCAGCGAGGTTGTGGTCGCAGCTTGCCGGTTGGCGAAGTAAAATTCAACACCACAGATGATTTAGTCGCTGATATTGAAAAATTGCGCAGCCATTTAAGCATTGATACTTGGCACGTATTTGGCGGCTCTTGGGGCAGCACTCTGGCTTTGGCATACGCAGTTAACCATTCAAAACAGGTTATTTCTTTAGTGCTACGTGGCATCTTCTTAAGTCGCCCATCTGAATTAAATTGGTTTTTGGGTGATGTACAACATTTCTACCCAGAGGTTTGGTACAAGCTCATCAGCTATTTGCCTATTGAAAAACAGAATGATGTGTTGAATGCGTATGCAGAATTGATTTTTAACGATGATATGCATATTAATACAGCGGCGGCAGTGCAATGGAATGCTTTTGAAAGTGCGATTATGCGGCTGAAACCTGCAACGAACGATTCGCCAAAAGAGGATGTCATTAAAACCAAAGAACAATTGCAGCAAGAACAAGCGACAGAAGTCGCAAGGGCGCGCGTGCAGATACACTATATACAGCACCGATGTTTTATTGATGGCGAAGCACTATTAAAGCAAACGGCAATATTGGCAAATATTCCGACCATCATTGTGCAAGGGCGTTATGATATGGTGTGCCCGCCGCAAACCGCTTGGGCGTTGCATCAAGTAATGCCGCACGCACAATTGACGATGGTGGCAGATGCAGGACACTCTGCCATGGAACTTGGCGTGACTAGCGCTTTAGTGGCAGCTACAGAGCAGTTTAAATCGCTTAAATAAGTGAATTAACTCGATACAAACTATATTAATAATTTTAAAGAAAGTTTAATTGGCTAAACCTTTACCGCAAGACTTTAAACCCGCTTCAGCTGAAAAAATTTCAGTTGAAGATAATCTTGCATTGAATAAAGCCATGGCAAACAAGTTATCCAGAATTAAAAATCTAGCGCAGCATCCTGCTTTTTTAAAGCCACTGGCCGCCTATTCTAACCATGAATACGCGACACCTTTATTTGTATTACGCGAAACACTCGGTGGATTTACGCGTCACAACATATTAAGTTTATCGGCTTCGCTATCGTTTTATGCGCTGTTCGCGTTAATACCGTTAATTCTGTTAATTTTCTTCTTGTTAAGCCATCTGGTTTTTTCTTCCGATTACGCCATTGTCAAACTGGCGATTCTTACTGGTAATTTAGTGCCGGAATTCAGTAATAAAATCATGACCGAAGTTTATAGCGCGACGCAAACAAAAGCCGCTTGGGGGGCGCTGGGCGTATTTGTGCTGTTATGGACCATCACACCGCTAGCATCCAATATGCGCTCCGCCTTTTATACCATTGCCACAATGGTAGAAGCGCCCTCTTACTTTAGACGAAAAATTAAAGATGTTTTGTCGGTATTAGGCATCTTGTTATTGTTTTTTCTATTTACCTTTGCTGGATTTATGATTGAAAAAATCGTGCGTTTTTTAGCGCTGCATTTACCTGTCTTAGAAATCAATATTGTCGGCTCAATCAGCACGTTGTTATTGATTACGCTTTTAATCGCCGTGTTTTATAAAATATTTTTTCCGATGCGCATCGCTTTTACGCACCTGTTTTTAGGCGCCAGCTTAACCGCTTTATTATGGCTATTAATGCGCCCTGCATTTGGCTTATTTTTATCCATCAACGAAAACTATGGTGCGATTTTTGGCAGTATGAAAGCCATGTTTGTGTCTATTACTTGGCTGTATATCAATTTTGCGGTATTTTTATTGGGCATAGAACTCATCGCCACCTTGCGTAAAAAAGATGTGTTGTTATTGAAAGGCCTATTTAATGGCATGCCCAACAAATCCAATTATATTGAAACCTTAATGCGCCGTTATGGACATACATTACGCCAAGGTGAAACGATTTATGCACGCGGCAATACTGAGCGCAACCTATATTATGTGGTCGACGGCAGCGTTAATCTGGTTGATAACGGTAAAGTTGTGCGTGAATTAAACGCTGGCGACTATTTTGGCGAAATGGCTATGTTAAGTGAAAAGCCAACCATGGCGGATGCGATAATCGCTTCACCCGAAGCGCGTATCATCGTGATTTATGCGGAATATGTTGATACGATGATGTCCGACGAACCAAGAGTGGCGGTGCAATTATTAAAACGCATGGCGGCAAGGTTACAAAATAGCTTTAATTAAACTAAGGTCTAAATTAAACAAAGACTTAACCCCTTAAATGACACAAAAAATAAGACCAAAATTACTTAACCCACTCTAACTTAAAGCAACTTAACACAATAAAACAGCGCAAAAGTATGGCAAATTCAGGCAAATCTGCATTCAACTCACAACCGACACAACAAGAAATCCAACAATTGATTGGCTTGCTTAACAACAATCAATTGGTGCAGGCAGAAAGCATCGCTAAAAAATTAATCAGCAAATACCCCAATATTTTCATCTTGCATCATGTATTAAGTTTGGCTTTAGATGGTCAACAAAAGTTTGCCGAATCAGTCGCCAGTTATAAAAATTCACTTAAATTACAACCCAATACGCCGGATTTGCTTTTTAACTTAGGCATTGCCTTAACGCATATTCAGCAATTTGACGACGCGATTGCGACTTATCAAAAAGCCATTCAACTTAAGCCAGATTTTTTTGAAGCTTATGGCAATTTAGGTACGGTTTTACAAACGCAAGGGCAATTAATCGCCGCGATTGAAAGCTACCAAAAAGGCTTAAAAATCAATCCGCAAGATGCGCGTGGTTATTTTAATCTGGGCACTGCTTTACGCGATAACGGCGCATTAACTGAGGCAGTTAGCAGTTATAAAAACGCTATTTCTCTATTCCCCAATTACACAGATGCACACAATAATTTAGGTGAAACACACCGCGATTTAGGCGATATGAATGCGGCCGTAAAGTGTTATCAAGCAGCACTGGCGTTAAATCCCAATCACGCACAAGCCAATTACAATATGGCGGAATTCTGTTATTTGGCCAAACGCTATTTGGATGCAATTCCTTATTTTGAAGCGTCACAATTAGATGACTGGCAAGAACGGCGCTTGTATTGCTTATATAAAGCAGAAAAATTCGAGGATTTTAAAAGCCAAAGAGATGCGCTAATTATTAACAGTAAACATACGTCACCTTTTTTGGCCACTTTATCCACCCATTACAGCATTAACTTTCATGAGCTAGATCCGTATAACTTCTGTAAAAACGGTTTAGATTTTGTCTATCGAAAATCCATTCCAGAGTTGGTTAATACGGATTTATTGCAAGCATTATTGAATGACATTAATACGGCTGATATTGCTGAGCGCAAACAAGGCCGACTGACTAATGGACAGCAATCCGCCGGCAATTTATTTAAACGCAATGAAGCCTCCTTTCAAACATTAGCAGGCCTGATTAAACAACAGTTTTTAGCCTATAAAAACCATTTCATCGATGCCGATTGTGAGCTGATTGAATCATTCCCGGATGAATTGGAATTCACCAGTTCTTGGTATGTAAAAATGCAGCAAGGCGGACATTTAAGCGCGCATATTCACGAACTTGGCTGGATAAGTGGCGCAGTCTATTTGGCGATGCCCAGCATCAATGGGCTTGAAGGTGCATTTGAGTACGGCACGCATGGCGACGATTATCCCATCATGGATATAGTAAATCACACGCAATTTCCCACCGCACAGATTATCCCGAACGTAGGGGATATTGTGCTATTTCCGTCTTCGCTTTTCCATCGTACCATCCCTTTTAACAGCAGACATAACCGCATTTGTATTGCGTTTGATTTAAAGCCAGCGGTTCAGAATAATCCCAACAAAAAAGCAAAATAGTGTTATTAATTGTTGATGTAGTGTGTCAAAATTAATGACTTAGTTGACGAAGTTTGACCATCAAATTTCAATACAAACAACAAAAACGTCCAACTATAAAAATGCAACTGTGTTTAACGCAATTAAAAATTTCTTAACGATTGATTTTATTGAGGTTTTTAACTACTAGCAGAGTTTACTTTTTATGTCGCCAATAGTTAGGTTATTGGCTTAAATATTGCTTATTCACTAAGCGGTGATTGCACTTTTAAGGTATTTAAATAATGAAAAATGGACAAATGTTTGATGATTGCTCTGTATTGATTGTGGATGATCAATCGACTAGCAGAACGATTCTCTCGCATGTGATTAAAAATATTAATCCAAAGACCAGAGTAATTGAAAAACATAATCCTGAGCAGGCTTTGGAGTGGGCAACTGAACATACCGCAGATTTAGTGTTTGTGGATTATGTGATGCCTGAAATGAATGGTATTGATTTTATTCGCCTACTCAAAACCTTACCTAAGTACGATGCTGTTCCGGTAGTGATGATTACCATTAAAAAAGATGCCGAAACGCGTTACTCTGCTTTGGATGCAGGCGTGGCAGATTTTGTTAGCAAACCGGTAGATGTGCATGAATGCACTGCGCGGGCTCGCAACTTGTTAACCATGCGCAGCCAACATATTTCATTACAAAACAAAAGTACGTTGCTTGAAAGTTTAGTCAGAGCCGCCACTGCTGAAATTAAATCACGCGAAAAAGAAACCTTGATGCGCCTTGCCCGTGCCGGTGAGCATAAAGATTACGACACCGCTTTGCATTTGCATCGCATGTCTTTATACAGCCGCGCAATCGCAGAAGCGATTGGCCTGAATGAAGAAGAGGCCGAAATTATCGAGTTATCATCACCATTGCATGACATTGGGAAGATTGGTATCCCAGACAGCATCTTGCTCAAAAAAGGTCCTTTGGATGAACATGAATTAAAGATCATGCGCAGACATCCACTGATTGGTTATGAGATTCTTGAAAATAGCCCTTCTAAATATTTACAAAAAGGTGGTGAAATCGCACTGTCTCATCATGAGCGCTATGATGGAACTGGCTACCCATATGCACTTAAAGGCAACGATATTCCTTTATCAGCAAGGATTGTGGCAATTGCAGATGTATTTGACGCATTAACCAGCGTGCGCCCTTACAAGGAAGCTTGGAGTATTGATCAGGCGTATGCATATATTGAAAGCGAAAGTGGCAAACACTTTGACCCTGAAATGGTGGCTGCAATCGTATCGATTCGCAGCAAGATTGAAAAAATCCTAAACGAGCATGCAACTGCAATTCATTAAACGTTTGATGAAAGTTTAAACAAAATTCATGTCGGTTAGCAATATTAGAAGTGCACCAAATTTTAAACAAACGGCTCTGTTGATTGATGACCAGCCGACTGTTTTGGACATTCATGCGGCCATTTTAAAATCACTAAAAATGAACTTAAAAATCGTCACCATGACCAACCCTGTGGATGCATTGGCTTGGATGCAAAATAAACAAGTCGATTTAATTATTACTGATTTTCGCATGCATCAAATGGATGGCATGCAATTTGTACAAGCAATCAAAAATACCAGCAACGTGCTGACCAGATCTATTATTGTAGTCACCGTATTAAAAGAAATTAGTATTCATCAAGAGTTGCTAGCTGCAGGCGCTTCTGCCTGTTTAACTAAACCAGTAAGAACACAAGAGCTTGCAAAAATTGCTAAGCAATTATTAGAGCAGAGCAAAGAATATTACAGCCTTGGGTTAATTGCTTAGGCACAAAAAATGATAGTTACTCAAATCAAAAATTGGTATCGAAGTTCAGCAAGTCATTGTGACCCATTAGAGTTGGAACAGGCGGTCACTCGGCTAGCGATTGGTACGTTTTTCACCCTATATCTGCTAATCTCTTTAGCGGTTGGCAAGAGCATTTCGCATGGTGAGTTAATCGGTTTTTATTGTCTGGCCGTGTTTGAACTAGCCACGCTGATACTGTTAATTGTTGTCAGCCGAGCAAAAGAAAAATCACCCAAAAGACGTTTATTAGGTAATTGGTTAGATGTGATTGGCACATCAACTTTCTTATCACTAAGCGGTGATATTGGCGTGGTTTTAATTGGCGTTTATTTATGGGTTACCTTTGGCAATGGCTTTCGCTTTGGTAAAAAATATTTATACCATTCTCAAGCCATCAGCATCATTGGGTTTTTTATTGCCACACTGGTCAATCCGTTTTGGGCTGCACACAAGCCAATCGTTTACGGTTTCTTTTTAATGCTGATTGCATTGCCAATCTACGTCGCCAAACTGATTGAAAGACTGAACGAGGCAAGAGATAAAGCTGAAAAAGAGAGTATTCGAGCAGCCGAAGCGAATATTGCGAAAACACAATTTGTGGCGAACATGAGCCATGAGATTCGTACGCCGTTAAATGGCATCATCGGCATCAGCACTTTATTTAAAACCACACCGTTAAATACTGACCAGCGAGATTTACTTAAAACGCTAGACAGCTCATCTAAATTATTACTTTCCTTACTCAACAATGTACTGGATTTTACTAAAATTGAAGAGCGCAAATTCACTATTGAGCACATTGATTTTTCTGCGGAAGAAGCAGTACGCGATACGGTAGAAATATTCCGTT
Organism: Methylotenera versatilis 79; assembly: GCF_000384375.1. Classification (NCBI taxonomy): domain Bacteria; kingdom Pseudomonadati; phylum Pseudomonadota; class Betaproteobacteria; order Nitrosomonadales; family Methylophilaceae; genus Methylotenera; species Methylotenera versatilis. Next base: position 1,294,745 of record NZ_ARVX01000001.1, on the reverse strand, counting down.
CTCAAGCCGCCACAAAAGGCATTCAGGTTGGCATGAGTATTTCTGATGCATTACAAGCGGTTAAGGGTGATGCTTTTGTAATTCGCCAAGTGTTGGCCAATTTAATGGGCAACGCCATTAAGTTTACCGAAAAAGGTAGCGTAACACTTTCGGCGATTACGCTGCAAGATGATGATGCACATATCGTTGTGCGTTTTGAAGTGGCCGATACTGGTGTCGGTATTCCTCAAGATAAGCAAAGCAAAGTATTTGAAAGCTTCACTCAAGCAGATTCTTCTACTACCAGAAAATTTGGTGGTAGCGGCTTAGGTCTAACCATTGCCAAACATATGGTAGAAGCTATGGGCGGCAATTTACAATTCCAAAGTACCGAAGGTGTTGGTAGCCGTTTCTGGTTTGATTTGTCATTGGAAAAATCGGTTGAAAATCATTTGCCTGTAAACGCAGAGTTAGCAAAATCTGTAGCTGCAGTTATTCAACAAATTGCTAAGCCGACAGACAGCATTAACACACAAAATAGCACTAAAACTGCGAAGCGTATTAACGCATCTGGCAAGCTGAATATATTAGTGTGCGAAGATGAAGCGACTAATCAAAAAATCATCATGCGCTTATTATCGTTGCCAGGTCACCAAGTAGAAATCGCAGAAAACAGCGATGAAATGCTAGATGCACTTGAACGCAGCCGATTTGATTTGGTGATTACCGATTTAAATATGGCCGGCATGAATGGCGCCGATGCGTTAAAACTTTATAAATTCACCAACCCAGAAGATACCGACACACGTTTTATCTTGTTTACTGCAGATGCAACATCTGGTGCACGCGACATTGCAACAGAAGCAGGATTTGATGCGTTCTTAACCAAACCGATCGAAGCCGCCACTTTATTTAATACCATCGAAAATATCATGAATCTACCTGCTAATACTGCAGATACATGGATGGCGAATGCGCTGAGTGTTCAAGTAAATGTTGAATCTGACCTTGATGTGAATAACACGGATCTTGATATAAACACGCTGAAAGAATTGGAAAAAATTGGCGCTGGCGACGATTTATTTATGCATCGTTTGCTGAGGAATTATCTAAGTGATTCGGTTAAGTTGATTTATAAAATTGAAACTGCGGTCAAACAAAAGCATTACGGTGAGATGCATGATTTCTGCCATGCGCTTAAAGGCAATAGCTTAAGTGTGGGCGCAATCAAATTGGCGACTACAACAGAGTTAATCAGCAAATTGAGCCGATCTGTTACTGTGACAAAAAGTGCAGAAATGCTAGGAACGTTGAATGCTGATTTTACGCATTTAACATTGGCGGTAGAAGATTACCTCAGGCGGCCTATGAGCAAAGCCACTGAGGTAAATTATTAGCAAAAATTAAATACTGTGAATAAAAGATTTGGGCAAAAAAATTTATGCCGTTTGTCTTTCACTCATTTGCACTGGCTCTGCACTTACTTTGGTATTTTGTGCGCGCACTAAACGCTCCATTATTTTCAAATTACGCTCATCTAAACGTAGCGCTGCATTTACCCAAATCTCAGTAATGTCATATAACTCTTCATAAGTGAGTGGATTAACGCGTTGTTTAGCACGATTAATCGCCTGGAATGAATTAAGGGAACGGTGATTCTTTTTAATCCAATTACTCAACGCATATTCGCCTTGACCATCTTCCGCCAAAACATCTACCACGCCTAGTTGGTAAAGCTCTTCACCTGTGTATATTTTGCCAGAACGTACCATTTTCTCTGCCGCTGGCATGCCAATTTTGCGCGATAAAAAGCTTAGTGCGCCCATACCTGGGAATAAATTAAACAACACTTCAGGTAAACCCATGATTGCACTTTTCTCTGCGACCATAATATGTGCAGCGAGTGCAGCCTCAAATCCACCTCCCATTGCTTGGCCTTGCACTAAAGAGATTGTCGTCACTGGCGCTTGCATATTATAAAAAGTCCAAACATTGTGAATGCACAATTTGGCGTATTCTAATAAATGCTCACGTGCCTGCGTGCGAATCAATTCTTTGAACACAGACAAATCGCCACCTAAATTAAAAATACCTGGAATATCAGAAGCCAAAACCAGGTAATTTGCTTGATTCAGCGTGTTATTTGCTATCACCTGACCTTGCATTTTTTCTAAATCGGACTGACTTTGATTTAATTCGGACATGCAAATTTTATTAAAACACGGCCTTGGTGCTGGGTTCATGTAATAAGTCATTACCCCAAACTCATCATCAAAATGGGTCCTAACTTGTTCTAAATTAGGACTGTTAAATTGTTGAAAATCTACGACTGTATTCATAAATGCCTCCGGATGAGTTTAAGGACTTTTTTCAAATAACCATTTAATCTATAACGATAAATTAAACAATTTTTCAATAGAAGTATTGATGATTAGGACTATAAGCTTAATAATTTATGCTCTCAAGTGAATGTTTTTTGAAAAGCAACTGATTATTATGCAAATTGTTGGTTTATAACAACAAAATTAAAAATGACCTTCAATACTTCACACGAAAACAATCCGATAAGTTATTGATGTGATATTCTTTTTTGAATTTATTCTAATCGCACAGTGAAAGTATTTGTTATGCAAAAATTATTTTTAGGTTTTGTTATTTTTACAACACCATTCGCGGCGCAAGCGGCTGGATTCGCGCTTGCTGAGCAAAGCGCTAGTGGCTTGGGCAACGCTTATTCTGGTGCCGCAGCTATTGCAGAAGATGCCAGCACCATATTCACAAATCCGGCTGGCATGACTTATATTGAAGGTACACAAGCAGTAGGCGCTCTACACTTAATTAAACCGAGCGCGAAATTTAATAATCAAGGCTCAGTAGCCGGATCAACTAGACCGTTGGGTAATGAAGGTGGCGACGCGGGTGATTTAGCTTACGTGCCTAATTTTTATTTTATGACACCGCTAACTGAAAACATTAAATTTGGCTTAGGCATTAATGCCCCTTTCGGCTTAAAAACGGAATATAACAAGGACTGGATTGGACGTTTTCAAGCAGTTAAGTCGGAATTAAAAACCGTTAATATCAACCCCTCTCTGGCATTCAAGATAAATGACCAACTTTCATTAGGCTTTGGTGTATCTGCTATGTGGGCACAAGCGGAGTTAACGCGAGCAGTCAATAACCCGCTATTGCCAGTTGAAAGCAATGTCAAAATCAAAGGTGATGACTGGGGATTCGGGTTTAATGTTGGTGCAATTTATCAAGCCACAACAGATACGCGTTTTGGACTTGCTTACCGCTCTAAAGTTGATCAATATTTGAAAGGGGATGCAAAGTTTGCTGCACCACTTGCTGGTTTAAGTACCAATGTAGAGGCAGACGTTACGTTACCTGAAACATTATCTTTCAGTGTATTTACAAAACTAAATGGTACCTGGGATTTATTGGCAGACGCGACTTGGACACGCTGGAGTCAATTTAAAGAGTTACGTGTGGATTTTAGTAACTCACTCCCTGATGCGGTGACTCCTGAAAATTGGAATAACACCATGCGATACTCAATCGCCACTAATTACCATTACAACGATAATTTAAAGTTTCGTGTAGGTTTTGCCTACGATGAAGGCCCAGTTGATAATCAATTTAGAACAGCACGTATTCCTGACAGCGACAGAAAATGGTTATCTTTTGGTGTCGGATGGCAAACAACGCCTACGACTAAATTAGATGTTGGTTACGCGCATTTATTTATTAGCGATTCAAAAATTGATGATAATCAAATTACTACAGCAAATGGTCGCATTCGCGGCGATTACGATGCAAGTGTAGATATTCTAAGTATGCAAATCACACATAATTTTTAATCTGCCTTAACAATAAAAAAGCGCGCAAATGCGCGCTTTTTTATTGTTAAGTATTGTATTAATTAAGTTTACATAATACTTAACTATTTACGACGCCTCACTTTGAAGCCCATTAAACCAAGACCTGCTATTAATAAAGCATAAGTTTCAGGTTCTGGTACAGGCGCCAAATTATACAAAGTAGTTGTTTTAGAGGTCTCATTTGCAATGGCTAGATAATAATTGCCGCCCATCATAAAGCCTTCCAAACCTTCTGGTGCCAAATCGCCATCGGTTACTAACATACTTAAAAAAGTAGAGTTGGCTGGATCAGTAATATCAAAAATTGCAACGGCGCTTTTGGTTGTGCGCTCTAAACCAATAAATGCAAAAGTCTTTCCGCCTATTGTCATTAGCTCTACACCTTCAGGTTCCACACCTTTATCACGACTTCTGCTATCGTCGTAAATGCCCAATTCGGCTGCTTTTTTATCTAAAATATCGCCGCTGCTGTAAACAATACTGCCGTCAACATTGCGAATTGTAAAATCACGCGTGCCAGCTGCGAATAAATTGCCTGGCGATGAATCGGTATTCAATACGCGTAACGGCGCTAAATCGCCTGTTGCGCCCAGCGTGCTGGCAGCAGAGCGATCTGCATCATCTTCACGGAAATCGCCTTCATTTGGAGTCACTAAGTAAGTAACGCCAGCAGCTTCATAAGCTGCGATGCCATCTGGCATATACAAACCCTTGACATTGGCAGAGCCGAAACTGATGATACCGTTATTATTCGTATCGATTGTATTACCTGGCTGGCTAAAATCTTTTGCGCCTAAACCGACTATTTTCTCAAAAGAGTTCGTGTTTAAATCCAGTACGCCAATCGCATTTGCTTCTTGCAATGTGACATAGGCTTTTGTACCAGCAGCATTTACCGCAATGTATTCTGGCTCATAATTCATGCCAGTATTGGTGCGAATATTGCTGCCTGTAGTCGGCACGCCAACCAAACCAGCCGTAGCCGTTAAAGTACGTGTATTCATATCAATAATACTCACGCTGCCAGCTGGATCAACCGCCGCTGAGCCATAATTTCTTGGTGTTGTGCTGCCGATTCTAGTGCCGTAAACGTCCGGTGTACCTTCGTTAGCCACCAATAATTTGCTGCCATCTTTGGTAAAAGTCAGCATATCTGGCAGCGCACCAACGGTAATAGAATTGACACCAGCGCTCAAACTTCTAGTGCTGGTATCATAAAACTTTACAGTGCCTGCATCAGTTCGGGTGCTGGATTCGATTGCAAAAGCGGCTACGCCGTTATGGATCGCTACACTATTAATGCTGCCGAATGATGAGGTATCAATATGTTGAATTAAGCTTCCATTGCTTGCATTTAACACATCAACACCCGCAATACCCGCCACCCATAACGAATTAGTTAACGAGTCAAATGCGGCAATCTCAGCCGTTTGTCCAGGTGATGTATGCGTATACGTCCAGGCCTTAGTCAAATTAGCAAATGGATCATCAGCCAGCGCGGCTATCGGGCTAAACATCGCGGCGATTAATCCAGCGATTAATGTGTTTTTCATCTAGTCATCCTCTGTTATACGTTTTGATTTAAAACTTAAACGAAAATGTTAACTTTGGATTATTAAACTGTGATGACCGGGTGACTAGAGAACGGCTGATTAAATTGGGTTAATATTGACAAAAAACATTGAAAATTAAGGCAATGTCATTTGCGCCAAAACTTGTTTAGAAAGATGCGTCCAATCATAGTTATTTTGAATGTGCGTTCTTTGAGTATTAGCCAGTGCTGGATCATGCTCCACTTTTTTAAGCTGTGCCAAAATAGCAGAAACCATCTCATCAGTTTGATTAGGCTCAACTAACATACCCGTTTGATTGTGTATAACCAATTGTTTGTAGAATAGAAAATCCCACACCACTGCTGGCAAACCCATAGCCATGGCTTCTAAGCATGTGCCGGGCAGACCTTCATAATAAGAAGTGGAAGCATATAATCGGCTTCGCTGATAATAATTTTGCATGTCTGCAAACCTTGCTTTGCCCGTAAGCCTAATATTAGAATTTGCTGCTAATTGTGTGTTAACCCATGCATCGTCATCACCATAACCAACAATCAATATGCGAATATCTGGCTTTTGTACGACCAATTGCTGACATACTTCCACCATTGCGCGACTGCCTTTGCGACGCTCAATACGACCGCAAAACATCACATCATATTCTTTTGCAACAGATAAATTAGGTACAAACAATGCGATATCAACACCATTAGGAATCAATGCGATTGGCTTCTTAAAGCCATATGTAAGCACTTCTTGTTTTCCCTGTTCAGTCAGCGTAATAATTTTATTAGCACGCTGGAATATTAAGTATTCCATCACTCGCTTCACACTTACTTCTAATCGGCTCCATTGGCTGACAAAATAGTTTTTTTTATAAAACAGCCCAGACATACCAATATAAGTCGTGTGAGCCGTAAGTATCAGCGGTATATGCCTTGGCAATAGTAGACCAGGAATGAGTGGCGGAATATGCAAGTTAATCACGCTGATTTTTTTTTGTTCGTGTAATTTCGTTAATATTTTTCGCGCTTTAAGCATCCAAAAAAACAGACTGAAACGATTAGAATTAAACGGGATATGAATGATTTCTACACCGTTGTATTGACGTTCCACTTGATGCTCATCGCCTGTAACCACGTAAATGGTTGGGTGATTTTCTGGCAGATTGACCAAAAATGAATCCAAGTAGCGCGCAATGCCGCCAACGCCGTAAAACTGTGGATAAACGATTGCAATCATAGTGTTATATAGGCTGAGTTATAGGAGATAAAAGGGTTTCGAGCTTTTTTACCAAATGCTGCCACGCGTAAGCTGACTCAATTTTTTGACGTGCGGCTTGTTCTATTTGGGATTTTTTTTCTGGTTCATTCAATATCGCTAACAGGCATTGCGTTATTGCATGCGAGTTATTCGCTTCAACCAGCATACCGTCTTTACCGTTTACAATAATTTCTGGTATACCGCCTACTTTTGTTGCCACCAAACAAGTACCTGAAGCCATGCTTTCCAATACCACCAGCGGACAAGGATCTTGCCAAATTGACGGCAACACGACTAAATCAGCGGCGGAGTATAAATATCTAAGCTTTTCATGCGGTATAAAGCCAGTAAATACAATCGCGTGACTGACTGGTTTGGCGTGCGAGATTAACGATTGTTGATACGCAGTTTTTGTTGCGCCTTCAAAGAAAGAGCTGCCTGTAATAATCAATCGCGCATTTGGCATGCTTTGCAATAATTGTGCAAATGCTTCAATTAATATATGTACGCCTTTTTCTGCGGTTAGGCGTCCTACATAGAGCAAATAGATTTTATCGTCTTCAAAATTGATAATGTTGTTGATTGCTTGCTTCGCTTGCTCACCATAAGGCTTAAATACTTCAGGATTGGTCGCATTAAATAGCACCTCAAATTTATGTGCATGCTCAGGGAAAATCTGAGTAGCTGAATTTTTAATATATGCGCTGACGCAAATCACCAAATCGGCTTTGCGCAATGCGCGACGGTATAACCAGCGAAATGCGGCGTGCGTTAAATGCTCATTGTGCATATGTAAAATCAATTTTTGGCTGGGCAATTTTCGCAAAAATAGCAGTAAATTTGGCTCATTGTGAATCACCACAATATCAAACCCTGCTACTTGTTTTGCAACGCGCAAGCCGTATGAAGCTACATTTTGGATTTTTGCTAAATAGCGTAATGGATTGCGCCAAGTAACGCGCTCTTTTAACCAATAGAATGCTTTTTCTAAACGCGTCCAAGGGATACCAATATACGCAATTGCGCCTTCACTCTGCCCACCTGAAGGTCTTGAGATGATAGTGATATCAAACTGTTCAGCGTTTAATCTGCCCGCCACCTCATGCACCCAATGCTCTACTGCGCCACCTTTAACTGGTGGTACTGGCAATAGCTCTGGCACAACAATCGCTAGGCTTTTCTTAACACTTTTTTTCAGCGTATTTTTTAAATCGCTGGATTGCTCAACCACAATAAACCCCTTAAATACTTATTTCAAAATACGTGGTTGCACCATGCGACAACTTGCTAATATCCATCTCAAATTCAATAGTATTTGGAGTTTGTTTCACTGGTATGGCATCTACTCGCTGCCCACGCAAATTGGTTGAAAATACTTTAAGCTGCTTTTGATTAGCGTTACGTAATGCGACTTTAACTTTGTTGGCGCGTACCAGCACAGGCGACTTACCCAATTGCGTGACGGTTTCATTGGTAGCATCGCTAAATTGCATATCACTATTTCTCGCATCGGTAGAAAGTACGACTAGCATGCGTTTACTGCTGGCCAAAGGTTGATTATCCATAGCAGAAACAGCGACCAAAGCACCGCTTTCGGCAGATAAAACTGATAGATAATTGAGTTGAATAGCTTTGGGTTCATCAAACACAACAGCTTCGGTTTTGGGTGTAATCACCGTTATGCGTTTTTGCTCAGCATCCAGCAATATTTCACCCGTATCACTTTGATAAACCTCTGTATCGGCGCTAGATTGGTTGGCCGAAGTTAACCAGTTTGCATCTCTTAAATTTTGTAGTCTAGCCGCCCAACGCTCATCGGCAATCAAGCTGACTTTGCTGGCTTTATAGGCAATTTTTTGTGCATATTTCTGCACGAACCCATCTATTTTTACAGCCAAATTACCGCTGGATTTAACTGGCTGCAACACGCCGTTGCTAAACAGTTTTAAGCCAGGCTGATTAAAATCGACTTGTCCATCATATTGAGTTTGTTTCGCTTTTCCCAACCAATCCAAACCAATTCCGGTTACTAGACTAAGCTTTGAAATATCCGATGGCGTACTGCCCAAATGCGCACTTTTCACAAATGCATCATCTGGACCAAACTTGACACTTAAACGGTGTTTTGCCGGCGCAACATCGCCACGCAAATATAGCAACGCGGCTAATGTTTCTGTCGCACGCGAAATAGGATCAGTTCCAACGGCAAATGGATTGATAAAGTTTTTGCGCCCAACAGATGGTGCATAAGTTAAATCGACTGCACCAGAATGTTGGCAAATACCATCCCAACTTTGAAAAGCCGCATAAGTAGGTAACGCCAGCCCGCTTTCACGACGATATGGATTCCAAAATACTTGGCCGTGCTCAGACACCGTAAATGGTTTGCCGATGTGCTTGGTCACGGCAAGTTCGCGGATATAGCTAGCACCATCTTTTAGCATGCTGTCTTGACGCACTTTCATATTGCCATTTGCTGCGTATTCAGGATGTGCAAAATAATGATGCATATCAACCCAAGGTAACTGACCGCGACTAGCATTGGCTGCAGGCGAGTGCCATAAATTGTAACTAGATGCCAAACCTTGATAACCTAACCCGCGTAGATAGGCAATCATCCAAGCAGCGGTTTTATTTTCCGTTTCAGAGAAAAATTGCTGTACGTCGGCCATTCTTTTTGATGTCCAAGCATCTGGCGCAGAGAAATCAATTTCGCCCAAATCAATATTTTCAGATGACTTTAACTCATTACCCCAAGCGGTTTTTAAGGCGGCTTGTCCGCCATATTTCGCTTTTAACCATTTAGCAAAATGTGGCTTTAATGCAGGCGAAACGCCATTGCGATGCATAAATACCAAATTACCTTCATTCACCAGAATCAAGCCAGCTAAGGTCGGGTCTTTCAAAATGCTCACGCCTGTATAAGGATTAACGGCACCATACATAGTGGCGATTAATTTTTTCCAGTGCGCTTGTTTATCCGTCTCAAAGTACACGCCAGCTTGCAGACCTTTTTTGCCTATCCAACGTTCTTCAACGTTGCCATAACCACCGTTGCTGTTACTTAACCCATTTAAAATCAGATAAATGCCATTTTTTTTAAGTGCTGAAACTAAGTAGTAAAATCGATCCAATTGCTCAGGGTTATAATCAAAATCACCTTTGCGCCCTTCCATCAAAATCGATTCAACAAAATCTAAACGCACCATGTTATAGCCATGCATTCGGTATTGTTTGATGTATAAATCCGTTAATTCATGGCTAGGGAAGCTGCCCAAATTGACACCAAAACCCAGTGATCCAATTAAAAAACGTTGTGCTTTTTCTGGTTGGTTGTCAGTCGTCAAATGTCCTTGGCTATTCACAATGATGCGCGCTTGAATTGGCTTGGCTGGCGGCACTAAAGCGGAAAAATCTAAAATGCTGCCTTCTTCTACCATCAACGAAATATCTTTTACTGGCACCCAACTATCAGCCGCCAAACTAATGGGCGCCTGAAAAAAACCAGCCAACAATAATATTGCGGCAAATAATCTCTTTAAAACTGCGGTCATATATTGGTTATTCTACGAATGTAATCGACACCAAAAACCGCGAACCCAGGTAATACAGCTAAGCAACTTAAGAGATAGGCGCCCATGTTAGTGAATTTTTTGGGATTCATAAAACCTACATCACCAGCATGAAAGCTATAACGCACGTACAAAACAGTCCATTTAAAAAAATTGACTGGATCATGCAAAAAATAATCGAAATCGCGGTTGATGATTTTTAATGAATAATTTCTGTGTAGTGCTTTTTTGCGCGGATCTCCCTTGCTCAGTTGATTGCCTGAATCTTGGTAATACACGCGTAATGCATCATTAATACAACGAATTTTGTATTTTCTGGCGATGGCGTCCCAAATGAGATTCTCTGGAACATATCTTAAAGTCGTATCTTCAGGGAACGGGTACGCTTTCATAATCGAAGTACGATGAAAACCCCATAGTTCACCTCTGATTTTGTACTTAAATCTTAAGTCTAGCGCATTAGTATCTAGTGGATTGGGGGTAAAGTCTGGCGTGCAAGGTTTACCATCTTCCCCTTGGCAGCGTGTCACAACGCCCGTAAAACTATGACGTTGATCTGCAGGAATGTCTTCCCATGCCTTTAGCATCACTTCAATTGCATTTGGCGAAAAACCATCATCTGAGTCAATCACAAAAAACAACTCACCCTTAGCTAGGGCAACCGCACGATTAAATGCAATATGCCTCCCACTGTTGACCTGATATTGGTAAGTCACTGGAAAATCGGCTTGCGCTTTCCATGTTGCAATTAATTCAGCCGTTTTGTCTACTGAACCATCGTCGATCACTATCCATTCAAAATCACGATAAGTTTGTGTTTGCAGGCTATCCCAAACGCGATGAAGTGTGTGCGCTCGGTTATATGCCGGTGTGAATACGGTGAATTTCGGTTGCTTCATCTCTAAACCTTTTTTCAGTCCTAATTTAAAAATTCTGGGTAGAAAATAATATGTTGCGATAATTGATAGAAAGCGCCTCTGCAAGCTGCTGATAACCTCTGACATGACTGACATAAGTAATGCCTTTTTCACGCATGGTTGCCTTAGCCGCATCATTATTGAGCAAATTAACGACCGCATCCGCAAACTGCTCGGCATTTAATGGCGTACATGTGGCCGCACCACTTTCTTGCGCAACCGATACCTGGTCTGGGTTATCGTTCATGATGACTGGCAAACCAAGCGCCATATATTCCACCGCTTTTGTTGGTGATGCCATATCCAGCAAATAACCTCTTGGAAAAGGCGATAAGCCAATCTCAGCCGCGGCCACATAACGCCATGCTTCAGTCATTGGTAACCAGCTCGTCCATAAAATATGTGCCGATACACCCAATTCTTCAGCTTGCTGTTTTAGCCAAGAGCGATGCGTTGCGTCTTCGGTATCTCCTGCCAAAACCAATATGGCATCTGGCACTTGCTTAAGTACCAAGCGCAACATATCAAATAGAATTTCAATTTGTCTTACCTTATCTAAAGTACCCAAATAAACTAATACACGTTTATCAGCTAAAAATGGATGGTCGATTGGTACAGGTTGCTGCTGCATGGCTTCTAAATCTACGCCCATTGGTACTGGTGTCATTTTTTCAGCTGGCACGCCTTTTTTCGCCAACATTTCCAGCATATTTTGGCTTTGCACAAAAACATGCTGTGCATTGGGCAGAATGACTTTATAGAGTAGTTGCTGGCCAACCCAACCTTGCAATAGCGGAAACCAATAACGCATTCCCGCCTTAATGCCTCGCGCTTTGGCGCGTTGCATTTGCCCTTCAGATTGCGGATAAGATAACCAGTAATAAAATGGGCGTTTTTTTAGTTTGCTCATCAAAATCGCGACTAATGCGATTAATGTCATATCACGCACTTGTATCGCTTGATAATTAGCGTAATCGCTGGTGATTAACACTTTGCATTGATGCAAAAATTTGACGATATATTGCCCAGCGCGATTTTTGGGCACTGTGCACAATAGCGCTTTTCCTGCTGACCAATCCACTTGTTTATTGTTGGTCAAATCTTGCTCTGTGACTAAATCGCAAGTCACACCAAAACGCGGTAAATATTTGCCAAATAATATGGTTAAGTCTGCCCTAAAAGTGGGCCATTGCTCTGCGGTTAAATACAAGATATGCATTTAACTGACAACCTGTTCGACTTTAAACGGTGCTTCTTGAAAGTCTTCTTGACGCTGCTCTTCAAGCTTTTCTGCAAGTGTTTCTTGATATTGTTCTTGGTATAAAAAAGCGGCATATCCCAACATGACAGCAATAATAATTTCATGCACCAGCAAATTCACTTGGCTATCTGAGTAGATAATAAACAGGAAAGTCAGCGCGATTCCTGCCTGAATCGCCATGCAATCTGCCTTGATTTTTTTGCTCTGCGTTCTCTTCCAAATATTGCCGACCTGTACCCATGCAGTAAAAAATACGCTGGTATACAAAACCAGTCCAGCCAAGCCTAAATCCCATAATATGCTTGAAATAGTGGTTAAGTTAATGCCATAACCTGGGTAAATTTGCGCCATATGACCAGCAGCTTGGCCAGAACCATAAGAGCTGCCCAAACCGTGCCCCAACATAAATGTCATTGGGTCTGCCCAGCCATGTAATCCCCACCAAAATGTCATGGCAGTTGTTCGATTCAGTAGCAGTTTTCCATAACCGACAGTGCCAACGTTGTATGAAATGATGCCGTTAAAAGCTTCTACAAAGTTGCTATCCAACATGTAATACACATAAATATAGGCCAATGCCAACGTGAGCAATAACAAAGCTAAAAATATGGGCAGGTACTTTAACGGCTCTTTTTTAATATCTTTGCGTAGCAAAACCAGCGCCATAATAGGTAGCATAACCACGACCACTTTAGTTTCACCTAATATCAACGGTGTTAACAAAAGTACACTCAGTAAAAATAGTCGCGATGTATCGATTAATTTTTCTTTCCAGCGCGCAAAAACAAAAGCAAATGCAATCAGTACAAAAGTCACCATAATCGCATTCGGGCTGCCACCTTGTAGATTTGCACCCATCGTGCCTGCGACCACATCAGTTGCCTCGCCGCCAGCAGCCATACCACCTCTTAACGCGACTAAAACAAAACGTTCAAATAGGGCAAACGGTAGTTGTAACAGCGCAATACCCAACAATAGTTTTAGCCAACCATCCATATCTTTTCTGGTTAGCATCATTGTGGCCAACACCAGCATCAAGCCAAATGCCTGAAAATATCGTTTAAAGCCACCTGATAACTCGCTAAGAGAGTGCAGATTAAGTACAGAAGAAATCAGTGCGTAAATGACAAAAGCCCCTGCCATCCAAATAAAAAAGGGCACATGTTTTTCCTTTATAGGATTTAATCGGATTAAACAAAAAATGCCTGGAACCCATAACAACAAAGCCAGCATTGAGATTGCCCATAACATTCTAGAGAATCCATGCCCAGCCATATCTAACAAAGCGGGCGTTGCAAGCCCCATAAAAATCACTAACCAAATAATTTTTTTAGGCATAGCGAGCAAAAATATACCCAACACCATGCCCACAGCTAAGCCGATAAAAATAGGATTATTGGTGACAGAGATTAAGCCGAAAACAAGGGCTAAAAAACCAGAGAATGCAATAAATGTGAGTTTAAACCAAATGTTTTGTGGTGTTTTAGTCAGCATCATACAGTCGCTGCCTTTCTAATTTCACCCAAAAATAGCGGTTCTAATGTAGGCCATAAATATTGTTGACCTGACTGCAATGCCTGCTGCTGCATAAGTGGTATCGCATCGATTTGATTATGCAAATGCTCTAAAACCATTGCCAATGCACGTGCGTCATAGGCGAAAATAAACCCATTATGTCCATCCTGCACATAACGTGTATGCGTGCGGATATTGCTGGCAAGCACTGGCAATCCAGCCACTAGATATTCAAACAGCTTAGTGGGTGGATTAAATTGATTCCATGGACTGGCTTGCCATAAACAGATTGCTGCATCGGCTTGCGCGAGATAATGCGGGATTTCATTTCCTGATACTTTACCGATAACTTTTACATAGGTTTGGAGTGATAACGCATCAATGCGTTGCTGACAATATTGCAACTGCTCTGGGCTCGCACCAACAATCGTCAAATGCAGTTTTAACTGCTTATCTGCAATTAACTTCATCGCATCTAACATCACGTCGCGCCCGCGTGATTCGCTGACAGTGCCAACATAAATCAGCTTAATTGCGCTGCCGTCATCGCCAATTTTGGCTTTTTCAATCGGGTGATTTTCCGGCAAAAAGTCTGCCGAAACGCCCATATAAATCATATTAATTTTCTGAGCTGAAACGCCGTGTTTAATTAAATCCTCTTGATGATCTTCACCAATTGGCATCACTAAAGTCGATTTTTTTGCACCAAGGAATATTAATTGATGCAAAAAATGGGTTAACTTTGTGCTAATAGGCGAAAATTCTGCGGGCAGATGCATTAAGTTGCTTGGATGTTCATTCCAGTACAAACAAGTAGGAATCTTGCCCACCAATAGCGCAACAGGTGAAACTGCTGAATGCAGCAACATAACGACATCTGGCTTTTGCCGTCTGATGAGTAACGCGCATTTTACGATGTAACGTAGCCAGCCCAGCTTTCCATTACGCTTATCCACAATTCTGTAAATAACGTTTTGCAGTAATAATTCTGGCTGCGCAATCTCACCGTGGCTCACAACGGTTAATTGATATGCCGATGCAAGCGCTGTAATACGATAAGAAAAATCCAAATAACCTGGCTGATTTTCGTCAAAACAAGTAATCACAACGCAATTTTTTAAGTGACGTTCAATCACTTAACGGCGTTCTCATTAACAGGTAACACAGTCAATTCATTAATCGCTAATTCTATGGAATCAGAATTGTTCGCTAACTTTGCATAGCCATAATCAAACGTCCAAGTGTTATAAAAAACTTTCAGCTTTCCATAATTATTGTCTATTAATACATTTGGCTTGTTTAGCAAGATACTTAAAACATGCGCATGCAGGCGGTCTGTGACAACAAAACGCCCTCGGCTTAGCATGCGCACGCCTCTTTTTAATCGTTGTAAAGAAAGATAATTCCATAACAACAATAGATACTGATTGTCAGGGTCGAACCACTTTCTTAACAGCGTGGAACACATTTCAACTTTATAAAGCAGTTTTTCTAACAATGTAGGTTCAAGCCAATCGTCTACTTCATAAGTCAAATTTTTGTTGATGCTAACTGTATATTTATCCAGCTCACCTGACGATTCAATATCAGTTCGCGCCAAAACATATCGATCTACTTTTTCTACTTGTCGATGAATATGTCCAATAAAAAATGCCATATCTGGACATAAATACACAGGTGTAGCAAAGCTCTTTTTTGCAAATTCATAACTAGGTTGACTGCGCGCAAGCAAGGTGTAGTTGCCTTGCGCTTTGATGGCTTCACTCATCACGTCGACTTCTGACTCATCCTCAAAATAGATTGTTTGTGGCAATTGGATAATGGGGATATTAGGTAAATCACTTAAGACTTTCAGCCTGAATGCATGGATTGTTTTCCACACTGTTCCAAAATTACCGCCTCCATGCATCAATACGACACTTTTTTTATTCAGCACTTTCTTTACGGAAGCCAGGTTGTAATTATCGACATCGCAAACATAGCTAATTTTTAATTTTCTACTTTTTAAGTAAGCAATTTCTCCCAACCAAATCAGACTGTCACCGACATTCGTGGTATTGGGATAATCCAATAAAATAATATCGGCATCATTTGGAATAAGACTATCCAATACAGTGCGTGCTTTTTGCTGGATTTCTGGCAAGAATATATGACTGTCTTTAGGTTGTTCATTTTTAGTCATCATGACGACCTTTTCATTAATAATGATTTTACAAAATGTAATTCATCGCTATGAATCACTTTAAAAAAATACAAACCAGGCAGATAAACTAAAGCAATCATTAGCCCACTGATTAGAGAAATGGCGGTTGCACTTTGTATATAGCTAGACAACTGTGCGCTGAGTAAAAACACCACCACAAAGGCAAGCAAGCCCGCAAAGCCGATGCCTGAAAACAGGCGTAAAGCCACGTTATACACATAACCTGTATTTTTAAGAGCGCGCATAATGTAAGCATTGCAAATAAGTGAAAAAACTAGCGGCCCCAATAGCAATAAATTGGGATGAATAAATTGAACCAGCGCCCAATACACCAGCATGCCTAATAGACTATAAAAACCTGCATGCACCAATAAAACGCTCTTACCAACAGAGTTAAGTATCAGTTGCAATAACACCACATGGCTGCCTATAGTGAGCTGCAGCATCACAACTAATAATATCCACAAGTCATCATGGTATTTTCCACCGGTTAGTGCGGCGATAATAAATACGCCCGATGCGGCAATCCAAGCGATGGCTGGAATGAGAAATAACAAATTAGACTTATATAACCATTGGCAACGTTTTGTTAAAACAGAAAAATCTTTATTCTTTAAATAATTGCCCACCATCACTGGCTCAATTAAGTTATACATAAAATGTAGCGGAATATACTGCCTTGTTTTTTCGGCAATGCTAATAAAAAAACCATAAGCTGCGACCATTTGTGTGGGCAAAAATGCGGCTGCCAGCATTTTCATAAAATAGCCTTGTGGCGGTGCTGCTAATAAGGTGAAACCATAATTATGCGCAGACATTTTGCTGATCTCTGTCCAATCAGGCCATATTATTTTCGCTGGCTGTGATACCGGATTCTGTAAATCTACATCTGGTAGCGATTGTAATTTCAATTGAACTCTTAGCATTTTCAGATGCTTTTTTTGTGTAATCACAAAGGCCATCAGGCCGAACATTTCAGGCAAAGCCATAATCCATAATGCTTCTTCCAACTGAATATGGTGACCATCACGCAGCGTGATAAAAATCATGATAAGTCGTCCCGACCATTGAACGACTAAAATTCGCGTGAGTGCTTTTTGTTGAATTAACGCTTGAAAAACCGACGAAAAATGCTGAAATAAAGTTTCTGCCACAATAAAACAGGCCAAAGAGATGGGAAAGTAAGTCAATTTCACATCGCTAAAAATGGATAACACAAAGTGCCAAAATGCAAACAAAATGACACAAACCAATAATGACGCAGCAAATTTAACCGCTGTTAATTGCCAAATAAAATGTTCTAACTCGTCAACACTGCGCTCCAATCTGGCTTCTGGTAAATACCGCGAAATGGCGCGTTCTAAACCCAAACCCGCTAAAATGCCGGCGAATGAGATCAAACCAGTCAGCGCCGTAAACCCAGCGTAGTTAGTTACATCCATATAGCGCGCCATTAATATGACCGTTGCAAATCCTGCCAGCCCTCCAAGTCCTCTGCCTAAGAGGTAATGTAAGAAGCCTTGCCGAACGCTATCTTTTGAATAGGGCGAGCTCACTGTAAGCTACTGGAAATAAAAATTGACATAGCAATACTAGCGCTTGGTACTATCGCCGACCATTTGCAATTGGTAGCTGGGTGAAAGCGCTTTTAGCATCTCTGCGATAAATTGTGCTTGTAATGCATAGGCACGTGTCGATTCCGCATAATCGTTGGATTCCACCAAGTTAGACACACGCACCAGCAAACCATCGGGAATGCTGCCTTGCAGCGCATATTTCATTTTTACTAATTTGGTATCCCAATCTGGATAGGCAACTTCATGGCCTGTTCTGAGAAAATAGGTAATCGGCTCGATACGGTTACCTTTTACTGCCATTAATCTGGTGACTGGAATCTCACTTCTAGGCGCGGTTGAGCTTGATGGCGTACTTAAATGCGTTCGCGCAATATTTGAGATAGTGAATCCTTGTCCGCCATAGCAACCTTCTGGTAAATGCGCGCCCACGCTATCGCTTTGGTCTTCGCCATAAGCAATCGACAGCATGATTCTTTCGCCTTTATCGTTCACATAGGTGCGTGATAAAGTTTGTGCATATATCTGATTAATTGCCGCTTCCGTTTGTGGATTCACCAGTTGTGCGACCGCATCTTCCATGTGCCAATTGGCAAAGTTGTGCGGGATTAATTGTTCTAATTGGATTTTGGCGTTTTCACTGGCCATCTTATGTGTTGGCCGCAACGTCATGCCCAAAATAGAAGCCAGAACCATCAGCCCAAGTGTGATGTAACTAAGTTTAGTTTTCATAGCCGATTTTTCTGCCTAAACTTAACCAAATATTGCAGGCCAGAATCCACACTCATAATAAAAATCAGCGCGATAACAAAAAGAAACATACCCGCAAAACCATGCACAAAGCCTTGCCCGACTTCATCGCCAAAGTAATAAGTGATCAGCGTTAATGCGATAACGCGCACCACATTGGCTGTAAATGAAATGGGGATAATCAAAATCGCCAATGTCACATTGCGCAAAAGCGAATCATGTTTGACTAAATTCAAGTAAAGCAAACCCAGCGCTTCCAGCGAAATAAGCGTATGCATGCCAGCGCATGCATCTGCTACCAATAACTGATATTGGCCGATATATAAAATAACGCCAGAACGTGCAATGGGATAATCGAACCAAAATAAAACATGTTCAGTGACGTAAGAAACCGCCATTTTCATCGGCATGGTGATGCTGTCTAACGGCAACGGCAGCATGAATATAATAAAAAATAGTGGAAACCAAGCGGCTCTTAAAGCTGGCATGCCAGATGTGAGTAGAAACAAGCCAGCCAGCACAGGAATCTGTGAGCCGATATCTAACATCATGATATCTTGTGAACGCCCAACGACGTAACAGAGCAAGCCAAAAATGAGTGAAATCCAACCGAGTATTGGCTTGGCGCGACTGGCGTTAAAATGAATGAATGACGCCCGCGCCTGCCAAAGAAGATATAAAACAACCAGCAGCACAATCGGCCCATGCGCTTGATCGGTTTGCTGCCAAAGCGTTTGCGACAATCCATAATAAGTTGGAATGTACAGCGTCAGTAAGCCGACAATAACCGGCATCCATTTGATTAGCGGCTCAGGCAGCTTGTTTTGGCCAAGCTTGTTTCTTCCGAAATTGAGTGCAGGACTTAACACTTAAAACTCCTGAAGAATACTGCCAATCACCTTGGCGCCAGTGGTGCTTAGTTGCGCATTCAATAACTGCAAATCGGCTGCCATCGTGTAATCTTTACGCGCCACAATAATGGCCGCTTTAGTTTTAGAAACCACCGACAACATATCTGAACCTAAACTTAACGGTGTGGTATCGATTAAAATGATGTCGTAGATGTTTTCTAAATCCGTTAACAAGCTTGAAAATGCGTCTAAACTCAGCAACTCTTGCGGGTTAGGCACTTCCGTACCTGCGCTCAATACTGCTAAATTAGGCAATGACTTTTGACGCGTTAACTCATAACTGCCTTGTTGGTTACCCAATATATTGGTTAACCCTAATTTTGAATCGATACCAAATAATTGATGCTGATTGGGTTGGCGTAAATTCGCATCAATCAATAAAGTTTTTTTATTCAGTTGCGAAAAAGTAATCGCTAAATTGGCAGCAATCAA
The DNA here is from genome assembly GCF_000384375.1 of Methylotenera versatilis 79. Taxonomy (NCBI): domain Bacteria; kingdom Pseudomonadati; phylum Pseudomonadota; class Betaproteobacteria; order Nitrosomonadales; family Methylophilaceae; genus Methylotenera; species Methylotenera versatilis. The sequence continues at coordinate 1,274,931 of NZ_ARVX01000001.1, read as the reverse complement.
ATGCGCATTTTCATCACTGTTAGATGACGCGATTGCCAAGGTTTTATGTCCTTGATTAAACCAGCGCATCATCAACTGGCCTCTTAAACTGCGCAAACTCTCTACTTCCGTGGTAAACGGCGTATGCGCTGCAGTTAACAATTTGCTAATGCTTGAATTCGTTTCACGGATATAAGGATAGTTAAATTGTTGCGCCAACACATGTTCAATATCTGCCGTCGTCACTAAACCCAGATTTTTAGCCGCTTCGCCAAACAGTATTTTCTTATCTTTTTGCAAGTGTAAAATCCGCTCAACATCATTGGCGTTTAACTTTGCATGCGCAATCAAGGCATCACCAATTTTCTTGGAATCTAAGGGTTCAGTAACAGACAAGTTTTTCATACCGTTTGGATTTACATTACTTTCAATAGGATCTTGGTCAAGATTGCTTTGGTCATGATTATTGTGGTCATGCAAGTTTTTTAATTCAGCGTTCATACATTCATTTCACGAAAAATGGATGAGTGGGATTTGTATTTTTAACTTTATTTTTCTTGCTAAAAAATTCATGCAACGTAGTTAAAAATCCTGCGGCTTTTTTCTGGTTTTGACTAATAACGCCCAACACTGGCAAACCTAGCAATTGCACTAAATCCTCTGCAATTCTCACGCGTCTATCCAGCATTTCTGCGGCGATTGCAAAACCTACCGCCAATAACGAGCCCAACAAAATCGATAGCACAATATTGATGGTAATTTTCGGGCTTGAATGTTTGATGGGCGGCGTGGCTGGATTCAAGATAGAAACATCGGTTTGGCCCGATTGACTTTCCATATTAGTTTGGCCGAATCTTAGCAAGGCGTTGTCATACATACGTTGCGCACTTTCCACCTCACGCACCAATACGGCCATTTGATCATGCTGATCTTTTAACTTAAGCACTCGTTCTTTTTGCTGTGCTAAAGAAGCCTTAATTTCACCTTCTCTTTGTTGTGAAACGCGCGCAGTCTGACCGACACTACTGCTGGTTTTTGCCGTCTCAACACTGATTAAGCTTCTTAAATTACTCACTTCTGCGACTACTGCTTGATATTGTGGATGATTCACGCCTAGTCGTTGCGATACATCCGATAACTTTGTTTCAGCCTGTGCGAGTTGAGACTTTAATCCTTGAATCAATGAGTTAGATAAAATCTCTGGTGACTCACCCGCATTACCGCGTTTTAATTGGTTTTGACGCGAGTTACTGTCAAAAGTCTGCGCTTGCGCTGCAACCAATTGGCTAGATAATTCGCCTAAACGCGCCGCTTCCGTATCTAAACGTTCATCCGCAAAAGCAATGCCGTTTTCTTGTTGATACGCAGATAATTTTGTCTGCGCCTGCTCAACATTTTGACGCAAACCTTTTATTTGCTGATCAAACCAAAGCGCCGCTTGTTTGGCTGGCTCAATCTTTAATTGCAAGCTGGTATCAATATAAGCTTCGGCAAAAGCGTTAGCCATCGCGGCAGAAAATTGTGGGTCTGCACCTCTATAACTCACTTCAATGACACTACTTTGTAGAGATGGATTCACTTCCAGATTCTCTATAAATTGATCAGCAAACCAATGTCGAATATCGCCCTCACCTTGTGTGGCTTTCTCAAACTGCGCTTTTGCCGTTGCATTGTTGGCAATGCCTAATTTATCCACCACTTTTAACGCCACATTACGGCTTTGTATAATATCTACTTGTGTCGCAATGTAGCCGGGCATTAAAGTCGCTGGCAACATAAACCCTGTTACCGGGTCTGCGCCTTTTGAGTTAAGCACCAAAGATGCCGTTGCGCTGTAAGTTTTTGGCAGTAAAAAACTCACGACTGTCGTCACCAAAACAGTGATTGAAAATACCCAAACAAATATCCATTTGCGCGCCAATAATATGGATAATAATTGTGAAAAACTCATGTGTTATCGCTTCATTTCTGGATTAATTGATTTCTTTTAACGGTTTAATTAAGCGTTAAAACAAACTTTCACTCACCACGACAATATCGTCTGGTTTTAATAAATCGCCCGCTGATGCATCCAGCGTTTTAAGCTTTCCATCTACATTACGTTTAACTTTAATGCCACGTTCTGTGCCTCGTGGCGACAAACCACCGCCAGTAGATAAGGCTTGTGCGATATTCATATTGCGCTCTAACCTAAAGGCACCCGGGCGCTGCACTTCACCATAAATGTAGAAAACAGAAGTTCTCGGCACGTAAATAGAATCGCCATCAGCCAATTCAAAATTCGCTGAGGTATCACCTTTGCGATACAGTTGATCAATATCAATCTCACGTTTTTCTGTTTTTCCATCGCGCTTGGTAATAATAATGATGCTATCCGCGCCCCCAGCCGAAACACCGCCCGCTTGCGACAAAAAGTCGATAACGGTGCGCACGCCGCTGGCGACTGAATATTTGCCAGGACGATTCACTTGACCTAATACAGATACTTCACGCGCATTCACATAAACAATGTCATCGCGTTGCAATTGCGGATTGCTGGCTGGATCTTCCTTATTGATTAAATCTCTTAAATCATAAGTTTGCTTAGTGGTTTTGCCTTCTGTGATACGAATCAAGCTAATCAAATCAGAGCCGTTCGGCGTTGTGCCGCCTGCCATTGCCAACACATCAGAAAGCGTGCTTGGTCTATCTAAAGAGTATTTTCCTGGCTTGTAAACATCACCCAAAACCGAGATATATTGGCTTTGAAATTGCAACACAACCAAGTTAACTTGTGCCTTTTTAACAAAGCCGCCTTTTTCCAATAAATCGGCTAGCTTCTTTTCAGATAAAGTCGGGCTTAAGCCGCCCAAAACCACCTCGCCAACTAAAGGAAAAGTGATAGAGCCTGTAGCTGAAAGCCTCGCTTCAGTGAGTAAATCTTGATTGCCGTAGACGTTGATTCGAACCAAATCACCAGCGCCCAAATTATATTCACGATTCACTTCGCCCTTGATAGGCTCGTTTTTGCTCTCTTCGGCCATGCCAATTGTGCTTGTCAGCAACAGCAATATGCCGCTCAACGCTAAACTTAGCCAACTTAAAATTATCCGTTTCAAATCATTACCTTTGCTATGTCTATTTAGGCTTATAAATTCGAGGGCTTTTATACTTAACCAATTTTATGGCCCAATAATTAATCGCTTACTCGTTTAAGTTCTAAAAGCCCGCCAAACCTTTATCCATATTGGATTGTGTAGAAGTAGATTTACTTTTATCCGCTTCTGCTGTCTTAGCTACTTGCTGTGTACTTTTTGGCGCTTCGTTTGTTACTACGCCGTTACTTTCAGTACTTGATTGCGTGTCAGATTTTTTGATGGCGACTGGTGCGGCTGGTTGCCCTTTTTTCATATCCGCAAAGGCGCCCACAAATTCGATCTTGGCTTTTTCAGTTAAAGTTGCCATTTCTTTTTTCGCCAAAGCCGATTTACTTTGATTCAAGAAATACTGCTCAATAATTGGCGTCGCTTTGTCACGCGCAATCGGCATAGATTGTGATGCAGCGATATGTACAATATTGATGGATTGATTAGTTTGCACAATCACAATCTCACCATCTTTTAACGGTTGAATCTGCTTCAGAAAATCTAACGGCAATTGCTCCGCCGCACGCACGTTGCTGTTGGCATTAAATGGATAGTTTTGCGTTTTTAACCATGCTGCAACTTCGTTAATATTTTTTAATTTTTTTGCATTCTCTTCAACTTCAGCATACTTATCTTTTGGCACATTCACCGCTAATTCCTGCAAACGGAACACGCGTCTATTTACAAATAAAGCAGGATTTTCTTTATAAAAAGTATCAATCTGCGCGGTCGTTGGTTTAGTGGCTTTTGACAATAATTGCTCTAAATAAGCCTGCGCTAAGATTTCACTTTTTGAAGTTTCGATGACTTGTAAAATTCTAGGATCACGGTCAAGCTTTGCTTCAATCGCTTGCTGTTTTAATAATTGTTGATCCACCAAACGCGTTAATATTTGTTTAGCGGCTTCTTTACTTTGTGCTTCGTTTAATGGCTTTTGTCCGCTTTGTGCTAAGCGCCCTAATTGAAAGTTAATTTGATGAATCGAAATTTCATCGTTGTTCACTTTGGCAACCACTTGCGTATCTGCCTTAGCTGACTCCGCCTGATCTTTTTTGCCACAAGATGCCAGCGTGAACGCCGATATAATCACTAACGATAACAACCATTTATTTGTAAAAATCATACTTTTCTTTCTATCCAAATTAACTTAATCAATCTAATAATTAGGTTGAAGTATATGTATTTAATACGTCAGAATTAAGTCGATTTTATGACAGCAATGTTACTAGTCACCAACCGAAATTTTCCCACTAGTTTATTAACAGATTTTTCCTAAATACTTGAAATGGTATGCAATTTAAACGAGGCATAGATCGACACTGAAAATGAGCAGTCTAAAAACTATATCGACCAGTAAGGCTGATTGAATTAAATCGATAACTTTGAATATCGGCAGTGGAATCGCGATCTTCGCCTTGATACTGCAATTGCAGCAACGATTTTTCAGTGGGCGAATAAATTAAGCCCAAGCTGGCAACTTTAGAAGTATCACTGCGTCTATCGCCTAGAAAGAAAATTCCTGCACCGACTGCGCTTCCCAAATAATCTCTATCTTCATAACTAAACCCTGCTCGCAGGGCTAGCTTGCTGGTCAGATTCCACACAGGGTTAAAACTGGCACCAGTGATTTCTACGTAAGTCGATGCGATATCATCGATAGGCGACACTTCTTTATAAGCGGCAGCATTCAGGTTGATTTTTGCAGTGAGTGCATGGCTAATATCCCAACGCTGGTTAAAGCCAGAAAACGTGCGTTGCGGTCTATTTTTATAATCAATACTCACTTGCGATAATCGCGTACTGATTCTGGTTTTAGGACTTGGCAGCCATGCTGCTGTGGCAATGAGCGATTTTTGTCTGCTTTCATTGCCAAAAAAGAATGCAGAAAAACCTGTTCTATTGGGGTTATCTGATTCAATCAAACGATAAGATAAGCTAAGTTGCGTACCGAGTGGATTTTGATAACGCAAACCACTTTCAGTAATCACATCCTCACGATCCAATGGTTGAAAAGTAACGATTTCATTTTCAGTGTCCACACGTTCCTGCGAAATGAATACCGCCCAATCTGGATGAAAACTCCAGTTCGCACTCGCTGATTGCCTATCGACTATTCTGGTATTTTTGACAGGATTTCTAATCTCGTTAAAACCGGCTATCGATTCACTTTTGCTTTTGCTCAACGTGCCATAAACATCATTACCTAATCGCCAGCTCCAAGATAATCCATAGGATTTAGCCGTGTTATCCAGCAGGTCGAATCGGTTGTATTTACTATCGCTGATAGCGACATTTAAATTAACTAGTTGCCGACTTAATCTCAAATTTACATCAGTACCAAAATCCAGCCGCTTAATCACGTCAGACATTTCAGGTGAGCCGAATGCCGCATTGGCACTCGCTTCAGATGAAAAGCGAAATACGTTATCGTCATATGTGATAGATGGGCTGATGTAGGGCTTAATGTCGATAATGCCCTCTGCATTTGCATACGAAGCAAAGCACAGCAGACCCAAAACGGCTGTTTTTTTAAGATGACTTTGTCGCATTACCAGTACTGCCAATTACCCGTAAACACAATCCAAATACCTAGCAAACCATTGGTGACAGCATGCGCGAAAATAGGTATCCATAAATTTCTGTAGGTTTTATACAGTTCACCATAGACCAATCCTGCAAACAATCCTGCCAGCCATAGATGATGCTCTAGTGCAAATAAGCATGCACTGCCCACATAAGCGTAACCTGATATTTTTTCTGGCAATACTTTTAAAAAATCTGCTTTATCAAACCAGCGCATCACAAAAGAGCGCCAAAATAACTCTTCCATCACTGGTACCAATAAAGCCGCACCCATAATACGAGTAGACATCCAAAACAAAGCGGTTAATTCAGTTTCGTTTTGTAGCGGATTAAACCCTTGCGTGTCACCGCCGCCTAGCCAATCGGGGTAAGGGAATATCCAAATGACAAGCACCAATAAGCCAGCAATACCCGCGTATAAAAAGTCTGAACGGACAGGTTTACGTTTTAATTCGGCGTAATCGCGCCAGAAATAAAGCAGCAATGCTGCAACCACAGCGATTCTTAAGATATATAGCCATTTCACATCAACGTTTAACCAGTCACATAATTGGCTAAGCGGCTGATTCAGGGCTAAAAACAGAATATAAACAGCAAAGGGTAGCGCTCTCGCAAGCACTGCACGGTCGAATGTCATGTTTGGCTCACAATGAAAACAAACATGTTACGCAAGGATTATGACGATTTTATTTCGTTGTCATATTTGATAGATATTGCCGCCATTATGATGGAATTAGTTAACCGACTGTTTAGCTGAAAAACGTTCTTCATCCAATTTATCTTGTTGATTTTGCAGTATATTTTCCAGTTCCACACGTTTTAACTGAAAAAACTGCTCTTTACGCATGACCGCTTGGTACTGACTAGGCTTGTCATAAATTTGAATCAATTCAGAACCAAATTGATGTAACTTAATATTCTTGGCAGCACATGTATTTAACTGTTTAGTGGCATCTGCCAGATTAGTCGATAAAGTTTTACGCTGATTATCATTGAATTTTAAATCGGCCAGCGCCTGTGTATTTTGCGCTTGTAAATTGGTTAAGTTACTTTGGGTGACATCTAATTTACTTTGCGTATCTGCCAGTTTTGTTTCAACAACCACTTTTTCATCCGTGGTTTTTTTCAATTGCGTGCCCAAATTTTTGACTTTACTTTCAGCCGCTAATAATGCGCCATCGGATTTTTTTAGCGCGTCATCTTTCGCCAACAACTGATCTTCTAAGACTTTTTTTTGCACATCAAACTGCGTTTGCATACTGGCTTTTTCAACTTCCATATCCTGCTTCAGTTTTTGCATCATCAACGCTGCACGTTTGGCGGCTTTGTCTTTTTTCTCAGCTGCCACGCTAGGTAGCGGAAAAGCCAAACTGAATGCAAGGCAAGCCATTAAAAAAAAACCTGCTTTGTGACGCAAAAATACATGCATTTAAAATCCTAACTTGCTTATTTTCAAACTACTTAACCATTTAATTAAAGTCATATTAATTAGCGACATATTAATAACATCAATTGATTAAAATTTAGCCACGAAATCAATCAAGAACACATCAATACCTAGCGGAGGTCCTGAAATGCTATCAGTACTGAAATAGCGCGCTGCTAACCATGCGTTTTTATCAACCGCATAATTAGCAAACAGCATCCAGCCTTTTGCATCGGTTCCACCTAAATGAAAGTTAGAGTCGGTGTAGCCATCCAACATAGAGTCTGCTTCTACATATTTATAAGCCAACGATACTTGCCATTCACCTTTTTTCACATCTACGCTGTTATCCAACAGGTTAAAACTGTTCTGACCAACATCCAATCTAACTTGATACGCATCTGTTTCCTCTTTGAATAAACTACCAGTGCGTCTAAATACTTCACCTTGATCAAAACCAATATTTTTGACGTAATCTCCGGTTAAAGTCACATGCACTGGATCAAATTTGAGCAAATCAATTTGTCCAGTTAAATTAACTTGTTCAAATTTTGATGCCAGCGCATTAGTGGCCGCTGAGGGTTTAATAGTGCCGTTATTTCGGCTATTGATATCAAACGTGTTATTACCTTTTTGCCTAAAAGCAGGGACAGTGGCATTAAAACTCTCGAGTCCAGTCGGGTTCTGCCTGCCTTCTACGTTTTTATAATCGTTATAGCCAACTGCCAAGCGCACGCTGGATTTATCTTGTGCTTGCCATTTAATGCCCGATTGAATGGCATAAATCCACTTATCTTTCGCCCTGTTTTCCTCTGAAGACTGCACTTCTTCAATAGGAAAAGCACCCAGCGTAGTGAATGACGACCAGCTATCATTGAGTTTAGGTTTGAACGTGGCAGCAAAGCCGTCAAAAGCTAGATCAGGATCCCACAACAAATCAGTGCTAAAAAGTGGATTGGCGAAACGACCGCCTTCCACCATCAACCACGACGTTGGCGTCGCTTTTAAAAACGCTCTATCCAACCCAAATTGATATTTACCCTGCGCGATACCCTCGGTTTGATTCGGCGTTAGCGGCGTGTTTAAAAGGCCTGTGGTAAATTGCAAGCCGCCTGTCAGCCAATCAGTCACTTTTACATCTGCCCCCAATCTGGCTCTTACACGATAGCGCTCACGCTCAGAAGTGGAGTTTGCAATATTAGAAAAGCGCGCAACATCGTTTAAAGCCCCAATGGGTGCGTTGTTATCCGAAAAGCTGTCATTCTGATAACGCAAACGCATATCACCTCTAAAAGCAATCCTATCCAGCCAACTTGGCAACCCTAAACGCTCGCCTGCCTTGTAATTCAATTTAGCCATCACGTCTTTTTTGATTTCTTCGCGCATTTCTTTCTTAATATGCTCTGGCACATATTGCACGCGCACCGATTTCTCATCCTGCACCAAACCAGCTTCTGCCTCAGCAGCATTGGTTTCTTGCACTTTAGCTTGCTTCACTTGCCTTGCAGCATCTGCAGTAGCTTTTTTAACTAGCGCATCCGCTTTATCTTTATTCAATACGCCTTCTTGTACCAATAAATCAATCAAATTGGTGGTGGTCGCTTTTAGCTGCTCTAAAGATTCACGCTCATCTGCTTGCGCAAGATTGCATTGTGTCAGCAAAATAAGCGTTAGCAAGCTGGCTAATTTTGTCGGTTTTATCATACTTAAATCTCACTCATTTTAATTAATGACTCAATATATCTAACGAATACTTAACCATTTTTTTAACCAAATTTTCGCGCGGTAATGCGCAGCTTAATTGGTTGTGGCATACCTTCTGGCGGCGGTTCGCGCAGAGCGGGCATATTATCTAAAGCGGCTTTAACCGCCTGTTCAATATTGGCGTTCGCGTCCGATTGCGACCATTCCAATTTTTCAATATCGCCATTCTTGCGTAGCCAAATACTCACGATTAACTTGTATTGACCTTCGGCTAATTTTTTGTCTTTTTCTAATGCCGCTTCTATTTGATTTTTAACAATGCCGGCGTACCAGTTAAATTTAGCGCCGCCGTCAGAGCCGATGGTTTTCACTTCGCCGCCTTTGTAATCATTATTCACTGCACCTGCCTGAAAAGCACTTGGGCCATCGCCAGCTGGGCCTTCCATTTTCAGTTGCTCTGCTGGTGGCGTTTCTGCAGGTTTTGGTTGCTCAATTTTCACTTCTTTAGGCGCATCAGGTTTTGGCTGTTCTTTTGGTGGTTCTTTGGGCGGCGGTGGAGGTGGCGGCGGTGGCGTATCGGGAAGCAACTTAATCGTTGTCACCTGCTTCTTCATCGACGCTCCGCCAGACATCAAGCTATTAAGACCATATCCAATACCAGCCAAGACAATCAGCCCGATGACAATTATCGCGACACGTTTAAGCCAAACACCAGATTTCGACTGTGGTTCATCATCGTCTAAAACTGGGTCGTATGTTGTGTGCATATCTTGCATAATTAATGGCTAAATTTTGGTTAAGTCTATTTGTTAAGTTATTTAGTCAAGTACCTATGCGACCCGTCACCAAACCCACATTTTCAATTTCCAGCCTGTTCACCAAATCAATCACACCCACCACGCCTGCATAAGGCGCCTTGGCATCGCCTTTAATCATCACATTAAATTTGGGGTCCGCCGCTTTTGCTGCGTTCAATTGGCTTTCAAGCTCTGCCATACTCACACCCGCACCATTAATCGTCACGCCACCACCCTGCTGAACTTGTACGATTTTCACGTCATGTTTTTCTGTGCTGGGTTTATTGGATGGCTTTGGCAGATGCATGGTTAAACCCTGCACGCCAGCGGTTGTCATCAAAATAAAAATCACCAGCAACACATACGCCAAATCCAACATCGGTGTGATGTTGATGGTGTCGTATGGCTGTGCATCATTTTGAACTTGCATTTAAAATCCCGTCTTGCGTCGTTATGCTGCGTTACTCACCAAAAAATTGGCCTTACATATCACCCATATACCGCGTCCATTTTTTTGGTTCGCGCCTTGCCTAACTTAGCAATACAGGCTTGTATTAACCAGCCACTTTTTTCGTGACCAAACCCACTTCGGTAATGTCCAGTTTTTTACAAATTTCCAATACTTCAGATACTTTTTCGTAATGCGCTGCCGCGTCACCTTTTAGCACAACGGGCAAATCAGGATTACCGCTCTTAAACTCGCTTAACCGCTGCTCTAGCGTTGCCATATCTACTGGATAAGCATCCAAATACACACTGCCATCGCTTGAAATGGTAATCGCGCGCGTCTGCGGCTTCGCCAAACTTGCTGAGTTAATCGTTTGCGGAATATCGACTTTTACGCCCTGCACAGACGCGGTTGTCATGATGATAAAAATCACCAGCAACACGTACGCCAAGTCCAACATCGGCGTGATGTTAATCTCGTCATAGAGCTGGTTCTCTTCTTTTATGCCTTCTGACATGGTTTACTCTTTGCCAAAAAGCTCGGCTGAACGCGTCACAAACTCGTCCACGAAAATCTGCATGGCAATAGTGATATTTTTGATGCGACTGGCTAAATAGTTATAGCCAAACAGCGCAGGAATCGCCACTGCCAAACCAGCAACAGTTGCCAGCAAAGCAGCTGCAATACCTGGCGCGATGGCGTTTACGTTTACATCACCTGCGGCGGCAATTGCGGCAAAGGTAATCATCACGCCAACCACAGTACCCAGCAATCCCAAGAAAGGGCCGCCTGAAATCGCAATCGTCAGCAACACCATGCCCGCATTTTGGCGTTGCGTTTCGCGCACTAAGTCTGCATCAATCGCCGCTTTAATCGCATCCATCGAAGCGCCGCTTAATGATAGTTTCTGGCCTTCATGCTGACGTTTTTTAATCTCGCGCAAACCTGCTAAATACAATTTATACAAATTAGAGTGTGGATATTTGCCACCTTTATCTAATTCTAATAAATCATTTTCATTGGATTTTTGAAAGCGCGCTAAGAAGCGTTTATTGTCTTTATCGGTACGTACTACCAGCATCGCTTTAGACCACATTACCCACACACTCACCGCAAACATCACCGCCAAAATACCGATAACGATTTTTGCATCGATGGTTAAGCTGTTAACTAAAATAGCTAGATAATTCGCTTCGCCTTCTTCCTCTTCTGCACCATCGCCTTCGGCAATTTTTAATAACTGGCTATCTACACCTTCGCTATTAAAAATTAACTTAATAAAGTCTGCATTGCGTGCCACATTAGCGATTTCTAACTCATCAATTTCGCCAGTAAAACCCTCACCAATCTTAATATCGGTTGCCGTGTCCACCGTTGGCACATCGCCTGTTGCAACTTCAGCACCGTTTAAATATAAAACCGCTTTGCCAGCGCTTAACGTAAACGCAACATATTGCCAAACTGCTGGTTTCAACTCACCGCCACTGATGGCGACATCGGCAATTTTGAGCGTGAGTTTTTGTGCATCAATAGCTAAATTCACATTATTTTCTTGGCTATATAAACTGGCTGTTTGCGGCAAGGCTGAAGGCTTAACCCATGCAGACCATGTAAAACCGGCGCTAGCATTGGTGGCTGCGTTAGCTGGAATCACTAACGGTTCGCCAGTTAAGATAGCGCTTTCGCCGATTAATCCCGCTTTTTGTGCGGTGATTTTGCCTGTTGCAAACAAGCCAGAAGCGCTGCTATCTTGCAATAATGCTTTGTCTGAAAACTGGAATTTTGCGACTAGATGCGCATCCAGCATGATTTTTGGACTAGCGGTAGAAGTCGCTTTTTCATTACCGGAATACAACCAGAAATGCGCATCTTTATCGGCGCCACTGATTTGTGGCACTTGCACCCAAATGATGGCTAATTCGTTCACCGCATCAAATTTTTCAATAAAATATTTCAGCTCAGTTTTATCATCTTGGGCAATAAAACGGATATCAGATCCATCGACATTCACGCTGGTAAAGTCGAAATTGCCTGAGTGCAAACGCACCACAACAGATGGCTGAGAAATCGCTTGGCTGATACCGACTGCATTAATACTGATTTTTTTGCGTTGCGCCCAATCGGCATTCCATTCGGCATGTGCCAAAGTTGGCAATAGAAAAAATGCCATCAAAAATGTGATTAAGTATGTGTAAAAACGATTATTTTTGAAGAGTTTGGATAACTGCATAAAGACCATTTTTGAAGTGATGTATTTAATAAAAGCGTGAGTGTAACTAGCGAATATGTCAGGCAGATTAAAAAAGAACTAGTCTTAAAAACTAGTCTTTTTTAGGGTGAAAATACTAAAAATAAAACCTCTATTTCACAGCATGAAATAGAGGTTTTGGTATGGCGATAAATGAATCAAATACGATTAGTTGTAGCTAATTTATTGACCGATACTAATCACATCAACTGAAATAATGGATGGCAGGACGGGTTTAAGCATAGATTGATTGGCTGACTGCGCCACACTCTGCGCAACTGCAGCAGTGGCTGAGTTAACCGAATCTGGCGATAGCCCAGCATTAACACCTGCCAAGTTAGAAGTCGCTGCAATTGGTACGCCTGATGATGCACCCTGTACTTGGATATTGGTCGAGTTCAGCACAATAGGCGCGACAATCACTAAATCACCCGCTTCAATACCCGCTTCACCTGCATCAACAATTGGCGCAACCAAATACACATCACCTTTTTTGGGCTCTTCTTGTATACCGTTTGGACCATCCGGATCATAACTTTGCGCGCGGATTCCGCTGCCAGTTGCGGTGCCTCTTACTTCCACCGTGGTATTGCCAAAAGCATCTGTTTGTACGATACGCTGTGGCGTAGAAGTGGCAGATTTAGCACCCTTACCTGCATCAATCGTACCTTTGTTAGACCACATGACAATATCGCTGCCAAATTGGGTAATTACTTTAGATTGATTGACTTCGATATTTTGGTCAGCCAGCATACGAATCGGCCCGCTTTTTTCGGTAATCACGCCAATATCTTGACCAGCGATACTGCTGCTACTGACGCCTGGCGCACCTACAATTATTGCCCCGCCTGGCGCTAACATATCAATACTGCCGCCACTATTGGTAGAAACCTTACTGTTAAACAATAAAATATCTCCCACATTTTTAGTCGGAAACAACGCCGCAATCGCCGTATCGCCACGATCATGATTACCCGCTTTGGCAAAACCTAATGCAGAAGCGACCAACTCTGAACTTAAATGCCGATTTACAAAAATAGTCTTTGATTCAAGGCCAGATTGATTGAATGCTGCCAAAGCCATTGCATCGGTATAAGGCGTATCAGTCGGTTTTTGCGTCTTGCGCATATAGTCGGTTAATGCCGTGCTTGTGGTTGAATGATATGCAGCCAATTCGCCTACATTATCTTTCAACACACTTGGTCCAGCACCTGTAGGCAGAATATATTGGTCGATATATGCTTGTACTTTTGCGCCATCACCTAAACCTGCCTGCAAAGTAATGGATGCACCATTCTCTGGCAGCGCTGCATTTTCTGTATTACCAATTGCAGTAATGGTAGTAGGCAAAGTACTGACTAAATCAATATTGCGCGAAGCCTGTACTAACAATTCACCTGGCCCGCTCACAGTGATTTCTTGCGTTTTAACATCATTACCGGCTTTAACTAAGCTGATGTCGCTATTATTGTTGTGCTGAATATTGAGCTTGATACCATCAATATCATTGCCCGCAACGATTTTTGCGAATTTAGGCAAATTGATGCTGACATCAATATCGCTACCAGTAATATTGCCGTTGTTAGCAACAATTAACACTGGGTCTATCGCATTTTGATACGGTAACGCGGCTGCATGGCTTTTAAGCACGTTTTCAAATTCAATATAGTTGGTTTGATTAAGCGGATTATTGATACTGGCTATGCCAGAAATATCCGCATCAGACATCAATATGCCGTAAGTTTGAATATTATTAGCTGCCAGCAATTTCAAATCACCCATTGCCGATGGCAATAACACGATGGCTTTTTTGTCTTGATTTTCACCAAAACGAATATCGCCGTTAAATGCTATCGCATTCACTTGGCTTGGGTAATAACGCACACCCTCTCTTAAAACAGCGTTAGTTTTAAAGTCTGCCAGTTTTGTACCGATGTCATTGACTGGCGTTTGACCAAATACGACATTACCCAGCAAACCAGCCACGTTAACTTTTGCAGCATCAGAATACGAATTAAAGTAAGTGCTAATACCCAAGTTTGCATTGGTATTATCATTTCGCGTAGATTGCGCCAGCAATGTTGGATTCACAACAGATTCAATATAAGCGTTATTGCCCGCGTTGACTTTAAAATTACCATCTTGCAGCGCCAACATAGTGCCAAAAGTATTGGCGGTATTGCGAATATCGTTGCCTGCATTTAACACGCCATCACCTTTGGCAACATAATAAACACCGTTCACAATATCGTTGCCCGCGTTTACAGTCACATCGCCACCTCCGCTAACCACTTGATTGTTGCTAGTTCCATTACTATCAAATCGCGCAGTGGTTGGTGCAGAGGCTGAAAAATTACTGATATTGCCCACTGCATCTATATAAATATCGCCACCACCCAAAGTAGCGGTACTTTGTTTAAATAAATCGGGTCGCACCCACCAAGTAGTATCACGGCTATCTCTACCGCCACCTTGCCTGAACAACCAGTTATTAATCAGTTGGCGATTGCTAGTAGCAGACTCGCCGCCCACAATATTACCTTTAGTCGCAATATGAATATCACCACCATCGGTTAAATAGAGCGGTGCAAGGCTGCTTGCGGGCGAATCAAAACCTGCTAATCCAGCCGCATTACGCCCAGCGGTATAAACCACTGAGCCAATACCCGCCATAGTTAAGTTGCCTGCCGCTGCAATATTGATATCGCCTGTGCCAGTACGAATACCTTTGTTATTGGCAACGGTGATATTGCCTGCCAGATTGTCATTAGTAGTCAGCTGGTTAGCTGCGCTGAAATCTGCGCCCGCAACCAGGTTATAAGTCCAAGATTGCAAACCTTGCACACCAACTGCATCTTGCGCTTCCATTGCTGGAATAGCTGGCGTGACTAGATTGCCATCGGCATCCAACACTTCAGGAATTTCAGGCGTTGCTGCTCTAGCAGGCGTGCTGACGACGGTTAGAGTAGCGTTGCTGAAACCATCACTTAATGTACCGTTAACCGTAATATTTTGGCTGGCACGCAAGCTTAAAGTACCTGCTAACAATTCTCCATTGGCATTAAAGCCCTTTTGCAAGTCGGCTGTATCAGTAACACCAGCGCCAGTTTTCGCATCAAAACGCCAATCATACAATGACGTATCTGACGCTAATGTAAGACTGCCATTTTTATTTACTACTTCAACTTCTGGCGTGATATTAAATTGAGCGTTTCCAGCCAAATTTAGACGGCTAAGCCCATGTGCAACGTCGCTGTAAACGCTTTTCATAAAGCTTTCAGTTTCTTTGTAAAAACCTGTAGTGGTGCTTTTAGAAAAATCAGCAGCATTCAAGCTAGCATTAGTACCAGTTTTAACATAGACTTTCTCGCCTACCAGTTTGACTACGCCATTGACGCCAGTAAATGTCGTGCCCATTTGCGCGATTTCAATGTCTTTATTATCCAGCGTGCGCGGTGCGGTAATGGTGACATCGCCACCCAAACCACCAACTCCACCGCTGACATCTACTTTTGAGCCTGTTTTAAAATCCAATAGGTCAGGTGTGTTATCCAAATTAGCCGCAGTACTGCTGATTTGTACTTCGCCACCTGCTTCGCCGGCTTTAGTGCTATTTGCCTTTAAATTTGCGGTGCTTTCTAACGTAACGCCGTTGCCTGCAAATAGCGCGATGCGGCTATTCTTTGGCGCGGTTGCAATAATGTCACCTGAAACGGTGATTTTGCCTGCATCTGCACTTACTTCAATATCGCGACTTTTTAATGCATTAACGCCCGTGGCGGCAATATTTACATCGCCCTCGCGCACGCGATATTGGCGTTTTTCATCAAATCCAGCTGCTTGATTATCCGTTGTATTTAAATTGGATAGCGTTTTAACATCTACCGCTAGCCGACCACCTTTGCCAGTGCCTGCCGCTGCGCCTTTTAATTGGCCTGCGATATTTGCCGTGCCTGAAGTTGCGATGACTTTAACCAAACCTGCATCTGCAACGCCCTGGCTGGTTACATCAACAACTGCGCCTGCTTTAACATTCACATTGCCAGTGGTTGAAGCCAAAGTAACGCTGCCCGCATTGGATTGCACGGCGGTATTGTAGAAATTAACCGTATTAGATGTAGCGCTAATATTTGCCCCATTTTCAATGGTTAAGTCGCCGGTTTTTGCAGTCAAACTTAACTGACCAGAAGCCAGATCAATATTACTGGCGACAGTTAGATTATCTGCTGCAATGCCCAGCTTGGCACCAAAGCCTGCTTTTTCCGTTATTTTGGCATTCTCTAGTTTGTTAACACTCAATTGCGTGGCATTTATTTTATAGTCTGCAGCAGTTTCTGCACTGATGCGACCCGTGGTTACTGTGGTATTCGCCACGTTAAAGTTTGTTTCGCCAGCATTGGCTACACGCACTTCATCGGCATTAATCGCCACATTGGTATAACCTGCAATTTGTGTTTTGCCCGCTTCAGTATTAGTATTGCTGGCTTGTTTGCCTTCTAATTTAACCGTATTTGCTTGAATGTTTAATGTGCGATTCGATGCTTCTAATGGGTCTGTTAATGTCGCACCAGAGGTATTTTTAAGCGTGAATTGGTTGGCAATAAATACGACGGGCTGATTATTGGCCAGCACACTGCCCGCTGTTTCACCTGCGACTAAATTACCGGCAATGCCTGCGGCGTCAATGGTTAGATTTAAATTACGATTACCAAAATTAACCGCGCCAAACGTATCTACATTGCTATAACTGTTTAATGCCAAAGATTTGAGCTGGCCCAATGCCGCAAGGCTAGCCGCATTGACATTTAAACCAGCAGTGCCAATTGGCGCGTTACCTAATAATATACGGTTTGCACCCAGCGTTGCGCTACCGCCATCTTGCAATGTCACATTGCCATCTAAATGGGCGATTTGTGTGGCATCTAATACCACTGAATTGCCCGCTTTTATCGTGCTGTCTGCTTGAATATCCAGCACACCTTTTGTCGCATTGGCACCACCAGCCCGGCTATAACTGATATCACTGGCAGAAGAAGCGGCGAATAACGCGCCTTCTCCATTGCTAGCTACAACGGTTTTTGTTGGCGTTTTAGTAGCAGGGCCTGTATCAATTACCGCACCAGATTTTACGGTTACGATGTCACTAGCAGTCGCGATAAAAGTGGGTGTTTTAATCGCATCTGCGCTGCTATTTTCAATGCTGACCGTTTCGGCTTTTGTGGTGATTTGTTTAACGCCAGCACTATCTAGTCTACTGGTGCCGCCCAGTACAAGACTTTCAGCATTCAGTTTATTTAAGCTGTCGGCAGTCAACTGCAAGCTGGTTGTATCTGCTGCGTCTTTATTGCTAACTACACGAATCTGATCAGAAGCGATATCAACTTGTAAGCCTGAACCACTTTTGCCATCTTTTGACACGCCTTTATTCGCAACAATAGTGGCATCAAGATTCAATTTTTCAGCGTCTAAACTTAACTTGCCTGCATCAATTGGCAGTGCAACCGTTTTGCCATCTGTATTAAGCGGATTACTGTAAAAATCGGTTAAATCAGTTAACAGATATTGCGAAGGTGATTTTGAAATGGTGCCAGCCGCTGGGCGGAAAATTGCACCATCGGTCACTTTAAACGTGCTCCAATTGGCATCGCGCGCACCAGTGCCTAATTCTGAAAAATAGCCCGTGGCTAAATGGCTGCCATCCAATTGTGGTGTTACTGCACCAGCTAATAGGTTACCCGCATTTGCTTGCACCATAAACGCACCTGGAACTAATGCATATCTGGCTGGTAAAAGTGTATACATGCCAGAAGCTAGCCCTGGCACGCCAGTCAGATAGACAGTTTTGCCAACGCCAACGGCTTGCGCCGCATTATTGTAAGCAATATCCACAGGCGCAAAACCGTCACCAAAATTAGGAATAACGGCATAAGTGTTTGGCTGAGCCAGCACGTCATTACTGCCGCCAATACCCTTGATAAATTCATAAGAGAATAATGAGCCGGTGGCAGATAGATCTAATACCGCATCTTTTTGTAAATCAACGGATTTTGATTGAATCTCGATGCGCTTTTCAGACAAAGTCACATCTAAAGGAACCGTATCTTTGCCGCCTGTTTGCGTTTGCAGATAAGGAATCGTCAAACTATCGGCCGAAATAGACGTTTTACTGCCCGCAACCAGCGTGACAGATTCTTTGCCTTCTAATTGAATGCTGCCAAACGGCGCAGTTAACACTCCGTTTTGTACAATATTGTCAGCCTTAAATTTCAACGTGCCCGCTGCAGATAACACAGGTTTTGCTTTTTGACCGCTGGAATTAATGGTGATTTTGCTGCCATCACCCATCGCTTCAAAACTTAATGCATCTGGAATCGTATCATCTAGATAAGCGGTATTCGGGTAAATCTGGCGTGCGGTGATATTAATATCGCCATTGGCTGCCAGTGCGCCTTGGCCATGTACATCCAGCACATTATTGATAATCGTTTTATTGACACCTACAATCGCAATCGCACCATCAATATAAGTCTGGCTAGCTTGCGTTGTTAGCTGACCAGTGCCCGCGGTAACCGCAGCTGCATCAACCACTGTATTCAAACTTTTAAAGGTAATATGGTTAGCGGTCAATTTGGCGATGCCATCATCTTTCACTTTAACCACTGGCGATTCCAGCGTTAAATTGCCAGCCACTTTTAAATCGACGCCATCTGCCAGCTCGATTGCGCTGGCTGGTGTTGCGGTACCACGGTATGACTTGATTTTTACATTAGCAAAATCACCTGCTGCGATTTGCTGGGCTGAAACTTGTGCTTTTAGGTATGCCGTATCGCTATTATTAATCGGTGCATTAGAGTCGGTCAGTACCGTTTTAATCGCATCGCCGCTATTAAAATTATCCGCTTGCAGCTGCTTTTGTTGCGTCACTGTAAAAGTGCCACTGCCATTTGGATACAAACTCTCTGGGTGAGTTTCTGGACTGAATTCTTGTGCTGCAAAGGTTAAGTTCAACGACCCATCTCTGCCGCTACCTGTTGCCGCGCCTTTAAAATCGCCATCTAGCAGCATGCTACCAATGCCTGTTAGCGAGATAGTGCCGGCATCACCATGCAAGGTAGCACGCTCAAGACCCCTTACCGTATTCACATCATTCACAATAGAAGCGCCTGATACATCCAACACTGCGCCTTTTTTGATAATTAGCGCGCCTTTTTGTATTTCCGATTCTTTTGCAGCTTGGTTGATCTTGATGGTGCCAGCATTAAAAACTTGGGTATGTAGCAGGTTCGCTTGTGAATCGGGCAATGTCAGCGTTGTGCCTCGCGCACTTAACACGGATTTTTCACCAATAAATACCGCTTGCGTCGCATCTTGCGGCAAGGTCACATCGTCATCATTAATGTGAATATCGATATTGCCGCTTGGCGTGGTGATGTCACCCAGTACATTAACCTGCTTGCCCGCGCTTAAGCTGACATTGCCACCTCTATCGGTGCGTAACGTGGTATTTTCTGCCAGCGTTAACACGCCGCCTAACTTATCGGCACTAAAATTCAATGAAACCGCTTGGCGCGTATCTTCTGGCAAAACAACGGTTGAGGCGACAGTAGACATCGCTTGGCCGCCTACTTCGTTAGCAAAATTTGGGTTAATTTGCCAAGTTTGCGCGGCCGTATAGATTTCTTGTGCAGGGCTATTATTGGACGTGTCACCGATATTGACCGTTAAACCAGATAGTTTATATTCTGAAAAACCGCCTTTATTAAAAAATCCACGCGCGATATCAATATCCGTAGCACTTGCGTTGGCATTGCCGGCAATATTCACTTGCTGTTGATCAAAATTAACAGCCAATTTTCCGCCATGGTCAAAGCCATACGCTTGCAAAGTCACGCTATCGTCTATTTTACCGTTGCTAATAAATCCGATATTGCCAGCAGAACCTTTTTTCAGCTCTCTCTTGTTCGTCACATGCGCACCGGCTGATGCGTCCAGCACGGTATTTTTACCAAGTGCCAGAATACCTAGTTGAATGCCGCCGGCATCAGTATTTTCTGCCACGCCGCCATTAATAGCCGCTTCAGTTGAATATTGCCCAGCAATACCAGGCGCATCATTGGTAAAAGTGCCCGCTGTACTGATGCGCACATTGTCCGCAACAGTGGTTGTACTGATGTTGGATGCGCTGATGTTGCTGCCTGGTGCGATAATATCTGCGTTGATTTGATTGTTTAAACCCAAAGTTAATGCACCATTGGGCTTGATATTCAATGTGTCGTTGACTTCTAATTTAACAACTTTCGTTAGATTGATCTTGTTAAAACCATTATTAGTAAAGTCTGTACTAATCACAGATTGAAAGTTTTCAGAATCCGCCAGCATTTGATTTGGCTTGAAACTATCTTCCAGCTCTTTTGCGACTTTAGTCAAAATCAATTGATTGGCACTGATAAGAATCTCGCCGCCATTCGGTATTTTGTGATCAATTAATTGCTGTGTACCCACTTTGGTATTGGCGATTAATTGACCTGCCAACACTAAGTTTTGCGTAAACGCGTTGTCACCTGTTACAGTTAAATCAAGCTTGCCCGCATCGCCACCTTCTAAATAACTGGCGACTTGCGTACCAACCACAAAAGTTTTTAATGTTTTTGGCGTGCTGTCTTTGCTAATTGAACCCCAGCCTCGGTTATCACTACCGCCCAACGCCCAAACTTTCGCATTACCTGTGCGTTTATCAACATCCACGTACACATCGCCCACCTGATCATAAGGCACGCCTTTTTTAGCTTCTGAGATAGGCACCAATTTTCCGTTATAAAAAAGATTGGTCTCTTTAATCACGCCCGCTTCATAAGTGGTCGATCCACCAGACACATCCAGCACCGCGCCTTTGCGCACGATAATATCGGCTGGCGTTGATAATTTAATCGTACCTCCATCGGTTAATGCCTCTGCCAGCGTCACAGTTTTTAACTTTTCAAACGGCAGCGTGTCGATTAAATCGGTGCCTTTTCTTAAATCGATATAAACCTGTGCTTTGTTTAAACCGCTGTCGCGTAGTATCGGGTTATCTTTGTTTTGGTCAGAGAATAATTCGGGGTCGATTTGATTGCGCGACATTGGCGCAACAGCATCTACACCAGAAACATCAATATTGGCATTTTCACCGATATAAATGCGCTGTTTCGCTTGGTTAGCTGCAGCCAATACTGTCGCAGCATCGTTTAAAGTTGTCGCTGATACTGTGCCACTTTTTGCAGTTACTTTGCCATCGATATTAATCAGGCTGGCTTCCATTTTAATGACTGATTTTTTTAACGAGCCAGAAGTGATGTCATCTGCATATTTAAATGCCTGTAATCTGGAAATCTCTTCTTTGTCATCTAGTTCAGGTTTTACTTCAGTCACACTACCAGTTGCCAATGCCACAATACCATCGCGTAAACCAGTTACTTGACCAGCAGTGATATTCACTTTTTCTTGCGCCAGCAAATGGATCGAGCCATTTGCGCGCACTGAAGTGGTGGCAGTTAACGTACCTTTCTGATTCACCGCCAAACCCATCATCGTAATATTGCCGCGCTCTGCCACAATCGTACCCAAATTAGTTGCTGTGCCTCCGCCGTCAACTTCTACCAGAAAACCAGCTGGGTCTTTGCTACTGGCTAAATATACTTTTTTACCAGCCGCTAAAATCGTTTGTCCATCTGGGGTATTAATCACGCCGCTGTTGGTGATATCTTGCGCGAATAACACCACTTTTCCGCCTTGCGCCGTATTAATTTTGGCGCCAGCTTCAACTACCATGCTGGCTGGCGTGGTGATTTCGCCCACTGCGGTAAACACTTCTTTAAACGTCGCATCTGAATTAATAAAGCCGTTATTGAATAAATCATCCGTCATATCTAATGTGCCGGCGTATAACGAACCCACATTAAATTGCGCATTGGCACCAAAAATAATGCCGTTGGTGTTAATAAAATAAATATTACCCGCTGCGTTTACATTGCCATCTAACAAACTGGGGTTCATATCGTGAATGCGATTTAGCATGGAATAGGATTTCAGCATATCCACATTAAAATTTTGCCCTTTGCCTAAATTCAGACTGTTCCAATCGACGATTGCTCTTGGTACGAGCTGTTGAAAATTAATATTATTAGCGTCAGAACTGGTGACTCTGATTTGAGTAGGATTAATAGTACGAATATCTAATCCTGCTGGCAGCACAGTTTGTGCAAAGGCACTATAAGTATAAGAAAAACTGGCTATCACGGTAAAAACCATCGCGCTCTTAGCTTGCTTGCGATTGCGCCGACTACCTTTACCACCGCGACTGCGCACTGCTTCTGATGCTGGCACAAACATGTGCAGCACTTTGCTATAGACTAATTGATAGATACCTTGATTCATCACGTACTCCTATGACTTGCTTTGCCAGATGACTGTCTTTGCTGGTTTTTAACTAAATTTATTGGTTAACTAATTTTGACTATTTTTAAAAGATGCGAGTAAAGCGTTACCACTCATCACGTTTTACCACTCATAACCCAGGCGAAAATGCAGTCTGTTATCACCTTTTTCCACGTCACCTGCCTCGCGTAGCGCATGTGCGTAATCCAAATTAGTGAATACCCCTTTGCTACTTTTAAACTTAATACCCAAGCCCAACGACAATAAGTCGCTGTGGGTAATTTGGCCAGGCAACGCATCTTGCGTCTTCACATAGCCCGCATCAATAAAACTAAAGGCATAAAATTCTTTGGCGTAATCTTTTACAAAATCGCTATTGATCCATTTCATTAATGGCGGCGTGCGTAGTTCTAATGAGGTGAATACGCCGCTATCTCCCAACGATTGTGATTCCACATAACCACGCACAGAATCCGCACCACCAATGGTAAATTGCTCTGCAGAAATCAGTTTGTCGTAGGATAGTTGAGCGGCTAATCTGGCCTGAATCGCCCAGTTAAGCGGTAACTTTTGCGTATGTTTGATATCAGTGCGCAAATAAGCGTAATTCGCTTCAGCAAAAGAACGCTTGGCGCGAAACTCGTCTGCGTTATTACCCAAACCTCTTGGTGCAAAATTCAGCGTCAGATTCATCTGCGTTTGTGATGATTGGTTTTGCAGCGTGCCGTCATAGCCTAAACTAAATGCGCTATAAGAAATCGGCGTTTGAAAGCTATCTGCACCCAGCAAAATTACCGACTCTTTAAAATCTTTGTAATCTGCACCCAATGTCAGGCTGTGATAATAATTATCGACCAATGGCAGCGGATGAATGTAACGTGCGCCAACAATCGTACCTTTACCCACCACGCTCACATCGCCAACCGCACTGATATCACTATCTGAAAGCACGCCGTAAGCGGCGAAATAATCGCCGTTTAATCGCGGGATAACATAGGTGCCCGAAAGCACTTTTACTTCATTTAAATCTTCTGGTGAAAGCTGAAAACTAACACCGATACTGTGGTCTTTTTGAAATAGATTTTCGTAACGCAAGCTGCCGTTCAAGCGCGTTTCCGTAGTATTTTGTGAATATCTATCGTTCAATTCCAAGCTACCGTGCAACGGCAATTTATCTTGCACTTTTAAATCCACTTCTACTTTTCCGGGCGATTGTCCTGCTCGTAAAATAGGCGTTACTTGTCTATTCTGACCGCGATTCACCGTACCTAACTGCTGTTGCGCAGTGGGGAAATGCGGTACTTTACCTTCATTAAATTCCGCCACTCTGGATTTCACTTCTGCCAGAGAGGTGTATTGCGAATCCGTTACACGTAGGCGCTCCACCCTGCCCTCAGTTACTTGCAATTTCACAATGCCCGCATCTACTTCTTGTTGTGGAATGCTGACTGAAACGGTTAAATAACCAGCATCTTGATAGGTTTTTTCCAGTGCACCGCGCGCTTTTTCTACATCGTCAATCGTTTTGGCTTCACCCAAAAATGGGTAAACCGCTTCTTCAATCTTGCCAATCTCTAAGACCGTGTTGCCGTCTACTTTTATTTCAAACACATTAAATGCAGGACTTTCTTGTGCTGATTTTTTTTCTGCGAGCTTGTCTGATTGTTGTGCGTCTGGCTGTGCTACATCTGGCTGTTGCTGGCTTGGTTGTGCTGTCTGAGCTTCTGGTTTTGAATCAGCTGGTTCTGGGGATTGTTCTGCAAAAGCAAAAGGCGCAAAAAACAGACTGACCAATGTGTAGCCAGCTAAAACCTGTCGCTTAAATAAATGCTTGAATACGTCATGCAGAATCATAAAAAACCACTAAAAAAACTTTTGACCATGTTAAAAAACAAATATGGCAGGCACATGAATAAGTACTAGTAAATAAGTATTAAGAAATGCCTGAATGACTTAACCACTTTTTACATCTAAAAAATTACATCCAAAAAAACTTAAGTAAAACCAATTGCTATAAACCAAAAAGCACACTCCCTTTTGAGGAGTGCGCTATGTGTTTTCAGGTGTTCTTAACACCCAAATATTGGATTACTGTGTTAATTGAGCTGCTGAACAATTGTTGCCCAAGTTAGTACCTTTAGCTACTTGCACGCCAACTGTGCAGCTAGAGCCACCTAGTGGATTCAATGTTAAGCCGCGTGGTAAAACTGCGCATGCTGATGTTGGTGGGCTTGATAATGATGCAGTGATTTGGTTTACAACTGCTGCACCAAAACCTGTTGCAGAGTTAGCAGTAAAGTTACGTAATTCCATGTGGAATGGATACGCGCCAGTTGCTGCAGTTACACGTGCATTGGCAATATCACCAGTTTCAGGATGGTTACCATCAATCTTGATATAACGGTAGCCAGCTGAAGCAGGTGCATCTGCACGCCAATCATTTTCAGCAGAGATCACACCGATTGCAAAATCACCTGCCGTTGTAGCTTGTGATAAACGCGTTTTTACGTTACCTGTACCACTACCTTCAAGTACTTCAAAAGTTGGTGATGAATCAGCCACTGTTGCAGGCAATAAAGAAGCATTCACACCAGATGCACATGGATTTTTTAAGAAAAATGCATTTGAACTAGCTTGTGAACCAGATGTTTGTACACGGCGTGCCAAAATCACTTTCTTACCATTGCCTGCCGCACCAACGATTGGTGACCAGTCAGTTTGATAAGCACCACCTTGCGCAATTATTGAAACATATTGTGCGCTGGTGATATTAGGTGCTTTTACTGGATCATAAGTTGAACCATCTACATCTGAAAGACCTTGTGCAGTCTGTAAAGCGCGGTACAAAGGCGTGCTAACTACTACGCCAAAAACCTGACCTACGTTTGCTTGGCCTTCAGTGCCTTTAGATGAAACATCACCACCACCGATTGGAGCTGGAAATAATGAAGCTTCAACATCAGAAAAGCCGCCTACTGGTAATTGTGGTGCTAAAGCATCAGCTGCTACCGCCGCTGCATTGGTATTATTGCTGGTAGAAGTAGGACCAGTGCCAGGCAATGCAATACCTACAAGAGTGCAACCTTTGTA
Source organism: Methylotenera versatilis 79 (assembly GCF_000384375.1). Classification (NCBI taxonomy): domain Bacteria; kingdom Pseudomonadati; phylum Pseudomonadota; class Betaproteobacteria; order Nitrosomonadales; family Methylophilaceae; genus Methylotenera; species Methylotenera versatilis. Next base: position 1,249,118 of record NZ_ARVX01000001.1, on the reverse strand, counting down.
AACTGCAGCATTGTTACGCGTATTCGTTGTATCTGTATAAGTTAAAGCAGTCGCGCCACAACCGTTAGCAGTACCGCCTACATATTTAACGCGGGCTAATTTAGCACCGATTGTGTGTGGTGCATAAGCTAACAATGAACCGCCATCAATCGTGTGGTACAACACTGAAACAACACCGCCGCGCGTACAGGCATAAGCATTAAAGTTACCTAGTGAACCAGGTGTTACTGCTGTACCGGCCTGGTTTGAAAAAATAGTATTTGAATTTGCGTCACAACCTGCGCCAGTACCATTACCAACCCAACCTTCGTAAATACTTTTTGTTGGTGCAGAAGCACCAGAAATCCACGCTTGTTGTAATGTACCAGCTTGGCGTGCACTTTCAATTTGTGCTGCCGTAACTGGTGCTGCAAATGCTTGTGCTGTGCCTAAAAGACAAGCCAATGTTAATGCGATTTTTGTCAATTTCATGATTTTTTCCCTAAAAAATCCTTAAGGCAAGAGGCCGAAGCCTCTGCCAAATGGTTAATACCAAATAAAAAGATGGATTAAAAACGAGTGAATTAAACTGATTTACGACGTGCGATAAAGCCCATAAAGCCTAAGCCTAATAACATCATGGCCCAAGTATCAGCTTCTGGAACTGCTGCGATAGTGCTGTAGACAAGTGCGCCGTTGCTAGCTAAATTAAATTTAGCACCGTTACCGAAAATAGTAACTGGGCTAGTTGCAAATGAACTTGCAGCAGATAAGTATTGCAATACACCTAAATCTGTACCAATTGCGCCAACAGCTGTGGCACCAACTGCATTGTTTTTACCGCCACCGTAAAACTGACCAGCAAATGCAGCACCTGCATTAGCTACGCTACTACCGTTTGCTACAACTGTATGATTCTGAAATAAAGCTGCGCTAGATGCACTCTCGCCTGTGTAAACATCGAAAAAACCTGCCAAGCCTTGTGCTTGTGTTGATGTAATATTATTTCCAACAACAGAGTAAGTTGTAATAAAACCACGATTGCCTGCGCCTGCGCCTAAATTATCACCAGCACCGATTGCAAAAACTGTATTTGCCAAAGTTGCTGTGCTAAAGAATTGATTCCAAGCAGTAGCATAATCACCAGTGCTTAAATCCCAAGAAAAATTTGTACCAGCTGCGGCTGCACCACTATTGGCAAAAGAATTACCAGCAATAGTGAAATCACTATAATTTTTACCTAAATCAAAATTGGCTGAAATATTTGCAACACGGTCAAACACAGATAAAACCAACGAGCCATTACCTGAAGCAGCTGTATCAATAGCCGCGTGTGCCGGCAAAGCGGCAGCTAAAACAACTACAGCAGCTAATGCTTTAAATTGAACTTTCATGTGAATCTCCTAAATTAAAATTACTTAAAAAATCGTTAAAATCTAAACTTCAAAACGCCTAATAAATTTAACCATTAAGCGACGTTACTAATTTAAAGAGTGTTTGTTACATACCAACCAAAACACATAGTCTGGATAGACTATTTTCTAAACAACTTAACCAACTAAAAAGCCCAATAAATATTGGCCGTTTTTTAAGGTTAACTATTTAGCGGCATGTATTTAAAAAACATACACACTCTTTTTACGATGGAAATTTTGCTGGATGCGGATGAAAAGCTAAGTTTTATGTGTAGTCCGAACGGACTATAATTTGTTGCTGATTTTGTCTATTAACGATTTGCATGCGCAAATAACTTGTATTGAAGAAAATAGTTATTTAAGCACTTTAACCAAACCAAGTTTTGCCGCTTTAACCGCTGCTTGGCTGCGGTTTTGTACATCTAATTTGCGTAAGATATTCTGCACATGATTCTTAACAGTGAGCGGGCTGATACTTAAAATAGAGGAGATTTCCCAATTGGTTTTTCCCATATGTACCCACTGCAAAATCTCAGATTCTCTGCCAGTGATTTTCTTGCTGACTTTATTGGTATGAATCAAATTAGTGCGGTTGCTGGTCACGCGAATCAGCCCACAATGCAGGTGCGGCATAATCAGTTCTAAAATACGCGCGTGGTTATTATTCAGCTGTTTAGATAAGCGCGCGAATATCACAAAAGTTGAAATACGCGTGTGATTATCGCCAAAACCATGTGCAACAAAATCGCCTAATTCAGAAGCTTTCAGCTCCGATTGCGCAATATTTAATACAGAATAATTACCGTAATCGGATGCTGGCAAATGATTGGTCACAAATACCGGCAACGCTGTTCTTTGCCACACTTTAAGTGCTTGTGTCACTAAACCGTTTTCTCTATCGATTACCTCATTAAATCGATTCTCATCAAAATAGCGTGAGCTAGTAAAATAGCCAAAATCATACTCATCTGTCTCGGTTGATTTAACGCCGTAAATCATCACCTCGTGTGGTAATAAATATTGAAAACCTGCTTGCAGCCAATTAAATAAATGCGTGCGTTGCGATACGCGCAGCGATTCTTCAATCACTTCCATAAAAACCACGCGCTGCTCATCATCTAAGCAGATATCGGCTTTTACAGGTTCATCGATGGTAAATTGGGTGCTGATGATCATTGGTTTTTATAAGTTGATATTGCTTAATTAGGTTAAGCATATTTTTTAAATTAGCGTGATTTTCGACTGGTTTAGTGACAAGCTGATTAAAACTAAATGGCAGTTTGTTGACAGTTTTATAACAACGGACTACTTAATAATAAGTAAAAATGATTCAGTCATGTTGATGAACAGGTTTACCAAAAACTGTCATATTGCGCATGGATAATAGCGCTATGAAAAATTTCAAGCGTATTTGCTTCCTGCTGATTGCGATGCATCATGTGACTGCTACGGCAGATGTTTTTATTAATATGGAACAAACGGATGAAATCAGCATCAGCAACACGCAAGTTAACCAACCATTTACGCTAAAAATTGTAGAACCTGTTATTACAAAGGCTATTACACTTGCCACAACTAATCACAAAACAAATAGTTTTAAACAGAGTAATTCTGCACAAACCGCTTTATTGCCTTATCACGATGAAGTATTGCAAGCCGCCAATTTGACGTCGCTAGAACCTGCATTGATTCACGCGGTAATTGCGGTGGAATCTAAACACAATGCACGGGCAACATCGCAAAAAGGTGCTTACGGCTTAATGCAATTAATGCCAGCAACCGCGCGGCGTTTTCATGTAAAAGATAAAACCAATGCAGCGCAAAATATATTGGCTGGATCACAATATCTGCGCGAATTATTAACGCTATTTAATGGCGATTTAAAGCTGAGTTTGGCGGCTTATAATGCTGGCCCAGGCGCGGTGCAAAAATACAGTAATCGTGTGCCGCCTTATCGCGAAACCATGCATTACGTGCCAAAAGTGCTGCAATATTATCGGCAATATTCCTAGCGTAATTAATCTTAGTTTGCGGGTTGTGCAGCTGAATTATCTATCGCGTTAATACTAGGCGGCAACGTTTCAAACGGCATGCTGTTTGATGGCGGAATTTCTGGCTCACTGGTATTGGGTGCATTAATACTGGGCGGAAGACTGTTGAATTCATTATTACTAGGCTCATTACTATTACTCTGACTGTCTGGCAAATTGTCTGGCTGATTAGCATTTTGTATTGGCGCGCTACTCGCCAAACTGCCAGGCGCATAAATAAATCGCCAATCGCTGTAAGATTCGGCTTCACTAAAACTTTCTTCTGTACTGGCAAAGCCGAATTTTTTAATTGGCTTTGCTTCTGCTGTACTGTAGACGCCTCTAATTTGGCCTTGCTCTAACACCAAGTTCCAAGATTGATTATCTTTTGCAAACGGGTCAGCATACAGTTGTCGTATGTGGCGTTTAATATTGGGGAAGCGTTTATCTAATACTAACTCTTGCAAGGTTTGCGGATATTGTTTGATGCCGCCCGGGCTACTTTCAAAATAACTGCCAATCGCTTTGCGATACTCTGCGCCAATAAACAATAACTCTTTTTCTCGCTCACGCTGCGATTCTTGGTGCCACACAACGCCCACACCAGCCATTGCGATGCCCGCAATCGCCACGATCATTAACAAACCCATATAGGTAAAACCCGCTTGTTTGTTCATAGGCCAATTACCAATCGGCATATTGGCTGCCATCTTGCGCCAGCCCCACTGCGCCACTGTGAATATCGGCAATATCGCCTTCTAATGGCGGTTCTGGCGGTGTGATTAGCCAAGTCACGCTGCTATTAGTGATGGGATCGAATGGCAGTTTGCGGATATATTTTTTATCCACCAAGTCATCTAGCGTTTTTGGATACTGCCCCGTATCTGCATAAAATTTATCGAGACTTTCGCGCACCGTTGTTAAATCTTGCTTTAATGCCGCATCTTTTGCGCGGTCTATACTACTAAAATATTTAGGCGCAGCAAGTGTTAACAATAATGCCAAAATCGCTAAAACCACCAGCATTTCAACCAGCGTAAAACCTGAAACAACAGCCTTTTTGTTGTTCACTTTAACTGCTTTACCATTTGGCATAAGGCACACCATTAATGCCAATTTGTGCGCTAAGTGAATACACATCGAATACATCATCCCCAGCAACAGGCTCGGCCGCATCGCTCTCATAACTGCGTAAACCCCAATTATTCGGCAGCGCTTCGGTTTCTGCATTGGTAACGCTGGTCATCGGATCTAGCGGAATTCTGCGCAAAAACTTGAGCTTTCTTTTACTCACATCTTTTTCATCCAGCACGCCATTAACCAATACTTCTAAGTTGGGCGGATAACCATTCGCTTCAATACTTTTATTTATTCGGCCTTCATCGGCCGCTTTTTTATACGCGTCAATCGCTTCGCGAATTTGGCGTAGATTCGCACGCAATTCAGTTTCTTTGCTGCGTTGTACGGTCATTTTCAGCATCGGCATCGTCACACTGGCCAAAATAGACACGATAGTCACCGTGACAATCAGCTCAATCAACGTAAAGCCTTTTGAATGGCGCTTTATTTCAAAAGGTGGCGTCATTGCGTGGCAGGCCTTAACCTGCCAGATGAATCAATCACCGAAGGTATGGCTTCGGGTGCGGCAATCGGATTTGTCGCTGGCGGCTGAATCGAGTCAGTCGCTTGCTGCTCTAAAACGCCTCGCCCATCTTGTGAGGAGTTTTGTTGCGGGATCTGTTCTGAAGTAGTTTCTGGTATTGGTTCTTGAGCAACTGGTATTTCTTGATTCTCGTTCAATTGCAATTGGCGTAAACGCATTTGCTCACGAATTCTATCCTGTGGATTTTCTGAGCCACCAGTTGGCGGAAAATTAACTTGCGGTTTATCGCTGATTAAACTTTCTGTACCCGACCAATATTCGGTAATTTCAACTTGCGGGCGCGTGATATTACCAATGATTCTTGGTGTAATTGCTAACACGATTTCGGTCTTACTTTTCCTATCTTCCTGATTTGAAAACAATCTACCAATCAGTGGTAAATCGCCTAAACCTGGTAATTTGCTAGCGTTTTTGCGCTCATCATCCAAAATAAGCCCTGCTAATACCTGTGTTTCGCCATTTTTTAAGCGCAAAACTGTACTGGCGTTTCTAGTACCAATGGTATAAACAGTCGCACCGTTTCTGGTTACTGTCCTTTCACCCAGTGAACTTACTTCCAGCCCAACTTTAATATTCACAAAGTTATCCAGCGTCACACGTGGCTCTACATCTAGCTTTAAGCCCACATCTACATACTGCACATTTTCAGAAATACCCACGTTAGCGGTTGAAGTGGTGGTGATAATCGGCACTTTATCACCGACCAAAATTTTGGCTTTTTCATTATTTTTCACCCGAATTCTAGGGTTAGATAATAAATTCACATCACCTGTGGTCTTTTTAAAATTAATCGCAGGGTTAGGTGATACGCCAATATTGGCTGATTTAATCGCCTTAAGTGATTCCAGCGTTAACGCATCCGCTGTCACAACAGATAATTGATTCGGATAAATAATGCCCAACTCTTGCAAACGGTTACGACTGACTTCCAACACTTCGATATCCAGCATCACCTCCGGATCTTCTAAGTCATTGGCGGCAATCAATTTTTCCGCAATCTTAATCACCTCTGGCGTATCGCGCATCACCAGCATATTCAAGCGTTCATCCACAAAAATATCTTTGGTTTTCAACATGGTTTTCAGCAAAGCTGATACTTGTTTTGCGTTGGTATTGGTAAAGAAGAAACTGCGAATCACCAGATCTTTATAGTCTTTAAATTTTTGCGGCGTGCTGGGGAAAACCAAAGCGGTGTTATCTGACAGCGCCTTTTTCTGCAAACCATTGCTAGAAAGCACCATATCAATTGCTTCATCAATGCGCGCTTTTTTAATGAAAATAGTCGCTTTAGTATCGGGTTTGATATCTTTATCCAATATAAAGTTAATACCTGTGGCGCGTGATAAAGCCTCAAATACCACTTTAATATTCGCATCGCGTAATTCCAATGAAACCAATTTATCAAACGGCGGTTTTAAGCTGGGCGGCGTGATTTTGACTGGATTAATTTGCGCCTCTATCTGCTTTTGTAATTCAATGGCTTTAGCTTGTTGTGGATTTTCCATCAGCACTTCACGCACTTTTTCACTCGCTGGTTCCACTTTTTTTTCTGCAAACAATTCAGTCGCTTGCTGCAATTTTTTATCTTGTTCTTTTTGCTGATTAATCAGCGCTTTACCTTTAATCGCGTTGGGATCTTCAGGCAAAAAACTCAAAATTCGATCATAAATAATGTCCGCTTCGTCATATTGACCTTTTTCTTTAGCCAAATCCGCTTGTTCAGCAAGCTGCTTTACCGCAAGCTCTTTAGTCACCAATAAATCTTTACGCCTGATGGTTGTTTCTAATACCGCATCAGCTTTCACATCTGCACGTTTTTGTACGGCAGCCACTTTTTCTTCTGGTGTTCCGCCTTTGGCTGGCGACTTTTCCCATGGCGCATACGCACAACTGGCTAACGCCATTGTGAGTAACAATAGGTAACTATTTTTAACCTTCATACTACTTTCCTTTTACAAATTCATTTCTGCTGCTGTAGGCGATACAGCATTTGCTGAATCAAACGATTTCGCCGTTTTTGATAACACTTGCGGCAGATTAAGCGGTAAATATGTCAACTGGATGTTATTTAAATCATCACCATCCAATCGCCATTGCGCATCGATTTTTTGACCTTTTAACGTGGTATATAACTGGCCATTTCGTAGTAAAAATAGCTGCGTACCTTGCGGTGAGTTCTCTAATTTACCCATATAGGTAAATGGCGCAGGTGGCGCAACTGGCGGCGGCGGTGGCAACGCTTTGGTTTTCACAGGCTTAGGAACAACCAACCATGAATGCACTTTAAATACGTTATGCGGCTGGTTAAGTAACGGCTCACGTTGCAGTTTCTGCCATGCAATCAAACGCTTATCGTTTGATGCGTTTTGTGTAGTCACAATATTGATTTGTTTATTTTGCTGCGGGTTTTTAGCAGAATTCAAACCTGTTCTTATATGCGTTTGATGATTGTTTTTAGATGAAACAACGGCTGAATCCGCCAGTTCAATCGTATCTGTATCTTCCGTATTGTTTTTTAATAAAGTCCAAATAGTTAAAACAGCAACAATCAATAACATCACAAGTAATCGTTTATTGGATGGATGTTGTTTGGCTGTTTTTTCAACGGCGGGCGTGCTAATTTTCGCCTTTATTGCCATGACTCACCTTTCAGCAATAGCACAAATATCAGTCTGGCTTCTACCGTGGGGCTTTGTGCGTTTTCGCGTTTAATGTGCAACTCACTTAAGGCTAACGCTGGTAGATCGTGTAAAACTTGCGCAATAAATTGGCGTATCTGCGTGTACTGTCCTGTGACTGGCAATACGATTTCATAGCGCGATAATGGATGTTTGGTATTGGGTAATGGCGCCATTTTTTGCGCTTTAATTTGGGTTAACTTGTAATCGCCACGGTTTAAAACTAAATGTTGTTTAACTGCATTTTCATCGATTAATCGCAACCATTTTGGCAAACTTTCACCATTCGGAAATTGTGCATAAAAACGCTGAATATTTTCCTCTGAAGTTTCAGTTGGCGTTGCATTTACCGCTGATTGTTGTGAGTTACCCTGTTTTTTCTGCTGATTATTCAAAGCAGAAATAGCTGATTCCGCCTCTATTTTTTTTTGCTGAATCGGCACGATATTAAACGCATAGAACAAGCAACAGCCTAGCGCAATAGCTGATCCAAGCAATCCGAATAATCCTAATTTTTTGGTTAAATCCGTTATCCACCAAAGAAGATAGTGTTGGTTAAAATGGCGTCGATTCAATTTAAACATTATTCAGCCATTTCCCACTTTGCCAGCGCACTAAAACGCACGGGTTTTGAGACATCACTCTCATCCATCGTATGTTTTTGCAAATACACTTCGCTCAAGTTTGGCTGTGTTTCTAACTGCTGAATATAACGCAATGCAACTTGTAAATTTTTCGCTTCGCCCGTGAGCAAAACCTGCTGTTTTTTGATATTTGGTTCAACACTTAACAAGGCAATATCAGGCAAATCGGATTGTTCAATCGCCTGCAATAAACTATCCCACGGCGTAGTTAACACAGTTATTGTGCTATTTATTTGGTTAACTTCATTGGTAGATAATGCGGTTACGACAGATTTAACCACCGCCTTTTTAGGTTTATCTTGTTGATTTAATGAAGTAATTAACTGCTGATAATCGCGTTGATTATTCTGGTGTAAATTCCACAAAATGACGCTAGCAATCAAACTGATAACGAAAATAATTAGCCCCGACCAAGTGACATTTAAAAACGAAAATGACCCCGGTCGATTAAATTCTAAATCTAAACGTTGTGAATAAAATCGCTGGCTCATAAAACGCTTTCCAGCATATAAAATGGCGCTTCTAATTTTGCTTTATTTGCATGCCCAATACGTTGCACATGCCAGCCATCGATTGCATTTAAGCTGGTATTTTTTTGTGCTGGTGCATAAATAAACAGGTTTTTATCTGCCGTATTGAGTTGCTCATTCAATAACAATTCACGGTTAAGCGCATTTTTTAAAGCAGTTTGCCAATCTTGGTTAACTGTCACCGTTTGCAGTTGCTGGCAGACACCTTGCTGACAATAAATCAGCAATAACTTAGTGTTTTCTAATAAAACTAAATAGCCATTGGCTTTGTGAATCGAGTGATTTAACGCATTAAATGCCGCCATTAAATAAGGTTGTACTGTATTTAATTTAAGTTGATACTTGCCTGCCAAATGCTCTAACGATGCCAACAATTGCTTATCTACCGCTGCGGCAGGCGTGTTTTGATGCGGCGCTGCTGAATGATATTTAATATACCAATCATTAGCCGCCGCGCCGTAAATCTCTCTAAATACCGCATTCACGTAAGCACTTTTTTCAGCCGAATTCATAGCGACTTGCTGTGCTGGCAACATGATATAGCGCACATAATCGCTACTTAGTATCACATTCATTTGCGTGTTTTTATTTAGCGAAGCACTGCTTAAGTATCCATCTAATTGATTAACCAGCAACTGCCAATTCGGCGACTCTGCAGGATGTTTTTCTGTATGGCGCGTTTTAATAAATTGCTGGTCAGTGATACGTTTATTAAAACCACGCGTTTGCTGAACAATTGCAAGTCCATCTGCTGCAAAAGTGACCCATAAAGTATTGGGGGAAAAACTAGGCCACAAACGTAACACGATTGATCTCTTGTAAAGTGGTCATACCGTTGGCTACGGCTTCGATTGCGGATTCACGAATGGTGCGCATGCCACTGCGTTTTGCGGCTTCTTTTAATTTGCGGATAGGTTCGCGCGCGACAATCATTTCGCGCAACTCGTCGTTTAATATCAACAATTCCGCAACGGCTTTACGGCCTTTATAACCGGTGCCACGACAATGCCCACACCCTTTTGCAAACTTAAAACGCATACCTGCAGCCATTTGTGGCGTGATGCCAGAATCTTCCAGCAATTGCGCATCAGGAAAATCATCCTCTGCACAATGCGGGCAAATGCCGCGGATTAAACGCTGTGCGATGATGCCGTTCATGGCGGAGACGAAATTGTAAGGATCGACACCCATGTGCATAAAACGGCCAATCACATCTAATACATTGTTGGCATGCACGGTGGTGAAAACCAAATGTCCCGTTAACGCTGCTTGCACGGCAATTTGTGCGGTTTCTGCATCGCGAATTTCACCGACCATTATTTTGTCAGGATCGTGCCGCAGAATAGAACGCAAGCCGCGCGCAAAAGTTAAGCCTTTTTTCTCGTTAACTGGTATCTGCAACACGCCTGGCAATTGATATTCCACTGGATCTTCAATGGTAATAATCTTGTCGTGGCCAGTATTAACTTCAGAAATTGCCGCATATAGCGATGTGGTTTTGCCGCTACCAGTAGGGCCAGTTACCAGCACCATGCCATAAGGTTCGCTGGCTAATTTGCGAAACTGCGCAATGGTTTTAGCATCAAACCCTAATGCTTGCAGGCTTAAACCTTGCGCTTGTTCGGATAATGCTTTTCTGTCTAGCACACGTAAAACAGCGTCCTCACCAAATACGCTTGGCATAATGGATACGCGAAAATCGACTTCGCGACCTTGAACGGTCACTTTAAAGCGGCCATCCTGCGGAATGCGCCGCTCAGAAATATCCAGCTGCGCCATCACTTTAACGCGTGAAATCGCCTGATCTGCGCTATCCGAGCCTTGCACGCCGCCAATACTTGCCATCACGCCGTCAATGCGATATTTAACCGCTAGCCCCACATTTGAACATTCCAAATGAATATCACTGGCACCTACTTTTAACGCGTCGTACAAAGTGGAATTAATCAGCTTAATAATCGGATTGGTATCTTCGTTGATCGACTTCAGCGATAAGTTGGCAACCGCTTCATCGGCATCTGCATTGTTGGTTTGCGCCGCCTCATGCAAACCATCCATCGCGTGCATGGTTTCTTCATGCTTGGCCAAAAAAGCGGCAATATCGCTTTTGTGCGCCAGCCGCCAAGTAAAAGCTTGTTTAACTGACTCCGCAGCCCAGTCTTGCAAACCATCATTAAACGGGTCAGCAAATACAATGATTAACGCTTTATTTTCATCATAAAAAGCCAAACATTCTTTCTGTTGCGCGGTGGCAAATGGAATCACCTCAAAAGCTGCATGCAAGGCGTGCAGCTCTTTCATGTAGATAGCAGAAAAATGTAAGGCGCTGCTAAAGTGATGCAAAAACTGCTCTTGATCGCAGTTTAAGTTTTCTTCTAACACCTCTATCACACGCCGTTGTTGCAACTGTGCTTGCAACTTTGCCTGCTTAATCAGCGCAGCATTGATGGCTGGCATTGTAGTTAACGCAGGTATTGCCGTTAAATTTTGTGATGCTTCGGACAATATTGGGACTGCTTGCAACGTCATTATTGAACACTCCCTGCAAGTTCAAAAATCGGCATATACAGCAGTAGCACCACTACACCAATCACCAGTCCGATAAACAACATTAATAACGGCTCAAATAACTTAGTAAACCAATCGATCCAACGTGCCAACTCTTCATCGTAAAACGCAGCAACACGTTCCATCATGTCACCGATTTTGCCACCACGTTCGCCCACGCGCAGCATGCGCAAAGCCACAGGCGTGGTTAAGTCTGCTTGTTCCAATGCGACTGAAACTGGCTGTCCTTGTTGAATCGCCAAGATAGCCTGTTGCATTTTTGTTTTTAATGCGGCATCTAATAAGCCAGCAACTGAAGTTAATGCAGCAACAATCGGCGTGCCGCCTTTTAATAACATACCCAATGTACGATAAAATCGGGCGAGTTGAAAAATACGCAAACGCTCACCAATCGCAGGAATTTTCCAAAACAGTTGCATAAGCCACTTTCTAACATTGGCCTGACTTAACGCATAGAAAACAGCAAAAAAACTTGCGCCTAAACCGATTAAAAAAGTCTTGCCGTGATTATCTAAAAACACACCCCATTTCAATAATATTTGCGATAAAAAGGGTAAGTTACTGCCAGTATCTTCATAGATTTGACTGAATTTTGGCACCACAAAACCCATCAAAAAGAATATAACTAAGCCGCCCACACTTATTAGTAAAATCGGATAAATCGACGCACTGATGATCTTTTTCTTCACTAATCCAATTTGATGTTCATAGCTCACATAGCGGCCTAGCGATTCGGCCAAATCGCCCGTTTTTTCACTGGCGCGCACGGTGGCAATATATAAAATGGGAAAGATAGCCGGTTGTAACTCTAACGCCGCTGAAAAGGTTTGACCTTGATATAAAGCTTGTAATAATGCATCCAGCGCATTTTTTACGTTAGTACGCTGTTCTTTTTCCGCCAGCGTTTCAATAGATTCCACTAAATTTAAACCGGCTTCTAACAAGGCCAATAGTTCTTGGCTAAACAAAGCTAATGGGAATTTTTTGCTGGTTTTAGCGTTAAGTGCAAGGCTTTTAGCGTGAATAGAAATGGGCTGAAAACCTTTTGCTTTTGCTTGTGCAGAGGCATCGTCGGCATGCATCGCAACAATATTCAGCAAAATAAGCTCACTGCCGCGCAATGCTTTTACTTGATATTCCATGACTTGAAAATACCTAAATAAATGTCAGCAATGTTGAAAAGACTTGTCCGCACATTACCAATTCACCACATCTGTGGCTTCTTCAGTGCCGCCAAGTTGACCATCTTTACCTAGTGTAAACAGATCGTAATCGCCATGATCGCCAGGCGATTTGTATTGGTAAGGCTTGCCCCAAGGGTCATTAGGAATCGTTTTTTTAAGGTAGGAGCCATGCCATTTCGGCACATTGCCTGGATTTTTATTTAAAGAAATCAAGCCTTGCTCAGTCGTTGGGTATTGGCCGACATCAATACGATATTGATCTAATGCTAGTCCCAATGAAGCGATTTGCGCATCGGCAGTTTTAGTTTCCGATTTGCCAATCTGCATAAATAATTTAGGCGCGGCAATACTGGCAAGTAAGCCGATGATCACAATCACCACCAGCAACTCAAGCAAGGTAAAGCCTTGTTTTTTATGTTTAAGCTGATTTTTTTTAAAGAAATTTTGCATCTCTACAACTTCACTGAATTAATTTTAGATGACAATTTTAGTCAATCTAGTTTTCAGTAAAATTGCAGTTTTGTGACAGTTTTGTCACAAACCACTTTTCTAGTTTTACGTCATCAATGCTTAAATCTTGGCTTGTGCATAATTCATCGGATAAATGACTTTTTCGCGCGCATCGCTCCAAATCAAATCGCAATTATCATCATCCACATGCATCATGCGCCCATGTTTATCCACGCAATATTCGCCGCACACAATCATTTCTTCAAAACTATAATCCTGACCAACACGGGTATATTCAAACAATACGCTCCGCACGACACGACCGCCGCGCTGTATATGGCAGCCATCACTGATCCATGTAGGCCCGATAATCTCGGTACCTTTATCAATACGCGTGCCAGACCCAATGTAAACTGGCCCAACTATATTGGTATTATCCCAGTCGATATGCACGTTTAACCCAACCCAAACGCCCGGTTTTATTTGCTTGCCAGGCATATGCATCGACGGCACTTCGCCGCGCATCACTTGTTGCATCACTTCCCAATAATCAGCGACCAGACCAATATCGATCCAATTAAACGGTAAGTTAATGGCATAAAACGGCAAGTTTTTTTGGACTAATAATGGAAATAAATCTGAGCCAATATCAAATGCACTGCCCGATGGAATTAGATTCAACGCTTCTGGCTCGAAAATATAAATGCCTGTACTGGCTAGATTAGAACGCGCTTCCGCTTGGCTGGGTTTTTCCTGAAATGAAGTGATTTTTCCATCATCATCTGTGACAACGATGCCGTAACCAGAGACTTTATCCATAGTCACCTGTTTAGCAATCAGGCTCACCAATGCGCCTTTGCGACGATGTTCTGCCAACGCTTGCGTAATATCTAGGTCAATAATGGCATCGCCGCAAATCACAATCGTGGTTTCATCAAAAAAACCACCAAAATCTTGAATTTTTCGCATGCCACCAGCAGAGCCGACTGGGCTGGGAATAATTTTCCCATTACTAATATCGCCCTCGAACGAGTAACCAATACGCAGCCCGAAGCGATGACCATCACCAAAATATTGCTGGATTTTTTCGTGTAGATAGCTAACATTCACCATCACTTCTTTGATGTTATGTTTGGCTAGATGTTCGATTAAATATGCCATTACAGGCTTGCCCAAAATAGGAATCATGGGCTTAGGTAACTCGTAGGTTAATGGTCGCACGCGCGTGCCCTTGCCCGCGGCTAAAATCATGGCTTTCATTGATGGTCTTTCAAAATGGCCCGTTCAAAAATACTTGCTTAATTTTTTAGTATAGATTTTAATTATTAAATAATAATGACGATTGAAATGGCATTTAAATTATTTGCATTAAATTGCTAGCCTCAATAAAAAAGCGGCCGTTAAGCCGCTTCTTATTGCATTCAACTAAGTCATTGAATTCAGTTTTACTTTAAATTATTTTTACGGCGTATTGCAAAGCCTAACAAACCTAAACCTGCCATTAACATGCCCGCCATTTCAGGTTCTGGCACAGGCGTTATCGGTGCTCCTGCGCGAATATTACTCACCGAAAACACTAAATCGTTGTAATCTTTATCGCTAGGAAATGCAAGGTCTTCAAAACCCACAATAATAGAGTTGCCTTGTACTTGATAAGTCGCGTGTTCAACGCCATCAAAATTGCGACTGGCTAAGCCGCTATAAAAAACATTACCGCCATTTACAACTATTTTGAAAATCAATTCTGCGCCAGCTTCAAAACTGCCTAAAGAATAAGTGCTACCAACGGCAGCAGTTTGATTATTCAATATTAAATTGGAAGAGCCGTTTAAAAAAAGATCATTTGAAAACGATGCTTCTTTAGATAAGAAAGTGACGAAAACTTCGCCCGCTGTTGCAACATACAAACTATCTGATGTTGGTGTAAGATTTGGAGACTCAACCGCGCTGACTAAAGTTGATGTCAACAGTAACGCACCCATGATTAATCCGTTTAATTTCTTCATTTAAAACTCCTTAAAATAACTAAATTTAAGCAACCTATTATGTGCTTCGATCATGACGTCATGATGTAGTTTTTATTAAATAAATAGTTCTTTCGGACTAGATTAGTCCGAACGGGCTACTTGATTGATTAACCTTGTCAATAACGTCAATCAATTAATATTCACCCTGTTTTCAATAAGCTTTTGAATCTTTAAAAACCAGTAAGATTGTTTTCAGAATAATGCGGATATCCAGCGAGAGTGACCATTTTTTCAGATACTCCAGATCGTAATCAATCCGATTTTTCATGGATTCGATTGTTTTAGTTTCGCCTCTATATCCATTTACTTGCGCCCAACCAGTAATACCAGGTTTTACTTTATGACGAACCATGTAACCTTTGATCAGTTTGCGGTATATCTCGTTATGCGTAACAGCGTGCGGACGTGGGCCGACAATGCTCATTCTGCCCTGTAACACATTAAAAAACTGTGGCAGCTCATCTAAAGATGTTTTACGAATGAACTGCCCAAAAGGTGTCACTCTTTTATCGTTAAGCGTTGCTTGCGTGACGGTTGCGCCATCTTCAGTCACTTTCATTGACCTGAATTTATAGACAATAATCTCTTGTCCATCTAAACCGTAACGCCTTTGTTTAAATAGTATTGGTCCAGGTGAGCTGAATTTAACACCGATGGCAACAATAAGGATTAACGGCGAAATCACGCATAAAATTATAGAGGCAATCACAATATCGCTTAATCTTTTAACGATGCCGTTAAAACCAGTAAAAGGTGTTTCGCACACTGCAACCACAGGCATGCCATCAATTTCATCAATTCTGCCTTGAATTAGATCAGCCATAAAAAAATCCGGCACAAAATAAATGGATGCCGTTGTATCTTTTAAATCATCCAGCAAAGCCATTATTTGGATATGCATAGAAGGTGGCAATGTAATATAGATAATATCAATCGCCTGTTGCTTCACAAAACTAGCAATCTCGCTTATATGAGCAACTTGCTGATTATCTGGTACAAACGTAGATGACCTAGTGACTGATAAGTCATCAAAATAGCCTTTCACTTCAATTGCCAGCTGGTTACTATCCTTAATTCGGCTGCACAACTGCTGGCACAACTCATTTTGACCAACAACCACAGCTGTTTTTTTGATGTGCGTTAAATAGTGCTTACTGACAAAATACCGGCTGATTAACCAATGCATAATAATCAAAATTACCGGCGTAATAAGCACCCAAGCAATAACCACTTGCTGCGAAAACATAGGTAAATAAGCGGTGGCATATCCAAAAAAAAGTAATATGCCCACCACTAAAAACCACTGACTTAACGTTGCCATTACGTCTTTGGATAAGCTTTGTGCATTGCCCCAAGTGCCAGGAAAACTCAGTGCGAATACCATAATCGACAGCACGATATAATGCGAACCAAGCCTACCTTCGTCCATTAATGCAAAGAAAAAGAGCATGGCAATCATCAATACTGGATCAACCAATATCTTAATGATTTGATTCAGGCTTAACGATTTATTAAAACTAAGGCTTTGCTGAAATCTCATTCGGAATAGGCATAACTAATTGGCAAATAGCCTATTAAATTACATGATTAATATGACATTGATATGTACAAGAAAATGTGGATTGCCCACTTAGTGGCCCAGCGAAACTACAGGCAACTATAATAAATACAGTTTTGTCTTAAACGATCTTTTTAATAAGCTTTAAGCGAGTTTTGATAAGCTTTGATGGTTTTTTCTGCAATATTTTTCCAGTTATATTGACTGTTCACCCAAGCTCTTAATTGCATTCTTTTGTCTAACTTTTCTGCCGATGACAATGCATTTTGAATATGGTGTACTAACAAATCCGCTATTTCATCTACTTGACCCATCTTGAAGTAACTCGCGTCATTCAAGCCGACTTCCAGATTCGCTGGAATGTCGCTGGCAATCACAGGCAAGCCATAACTTAACGCTTCCAGTAATGAAATCGATAATCCTTCATGTGATGAAGGCAACACAAACAGCGCGGCATGTGCGTATAAACTGCGTAAAGCATCACCTTTTTGATAGCCAGTCAGTACAATATTAGGATTAGCGACAGTCGCGTTTATCAAGGTTTGAACATAAGCATCAGGATGATCGGACGAACCGACTAATGCTAACTTGTAGCCGGATAAATTGGCTTGATTAAAAGCATCAATCAAATCCATATGGCGTTTTTCTGGCACCAAGCGACTCACTAGCAAGATGTACTTATTCTGCTCTAGACCAAATTGCGCCAAATGCGCACTAGAAACATTTAAATCTGGCAGCACAACGCCGTTATGAATGAGCGCAGAATTAACGGTATGTTTTTGTGTCACTAATTCGTGAATGACAGATGAGATAGTGATTCTATGGTTTGAAAAACGCATGCCAAACCACTCGCCCAGCAATAAAGTAAAACGTGCCAGCACGCCCCATTTTTGGCGATTGTAATCTTGCCCATGATGCGTAACAACCACACGCAAACCTAGTAAACGCGCTAATGGCGTCATTAATGCCGGGCCAATTGCATGGATATGTAGAATGTCTGGACGCTTAATTGCCGCATACAAAACACCTAAAAAGGTATGCATAAGCGCTTCAAAAGCTTTGGATTTTGGCGCCCACAATGTGGTTAACTTGACGCCATTCCAGTGCCTGCCTACATGCGGTTTTTGATAAGCGCTGCGTGCAAGCACTTCTAAATCACAACCTAAACTCACTAGCATTGGTGCTAAATGTTCAGCGTGCGTTTCAATGCCACCTTGCACATCAGGGAAACCCCTTAAACCCACCATCATGATTTTTATCGGTTTGACTGAAGCGTCGTACGCCCGATTTCCACCATATTCAAAGCGCTGGTGTATATCAGAATTGATCATAAACGCTTTTGCAGAGTCGAATTCCGAATGGGCTGAATGTTGCGATAGATTAAGTTTTTGATACGAAAATAGTGTTAAGTCGAAGCTGTTGAAAGTGTTTGTTAAAGCGTTAATCAGGCTTTTTAATGCACCTGCTTTTAATAAAAAAGCGCGATATAATTTAGTCAAAATTTTCACGCAAACTCCTCACAAAAATCAATCTTTTATTCTGTGACTTATATTATTTAAGCGCAGATATTATGTGAGCTAGCATGACTGAAATGCGTGGCATTAAGATGACGATAAATGGGGCTTATCTAGTCCGAACGGACTAGATACAATTAATGCTGATGGCCGTAAGTGTGAACGCCTGGCGCGTCGTGCGCTTTAGATAACCAGATTTTTGCGGTGGCAGAATGTTCCATATCACCGATATCGGCATAATCTACTTGCTGATACGTTTGCAATTGCTCGGCAGTTGTCGCGTTTTCAGGCTTGGCATTTAATTGGGTGAGATTGACTGTTAACTGTTGTTTAGGATAAACATAAGTCATGCTGAGGGGAATTTGCAGCGCGTCAATCCACGTAATATCGGTTTTGATACCATTCAAACTACCGCTATATTGCGTTAACGCTAAGCCTTGATACTGCTTTTTAAGACTGACTTTTTTCATACTAGCCAAATCTTGCGGCGTGACTAACTGAGTAATCGCTTGCCATTTAGCCATATCAGTTTGCATACCTAACATGGTTAAATCAGTATGTGAATATTCAATCACACGCTTTTCGTCATGCAGTAAAAACTGATAACTTAACTGTTTATTTTCATCCATTTCCCACATTTCGCTATTATTGGCATTCGCTTTCCTCAGCTCCACTTGAGTAGGCGTGCGCCACATCCACCATGTGGTTTTTTTATTTGCTACGCTCGTTTTTTTACAGGGCAACGCACATTCTGTCGTTTCAAATTGTGCGTTTAAATTGGTTAAGTTGATGTTAGTTGAGTTTTGCGCAGTCGAATCATTTTGCGCCGCATAACTATTTGGCACGTCGATATTGAATACCACGACCAAAACGATGAATAACTTAATAGACCAGTGCATATTCGCTCCTTTACTTAAACCTTAACGACTAGAATCTTTAGAAAATACGAAAAAAAACAGGGCGGTATTGCATTGCAATATCGCCCTGTTACTTTAACAAGCTAAAACGTCAGTTTTATGACCAACGTTTTAGTCACTGCTTTAACCTCAGTTTAACCTCAGCAAATTTAACGCATTAATTAAAACCGAATGCATCTTTCATCACGTGGAAAATATAGCTTTGTTCTTGCACACCATGAAATAGATACGCTTTAGGGCCGCCTGCAAAAACCTGCACATCTTCTGCTGCATGCGTTTCAGCGCTTGCTGGCACCAATGCTTCTTGGTGGAAATCAGGGTCAGTCGTATCAACTGTCGTCATATCTGCAGGACGACCTGCCACCGTTGGCAAGTTGTAAACGCCCTCACCCGCTGAACCTACATGGTAGCCTTTACCATTCGCATAACTCACAGTGGTGTAAGGCTTGCCATCTTCAGCCAACGCAAATGCTGTTTCACCTGGGTTAATCACTTTGCCCAATACAGGATTACCACGTGCTGGGTAACCCGCCATCGTCATAGTATGGCTATGGTCAGCCGTCACGATGATTAAGGTATCTTTTAAATCCACTTTTTCAAGCGCTTTTTTAACCGCATCGCTCAACGCAACCGTATCAGACAAGGCGCGGTATGCATTACCGGCATGATGGCCGTGGTCGATACGGCCCGCTTCTACCATTAAGAAATAACCGTTTGGATTCTTTTTCAGTACATCAATCGCTTTATCAGTCATCTCGGCCAAACTCGGTTCTTTAGCCGTATCCGTAGGGCGGTCATGCTCAAATTCCATATGTGAACGCTCAAACAAGCCAATCAAACGATTAGTCGTTGCTGGATTAATCGCATCGAACTGCGCTTTATTCCACACATAATCTGCACCAAATTTAGTTTGGTATTCGGTAATTAAATTTCTGCCATCCGTACGTTCACCTTTTCTGCCTGCATCTTCTGGATCATCTACAGTGGTTGGTAGAAATTTAGTACGACCGCCACCTAAAAACACCTCTATGCCGTCACCTACTTTACCCAAGCCAAAATTATCAATCGCTTGTGCAGCAATATCATTCACACCAGCCGCTGGCGTAGTGGCCGTTTTGGTTTCCCAATCACGTGTTGATGTGTGTGCGTACGTTGCTGCTGGCGTTGCATGCGTAATACGCGCTGTAGAAACCACGCCAGTTGAACGGCCATTTTGTTCAGCCAACTCTAAAATAGTCGTCAATTTATTGGCCTGAATTGCTGCATTATCAGTGCCGCCGTTAAATACATTTTGATTAACAGATAGCACGCCATCATTGGTTTTAACACCCGTCACCATTGCTGTCATCGTTGGGGCTGAATCGGCAGTTTGTTGGTTAGTAGAATAGGTTTTCGACATAGCAACATAGGGTAATTTTTCAAATGACAGCAAATTACGCTCACCATCAACACCTCTTAATTGACCTTCAAAAATACGAGCGGCAGTTACCGTTGAAACGCCCATACCATCGCCCACAAACAAAATAACGTTTTTAGCGCGTTTTGCATTTGGCACGATTTGTTTTGAAGCCGCCAAAGCCGCTTGACCATCTTGATACCAAGTAGCGGCATCTTCTGCGTACGCAGTTTGTGCGCCCAATACACACATCACCGCTAATGTTGTCGCTTTTAGTACGTTAGTTTTAAATGACTGCAATTTCATTTTTAATCCCTTAAATATCAGTAGTAATAAACAAAGTTAATGGCTGGATTAGGCTAGTTTTTAAGCTAGCTTGCGGCGACGCGCCACAAAACCCATTACAGCAAAACCAGCTAACAACATGGCAGAAGTATCAACTTCTGGCACTGCGGCTACTTGCAAACTCACGTTGTCAATGCCCAATTGCAATTGACCTTCGTTCGCAACGCTGGCAAAGCGCAAAGTGTATGTGCCACCAGCGGCTAATAATGAGGATAAATCGAATGAATAGTTGGTATAGCCATTAGCAACATCGCCACCAATCACGCTATTGCCGGTTGAGCCGCCTAAATAAAAGCTTTGTGCAATATCCGCACTGCTAGTAGAAAAAATACTTGCGCCTGCATTTAACAAGTCTACGCGTACGTGTTGGTTCGCCTCGAAACTGTCAGCAGATGTGTAATCTAAACCTGCCGCATGGATTTGTGTACCGTTGCTACTTTGGTTATTCACAAACAAGCTAAATGATAATGTTGCTGAACTTGTTGTTGCGTTAAAAGCGCTAGCAGTAAATGTTTGATAAAGTGCCTGATTGCTGATGGTAAAAGCATCCAGCAATGCATAGTTAACGCCACTTGCTGGGCCAAATGTATTGCGACCGCTGGCATCGGTAAGCGTATCATTTTCTAACAACACAGAACCAAATGCACCGACTTCTGCTGAATTCCAACCTTGAATATCATAGGCATCTGCGCCTGAAGTTTCAAAATTACCGTTGACAATCAATTCATCTGCCATTGCATGGCTGGCGAATAATGCGCTACTAGCCAACAACCATGCCAGGCTGCTTTGTTTAATTTTCATATCATCCCCAAAAACTATATAAAAAAACAAGTTAACTACTAGAATTCATGCAAAAAAATGCATGCTTTAATACGCTATGTAATTTAACGGTTGAATATGTTGCGAAAATGACAAAGCATGAGCCGTTGTGATTAGATAAACAAAAAGGGTTTAGACGTGAATCTAAACCCTTTCATAGTATGAATAAAGCTGCAGTCATTCAATAACGATTGCCTCTAATCACAAGTAAAGTCTTAATTAGGTAGCCATACGCACACGCGCAATCCACCATATTTTACGGATTGGTCAAAGGTTAACTTACCGTTATAACTCTCCACAATATCATGCACGATAGCCAAACCAAGCCCGCTTCCAGGCTTTGTTTCATCTAACCGAAAACCGCGTTGCGTTAATGCATCCAGCTTATCCAACTCGCATCCGACACCATCGTCTTCCACCATAAAAATCATACCCTGCCCTGATTCAAAAGGTTCGGTTTTAATGGTTAAATGCACTTGTTGATTACACCATTTACAGGCGTTATCCAGCAGATTACCTAGCAACTCGGAGAAGTCTTCTTGGTCGCCGATATAGCTAATATTGTTATCAATTTGATAGGTAATGATGGGTGTTTTTGCAACATGCATTAACTGCAAAGTTTTCACCATTAAGGTCACTTCCTCCTGCACATCCACGCGTCTACCAGGCAATGTATTACCAATCAAACGCGCCCGTTTTAATTCGCGTTCTACAATATGCCGCATGATATCGGTGGTTTCATAGATGGTGGCAGAAAATTGTTTATTTTCAGCGACTGAGAACTGCTCTGCGGTTTGATTCAATATCGTTAATTGTGTTTTAAGCGCATGCGCCAAGTTGCCCAAAGCTTCGCGAGAACGACGACTTTGGTTGCCCATCATTTTCAGTAAGCGATTAAATTCAGCAATCACTGGTGAAATTTCCGCTGGACCTAATGATTCAATTTGACTGACTTCGCCTGACTCAATGCGCAATAAATTATCGCGAATCACTTGTAATGGCTTAAGGCTATTGCTGACAATTCGGCGCTGAATCAGCAATAACGCAAGCAATATCAGCAAAGATATGCCACCATAAATCCACTGAAATTGGCGTAAGGCTTGATTCACCTCAGTTAAATCTTCTGCCACGGCAATGGTGATTATTTGCTGATGTTTTTTATACAATTGCACAGACATTAATAAGATCTGACCTTCAGGACCTTTTGTGCGCAAAGTCGTTACCAAGCCTGTTTTTATTATCGGAATCGCTAGATTATTATCCCAAAGTGAGCGCGAGTATTGGTGCTGATTAGCCACATTAATCACATAATAATGTCCAGATAATGGCCGCTGATAAACCGCGCTTACCCTTTGTGGATTGAGCAATAATTGACCTTGTGCATCAAAGCTGATGCCGGAAAGTAAGCTTTCACTATCTTGGTCTAAGCGATTAATTAACTGTTTTTCAGACAACGTACTAAAAACATAACTAATCACGCCCCACTGCAAACCGAGCAATACAATCAGGCTAAAAGTTAAGCCATAAGAAAGCCGTTTATTCAGACTGATCATGAATTATTTTGGTCCGAGCTCAAACTAGACTCTGGATTAAATACGTAACCCTGACCGCGCCTAGTTTGAATAAGCTCTTCACCGATTTTTTGCCGCAGACGATTCACATAGACTTCAATCACGTTGCTGTCTTTATCGCTATCGTATTCATACACGTGTTCGGTTAACCTGGTTTTTGACAGTACTTTGCCCGGATTCAACATAAAGTAGCGTAATAATCGATACTCCGTACTGGTGAGCGTATAGCGTTGTCCGTCTGATTTAATAAGTGTTTGTGTATCTTCTACCAGTTCGATACCGCTAAAAGCAAATGCAGTCATCGGGTTGTTCTGGCTGCGTTTCAACACTGCGTTCAGCCGCGCAATCAGCTCCTGCATTTGAAAAGGTTTGCCAATGTAATCATCTGCACCCAGCTTAAAGCCTTCTATTTTTTCTTGCCAAGTGTCGCGCGCAGTCAAAATAACCACTGGTACTTGATTGCCTTTTTTGCGCCAATTAGCCAGCACCGTTAAGCCAGATTGCTGCGGTAAACCTAAATCTAACACCACAATATCGTAAGGCTCAATATCGCCAAAGGCTTCGGCTTCCAAACCATCCAACGCTAAATCGACCGCGTATCCAGCGCGCTGCAAAGCTGAGCGCATAGATGGCCCTAGAACCGCATCGTCCTCAACTAATAAAAGTCGCACTGTTTAATCACAATCGTTTAATCGTCAATTTCAATCTTGATTAATTGTCCTGTTTTTGCATCCAGTTTTAATTCCCACACTTGGCCTTTAGCATCCAGAATTTCTACTTCATAAATATAGCGACCATTTTTTTTTTCAAACTCAGTTTCTAATACTTCACCGGCTTTTTTTGCGCGCGCGAAGGTCAGGATTCTTTCTAAAGGCAAAATCTCACCTTTTTCTCTGAGCTTTTTTGCCAGCTGATAGTCTTCTTCTGCAAACACGCTAGTCACGCCTAGCAAATTGCTGCTTAGCAAACATGCTAACAAAATGCTATTGCAATATACCTTCAGAAAAACCATATCAGCTGGCTACCTTTATATTCAGCTTATGCTACTAATTAATATTAAAACTAAGTGAACACTAAAACCAATCGCGCGACACTTTACGTGTTTCGCCAGTTTTTGCGTCAATATTCACATCCCATTCGTTGCCCTGTGCGTCGATTATCTCAAACTCGTAATCCCAGCCTTGTGGCCATTTACGTTTTTCAAGCTCAACCTCTATGACCGTACCAGGTTTTGCGGCCAGCGCTTTTTCAGTCGCTTGTTCCACAGAAATCAATCCAGCCGCTTTTGCGGTCAATAACATTTTTGCCGGATCGTCATCATCTGCGATTACATTTCCGATTGTGAAAACATTCAGGCTTGCAACAGTTAATGTCAGCATGATGGCCTTGTTTAAATGTGTGTTTAAGTGCTTCATTTTAATCTCCTAAATAAAATTTTGAACGAAAATTTATTGTTGCTACGGAGACTACTTTAATGACCGAACCTTAAACCAAACTGAATTTTAGATTTAATTTAAACTTTGTGACTTAAATCAATATGACTCAAAAAATGTGATTTAAGTTTTTTGAAAGTTTAGGATTCTTGATATATTTTGTAAGTGTTTCGACCTGAGCCTTTGGCTTCATATAACGCGATGTCGGCTTTTTTCATCAAGCTTTTAAGCGTTTCCTCACTCGCATGATTGTAGCTAGCAACGCCGATACTCAACGTCACTTTGATACTTTTATGCATCACAACGATGTCTTTTTCAACTGCTGCCATAATTTTTTCTACGATTAAATTGGCATCATTTAAGTGGTTAAGTTCGTCCAGTACAATCACAAATTCATCGCCACCAACGCGGCTTAAAGTATCTACATCGCGAATACAGTGATTTAATTTCTTGGCAACCGCTTTCAGCAGCTCATCACCCACATCGTGGCCATAGGTGTCGTTTAGTCTTTTAAAATGGTCGATATCGATATACATAATCGCCATGATTCGGTTGAATCGTTTTGACTGCGCAAACGTCTGGGCCATTCTAAATTCCAGCAATCGCCGATTCGCTAAACCCGTCAAACTATCTTCCATCGCTTGCGAAGTTAACTGTTTGCGCTCCCTCAAAAAGAAATACGCGAGTGTTGCCATCAACAGACTGATCACCACACTCATTAATCGGGTGATCAATATCAGGCCAGATTTTTTTTCTGTTTTTTGTAAAATTGCCCATTGCCATTGCACATTAGGCAAATCACTGTCAGAAATCAACGCTTTCGGATGTTCAAATAAACTGGCATTACCGTAAAAAACATTAGATGAATCTTTTACGCGAATCGCAAAATCATAGTCACTATCGACCAAATTATTAAAGGCGGCTCTAAAAAAAGAATCGGTATTAATGACCGTAGATAACAATCCCCAATATTCACCATCGATAAAAATAGGGTAACGGTAAATCAGTCCTCTACCGCCTTGCACCAAATCTACCGGGCCCGATAGCACACCTTGATGCGTTCTAACTGCTTGCTGAATTTGCGGCCATTGCTCTGGCAAATCATGATAATCAATGCCGATGGCTTTTTCGTTAGATTTGAGGGGATAAATATAAGTGAGTTTGTAACCGATCGCTACTCCCAAATTGCGAACGTGTTTGGTTGTGACGTATAAATCCGCCAACATCGCCATCAATTTTTTGCCATCGAGCTCTTGGTGATAAACCGTTAAGTAACTGGACAATCCATTTGAAACGAACAATAACGCATTCAACTCTCTATCCACTTTTGTTTTAAGCGAGTTAGCGTAATCGGTCGCTTCGATGGTGATTCTGCTCTCCGCTTTTGCATACTCCGCACTCACTAGCATCTCAAAAATAGAAATAAATAGAACGAAAGTTAGACAGGCATAAGTGAGCGATGCAGAGTTACTTTTTAGGTAATTGACATATTTCATCAAATGGTAAGTATTCATACTTTGATTATAAGCATTTTGCTAAAGCATCTCACGTTATGGCGATACGCTATTTTATCTAGTTTGTTGATTGCAGTTAATTTAGTGCTTTTAGCCTAAATTTATCGCTTTAACCCTAAAAAATCACTTAAAAGTACGTATTAAGTTGTCAAAAAATTTACATGCATGATGACTAACTGACGATTTCCATCATAAAACTAAAGTCTATTCTCATCCGCACTTATCCACTTTAGTCGCAAGAATATTGAAGAGAAATGACTGTGCAGCAGAGTAAATTAGCGTAAATACGTACTTTTACTTATTGCACTTAACCTAAAAATATGATTTAAAAACCCCCACCAAAAAATTTGGCACGATGTATGCGCCATTCATTTCATCAACAAAAAAAAGTCTTAAGTGTTTATTTTTTAAATGGTTACGTCGATTGACGGCATTTGAAGGAGCATGAAATGAAAACTACACAAACCGAGGGGATTGTATCGCCAATGGGAAAATCATCCGTGATTTTTCAAGCTTTACATGTGTCAATTAACGAAAATGGGCTAGTAACACAAAATACTACGTTTACGGCAAAATCAGCCGCAATCAATCACCGACGATCAGTTTTGGCTGCAAGCATTTTAGCGGCAACCATGATTAGCAATACACAATACGCAAATGCTGCACTTGTCAGCGCTTGTTCTGGCGTCAGCCTTCCCAAATCTGTAGTGACAGATATTGTAGGTGGTGTTTTGCTGCCAATCACAAATATTTTAGATTTAGGTGGGCTATTAGGCTTAGGCACCACCGTGAATACCACATTAACTAATATCGCTGGCGGTGCTCCCATTAATCTCAATGTGTTAGACACGAATGGAAACCTTCTTTCCCCTGCTGATCAATGCGTAACAACTGCAGATGGCTTTAGCTTAGATACGCCCAAAGGCATATCCATCGGCGGCAACTCTATTACAGGGTTGGGTAATGGCACTGCGGCCAGCGCTGGCGAATTAAACTCTATCGCTTTTGGCAATGGCAGTATTACAGATACAGCAGCAATCAATTCAATGGCTATCGGCCCAAATGCCTCGATTGGCGCGTTAGGGTCTAATTCTATGGCGCTTGGTAGTGGCGCTAATACCAATGTGGCAAATAGTATTGCCTTAGGTGCTAACTCAACGGCAGGACTTGGCGCACAGACCAATTACATCGCTTATGGATTAACTGCGCCACAAAATAGTGTGGGTGAAGTGTCGCTTGGATCGGCTGGCAATGCTAGAAAAGTAACCAATGTTGCAGCAGGTAGTATAGGCACTGATGCGGTCAATGTTTCTCAATTACAAGCAGTAAATGATGGTGCGGTTAAGTATGATCCATCTAGCTCACTAAGGACTGCTACTTTAGGTGGTCCGCTGTCAACCGATGGCGGTACAACGAACGGCACGCGCATCACTAATCTTTCTAAAGGTGCAGTGAGTGTAAATAGCACTGACGCGGTGAATGGCGCTCAATTATTTGCAGTGAACGATGGCGCGATTAAATATGATATTGGTACACCAAGGTTAAAAATGACGGCTACTTTGGGTGGCGATCTGTCAACAGATGGCGGCACCACGAACGGTACACTTATCACTAATCTTTCTAAAGGTGCGATTAGTGCAACCAGTACTGACGCTGTAAATGGCTCTCAATTATTTGCGGTTAGAGATGGTGTCACCCTTAACATGGATGCGTTAGGCCAAAGCATGGCAACTAATCTAGGTGGTGGTGCGGCATACAACTCAAGCACTGGCGCTGTTTCTTCGCCTACTTATAATGTTTATGGTAGCTCTCAAAATAACGTCGGTTCTGCAATTACTGCTCTGCAAGCCAATGCGCCGCTGCAATATTCAAATGCTGCTGGTGTGGCAACACCTAACACACCTTCAAACCACGTCACTTTGGTCGGTAGTACAGCAGGCACTCCAGTGGCTATACATAATGTCGCAAATGGTGTTATTAGCGCGACCAGCACAGACGCAATTAATGGTTCTCAATTATTCGGCATTACCTCTGGTATGACAGCCAATACGGATGCGCTTGGTACAAGTATGGCGACCAACCTAGGTGGTGGTGCAACTTATAACTCAACAACTGGTGCCGTTTCAGCCCCTAGCTATAACATATATGGAACGACTGAAAATAGTGTGGGTACTGCGATTGCTGCATTACAGAATAACGCGCCGTTGCAGTATTCTGACGCTAATGGTGTGCCGACACCAAACGTGCGTTCTAATGATGTAACACTAATTGGTGGTGCGCTTGGTCCAGTAAGAATACACAATGTCGCTAATGGCGATGTTAGCGCAATCAGCACAGATGCAATCAATGGCGCTCAACTGTATGCAACCAATCAATTGATTGCCAACGTAAGCAACGGCGGCGGTATAAAATACTTTCATGCTAATTCAACGCTAGCTGATTCCAGCGCAACTGGTGATGACAGTGTCGCCGCAGGCTCTCGCGCACTTGCCAGTGGCGATGGCAGCGTTGCAATGGGCGATAACAGCCAAGCAACTCAAACTGGTGCAATCGCGATTGGGCAAAACTCTGCCGCCACAGGTGTTAACTCTATTGCCATTGGTGCCGGTGCATTAGCTACTGGCTCAGTGGCGGTTGGCGTAAATGCGCAAG
Source organism: Methylotenera versatilis 79 (assembly GCF_000384375.1). NCBI lineage: Bacteria > Pseudomonadati > Pseudomonadota > Betaproteobacteria > Nitrosomonadales > Methylophilaceae > Methylotenera > Methylotenera versatilis. Next base: position 1,220,231 of record NZ_ARVX01000001.1, on the reverse strand, counting down.
CTGGTAATGGTGGTGCTGCATTTGGTGATAATACCGTGGCATTAACATCGCAACAAGGCACGGCTTTAGGCAATGCGGCAAACGTGACAGCAAACCGCGGCGTGGCATTAGGTGCTGGCGCTCAAGCAACTCGCGCTGGCATGAACGGTGCAACTGAGAAATACAGCAATGTTGCGGTCACATCCACTGAAGGCGCAGTTTCAGTTGGTTCAGCAGGCAACGAACGCCAAATCACCAATGTAGCGGGCGGCACTGCCGAAACCGATGCAGTGAATGTCAGGCAATTGGATGCTGCAATCGCGCAATCTGGTGCAGATATTAACAATAGACTTGGTTCATTACAGTCTGAAATCAGCAGCGTGAGATCGAATGCAAACGCTGGCGCTGCCTCTGCAATGGCGATGGCGAGTATGCCGCAATCGGTTGTTCCAGGCAAAGCGATGATGAGTGCAGGCGTTGCAAATTATCAAGGTCAATCTGCCATGTCTGTGGGTATTTCTAATTTTTCTGAAAATGGTCGTTGGGCGATTAATTTCAATGGTTCTGCCAATACGCGTGGCAAAGCTGGTGCCGGCGTAGGTGTTGGAATCTATTGGTAATCTAATTTTTGATAATCGCACTATTTAATAGGAACAACTATCATGAAAAATCATCGCAGTATTAAAAATAACCACATGCAATACATCGTATTATCTGCGTTAATTTCATCACTCATTTTGCTGCAAGGTTGCGCGACTTCTGTCAGTCGACTTTCTAACGACGGAAAAAGTGATGAGATTATTTTCCCGCAAATTGAAAAGAATACGTGGATGAAAGAAGGCACTTTTCCTAATCTCGACAACCTGCGTAACGTGGCGCCTGATATGACCAAAAATCAAGTTTATGCGCTATTGGGTCATCCGCATTTTTCAGAAGGAATCGGTAAGATAAGGGAATGGGATTACATTTTTAATTTCCGTGAAAATGACAACAATTTAATCGACGGAAAATCCATACAAACTTGTCAATACAAGATCATTTACAACCCCAGCATGCGTTTGCAAAACACGTATTGGAAACCTGAGTCTTGTGCACAACAGTTAAATATTGCTACCGCTAAAACTGATGATGTTGTTTTGAACACAACTGAAGTGAAAACAATTGAAAAAATCGTGCCAAGCGCTGCCTTAACTAAGCTGCAACTAAGTGCCGATGGCATGTTTGATTTTGACCGATCCGCCATGGTTAACTTAAGACCTGGCGGCGTTGAAAAACTGGATCGCCTAGCTAGCAATCTTTTAGCTGGTGGCGAAATCACCACATTAAATATCATCGGCCACACCGACCGTTTGGGTGACGATGCATACAATGTCAAACTTTCACAAGCGCGCGCAGAAACGATTAAACAATATTTAATGAGCAAAAACATTCCAGCTGAGCGCATATCAGCATCGGGTGCAGGCAAGTCGATGCCCATCGTTGAATGCAACCAAAGCAAACGCGACGATAAGTTGATTCGCTGTTTAGAGCCTAATCGCCGATTTGAAATTGAAGCTTGGACTATTGATAAAACTTAAATACTGGCTCATACAAAATCGTGATGCAATTAAAAAACCGACTTAACACCTCAGTTAAGTCGGTTTTTTTAATCAGGCTATGTCTTAATAGCCTTTAGTCATTAGTGATCTGTTTTGTCTTCAATCTTGTCACCAGCTTCTTCAAGTTTTTCGCCTGCTTTGTCTGTTGCATTTTCAATTTTATCACCAGCTGTTTCAGCTGCATTATCCATTTTTTCGCCCGCTTTTTCAGCAGGGCCTTTTTCACAGGCTGTTAATCCAACAGCAAATAATAGTGCTAATGCTGCGATAGAAAGTTTGTTTGTATTCATTCTGATGCCTCCCTTTATTTTATTTCAATAAAAAAACTCTATGTCTCAAATGTTAGTAGCTTTGAGCAATGTGCAAATATTAATCAATAGATATGGCCAACAGCATCATCTTAATGCTGAATTTTCTGTCAGAAATAACTGACATGATTAAATCCAATATTCATATAAAATAGATGCTATAAGTTATTACCCAAATTAACTACTCTCGTTCTTAACATTTTAAGTAAATGAATACTTGTGGATGGAGTGCATTTTTAAAAGAAAATCATGATGGAAAATAAAACGAACTTACAACTAGAAATAGCTGAACTAATGGTGCAAGCATTGAATTTAGACACCACTGCCGATGAAATAGCCCCTGAAGCACCGTTATATGGTGATGGGCTTGGCTTGGATTCTATCGATATTCTCGAAGTGGCTTTGGTCGTTTCAAAACGCTACGGTTTGCAGTTGAAAGCGGATAGTGAGAATAATCATCAGATTTTCAGTTCATTGCGTCATCTTGCAGATTATGTTGCTGCGCACAAAACAACCTGACCGATAGATTAAGCCAGCATATCCAGTGACCGATTTAAATGATGAATCTCTAAGTTAACAATGTCTGGCCACTCAATTTCCAGTTTTATCAAAATCGCACGTGGCGTTGGCGTTGCTGCAATCATTGTGATTTACGCGCTTTTAGTACATCACGTTAATACGCTAATTCAATCTAATATTACTCAATTTAACGTGAATGGATTTGGCGTTATTCAAACCAGTACATTGGGTGCGATATTGGCATTGGCGCCTTTATTTTTATTGGTGATCACTTACGCTTTCAATGCCACATCACGCTTAATTGGCATTGGCTCATTGCTGATTTTCTGTGTTATTGCTTGGATATTATGGCCATTTATAAAACAGCATACTGGCTTGATATTTTGGTTATTGGATGTCGGTTTAATATTGGCGCTATTAATAACTTTTGCCCAAACTTTAATCGGTGATCGCAAACCTTTGTGCGTGCATTTTGCCGAAATCATCAATGGCGGACAGTTGCCAGCAGATCATGAAAGTTACGCGCGCAAAGTGACTATCGCTTGGGTTGTCTTTTTTGCACTCATTATCGTCATTTCAACTTTATTGTTCTTTTTTGCGTCATTATCAATTTGGTCATTTTTTGTGAATTTCTTAACGTTACCGCTGGTTGCACTTATGTTTGCAGGTGAGTTTTTTGTGCGTAAGCGCTTACTAACAGATTTGCCCACAGGCAACGTGATGGATGCAGTACACGCTTATTTAGATAAATCTACAAGCGCACGATAATGGTTTTCATAGCCAACTTAATATCATCGTCAACTTAACATAAGTTTCAGCGCTAATTTTTCATGCAAAATCACCCGTTAATCACTCACAAGTCTTTGGATAGCACTATCGCTTGGCGTAATGGTGCGGCGATTTCTGTCGAAAAATTTCTGACTGATGTTGATTCGTTGGCGACTTTGCTACCTGCTGGCAAATATATATTGAATGTTTGCCGCGACCGTTATCATTTCACCGTTGGTTTGGCTGCGGCCATTATCAGCAGCAAGATCAGCGTGTTGCCGCCTACGCACACGCCAGAAATGTTGCGGCAACTGCAAATTTTTGCGCCAGATGTATTTTGCCTGCATGACAATCCTGATTGCGATATTGCATTACCGCGAATAAGTTACCCGATAATGCCTGAATGCGCTGTTAAGCAATCCGCTAAAAAATTAGCCATCCCGCAGATTAACGCTCAACAATTAATCGCAATCGTATTCACCTCTGGCTCAACTGGCGCGCCTATTCCGCATCAAAAAACTTGGGGTGGGCTGGTGCGTAACGTGCAAGCGCAAGCAGCGCGACTTGGGTTAACAGCGGATGCTGATTACAGCATTGTCGGCACGATACCGCCGCAACATATGTATGGCTTCGAATCCACCATATTGCTGCCTTTGCAAACAGGCAATGCCTTAAGTTGCGCACAGCCATTTTATCCGGCAGATATCACAGATGCTCTGGCATCAATTCCCGCGCCGCGCATGTTGGTTTCTACGCCTTTGCATTTACGATTATTGTTAGATGCCGAACTCAATTTACCAGAGTTAGCGCTCACATTATCTGCAACTGCGCCTTTATCAACGGCGCTTGCGCATAAGATTGAAGACACGCTTAAAACACCGTTAATTGAAATATATGGCAGCACAGAAACCGGCCAAATAGCCACGCGCCGTACCACGCATAGCGGGGCATGGCAGTTATTGCCGAAGATAAACTTAACCCAACGTGATGAGCAAACTTGGGCTGAAGGCGGGCATATTGAATGTGCAACTGCGCTTAACGATGTGATTGAACTGACTGATACTGAGCATTTTTTATTGCATGGTCGCACGCAGGATTTGATTAATATTGCAGGAAAACGTAGTTCACTGGCTAATCTTAATCATCATTTGAACAACATTGAAGGCGTGATTGACGGTGCTTTTTTTATGCCAGATGAACATTCGCATGATCACGTGACGCGTTTAAGCGCTTGTGTGGTCGCACCTGGTTTGACTGCTTCAAAGCTGCTCGCAGCACTACGCTCAAAAATCGACCCGGTTTTTTTGCCTAGACCATTGTTATTCGTCGAATGTTTGCCAAGAAACGCGACTGGTAAATTACCGCGCGAGGCATTAAAAAAACTTTTTGCGGTCTCAGTTAATAAAGACTTAAACAATAAAAATTTTAGTGATGCGCAAATCTAAAAACAGATGATGAAAAAACAAACTCCTTTAAAAATCCCTGTTAATCATCCTGCTTTTGCTGGGCATTTTCCAGGCACGCCCATTGTGCCAGGCGTTGTGTTATTGGATGAGGTTTTGTATGCAATTAGCCTAGATACTGGCTTGGATGAAATCGCTTGGCAAATCAGCTCAGTCAAATTTTTAAGCCCTTTAAAGCCGGGTGAATCAGTGATAATTGAACATGAGCAATTGGCCAATGGAACGATAAAGTTTCTAGTTTTTAAATTGCCAGATTTGAAAACTGAAACGCCTGAAGAAAATCGTCAGATTGTAATGGGTAGCCTTGTCGTCAATCAAATCGCCTCACCAAATCAGAATGACAAGTTAACATGACAGACTTACTCAAAAAAGACAGTCTCAAAAAAAATGGTGCAAAAACGGCTGTTTGGCTTAAACGTCAAGAACGTAGCAATGCGTTAATGTTGCACATCATGACTTGGATATCGCTACGTTTAGGCCGCACAATTGCGCGCTCAGTACTGCATTTGATTGCGCTATATTTTGTATTATTTGCGCCAGACAGCCGCCGCGCTTCACTTAGTTACCTGCCACGCGCATTAGGGCGCCCAGCGACTTTCTTAGATTTGTATCGGCATTTTTTCTATTTCGCCGCCACCATACATGATCGGATTTATCTGATTAACCGCCGTTATGATTTGTTCGATATCGATATACAAGGCCAAGAGAATATCTTACCGCTTATAAACACAGGCAAAGGCGTGTTTCTAATGGGTGCGCACTTAGGCAGTTTTGAGGTGATGCGCGCGATTGGGCGACAAGTACCAGGCTTGCGTGTGGCGATGGTGATGCATCAAGATAATGCACAAAAAATAAATGGCATGCTCGCCACTATTAACCCAGAAGCATCTATGGATATTATTCCATTGGGGCACATCGACTCGATGCTGCAAGTGCAAGAACGGCTAGATGATGGCATGCTGGTTGGTATGTTGTCAGACCGCACATTGGGCGATGAGCCGATGACGGAAATCAATTTACTGGGTGCAAGCGCTGCTTTGCCGACTGGCCCTTTTCGCATGGCGGCTTTACTGCGCCGTCCAGTGGTATTTATGGTGGGATTGTATATGGGCGGCAATCGTTACCAAGTGCACTTTGAAACGCTGGCAGATTTTTCCGATATCCCAAAAGGTCAGCGTAGCCAAGTTGTAGATAATGCGATTGCGCGTTATGCAGAATTGCTGAACCATTACACGCGTTTAGCGCCTTATAATTGGTTTAATTTTTTCGATTATTGGCAATCGGTGCCTGCATCTTTAAATGAAAATTCGAATCAGAACTTAAGTAAAAAATTGGGTGAAAAAAATGGTTAAGTTATTGATGAATATATGGACTAATAGGCGCAACTCAATCTGCGCTGACTGTTTAAAATTGGTTAGTTTTTCAAAGCTGATGCTAGGCAGCTTACTACTGTTAAGTCTGTTCAGCAGCTTTAGCCACGCGGAAAGCAATTGGAATATCGAACAACTGATGCAATCTTTGGCGGCTACCACTTCTGGTCATGCCAGTTTTGTTGAGAAAAAATCCATCGCCATTCTGGATAAACCAGTGGAATCTTCGGGCGAATTGTTTTACAACGCGCCAGACCGTTTAGAAAAACGCACATTAAAACCAAAGCCTGAAAGCATGTTGCTGGATAAAGATAAATTGACTGTAGAGCAGCGCGGCAAAAAACGTGTATTGCAGTTGCAAAACTATCCCGAAGTCGCCGCATTTATCGACAGTATTCGTGGCACATTGGCAGGCGATCGCAAAGCACTTGAGCGTGCTTATCAGTTAAGTTTAACTGGTGACGAAAAAAACTGGAATCTGACTTTGCTGCCCATAGAAGACAAAATGAAAAAGATAGTCGCCAAGATTAGCATCGCTGGTTCGGGCAATGCATTGCAGACCATCGATATTTTACAAGCCGATGGCGACAGTTCGCAAATGACCATCACACCAATACCAGCGCTTTAAGCGAGCATTTCTTGAGTGCCGATTATCTAATGAATCTATCAGCATTTCAGCGTCGTCGTGGCGCAATCGCAATCTGGTTAATGATGCTTATCGTTAGCTTAGTGATTATTGCGCGCAGTCACTTTACGGCTGATTTGAGTGCTTTTTTGCCTAGCAGTCCGACTGCTGAACAGCAGTTATTAATGGATCAGCTAAAAGACGGTGTCGCATCACGGTTGATATTGGTCGGCATTGAAGGCGCTAATCCTAGTGCTCGCGCGCATTTATCTAAAACAATTGCAGCATTTTTGCGCGAGAATAATGCATTTGTCACCGTTAATAATGGCGAGCCGATTAATACCGAAAACGATAGACGCTATCTTTTTGACAATCGCTATGTGTTAAGTCCTGCTGTCACACCAGCGCATTTCAGCGAAGATGGCTTGCGTGCGGCGATTAGCGATAGCATCGACCAAATCGCTTCGCCCGCTGGCTTACTTTTTAAGTCTTTACTGCCGCATGATCCAACAGGTGAAATGCTGCAATTATTGGACCAGATGAATGCGGATAGCCGACCAAAGTTAATAGATGGCGCTTGGACATCGCGTGATGGTAATACGGCTTTGCTATTGCTTCAAACGCGGGCGCTGGGTTCAGATACCGATACACAAAAGCAAGCGATGCAATCGATACAGAAAGCATTTAACGCAGCCAGCGAATATATGGTTGGTGAATATAAGCCAACATTATTAATGACTGGGCCAGGCGTATTTTCGGTCGTTTCGCGCGATACGATTAAAAGCCAAGTACGCTTGATATTTGTCGTCAGCACATTATTGATCGCCGCCTTATTACTGGCTGTTTATCGTTCGTTTTCTGCGCTGCTGCTGGGCTTTTTACCTGTGGCGACTGGCATATTGGCAGGCATTGCATCGGTTAGTTTAAGTTTTGGTGTCGTGCATGGCATTACGCTGGGGTTTGGAACGGCGCTGATTGGCGAAGCGGTTGATTATTCCATCTATTTATTTATGCAATCCGATTACGCATCTGACGGCAAAAACGAACAGAATCGCAAAAAATGGGTAGCGCAGGTATGGCCAACTGTGCGACTGGGCGTGTTAACTTCAATATTCGGATTTGCCGCGCTGTTACTATCTGGCTTTCCTGGTTTGGCACAACTCGGTTTGTATTCAACCGCCGGATTAATTGCTGCGGCGGCGATGACGCGTTATGTGCTGCCGCATTTATTGCCAAGAGATTTTAAGATTCAAGATTTAAGCAACGCAGGCTTAAAAATTTCGCGTTTTGCTACGTATGCCACGCGCTTAAAATGGCCAGCAATCGGCCTAATTGTGGCTTCAAGCGTTGTTGTATATCAACATCACAATCATTTATGGAACACCGAAATTGCTGCCCTAAGCCCAGTTTCAGCTAAAGATATGGCACTAGACAGCAGGTTAAGAGCAGGAATGGGCGCGCCAGATGTGCGTTATATGGTGGTCGTTTCTGACCGCAGTCAAGAAGCCGTATTGGTCGCGACTGAAAAAGTATCAGCCGCGTTGCTGCCATTAGTTGAAACAGGTGAGTTAACCGCGTTCGACAGCGCCAGCCATTATTTGCCTAGTCAGGCTACCCAGCAAGCGCGATTAGCCAGTCTGCCCGATGCCGACGAACTAAAGCCTATATTAGAAAGCGCCATTAAAGATTTACCCGTTCGCGCGCAAGTATTTGCGCCATTCCTGCAGGATATTCAAGCCGCGCGCAATAAACCTTTGTTGCAACGTAGTGATCTGAACGGCACTTCGATGGCGATGGCAGTCGATGCGATGTTATTGCAACAAGACAAGCGCTGGAGCGCATTGATACCGCTCACTGCGCCAGAAAGTGGCAATATCGATGCAGTAAAAGTACGTGCTGTTTTAGAAAAAGCAAAGGTTTCAAATGCGTTATTTGTGGATTTAAAAACCGAATCGAATCGTTTGTATTCGTCTTATATGCATGAGGCTATTATGCTGTCGCTGGCTGGATTAATCGCGATTGTGATATTGCTGTTATTCACGTTACGATCAGTTGCGCGCGTGATGGCGATTATTGCGCCGCTGGCTGCATCAGTGTTAACTATCACAGCAGGCTTGGCTTTATTTGGTCAGCAATTAATCATCTTGCACTTGATTGGTTTATTGCTGATTGTGGCTATCGGCTCTAACTACGCCTTGTTTTTTAATCCGCCGCAAAATTCTATTAACCAACCAGTTCAAGCAATTGCGCCACGCACTTATGCGTCTTTATTATTCGCCAATGTCGCAACGGTGCTAGGTTTTGGTCTGCTGGCATTTTCAAGCGTACCAGTTTTGCAAGCAATGGGCGTCACTGTGGCGCCGGGCGTTGTGCTTGCGCTGATATTTTCAGCAGTGTTTGCCCGCCCTGAGTTTATAAATGGTCAGCTTGTGCATAAGGTTAAAACTTAATGCGTTATCTCAGCCATTTTGCACAAACTGACTCAAAGCAATCTGCAGAACAGGCTGATACATTAATCATCCTTTTGCCAGGCGCTTATCAGCAGCCAGAAGATTTTATCGAACAAGGCTTTGTGCGCACTGTGCAAGAACGTGATTTGCCAATAGATTTAATCATGGCTGAATTGTCGTTTAGCCATATTGCGGATAGAGCTGCGTTAACTGAAATTCACAGTGATTTGATACAGCCTGCAATCAACAAAGGCTATAAAAGTATCTGGCTGGCGGGTATTTCCATAGGCGGTTATGTGGCTATCGACTATGCCAACCATTATGCGCAGCATTGTGATAATCGACTGTCAGGCTTGTTATTATTAGCACCATACCCTGGCAATCGCATAACGACTAAAACAATCGCTTCGGCTGGCGGTATTCAGTCTTGGATGCCAGAGTCGATTGCTGATGATGAGTCGGAATTAGCTAATTGGCGTTGGCTAAAAACGTGTACAGATTCCACGAATATTGAAGTATATTTGGGTTATGGCGAAGATGATCGTTTTGCAGATGGGCACTTGATGATGGCGCAAGCTTTGCCAGAAAATCGAGTCAATAAAATCGGTGGTGAGCATACTTGGCCTGTTTGGCAACAGTTGTGGTGTCATTTTTTAGAGTCGCGTTTCGGTGAACAAGCACTGACTAAAACGCAATTTGTTAAAGCAATCCATGCATAGAAAAATTCAATTGCTATGGCATTCCACATGGCTGATTAAACTATCCATCATTTTGCATGTGCTTATATTGATTGGCTTACTCGTTACTCCATATCTTTGGCCATGGCTGTTAGCTGTTTTTATTCTCAATCATTTGATTATTGCAACGGTCGGCTTGTGGCCGCGCAGCAACTGGCTTGGGCCAAACTGGACGCACTTACCGATTGCGGCGATTAGTCGTAACGAAATCGCACTGACGATTGATGATGGCCCTGATGCGCTTGTAACACCACAAGTGCTGGAAATGTTGGATGATTATGATGTTAAGGCTACATTTTTCTGTATTGGCAATAAGGCAATACAGCAGCCAGAATTATGTCGTGAGATTGTGCGCCGTGGACACAAAATAGAAAACCACAGCCAGCAACATCGGCACAATTTTTCGTTGCTAGGAATTGCAGGATTCAGCCGCGAAATTGAAGCGGCACAACAGACCTTATTCAATATTACAGGTATGCTGCCTAAGTTTTTTCGTGCGCCGGCTGGCTTGCGTAATCCTTTTCTACAACCAGTATTGAGCCGTTTAAATTTAACGCTGGCAAGCTGGTCAGTGCGCGGTTTTGATACGCAAGTAACGGATGCTGAAAAAGTGAGTAGAAAATTGCTGGCAGGTTTACGCGCAGGTGCGATCCTTTTGTTGCATGATGGCAATGCCGCCCGCACAAAAGACAACATTCCAGTTATTTTGGCGGTATTGCCTGCTTTGTTGCAAGCCGCCAAAAAGCAAAATTTGCACTTTGTGACATTGCAAGATGCAGCCTTATGAAATCAATCATGCATAAGTTAATCTACAATATTAGCGCATTAAGAGGTCTGCATTGAAACCTTTATTACTCTCACATTTCACTGCCACAAGTTGCATTGGGCAAGGCTTGCAGAAAACCTTAGAAGCGTTACAACAAGGTCGCAAAGCGTTAAAACCCTGTGATTTTGAAACCGTAGAGTTAAGCACTTTTATTGGTGAAGTTAATGCTGTAAATACGGTAAAAATGCCAGCAGATATGGCGGATTACAATTGCCGAAACAATCGTTTGGCACGGCTAGGTTTAGAACAAGATGGTTTTAACGATGCGGTGAATCATACCGTAGAAAAATATGGCCGCGAACGTATTGGCGTATTTATTGGGACCAGCACTTCTGGTATTTTGGAAACCGAGTTATCTTTTCGCAATCGCGACCCTGTGACTGGTGCACTACCTGCCGATTTTATTTATAGCAAATCTCAAAATACCTATTCGGTCGCCGATTTTACACGGCAGTATTTCAAGCTGGCTGGTCCCGCTGTTGCCGTATCTTCCGCCTGCTCGTCCAGCGCAAAAGTGTTTAGTGTCGCGCGGCGCATGATAGAAGCTGGCCTAATAGATGCAGCCGTAGTCGGCGGTGTCGATACATTATGTTTAACGACTTTGTACGGTTTTAATTCTTTGGGTCTACTTTCAACACAAGCCTGCCGGCCTTATGACAGCGCACGCGATGGCATTTCGATTGGCGAAGCAGCGGCTTTTGCTTTATTAGAAAGACCAGATGCAAACACACAGGCCGATGCAGTTTTATTACTAGGTATTGGTGAGTCCAGCGATGCTTATCATATGTCATCACCGCATCCCGAAGGATTAGGTGCGCGGTTGGCAATGCAACAGGCGTTAGAAAGCGCAGGTTTATCACCAGCAGACATTGATTACATTAACCTACATGGCACTGCCACACCAAGTAATGACGCCGCAGAAGCGAAAGCTGTCACTGCAGTTTTTGGCGACGCTACGCCGCCGTGCAGCTCTAGCAAAGGCGCGACTGGCCACACGCTTGGCGCGGCAGGTGCTGTTGAAGCCGTGATTTGTGCGTTGGCATTGCAACATGCGTTTATCCCTGGCGGATTGAATACGACTCAAGTTGACCCATTACTTAAGCTGAATTATCAGTTTAAAAATAGCAATCAAGTTTTGACGCGCGTGATGAGCAACTCATTTGGTTTTGGTGGCACTAATTGCAGCCTGATTTTTGGGCTTGCGCCAATTGAACTTAGCATAGTTGAGAGGAGTATCTAATGACGACTCAACTGACAGCTTATATTGAAGGCATTGGTCTGCTTGGTCCAGGTTTCACCAACTGGCAAAGTGGTCGCGATATATTGTCTGGATCACAAGCGTATCAATCCGCTAAAACCATCATCCCTGCGCCTGAATTATTGCCCGCGGCGGAACGTAGGCGCGCCAGCGATATCGTCAAATTAACACTGGCGACTTCACTTGAGGCAATCGCCAGCGCTGGTTTGCAATCAGAAAATCTACCCAGCGTATTTTCGTTTTCTAATGGTGATGGCATAAATTGCCATACTATTTGCGAAATGCTGGCATCAGAAGACCGGCAGATTTCACCCACGCGTTTTCATAACTCTGTACATAACGCTGCCGCGGGTTACTGGAGTATTGCCACTGAAACCATGGCGACTTCATCGGTGCTTTGTGCGTTTGATGCCAGTTTTGGCGCTGGCTTGTTAGACACCTTAACCCAAGTGGTGGTCGATAAAACGCGCTGTATTTTAATGTCAAGTGATACGCCATATCCTGAACCGATGTTTACAAATAGACCGATTCCAGACAATTGCGGCATCGCATTAGTCATTACGCCAGAAAAAAGTACAAAAACAATTGCTCAAATTAAAGTCAGTATCACGCATGACGAGGCTGATCAATTCGATGATATCGCATTGGAAACGTTACGATTAGCGATTCCCGCCGCACGCGGCCTGCCTTTGTTGCAGGCAATTGCTCAACTGAGCAATCCACAATTCAGTCAACAAACAAATCGTCGCGTGGTATTGGATTATCTGGATGATACGCGCTTAGCGGTTGAGGTTAGTGCATGTTAAACCAAGAGTTAGACCATGACTGGATTGCTGACCATATTCCACATCAGGGCAGCATGTGTTTATTAAAAAATGTACAGACGTGGGATACAGACAAAATCGTTTGTCTTGCCGACAGCCACCGCGCGCTAGACAATCCGTTACGCGCTCACGATAAACTCGGTATTGCATGCGGTATTGAATATGCCGCACAAGCGATGGCTGTACATGGTTCATTATTGGCATCCATTAATAAGCTTTCTCCCGCTAATAACGAAAGACCCAAAGTTGGCTATTTGGTCAGCGTGCGTGGCATCACTATGTCCGCCACACGTCTGGACGATATTAAAGAGGATTTAATTCTTACCGCCGTTTGTGTGATGGCGAGTGAAAGCAATATGCTGTATCAATTTACCGTGTCTGCAAATAACAAAGTATTGCTAGAAGGACGTGCCACGGTGGTATTAAATGCGGATAGTCTTGCAGGCATTACGGGTACTTAACACATTAATTCAGGCAGAAAGTTAAAGTATGAAAAGAGCTTTAGTCACAGGTGGTAGCGGCGGAATAGGCGCTGCGATTAGCCGTCGTCTTGCAGCCGATGGTTACTATGTCTATATTCATTCCAATCAGAATATTGCAGCAGCTCAACAATTAGTTGCAGAAATCAGCGTAACAGGCGGTAGCGCAGAAGCATTGCAATTTGATGTGACAGATAGTGCTGCAGTCGCCGCTGTTTTGAATCCATTAGTAGAAAATGAGCCGATTCAAATCTTGGTAAACAATGCTGGCATTCATGATGATGCCGTCTTTCCTGGCATGCGCCCAGACCAATGGCATCGGGTGATTGATGTTTCAGTGAACGGATTTTTTAACGTCACGCAACCGTTAATGATGCCGATGATACGCAGTCGCTGGGGACGTATCGTGAATGTATCCTCGGTTGCCGCCATTACGGGTAATCGTGGCCAAACCAATTACTCTGCCGCTAAAGGCGCGCTGAATGCCGCGACTAAATCTCTATCATTAGAAATTGCCAGCCGAGGCATTACCGTGAACGCCGTTGCACCAGGCATTATTGAAACCAGCATGAGCGAAGGCGCATTTGATGCCAAAGCGATTGCGAATATCGTACCGATGAAACGCGCTGGCACACCAACAGAAGTCGCTGATTTAGTGAGCTTTTTAGTTTCAGATCAAGCAACCTACATTACTGGCCAAATTATTTCTATCAATGGCGGCATGATTTAACTTTAGAAATTTTCCGTCATCGGGTAAAATCACAATAACCCTTGGGGAGTAGCCTACTTCTTATCTGAAGTGCTTGTATCAACATAATCGACTTAGGTCGTGGTGCAAGTAGCCGTTTTCGGTTGGCGAGACTAATGGATGTCAACGCGATAATAAGTCGGGCGTGATGACATTCACTATTCTTGGCCCGACTAGAAAATTTATCCATGAATTTCATTTCTACTGCGCTTCTTGCGCTTGCTATGTCTACTGACGCTTTTGCTGCTGCTATTGGCAAAGGTGCTGCGTTAAAAAAACCTAAACTTTCAGAAGCCTTACGTACAGGTCTTATCTTTGGCATCATTGAAACATTAACACCTTTATTTGGCTGGGCAATTGGTCGTGGCGCAGCGCAATATGTTGCTGCGTGGGATCATTGGGTCGCTTTTACCTTATTGTTAATCCTCGGTTTACATATGATTTATGAGGGATTAAAGGAAGATGAATCTGTTGAGGAAAAGCCTAACCAACATTCATTTATCGTCTTAGCCATCACGGCATTTGCTACCAGCATCGATGCGATGGCTGTTGGTGTGGGATTAGCTTTTATCAATGTGAATATTATTTTTACGGCAGCAGCCATCGGACTTGCAACCTTCACAATGGTCACAATCGGCTTTATGTTAGGTCGAGTGCTGGGGGTGATGGTGGGCAAACGTGCTGAAATATTTGGTGGTGTTGTGTTGATAGGTGTCGGCTGCTACATTCTGTATGAGCATATTTATGTGCTTAGCTAAATATCCCAAAACACGGATTTTTTAGCCTAAATTGAGTGTTAAGTTGGCGAAAAATCAAGCGTAGATTGATATGCCCAGATTGACATACAGAGTGTTACAACCTATAGTTCAACCCAGTTAAATGAGAATGATTACTATGTATTTTAGAGTTGATTTTAAGAGTTTGTTACTGGTTTTATTGTGCTTCATATTGCCGTCGGGATTATCATTTGCAGAACCATCTGCAGCAAATACCCAGTCATTAAATACGGTAGCGTCAGATAACGGCGCAAAACAATTGTGGCAGTTAATTGATTACGTTGCCGTTGATTACGGCGGTGCTGTTAATAAAGGCACGGTCGTCAGTGAGGCCGAATATGCAGAAATGCTCGACTTCACCAATAACGCCTCAGTGCAGTCACAGTCCTTACCTGCTAGAGCCTCAAAAGAAGCGATTACAGCTGCAATTGCCGATTTACGTGCGGCAGTTGTAGCTAAAGCAGATGCTGCGGATGTTAAGCGCTTGGCTTATCTGGCCAACACAAAATTAATCGCTGCTTACCCAATAACTGTGGCGCCAAACCAAGCGCCTAGCCTTGCTAGAGGCAATATATTATATAAAGCACAATGTGCCACCTGTCACGGCGCAACAGGTGATGGCAATGGTCCGTTAGCCGCAAATCTGGAGCCAAAACCGATTGCATTTACCGATGCAGAACGCGCGCATTCAAGAAGTTTAATGGCCCTATTCCAAGTGGTGTCGCAAGGTGTTGAAGGCACTTCAATGCCAAGTTTTGCAACGCTTACAGATGATGATCGCTGGGCATTGGCTTTTTTTATAGGCAACATGTCATATGATGATGCGGCACGCGCTCGCGGCAAAAAACTATGGACTGAATCGACTGATATTAAAAGCCATTTTCCAGACTTAGCAGCCGTCACCACATTGACGCAAGATAGCGTTGCAGAAAAAATGCCAGCAACAGATGCACATGACATTACGGCTTATCTTCGTAGCGAACCAAATGTGGTTGCAACAAATTCAATGTCTGACCTTAAACCATCGGGTGTTGCCTTATCGCGATTGCGTTTAGCTGAAAGTTTAGCTGCGCTACATTCTGGCGACCGAGCGACAGCAATGAAACTCGGCTTATCAGCCTATTTAGATGGTTTTGAACCGCTTGAGCCAGTTATTGGTGCGCGTAATAAATCGCTCTTAATAGCCGTTGAAGGCGCGATGTTGGCTTATCGCTCTGCCATATCCAAGGGGTCAGTTTCAGAAGTAGAAGCAGCTGCGGAGAAACTGAATAGGCTTTTTGCAGATGTCGATGAAGAATTAGGCAAAAAACAAGTCGATCCAATGACAACATTTATTGGTGCGCTGACTATTTTGCTAAGAGAAGGCGTTGAGGCGCTATTAATCGTTATAGGCATTATTGCATTCTTGAAAAAAGCACAGCGACCTGACGTGCTGCGATACGTGCATTCAGGATGGATTAGTGCATTATTTGCTGGCGCTTTAACTTGGGTAGTCGCCACTTACTTAGTTACCATCAGTGGCGCAAGTAGAGAAGTGACCGAAGGCGCTGGCTCGGTATTTGCCGCCATTGTTTTACTCACCGTCGGATTATGGATGCATCAAAAGAGCAGCGCGGGAAGATGGCAAGCTTACCTTAACGAAAAACTATCCGCCGCAATGTTTAAGCGTTCTGCATGGGCGTTATTCGCGCTGTCATTTATCGCAGTCTATCGCGAAGTATTTGAAACAGTACTTTTCTATTCTGCGCTGGCGGCAGATGGCAATGGCGGTGGTTTATTAGCTGGATTTTTAACAGCCATTTTGCTTTTAGCCATTATCGCTTGGGCATTGCTGCGTACCAGCGCGAAAATGCCAATTGGAAAATTCTTCTCCATTACTTCTATTTTAGTGATGATATTAGCAGTGATTCTGATGGGCAAAGGCTGCATCGCACTACAAGAAGCTGGATGGATTGGTGTTACGCCTATTATCGGGCCACGCATTCCACTATTAGGCATTCATCCAACAGCAGAAACCGTGATTGCGCAGATTGCAGTATTGATTATCGTGGTGGTTGGTTTTGGGTTGAATTACTGGACGTCCAAGAAACGTGCATAAGTAACGCGTTTTGAATGTGCATTGTAATAGCAGAGCAAAATCTGTTCTGCTATTACAAGCTTCAACCTTATTGGCTAGTAATTGACTGTGTTATTAACACTAAAATAGTGTTAATAAACGTCTCGTTAAAAGCATCGGCAAACGTAGTACAAAACCAATAAATAACCGCGTATACATCCAAGTCAGTAACAGGTTGTCGCGTAAATATCTAAAATGCGAAACACCGCCTTCATTAATGCTGAAATAGCGCACGGGTGCAGGCAGATTCACCACTTTAACGCCACGCCAGCTTAATCTAATCGCCGCTTCTGGGTCAAAATCGAAATGACGCATCCAAGGTTGAAAACGCATCACTCGTCTTAATGGCTCAATCGGATAAATGCGAAATCCAAACAACGAATCACCAATACCCGCCCACAAAGTCACTACATTCGCCCACCAGTTAGACAGCTTTCGTCCTTGCACTCGGATATTTGGCGCGTTTGCATCAAATATTGGTTTGCCCAAAATCATCGCATTTGGCTGTTTGATGGATTCGGCCATAAAACTAGGAATTAAATCAGCAGGATGTTGCCCGTCTGAATCCATGGTTAACACATATTGATAACCTGATGCGACTGCTAAATCTAAACCGTGTAATACTGCCGCGCCTTTGCCCTTGTTTTCGAGCAGATGAATCACATGTAAACCAGCATCTTTTTCAGCCATATTTTGCAAAATGACCTCTGATCCATCGGTGCTACCGTCAATCACCACCCATACTGGATTCCAATACTGACGAGCTGCATGCACCGTTTCAACAACCTTTTCGCCTGGATTGTAGCTTGGAATAAGGACAATGTGACTAGAGGAAGCAATCATGACGAAGTGGTTCCAGTTGGCTCAACAGTAAGCTTAAGCTCAGTCAAAATATTACTTTGATTATCACTCTGAATATCCGGCTGAATATTGCCATGATGATTAGATAAATTAAAAATTTGACTTGAATTTTGCACTACAGAAGGTGTTAATACTTCGGCAAAATACGCTTCAAGCTCTGCAATGAATTGATGTGTATCTTCTGGCGGATTAAAGCGCTTGCCTAGCTTTATTTTGTAACTCACTGGCATATTAGGCTTACGAAATAAAGGCCAGCCTTTGCTCAAATAAGGCGAGTTTGTTTCAATCAACACCGTTTGCACTGGCACTTTTGCTTGCATGGCAATCAGCGCGATGCTGCCTTTCAGCGCATTAATCGGTTGTTTTACCGTGCGAGTTCCCTCAGGAAATAGCAGTAAATGACTACCTGTTTTAAAATCCTCGCTCGCTTGCATCACCATTTGGCGTATCGGCTCATTGCGAATGTAACGCGCCAAACGCGCGCCTGCGCCTAAAAATATATTATTCATCAAATCCGCTTTCATCACACAAGCCACGTTTGGTAACCGTGAAATAACCATCACTGCGTCTAACAAACAAGGATGATTCGGCGCGATAATCAGCGGCGTTTCATTTTTTAACACATCTAACTCGGTTAAATCAAAACTACAGCGGCGCGAGATACTTAAACTGGCAAGATAAGCGCGAAAAGAAAGCATGATGGCATAACGGCCAAAGTGGATCGCATAACGTTCTGGTAGAAATGGATACAATATTGTCGCCATTAACGTCCAGCATAGACTTAAAAAACCCAGCCAAAACAATCCAAGATACAACACAATATAATCGTATGCGGTGAGCAGTATTTTGTGTACAGGTTTTATCTTCATTCTGCTTGTGAAATTTCTAGCATTTGGCCAGCGGTTGCTTCAATTTCTAACAACAGCTCTTGGCGACAGATATCTGCTTGAATAAAAACCGCTTTTATTGCGCCGCCGATATAGCGCTGCATTTCATTACGCACTGCTGATAAATCGGCAGCATGGCGAATATAAACCCTGAAATAAATATCATGCAGATTGAATATCTGCTCGCCTAGTACATGATTCGCTTCTGTAATAACCGCTTCTAGATTCACTAACGTTTCGTTGGTTTGCGCGATCACATTCGATAGATGCAGCGTTAAATGGCCAACGATGCTGGCGGTGCCAGAGATAAACAACAGCGGATTTTGCTCAGTGCGCAATAGAGTCGCGCGCGAAAAATTGGGCGTGCGCGGGCCATACTCATCGGGATATTCATAAGCGTTGATTTGCCGTGGATTTTGTATGGCGATTGGCGCCTCACGCCCTAATAGAAAAGCGATAGCCAACGGACCATCTGCCAAACCTAGCGCACAAGCGGCCGGAAGCTGATCGCCTATTCCATTCTCATAAGCCAAAAAAGCATCTTTACGGCCCACATTAAACTGACGATAACGTTCTAAATCACCATTTATGCCATGACTTATTCCATTGATATCCGCCATATAATTCCAAAATCGGTAAATATGCGGATAATCCAGCGCTTCCATCAGCGCGAATATTTGGCAGTAGGCAGACTCTGTTGCAGTTTGCAATGAGCCCAACTCTGGCACGCTAATAACGCCAAACAATAATTCGTCATTCAATCGATATTGAATAGCATCGCGTTGACCATTTTTTAATGGCTTACCTTGTAATAAAGCGTGATGACTTAACCATATTTCCACGGCAATATTTGCGCCGTCCAAAACAGGTGCCGGCAATTGAATAGTAGGGATTTCAAGCGTTTCTGTAGCATTATTTGTAGACTCAATCGTACCAAAACCAATCACGCCCAGCGCGCTATCTTTCCAGGATTTTGGCTGTTGATTAATGTCAGCAAAAGGCATGTATGCAGTTTTAATACCCACAATCGGTAAACTCACTACTGAAATGCCATGCTTGAGATGATTTTTGCTGCGGGAAAGTGAATATTCATGAACTAGGCTTCATTTATAGTTAACGCAAGAATTATATCGTATCGTTTCTTATCAACACAGTAGCTTATCTAGCCCTTTCTCTAAGACTTTCTATTAACGCCATTTGGAATAGAAAGCTGACTTAAATTAGCATCGTCATAATACCCAAATTGAAATCATTCACTCTGTACGGTAATGCACAGAAGTTATTTTCTAAAGTATCGATAATTACTTAAATTTACAAATGTAACTTAACAAATTAATCAAGGCAGCCATGTTTGTGCGTAATGACAAGAATTCGGAAATTATAGTAAAGATGGCTGTTAATTTAGTCCTAAATAGTGATTTTCAGCTAGCTAGGCAGGTCATGACAGAAGCTGGCATCTCTTTTAAAACAATCGAAAGAGTATTATATGAGCCGAAAAATATTAGAAAAACTGACTTAATTTAACCAAAGTTAATCCAACTAGATTAACTAAATATAAATAATTTTTATCCTATTTTCTGCGCTAATTTATTTCTGTACCAAAGGCATACTATGCAAAAACGAGAAAATGTATTATTTGATCAAATCGTCAATAAAGGTTTGGTTATAAGCAAGCTCAAAGGCCGTGAACAAGCCATGCATATGATGATTAAAGAAGGCTTGCCAAGAAGCGTGATTAATAGAGTTTTAATACAAAAGATAAAAGTCAGAAGCTCTGATTGGCAATAAGTTAACACCCAAATTGGGTTAACTTTTTAATACAATTAATCATTAACTATGCGTAATAAATAAAAAAGACCTTGGGTTATTTCCCAAGGTCTTTTTTAATTGGTGGCCCCTCTGTGAGTCGAACACAGTACCAACGGATTCTGGTTTGTGACGGTTTCCCGCCTCCCTGGACTATGCCTTCACCATAACAATCAAGATTGCATTAGGTGGGTGCCGTCTAGTCTCTACACGTTCAACAAGCATTTCTACTTGAAGCTTCGCTCGGCATTGCCTTGTGCATTACTGCCGTCAGGTTTCACCGAATTTGACACCATCCCATATACAGTTTCCACGTATATGGCACATTTACATATGAGTCCGCTGCTCTAACCAAGCATGAGCTAAGGGGCCTTAAACTTACAACGTGGGGATTTTATAACACTTACCCACATTTACTCTTTTCTGATACGACTTACTTAATGCTGTTTCGGTATTGCTAATTACCTTTACTACTTAATGCACGTAAGCATATGAAAATTATCTGAAAAACTCTCAAAAATATTTAGAGCATCGGATTATGAGTCCGCTGCTCTAACCAAGCATGAGCTAAGGGGCCGTAAAGCTTTATCAAAGCAAGAATACTAATCTTGACCTGTTTCCAAGAAGCTACGTAGGCGTTCTGAACGTGTTGGATGACGCAGTTTGCGCAAGGCTTTTGCTTCAATTTGACGGATACGCTCACGCGTTACGTCAAACTGTTTGCCCACTTCTTCAAGCGTGTGGTCAGTATTCATTTCAATACCAAAGCGCATACGCAACACTTTTGCTTCGCGCGGGGTAAGCGACTCTAACACTTCACTAGTTGCATCGCGTAGGCTGGCATACACGGCCGCATCCATTGGCGCAAGCGTTGTGTTGTCTTCGATAAAGTCACCTAAGTGCGAGTCTTCATCATCGCCAATCGGTGTTTCCATTGAAATAGGTTCTTTACTGATTTTTAAAATCTTGCGGATTTTATCTTCAGGCATTTCCATTTTTTCAGCCAACAAAGCTGGGTCTGGTTCAACACCAGTTTCTTGCAGAATCTGACGGCTGATACGATTCATTTTGTTAATCGTTTCAATCATATGCACAGGAATACGAATAGTACGCGCTTGGTCAGCGATTGAACGTGTAATCGCTTGACGAATCCACCAAGTCGCGTAGGTTGAGAACTTATAACCACGGCGATATTCAAATTTATCAACCGCTTTCATCAAACCAATATTGCCTTCTTGAATTAAATCCAAGAATTGCAAACCGCGGTTGGTATATTTTTTAGCAATAGAAATCACTAAGCGTAAGTTAGCTTCAATCATTTCACGCTTGGCACGGCGCGCACGCGCTTCGCCAGTCGTCATTTGCTTATTGATTTCTTTTAGCTCTTTAATTGGAATACCGACTTTAATCTGTAATGCAATCAAGCGATCTTGTTGATCAATAATTGAGTGTCTATAACGGGTTAACTTTTCGATATACGGCTTATCTAAAGCTAATTCGACATCTAACCAAGTTAGATTAATCTCATTGCCTGGAAAGCTTTTAATAAAATGTGGGCGTGGCATGGCAGATTTATCCACACAGAAGTCCATGATTTTACGTTCATGGCTACGCACCTCTTCAACAAGCACGCGGACTTGCTCACATAATGCTTCAACTTGTTTGGCAGAGAATCGGAATGCAGTTAGCTCCTCTAAAACCGTTTCATGCAATTTTTTGTAACCCGCATCTTGCGAGCCTTTTTCTGCACGAATCACGTTCATTTCTGAATTCGCTTTGCGAATTACCGCAAAACGTTTTAATACTTCTTCTTTCAGCTTAGCTAAAGCTTCTGCAGAAATGGCAGCCGCTTTTGCGCCATCTTCATCGTCATCTTCTTCATCGTCAACGTCTTCCTCTTCTTCCTCTTCGGCTTCAGCGGCCATCGCATCATCTAAGCCAATATCGGTATCGATTAAACCATCAACCAAATCATCTACGCTGATTTCGTCTTTTTCTACTTTATCGACCATTTCCAACAATTGGGCAATGGTCGTTGGACATGCGGCAATCGCTTGCACCATGTGTTTAAGACCATCTTCGATACGTTTGGCAATCTCAATCTCGCCTTCACGAGTCAGCAAATCCACTGTACCCATTTCGCGCATATACATACGCACTGGGTCGGTTGTACGACCGAATTCAGAATCCACCGTAGCAAGTGCCGCCTCGGCCTCTTCTACCGCATCTTCATCCGTTACAGCGGCTGGCGCGTCAGACATTAACAATACTTCAGCATCAGGTGCTTCTTCGTACACCTGAATACCCATGTCGTTAATCAAGCCAATAATGCCATCGATTTGCTCAGAATCCTGCGTATCATCAGGCAAATGGTCATTGATTTCTGCGTAGGTTAGATAACCACGCTCTTTACCCAAAATAATCAGCGTTTTCAAGCGAGTACGACGCGCTTCGGCGTCTAGCGCCTGCGCTACTGGGTCAAGTGCGGCTTCAGCCGCTAGCTTGTTGCGTTCTTTTTCTAGTGTTTTGTCTGATTTTGGTCTGGCCATGCCTGATCCTATTCTATGAGTCTCGTTCTATTGAGTCTGGCGCTTCATCACAAATGGTATTTTAACGGTGACGAACAACCCTAAATTATACTGCAAAAAGTGTTAAATTTTAAGCAAAATATACGGCGTTTTACCAAGTAGCGTTCTGAAATTTAATAAAAATCCTAATTTGACGATTTTTTTAACTACTTGTTTTGGTTTGTGTTTTCAACGATTGAGCGTTTAATATCGCTGATATATTGCGCAATTTTAAGACTTAACTACTTTTTAACCGTCAAATTCTTCAGCATTTCGCGTTCTTGTTCCGTCAAAGCACTGAATGGTTTTTCTTTCAGTGTATCTAACATATTGCCTTCACGCTTTTGCTGTGTCGCCTCCATTAATTGGGTACAAGCACCTACAAATTCAAGTTCAAAGTTCAAACTTTCATCTAACAATTGCAATTCACGTTGGATTTCACGCAGTAATCGTGGTTCCACTTGCGGCTCTATGCTGTGTAATAATGTTGCCGGTTTAGATTGCGGTTGTTGCAACGCTGCATTAATCGTGGCTTTTAATAACACATCTTGCTCGCTAAATCCTAGGCAAAAATCTAGATATTCCGGTTTAGCCAAACAGGGCTGCATCATCAACATCAACACAAAACGTTTTTCAATCGACAATGGCGCGCGCGATTGTTTTTGTGTGGCTTTAGCAGGCGCTCTATTTGGCGCGGGTAATTTCAATAAGCTTTGCATTTCCGTATCACTCACATCCGCCATTTCAGCCACGCGTTTGCGCAATAATAACGAAAATCGCGGCGCTGCAATCTGGCGCAAAATCGGTTCAGCTTCGTTTAAGAACTTCACTTTATCTTCTTGCGCATTCAGCGGATTTTGCTCACTTAAATGCTGAATAATATATTGCGAAAGTGGCATAGCACTTTGCATCTCGAGCTCAAATTTTTCTTTGCCGAATTCACGCACATAACTATCAGGATCATGCTCTTTTGGCAGAAATAAAAATCGCAATTTGAGACCATCGGTTAATGCAGGCAAGGCATTCATAGCTGCTCGCCAAGCAGCGGTACGGCCAGCATTGTCACCATCAAAACAAAATACAATTTCGTCCGTTTGACGCATTAACTTGGTGATATGAAATGGTGTAGTTGCTGTACCTAAAGCCGCAACCGCATATTCAATTCCATACTGCGCTAATGCCACCACGTCCATGTAACCTTCAACCACCAGCACACGCCCAGCATCACGAATGGCGCGTCTTGCGACAAACAAACCATATAATTCATGACCTTTTTGAAACAATGGCGTTTCAGGCGAATTGTAATATTTGGGCGTGTCTTCGGGATTAATCACCCGACCACCGAAACCAATCACCTGGCCTTTTTGATCATGAATCGGAAACATAATGCGATCGCGAAAACGGTCATAGCGACGACCTTGCTCATTTTCAACAACTAAACCAGCGGTCTGCAACGCTTCATTTTCATAATTTGCAAACACGCTTTGTAGGTTTTGCCAGCCGGCAGGCGCATACCCAATTTGAAATTTGGCGGCGATTACACCGCTTAAACCACGCGCTTTTAAATATTCAATCGCGCGGTCTGATTTTTTTAATTCTGCTTTGTAATAATTAGCCGCTTGCTGCAAGGTTTCTTGTAAACCCAATTTGACACTTTTATTGGCAGCATCTGCTTCGCGCGAAGCTGGCGAAGATTGCTCTTGCGGCACAATCATGCCTACGTTTTTGGCCAAATCGTGAATGGCTTCCACAAAACTTAACCCCGCATATTCCATTAAAAAACCAATCGCCGTGCCATGCGCGCCACAACCAAAACAATGATAAAACTGCTTGGTGGGGCTGACGGTAAAGCTGGGCGATTTTTCATTGTGAAACGGACAGCAGGCAGAGTAATTCGCACCCGCTTTTTTAAGTGGCACACTTTTATCAATCACATCAACAATGTCAACGCGATTCAGTAAATCTTGAATAAAGCTATCAGGAATCAAAATGCATCTACGCCATTTACTGTAATTGCCACACGAATGTGTGAATAATCGAATTAATAATTCTAGCTCAATTGGAAAACAAAAAAGGAGCTTTCGCTCCTTTAATTTTTTTCTACTTTTTGGTCAAACTTAGCATCTTAAACTTAAGCCAATCGCGCTTTGATTAACCCCGATACTTTGCCCATTTCAGCCTTGCCTGCAACCAGCGGCTTAATCGCCGCCATTACCTTGCCCATATCTTTAACACCTTCAGCACCTGTATCAGCCACAACTTTATCCAAAATGACTTTGATTTCATCTTCGGTTAATTGCTGTGGTAAATAACCTTGCAATACAGTGACTTCAAATTTTTCAATATCAGCTAAATCGGTTCTGTTAGCAGATTCAAACGCAGCAATCGAATCGCGGCGCTGTTTGAGCATTTTTTCAATAACAGCAATCACATCACCATCATTTAATTCAATTCGCTCATCCACTTCACGCTGTTTGATAGCGGATTGCAACAAGCGGATTGTACCTAAACGCACGCTATCTTTAGCGCGCATGGCGGTTTTCATATCTTCAGAAATCTGGGTTTTTAAAGTCATTACAGCTTACTTACTGAAGTATTGCGCAAAGTTTTTTTCGTAATCGGTAATATTACTAGTAAGCGCTTGCGCATATTGATTCACAAAATACTCAATAGCTGCAGCTTTTTCTGCCTCAAGCGCTTCAGCAGTTCCACACTGAGAAGCCACTAAAAATGCGGTAAAACGCGCGTTAGCATATAAAAAACCTGCACTCGCAGTTGAGATATCATTTTGTTGTGCTTGCTCGTTAGCCAGCCCAATAAATCGATCCGCAATATGCAAAAATGCAGGTACTTCATTTGCTGCTGTGTCAGCGGCTTTGCTGTCCGCTACATTATTTTCAGCCATACTGTTTAATTAAGCAAAAAGCTTAATAAAGTTTTGCTGGTAATGTTTGATTGCGTAAACGGCGATATTGGCGCTTAACAGCGGCAGCAGCTTTACGTTTACGTTCCCAAGTTGGTTTTTCGTAAAATTCGCGCGCGCGAAGATCGTTTAACAAACCTGTTTTTTCAATTAGGCGTTTAAAACGGCGTAATGCAACGTCAAACGGCTCATTTTCTTTTACACGTACACTAGACATTCATTCTCTCTTATCGGCAATTACTTTAAAATAATACTTAAGCTTCTGTTCAGAAACTCAAGAAAAGTCCGCCATTTTAATCGTATAATTGCTTTTGTTCAATGATTTTGTGCATTTACATTGTAAATGGTGCAAGTTAATTAAAAATACCACACATATTTGCCACCCATTCACGTTAGGAATAATCATTTGTTGGTTTTAGGCTTCGAATCATCTTGCGACGAAACAGGCGTTGCGCTTTACGATACGCAACACGGTTTATTAGCGCACGCGCTACATTCACAAGTTGCCATGCACGCAGAGTTCGGTGGCGTTGTACCAGAACTCGCGTCGCGCGACCATATTCGCCGCGCTTTGCCATTAACAGAAATCGCATTAAAACAAGCCAATAAAACGCTGGCCGATATTGACGGTATCGTTTACACACAAGGCCCGGGTTTGGCAGGCGCGTTACTCGTTGGCACAAGCATTGCGCAATCGCTGGCTTTTGCGCTGAATGTGCCAAGCATTGGCGTTCATCATCTAGAAGGGCATTTACTCGCACCTTTATTAGAAGAAAATCCACCACAGTTTCCATTTGTCGCGCTGCTGGTTTCTGGTGGTCACAGTCAACTGATGCGCGTTGATGGCATCGGGCAATATCAATTATTAGGTGATACGCTAGATGACGCAGCTGGCGAAGCATTTGATAAAACGGCTAAATTGCTAGGCTTGGGTTATCCGGGTGGCCCAGCATTAGCCAAGCTCGCAGACCGGTCTAATTCAAATCATGGCAACGCAAAATTTAAATTACCACGCCCCATGCTAAACAGTGGCGATTTAAATTTTAGTTTCAGCGGATTAAAAACAGCCGTATTAACTTTGGCGAATAATAATCAGCCATTAACAGATACGGTTAAAGCCGATATTGCTTGGGAGTTTCAAGAGTCAGTGACTGAAATTCTCACTACCAAATGCATGAGCGCATTGCGCGAAACTGGTTTAGATAATTTAGTAGTTTCTGGCGGCGTTGGCGCTAACACCAGGCTACGCGAACGATTGAATGCAGCGACTAAACGTAAATTATGTAAAGTAAGCTATCCGCGCTTAGAGTTTTGTACCGATAACGGCGCGATGATTGCGTTTGCGGGCGCGATGCGACTTGAAGCAATGCGACTAGCGGAATTGGAATCGAAACAATTAAAAAAAGCGCAACAAACTTACAGCGTGAATGTAAAACCGAGATGGGATTTGGCCGAACTACAATCGCCTTAATAAACTACAAAACGCCGTAATAACTAAGTTAACCATTTTTTATGGTTAACTTAGTTAACGGTTATTTCTTGCCAAAACCCGATTCTGTACCGGCTAAAAGCTTTTGAATATTGATTCTATGGCGCCAAACCAGCATCACGGCAATCACAAACATCATGATCACATAATCTTTGTAAGGCAATAAAACCCACGCGTACAGCGGAGATAAAACCGCCGCAACAATCGCTGCCAGTGATGAGTAACGCGAGATTGCAAATACAATTACCCACGTGATTAAAGCCGCTAAACCAAGCATCAACGAGATTGCCAGCATAACTCCCAGCGCAGTTGCCACGCCTTTTCCACCCTTAAAGCGGTGAAAAATCGGGAATAAATGCCCAAAAAATACAGCTAATCCAACACAAGCCACCACCCACATTAACATGCCCGATTGCAAAGCCAGCCAAACTGGCAACCAGCCTTTAAATGCATCGCCCAACAACGTTAAAATCGCAGGTAGTTTTTTACCGCTACGTGCAACATTAGTCGCGCCGATATTGCCACTACCTACCGTGCGTGGATCTGGCAAGCCGAATAACTTGCTAATCAAGATACCAAACGCGATGGAACCAATCAGATAAGCTGCCACAATCCAGACGATTGGGATGAGGGTGACAGGAATAAAACCTAACTCATACATATTAAGATGCTCTAAAATCTAACTACACCTATTCTAAACCATCGCAAAAATCATGGACACCATATTTTTAGAGCAAGTAAAAGTACAAACCAAACTCGGCGTACCCGACTGGGAGCGCTTGGTCGCGCAAACGATTATTCTGGATATTGAAATCGGCATCGATTTAAGCAAATCCTGCAAAAGCGATTCCATAGACGACACCATCGATTACGGCACCGTAGTAGCACGTATACGCGAAACATTAAGCCAGAATAGCTTTAAATTGG
Organism: Methylotenera versatilis 79; assembly: GCF_000384375.1. Taxonomy (NCBI): domain Bacteria; kingdom Pseudomonadati; phylum Pseudomonadota; class Betaproteobacteria; order Nitrosomonadales; family Methylophilaceae; genus Methylotenera; species Methylotenera versatilis. The sequence continues at coordinate 1,191,927 of NZ_ARVX01000001.1, read as the reverse complement.
TAGAAGCATTAGCAGAACATATTTGCCAATTGATTTTGAATGAATTTGGAGGGTTAAGTGTGAAAATAAGAGTGGCTAAACCTGGGATATTGCCGGGATTGAAGGCTTTAGGGGTTGTGATTGAAAGAAAGCTTTAATTAATAATATCTAACTAATTATTAACAATAAGAGAAAATAAAAATCATGATAGTTAAAGAAAATCTCAATCCAGCTCCTCTGGATAAATTTGAAAAAGCAGGTCACGATGCAGAAAGAAAAGTCGCCTATTATCTTAAAATGGCTTTCGGTGACGAACCAAAGCTATTAATACTACATGATTTACGCTTGGAGTTTGAAGATGGAATTACTGCTCAAATGGATCACTTGCTGATTCATCAGTTTGGATTAATCATCATTGAAAGTAAGAGCGTTGCAGGCAAGCTTCAAGTTAAAGAAGATGGACAATGGCTTAGATGGTATAGCAATCAAAGCAAAGGCATGCAAAATCCAATTAAGCAGGCTCAATTGCAAGGGCAAACTTTAAAGCGCGTATTATTAAATTCATCCAAAGAAAATACACGCAAAGTTTTAGAAAAATTCCCAATTGATGTATTAGTTAGTATTTCCGATTCTGGTGAGTTTATAGCGCATAAACGCATTCTTTATCCTGAAGTTTGCAAAGCAGACCAAGTCGACGACAGAATTAAAGAAATTGTGCTCAGTAGAGCTAAAAGTGCATCACCTGATGATTTTGTATTATCAGATATAAATAAAACGAAACTAGCAGAGCACTTAGTTAAAAATCATAAGCCGTTTCAAAAAAAAGCGGAGATTGATTCGAGTATTCCAATTTACGAACCACCAGAAAAAGTAAAAAATGAAATTACTAAGATAAAACTAACGCCTGAAATTAAACAAGAAATATCAACACACAATCCTTTCAATAAAAAGAAAACCGTCACAGGAATACTCGAGAAAATTTCTAGTGCATTTAGTACGCCAGAAATTATGTTTGAGCATAGTTGTTTGCACTGCAAGTCTAATAAAATTGAAATTAAATATGGTGTTAACTATTATTTTAAATGCCTAAATTGTAGCAAGAATTGCCCGATAACAGCTACTTGCCATGTTTGCAAAAGAACGTTGAAGATACGCAAAGATAAAAAACAGTTTTTTGCAGAATGCTCGACATGCAATACTTCTGAGCTGTTTCACCTTAACAGTTAAACCCCCTTGCGCCACGCCGAGCAACGCAATTAGTAAAGGGGATTTCGTCGAGGACTGTTTGAGTGCTGAAAGCGCGAGTTCCGCAGACGCCTTTATTGATGAGTAGCGCAGGGTAGCCGAAGGCCGTGGTGTGGGGCAGCCTTTTCTTTCCCCTATTTCTTTTGGCTGAGCAAAAAAATAGGGTCGCCTAATGGCGAAAAGTTACTTAACTAAATAGAAAGGCCTAAAAATGATAGTTATCTACAACGCCGCAAACAGTATCGAAGCTTATCTAATCAAAAACTTATTAGAACAACAAGAAATTCCCGCCTATGTTTTCGGCGACTACCTCCAAGGCGGAGTTGGTGAAATACCCGCTATTGGCTTAGTCACCGTAAACGTGAGCGATTCAGATTATGCAAAAGCCAAAGAAATTGTGGATGCTTGGGATAGCGGCACCGTAATTGAAAATACAGTGATTGAAAATTTCGACCAAAATAATGTGTTAAGTCCCAACTAACCGCGTGGATGATGCACTGAATGTAATTGTTTTAAACGCTCCCGCGCCACATGCGTATAAATCTGCGTTGTCGAAATATCCGAATGTCCCAGTAGCATCTGCACTACGCGCAAATCTGCGCCGTGATTAAGCAAATGTGTGGCAAATGCATGACGCAATACATGCGGGCTCATGTGTTTAGTGATGCCAGCGATTAACGCATAACGTTTAATCAAATACCAAAACGCTTGGCGCGTCATCATTTCGGCACGATTCGTCACAAATAAGGCATCGCACACCCGTTTCTGCAAAATTTCTGGTCGCGCATATTTGAGGTATTTGTCGATCCAATCCGCCGCTTCTTCGCCCATCGGCACCAAGCGCGTTTTGCTACCTTTACCCGTCACGCGCACCACGCCATCTTGCGTGCTGACTTCATTCACGTTAACCGTCACCAACTCTGAAACGCGCAGGCCGCTAGCATAGAGCAATTCCAACATCGCCCTATCGCGCAAACCAATGTGTTGATTAATATCAGGCGCATTCAGCAAATCGGACACTTCTTGCTCATTTAAACTTTTGGGTAAACTGCGTGGCAATTTGGGCGATTCGATTTGCAGCGTTGGATCTACTTCAATCAGATGCTCACGCAATGCATAACGATAAAACCGCCGCAGGCTGGCAATTAATCGGGTAATACTGCGTGGTTTGCTTTGTGGAAACTTAACCGCTAAATATTGTTGAATATTCGTTTGGCTGATTATGAGAAGGTCAACTTCTTGCTTGTTTAGCCAAATATTAAATTGGTTTAAATCGGCACGGTAGCTTTCTAACGTATTTTTAGATAAGCCATCTTCTAGCCAAAGATGATCAATAAAAGTATCTATTTGGCTTGCGCCGTTAATCTCTGTTTTATTTTTATCGGCATCATTATTGGTAGCAATATCTTTCAAGTCGGCATGTCTTTCAAACTAACGACACCTTTTTGACGGCTTTTGCTTTTACTGGTTTTGCTTTTTGGCTGGATTTAATCTGCACACCTTCATGCTTAAGCAGCCATTTTTTAATTTTAGTGCCATCTTTGCTGCCCTGCATAAATCCACCGAGGCCATTTTTTGCCACCACACGATGACATGGAATCACCAATGGTAAATTATTTGCGCCGCAAGCATTGGCAACGGCGCGCGGGCCAGAACCAATCTGCAAAGCGATTTCGCCGTAAGTGAGCACTCGCCCACAAGGAATCGCGCTAATGGCTTGCCATACACGGCGTTGAAACGGCGTACCTTTGTAAATAAGTGGTAAATTAAAGTCGTTATGTGCATTGGCAAAATAGGCGACAATTTGGTTGGCAACCTGCGATGTTAATTTATGTACCGCTGGCTTGGCATCATGCTGATGAGATAGCAGTTCAATAGCGACTTGTACGCCTTGTATCGCAATACCAACAGCACCAAATGGCGCAGTCACTATCGCATCGTATTGTAATGGGCGTTTATTTTTTGTAGCTTGCGATAGGCTTTTATTTTGCATACGCTAATTTAACTTAAACCTTAAAGCGAAAGCAAATAAAAAAACAAAAGCCAATAAAAAAGCCTTAAACAATTTACATTGTTTAAGGCTTTAAAATAATCAGTCAAAAGTCTAACTGAATACAGCAATTATTCTGCTGTTTTACGCTTTTACTTCCGGTGCTAGAATTTCTTTTTCACGCGCAACTAATTTTTCTTTAATACGTGCAGATTTACCTGAACGTTCACGTAAGTAGTAAAGTTTCGCACGACGAACATCACCACGACGTTTTACTTCGATTGAAGCGATTAACGGTGAGTAAGTTTGGAATGTACGCTCTACACCTTCACCAGATGAGATTTTACGCACGATAAATGATGAGTTAAGACCACGATTACGAATTGCAATCACAACGCCTTCATAAGCCTGCACACGTTTACGTGTACCTTCCACTACGTTCACGCCGACAATAACGGTATCGCCTGGTGCGAAAGTTGGAATCTTTTTGCCTAAACGCGCAATTTCTTCCGTTTCTAACATTTTAATAATATCTGCCACTTTGTGCTCCTTTTAATTATGAAGATGCTTGTTCCTGCTCTCTAATACCTTCTTGTAGCAGCCGTGCTTCCTCTTTCGTCAACGACCTTGCGGCCAATAAATCAGGGCGTTTCGCCCTTGTTAGCAATAACGATTGTTTCAATCGCCACTCTCTAATCTTTGCATGGTTGCCAGATAACAATACTTCTGGCACCTTTTTATTTTCCATGTTTTCTAAATACAAGTCCTCAGGTCGGGTGTAATGCGGATAATCCAGCAAACCATTCACAAAGGAATCTTCTACTGCCGAATCTGCATCACCTAACACGCCTGGTAATTGCCTTACCACTGCATCTATTAGCACCATGGCGGGTAATTCGCCGCCACTTAATACATAATCACCAATCGATATTTCTTCATCCACCAGCGCGCTTAATAAGCGTTCATCCACACCTTCGTAGCGACTTGCCAGCAATATCAAGCCTTGCTGCTGGCTTAATTGCATCACTTTTTGGTGATTTAACGGCACGCCACGTGGTGATAAATGAATCACATGCGACTTAACACCTAAAACCGCTTGATTTTTTTTCGCCAAATCAATCGACTGTGCCAACGGCTCTGCCAACATAACCATGCCAGGGCCGCCGCCGTAAGGTCTGTCATCGACAGTTTTGTGATTATCCTTAGTAAAATCGCGCGGATTAATCACATTTAAAGCATAAATCTTGCGTTCTAATGCGCGTGATGTAATGCCATATTGGCTGATTGCATCAAACATATCGGGAAACAAGCTAATAACATCAAAGCGCATGATGGAATGTTATATGCTAAAAATCCGCATCCCAATCGACCAACATGGTTTTTGCAGCTAAATCCACATCTACAATCACTTGCGGTGTAAATGGAATCAAGCGTTCACGCTCACTATTCAACTCACCGTCATTGACCACAATCACATCGTTGGCGCCTGTGCCAAACACATCTGTAACTTGTCCAAAAACCACTTCTTGCTGATTTTTAACCGTTAACCCGATTAGATCAGACCAATAATATTCATTTTCTGGCGCTTCAGGTAACGCATCTCGCGGTACGGCAACCTGTTTACCTTTGCAAGTAAATGCCGCATCACGGTCATCTACACCTCGCAACTTTACAACTAATACATCGTTATGTACTTTTGCTTCGATAACCTCTAGCTCGCGCCAGCTGTCATCTTTACCAACCCACCAAGTATCGTAATCAAACAAACTATCCAACGTTTCAGTATCGGGCAGCACTTTCAGCCACCCAAAAACGCCGTAGGGCGCAACAACGCGCCCCATGACTACTAGATTATTTGGCAAACTATTTAATGCTGTCTTAGTTGAAACTACACTCATCGCTTAAGACTGCCTTAAGCAGACAGACAATTAAGCGTCAGCTGCAGGTGTTTCTGCTGGAGCTTCAGCAGTAGTTTCTGCTTCGGCTGCTTTAGCAGCTGCATTTTCTTCTGCAAGCTTAGCTGCATCGGCAGCAGCTTTTTCATCTGCTTTTGCTTTAGCAGCATCGGCTGCCGCTTTAGCTTTTTCAGCTTCTAACGCAGCGGCTTTAGCTTTTGCCGCATCGGCTTTTGCAGCATCTTTAGCTTTAGCAGCTATTGCCGCTTCTGGGCCTTTAGCATGCGTTTTAACTAAGCGAGCAACTGTGTCAGACAATTGTGCGCCGTTGCCAGTCCAATGACTAACACGTGCAGCATCAATACGTAGACCTTCTGCACCAGCTTTAGCAGATGGGTTATAAAAACCAACGCGCTCAATAAAACGACCATCGCGACGATTACGTGAATCAGCCACTACTACATTATAAAATGGGCTCTTTTTAGAACCACCACGAGATAAACGAATCACTACCATAGCTATATTTCTCTTTAATAGAAAAGGTTATGCAGAAAGGCGCGGATTATACGTGAAAAACTAGAATCTTGACAAGTAAAATATTTAAACAAGCTAAATTCTACGCATTTAAAAGTGTTAACTTTGTTGTCATTCACTATCTATTTCGGCGATATTCCAGCGCCAAACTCACCAGTTCATGCTGTTTTTGTACGTCCATTTTTTTAAACACATTCTTAATATATTGCCGTACGGTATCAGTACTAATACCCATCACTTCAGATACTTCGGCAGTACTTCTACGTTCAGTTAACAGCACAACACACTCCACTTCGCGGCGCGACAGATTAAATTCAGCACTTAATCTATCTGTCCAATATTCATAATTAAGACTTAAATCTTTGACCAGAATCATCACTGTATGGCCGTCTCTGCGCTCATCTTCTTGCTTTTGCATGCGGCTGATTGAAAGATAATACGGCTTAGGATGCTGACTGCGATGAATGTAGAGGCTAATAGAGTTTTCCTGCGTGTGATTCGCATCGATTGCTGTGCGTATCGCATTTTGTAGCCGCGTATTATCCGGCAGCAAATCTGCGATTAATTGTTGGTTAATTACACTTAACCCATGCTGATTTTTAAGTAGCACTTCTGCCGCGCCAGATGCGAATAAGACTTCTGCCCTGCTGGAAACAATAATCAAAGCCTGCCCCAAATGCGCTAAGCCCTGTTCGAGCATTTTTATGCGCCAGTTATCGTCCTGATTCGATTGAGCATTATCCATGTCTGGATTATCTGATTTTGCAGAAAAATAAACTATAGCCCACTTGAGTTCTTACAAACAAACTACAGTTATCAAACATCAGATTTAATTTGGTATTGGGTTGGATCCTGAATTTTAGCTTGCAAAAAGCCCTCGCGTCGCAATCGACAGGAATCACATTTTCCACACGCTTGACCTAAATCATCCGCTTGATAGCAAGAAACCGTCATCGCATAATCCACACCAAGTTGTGTACCTAAACGGATTATTTGCCCTTTAGTCATATCGATTAACGGTGCGTGAATGGTGATTTTTTGACCTTCTACTGCACTTTTAGTCGCCAAATTGGCCATTTGTTGAAACGCCGTCACGTACTCGCCGCGACAATCAGGATAGCCGGAATAATCCAGCGCATTGACGCCAATAAAAATATCCTGTGCGCCTAATACCTCCGCCCACGCCAAGCTGAGTGACAACATAATCGTATTACGTGCAGGCACATAAGTCACTGGAATGCCGACGGTTTCCGACATCGGTACGTCAATGGCATTATCCGTTAAGGCTGAACCACCGAATAAACTTAAATCCAACTGCGCAGTTTTGTGTGTGATGGCACCTAGTTTCAGCGCAATTTGGTTAGCTGCCTGCAACTCAGCAATATGGCGCTGATGGTAATCCAAACTTAAACAGTAACAATCAAAGCCTTGCGATTTTGCAATCGCCAGACAAGTCGCAGAATCTAGCCCGCCAGAAAGTAAAACTACCGCTTTTTTTGTCATACGCCCTGCTTTTCGCCCCATAAAATCTTGTGCAATTGAATTTGCATGCGCACGTGTAATTTATCTGCCAAAACCCAAGCTGCCAGCTCATTGGCGGCTAACTCATGAAAACTAGGGGAGAATAATATCGGGCATTTTTCAACCAATTTAAGCTCATCCAACTTAATTTTAGCCCAATCATAATCGGCACGATTACACAGCACAAACTTGATCTCATCACTGGGTTTAATATGCGCCAAATTGCTCCAGAGATTCTTTTTTTCTTCGTTTGAAGCAGGTGTTTTAATGTCTAATATAATTGACACGCGCTTATCGACTGGCGCAATATCCATCGCACCACCAGTCTCAAGCGATACGCTATAGCCTGCATCACACAAAGACTTTAATAGATTGTGGCATTGTTTTTGTGCAAGCGGCTCGCCACCCGTCACCGTCACGTAGCGCGCGCCAAACTCCGCCACTTTGAGCAAAATGTCAGCAATTTCCATATTGGACCCACCGCTAAAAGCATATTCCGTATCGCAATAACTGCATCGCAAAGGGCAACCCGTCAGGCGCACAAATACCGTAGGCAAGCCAAATCGACTGGTTTCGCCTTGCAATGAGTGAAATATTTCGTAAATTTTTAAAGCCATTTTTTAACTACTTGATGAATAAAAAGCAAAACGCCAACTGTTAAGTTGGCGTTATTTTACCGCGAAAACACTTAAAATAATCGTGATAATCGACACTTAAAATAATCGTCAAACCGCATGTTAATCAAGTATTTTTTAATGCGTGGTTTTTAAATCACGATTCTGCATCAATATTTTCTGTTTGCTTTCGCAGGTTTTTGACTGCATTTCAAACGCCACCAGCAGTGTACAAAATACGTCATCATGACTTAACGGATAATCTTTATAAGGCTTTGCCTGATCTACTGAAAAGTCAAAATTCTTGCCCATCCACACTATCGCAGGCACATGCGTTTGTTCTTTTGGTGCAATCGAATATGGCGCAGCATGCAAATATAAGCCATGTTCGCCTAGCGATTCACCATGATCAGACACGTACAACATCGCTGTTTCATGCGTACTATCATATTTTTTTAAGAAGTTAATCACTTCAGATAAGAAATAATCCGTGTACAAAATCGCATTATCGTAGCTATTATCAATTTCTTCTTGGCTGCAATCCCTTAATTCGCCAGTCATACACATTGGCTTAAATTTTTCAAATTCTTTCGGATAACGTCGATAATATTCTGGGCCATGATTACCCATTTGATGCAACACTATCAAAATATCCTGATCTTTTCTGGCAGCGACATATTTATCTAAACCACTTAGCATACCAACATCTCTGCACTCTGCATCACAAACTGGATTCAATGTTGGCGTCTTAAAGTTTTCATATTTAAGTCGAGTTGCGACGCCTTTTGAGTCTGAATTATTATCGCGCCACAAAATTTGCACCTTATGTTCAAATAAAACCTCTAAGGCATTCTCAGTATGTAACGCTTTTTCTTTGTCGTAATTTGCGCGACCCAGCACAGAAAACATACACGGCACTGAAACGCCAGTCGATGTACCACACGAGCTCACATTGCTAAAACTAACTACATTTTCTTTGGCCAATAATGGATTAGTTAATCTTTGATAGCCGTTAAGTGAAAATCGATCTGCGCGCGCCGTTTCACCCACCACCATAATGATCAACTCATGGTGAGTGGCTGGTTCTATATTCACTGTGTCTTGTGCTACTTTTGTCATCACTTTTGAAGATATTGGTTGCAATTGCTCTTGCACATATTTAATCAAAGAATAAGTAAAATAAGTTGGATTAGCATAAAATCGCGTCACGCGATGTTCACGAATAAAGGATGTGTAACCTGCGATAAATGGCACAACCACAGCGATTAACAGTACAAGCAAAACAACTATCGCAATCAATCTAGATTTCAGTTCTGGCCATAAATTTCTGGCTTTAGGCGTATATTTAATGGCTAGCCAAGCGGGAATCACACCAAATAATACTGCCCTTAATATAAACATTGTGCTGACTAAGCCAGCAAACTCTTGTGGATTGGTCTGTGCGATATTATCCAGCATGACAACATCAACAATCACGCCAAATTGATCCATGTAATATGCCGCAAGCGACGATGCAAGCAGAAAAAATGCCAGAGCCCAGCGCGTGAATCTGCCATGGCAAATAGCCAATAAAAACAAGGTGCTAAGTATGCTGAAAAATATGCCCAGCGAGACTAAAAATGGGATGTTGTTAAATTTTATCGGATAAACCTCTAAAATCCGACTAAATAGTGCATGGTTGCCCGTCAACATGATAAATACCGCGGCCAGCAATATGGCTCGCGTTTGCGTGTTTATCCTGCTCAGCAGAGAATGAGGTATTAACAGAAGCTTATTCATTATTTACATACCCCTGATTTTGTTGCGTTTTTGGCTTGAATTATTTTATTCAATACAAGTTTTAAAGCTATTGGTTTTAAAACTACTAATTTACTCTGTGATTTGAATTATGTTGCTTGGATTGTTGATTGGAATTGCTTGGTAAAACCTAACATAAGCACAATGACCAAAGCAGCCAACCATACAGACCATAAGGTGTGAAATAAAAAGTGTGCACCGCGCATTTGCTGTACCCAACCAAGCGTGAATCCTACGCTTAAGCCCGACAAAAAAACAATTAAAGCAGTTTTTGGTTTGCTTGGAAGCCAAAACACACAAATTGCGGCCAACCACAAACCAACCGTTGCATGGCCCGCAGGAAAGCAACCACCCGCTTTTACCATGCTAGGCATATGATCTAATAGCCGTACAAAGGGAGCATAGCCGCCATAGCGCGCTACATCCCATGGGCAGTGCAGGCTAGAAAAAGATTTTAGCGTTCCAACAAGAGAAGGTATAAAGACAGAGGCAATGACCACAAAACGTAATCGTACTCGCACCCATTGTTTAATGATGGGCCATGGATAGATAAGATCTAAAAGCACGACTAACCACAACATGCGACCTGCACCCGTGATGACATATTTCACATAACCATGCATCAAATCCTTAGCAAACCAAGTGTTATACCAAAGAAACTGATGCCTGTTTATATCGAAATAATAATCTTCAATGGTTAAATCAATATTGGTGAATTGTCCTACGAAAATGTTAAACGCTGCAAATAGACATAATGCTATAAAGCAACGCTTACAGAGGGTGAAATGTACTTTAGGAAAAGTCATCGAAACGCATAGTACATCGTTGATACGCTACATTGCAATATCCAAATACATTGCAATGCCAAATAAAATATTATTTTAATGCTTCTAGCGTTTTCAACCTTTTTTGTGCGTTAGGTGTTACGTCTGCATTGGGATATTTCGCCACTAAATCACGCAAGGTTTTTTTTGCGTTTGTAACTTGACCTAACTGGATTTGGCTATTGGCAATGCTATATAACGCATCTGGTGCTTTTGTACTATCCGCATGTAGATCAACTACTTTTTGCTGTGTCGCAATACTGGACTTATAATTTTTAAGCGCAAATTGAGAGTAACCCATGCCATACAGCGCATCTGCTGCAAGTTTGCTATTAGGATATTCTTTCAGAAAAGCATCAAACGCAGCGAAAGCCTCTTTATGCTTGCTAGAGCGACTTAAATTATCAGCATCTGCAAAAGCTTTAACATCTTTTTCCTCGACAACTGGTGTCGTTGTGTTGCTTGTGCCGATCGGATTAGCAGCACCTACAACATTTGATGTAGTGCTGGTTTCTATTTTGCGCAATCTGGTATCGGTATCGGTATATAAATCTTTTTGGCGCTGTTGCGTCGTATCAATATTATGACTCGCCACTTCCAGCTCGCCTTTTAAGTTGGCAACTTCTTGCTTTAAGCCTTCAATTTGGCTTTGCATATCCGCCAAACCTTGGCCTTGTATCACTGCTTCAATTGCAACAAGTCGCTTTTCTATCGCGGCTTGATTTTTCTTCAAATCATTAATGGAGGCTTGACTTGCAGCTTCTACTTCTAAAATCTTCTTGCGCGCTTCTTTGTCATCAAACATAGCGGCATGGCTGGTGATCGCCGTTGTAGCAATCACCAGTACCATTAGATTTTTAATCACCAGATTTTTCATCAACTGATTAAACAAATCAATTACTCGCCGTCGTGCACGATGTCAACGCGACGATCTTTGTCGCAAGCTTCGCCAGCGCAATTAGGCGTTGCTTTTTCTTCGCCGTAGCTAACTGTTTCGATTTGTTTATCTTGTACGCCTAGTAAATTGAACGATTTTTTAACTGCTACTGAACGACGTTGGCCCAATGACAAGTTGTACTCACGTGTACCGCGCTCATCTGTATTACCTTGCAAAATCACTTTAGCATCAGTGTGAGCTAATAGATATTTAGCGTGCGCTTCAATCAATGCGCGGTATTCAGATTTAACAGCGTCACTATCATAATCAAAGTAAATATTACGTTTTGATAAGATATTGTTTGGATCACGCAATTCGCTATTGCCGCCATTTGCGTTGCTATCGATGACAACTTCTTTTACGCCATTTGTATCAGCGCCATCATTTGTACCTGTTTGTGATGAACCTGTGCTTTTGTCTTCTACTTTAGCTGGTGCGATTGGTGTGCTTTTACAAGCAACTAATAGCACGGCTAAGCTTAAAGCAATGGCAAGTTTCGTGTTAATTGTAGATGGTTTATACATATTACTCTCCCGTTTTATTACCCAAAGTGGGTGTGGTTAATTAAATAAAGCTAAAATTTAAATCTAAGATTTAGAGTCTAAAATAAAGTTAACTAAGATTAAGTTTATTACAAATCGTTAAAAAATAGGCATTAATCATGCATATAGATTAATTTAGTGGTCCCCAAGCTGGTTCTCGCACATCACCAGTTGCATCATTTAAGCGTTGACGCACTTTACCATCTGACGAAACTGCAGCTAATGCGCCACGCCCACCAACTTTGGTCGCATATAAAATCACACGTCCATTTGGTGCAAAACTAGGCGACTCATCTTGACTACCATCACTTAATAGTTGCACTTGGCCTGAGGCTAAATCTTGCAAGGCGACTTTAAATTTGCCACCATCGTTACGAATATAAGCCAAAGACTTTCCATCCGGTGAAAATTTAGGCGATACATTAAAACCACCTTCAAACGTTACGCGTGTTGGATTGCCGCCATCTGCACTCACTTTGTAGATTTGCGGTTTTCCACCACGATCTGAACTAAAGTAGATCCAATTGCCATCTGGTGAGAATACTGGTTCTGTATCAATGGCATTGCTTTTAGTGATTTGTTTTAATCCGCCACCGCCGACGTTAATTGTGTACACCTGCGAATTTGCGCCATAAGTTAAAACAATCGCTAACTTATTGCCATCTGGTGACCAAGCTGGTGCGCTGTTATTACCTTTAAAATTTGCCAACACTTGGCGGCTGCCGCTACTTAATGACTGTACATAAACAATTGGCTTTTTCTTTTCAAATGAAACATAAGCCAACTTTGAACCATCAGGCGACCAAGCAGGTGAGATTATCGGCTCGTTCGATGACACGACAGTTTGCGGATTAAAGCCATCGGCATCGGCTACTTGCAATACGTAGCGCTTACCTTTTTTCGTGATGTAAGCAATACGACTAGCAAATATACCTGATTCACCGGTTAATTTTTGATAGATAACATCTGCAATTTTATGTGCAGTCATTCTTACTTGGTTGGGAGAAATCTGATAATCCATACCAGCCAATTGTGATTGCTTTAATACGTCCAACAATTGAAAGCTGACTTTTAATTTGCCGCCAGCAATACTTTCCACATGCCCAACAGTTAATGCCTGCGCTTGTAAAGCAGCCCATTCAGCATATTTAACTTGTGCTGGAGTGGTGGGTAGGTTTGCCATACCGCGCGTTTCTAATACGCGAAACAAACCGCTACGCTTTAAATCAGCCGCAACAATATTGGCAATGTTATCTTTGGTATTCGCAACATCGCCAAAAGGCGCTATTGCGATAGGAATTTGCTGTGCACCGCCACCGCTGATTTCAATATCTAATTCGGCTTGTGCGCTAATAGCAATAAAAAAACTGGTGAGGAAAGCGATTGTTTTTAATAGATTCATCTTGACTATCAGTTGTGATTTAAACTATTTGTAATTAAGTTTTTTAAAAAGTTCCATTAAATTCTACTGTAAACTAGGCTTGATACCACCGCATTTACACTTTATTACATCTTTTACGCTTTATTTACATCATTAAGAAAAACAAAATATAGCAATAAAAACTGGCCTACCTAACTATTCATTCGGTTTAAACGTTAAATTCAGGTTTCTAAATTTTGCATAAATCGCTGGGTCGGAAGGCAATGGCAATGGCTGAGATGCAGCTATAGCACGCTCTACTGCATCATCACAAGCACTGTTTCCACTGGATTTTGTTAATCTAGGTGTGCCACTTAATTCACCTGTTGGCAGTAAGCCGATAGTAAATCTCAACTCTGGATTACCATCGCCACACAGTGTTTTGTTTACATTACCGCGAATTTTAGATTTGATCTTATCCGTATATTCGCCAATAACGCTAGCATTGGCAGCAGCACTTGCAGCGTTTGCTTGTTTATTTTCTGTTGCATGTTCTTCAGACAGCATGTCTTGCTGCATTTTTTTCAGTGCATCTTGCTGTTTTTCTGTGGCTTTTTTCTCTAACGCTTTTTTCTCACGCAACTCATCTTTTCGCGCATCTTCTTGAATTTTTTCCAGCACGTCTTTTTTGCGTTTTTCATCTAAAGCTTTTTGTTTTTGTTCAATCTCTTTTTGCTTGAGCTCTTCCTTTTTTTTCTCAAGCTCAATATCTACTTTTGGCTCTTCTGGCTTAGGTTTTTCTTCTACGACTGGTTTTGGTTCTGGCTTCGGCTCAGGTTTAATCTCTGGTTTTTCTTCAACAATAGGCTTAGGTTCAGGCTTTGGCTGTTCTTGGATAACAGGTTTAGCGCTGGGCAATTTATCCCACAACTCAACTTCCGTCACACTCATCACAGGATGCGCTGCTTTCCAGTTAAATGAAACCAGCATAGCGCCCAGCAAGAATACATGCACTGCAATCGCCAGCGCGCCTGCTTTCCATGAGTCGGTATTTTCGCGAGGCCTTAACATTTGGGGCTTACTTTTGACTTAACTACTTTTGATTTAAATATGTGCATTAACTGTTTGTGCGAATCATTTATGGTTGAATTGTATGGCTAAATTATTTAAGGCGCAGGCTTGAATAGCAAACCTACTTTATCGACTTTAGCTTGCTTCAATAAATCCATCACTTCAATCACTTTGCCATACTGGGTTTTTTCGTCAGCTGCCACCACTACTGGGCGCTCCTTGCTTTCAAGCTGCTGTTTAATTTCATACAACAGCTCATCACGTTGCAATTTTTTACCGTTGATCTCAGCCATGCCATCTTTTTTAATGGTGACAACAATCGGCGCGCCTGTTTGTTTTAAAGCTTGGCCTACTTTGGGCAAATCAACCACACCAGGGTTAGTCATCGGCGCAGTCACCATAAAGATGACAAGCAGTACCAAAGTAACGTCAATATAAGGCACAACGTTAATCTGATTCATCATGCGGCGTTTACGAGTGCGCATTTTAATCTCCTAACGTTAAGATTTACGTTGCAAAATATTGGTAAATTCTTCCATAAAGCTTTCATAACGTACTGACAATCTGTCTACGCTGGAAGCAAAACGGTTGTACGCAATAACGGCTGGAATCGCTGCAAATAAACCAATAGCCGTAGCAATTAAGGCTTCTGCAATGCCAGGCGCAACTTGGCTCAGTGTCGCTTGTGCAACGCTAGATAATCCTCTAAACGAATTCATAATGCCCCAAACCGTGCCAAATAGGCCGATATAGGGGCTGACTGAACCAACTGATGCCAGAAAAGGCAAATGTGCGTCTAAATCATCTAGTTCGCGGTTATAAGCGGCACGCATCGCGCGGCGCGAACCTTCCATCACGTCAGACACTTCCATTTTTCCCTGTTGTTTGTGACGAATAAATTCTTTAAAGCCAGCTTCAAAAATACTGGCCATACCTTGCGGTTTACGGCGAACCGCTGTCACGCTTTCGTACAGTTTATTTAAATCGCCGCCAGACCAAAATTTACTCTCAAACTCTTCTGATTCCTTTTCAGCGCGTTTAATCGTGGCTACTTTAATAAAAATATACCACCATGAAAACAATGAAGTAATCAGCAATATCACCATCA
Source organism: Methylotenera versatilis 79 (assembly GCF_000384375.1). Classification (NCBI taxonomy): domain Bacteria; kingdom Pseudomonadati; phylum Pseudomonadota; class Betaproteobacteria; order Nitrosomonadales; family Methylophilaceae; genus Methylotenera; species Methylotenera versatilis. Next base: position 1,176,510 of record NZ_ARVX01000001.1, on the reverse strand, counting down.
CCAATTGCACAGGCAAACTTGCCCCTGTAATTAAGGTTAATAAAGACATATCATTTGCTACGCTCATACTTGCTCCATTTGATCGCTACTGTGTTTAATATTCACCGCGTTATAACTGCTGCAGCTTTTGTTTAAGTTGATGTGGAATTTCGCTGGGTTTAAAGGTTAATGCATCAACACAAGCAATTTTTACGCTTGCTTCGATTAGTGTTTGTGTATTTAAAGTGATTTTTTGTAAAAAGACGATACTACCAAAGCCTATTGTGGTGAATTCGCTTGTCACCGTCAACAAATCGTTAAATTTTGCAGGTTTTTTAAACTGTATTTGCATACTATGCACGACAAAAAGTGCGTTTAGCGTGTCTTTTAAATCAGTTTGTTCAAAGCCTAAATGGCGCAACCATTCAGTGCGAGCACGCTCCATGTATTTTAAATAATTGCTATGATAAACCACGCCGCCGCTATCGGTATCTTCGTAATACACACGTACTTGCCAATCAAACTGGCACTTTGTTTTAGACTGGCTATCGATTTCCAGCTGGTTTGTTGATTCAGATTTTACTGCTGCCACGCTTCACCTGTCGCCAATGATTTCGGCACATCCAAACCAAAATGTTGATACGTTAAACTGGTCGCCATACGGCCGCGCGGCGTGCGCATCAAATAACCTTGCTGGATCAAATAAGGCTCCAATACATCTTCAATTGTGTCGCGCTCTTCACCAATCGCCGCGGCTAGATTATCTAAACCAACGGGTCCGCCACCAAACTTTTCTAGCACGGCTTGTAATAGTTTTCTATCCATCACATCAAAACCCAAACTATCTACATCTAGCATTTTCAATGCAGCATCGGCCACTTCAGAGCTGACAATGCCATCTGCTTTTACTTGTGCATAATCGCGCACACGGCGTAATAACCGATTGGCAATACGCGGCGTACCACGCGAACGTTTGGCCACTTCAAATGCGCCAGTCGCGGTAATTTGTACTTCTAGCAAACCTGCACTACGGTGCACGATACGACCCAACTCTTCTGATGTATAAAACTCCAAACGCGACACGATACCAAAGCGATCTCTTAGCGGATTAGTCAGCATACCTGCGCGAGTAGTTGCACCCACTAGCGTAAATGGCGGCAAATCGAGCCTCACCGAACGCGCAGCTGGGCCTTCACCAATCATAATATCCAGCCGATAATCTTCCATCGCGGGATATAAAATCTCTTCTACTACTGGACTTAACCGATGAATTTCATCAATAAATAAAATATCATTCGGTTCTAAATTAGTGAGCAGCGCAGCTAAATCGCCTGCGCGCTCTAACACCGGGCCTGATGTTTGGCGTAAGTTAACACCCATTTCACGCGCAATAATGTGCGCCAACGTGGTTTTTCCTAAACCTGGCGGGCCGAACAACAGCACGTGGTCCAGCGCTTCGCTACGGCCACGGGCGGCGTTTATAAATATCTCTAACTGCGCGCGCGCTTTTTCTTGGCCAACATATTCATCCAACACTTTAGGACGAAGGGCGCGTTCAATCGCCTCTTCTTGCGGGCTGGCGGCTGCGGGGGCGATCAGGCGATCAGTTTCAATCATCGGTTTCAATCATGAGATTTAAAGCTACAAATATTACAACAGCCTATTATGAGTATAATTGCGAAAAATTCTCAATTAATTTTTTAATGGCGACTGGTGAACCGAGATGCATGCCTTGCCCATAATGCACGCCGATGGTTTTTAATTCCCTTAAAATATGTTCATTTTCAACAAACTCAGCCACGGTTTTAATGTTCATCGCTTCAGCCACGCTATGGATTGAGCGCACCATGGCGTGATCAATTTTATTGATGTGCATTTCTTTAACGAAAGCTCCATCAATTTTCAAATAATCAACTTCAAAATTTTTCAAATAGGTGAATGACGACATACCGCTACCGAAATCATCCAGAGCAAAACTGCAGCCTAAATTTCTTAATGCGCCAAATAGTTGAATGGTGTTTTTAAGGTTCACAATCGCAGAAGTTTCAGTGATTTCAAAACAAATAGCGCTTGGCGGTATAGCGTAAACTACCAGCTGTTCGCGAATAAAACCCAGCAAACTCTTGTCACCTAAAGACGTGCCCGATAGATTAATTGAAAACACATAATTACATTTTTCATTACTTTTATCCAACATATCGCGATAAGCCGCAAACGTATTTTTAATAACCCAACGATCGATATTAGGCATTAAATGATAACGCTCGGCAGAAGCAATAAACGAGGTTGGCAATATGATTGTGCCATCTGCGCTTACTTTTCTGATCAGTATTTCATAGTGATGCTGCGCAGGTACGTTAGATGAAAGCGGCACGATTGGCTGGCAATATAAGGTAAATTGCTCATCATCAATTTCATCAGTTATATCTGCAATGGCCTCTACCTGGCTGCGCCTTTGTTTGACTTCAATATCGCCCGCGCTAAATAAAAAGCTTTGATTGCGGCCCGCTTTTTTAGCGGAATAACAGGCAGAATCAGCCGCATGAACAATCTCACTCACGCTTTCAAAGCTCGCATTGATGACGACCATACCAATACTGACGCCGATATTAAAGATTTTATCATCGTGCATAAATCGAAAGTCGTGCACGATTTTCAACAAAGTATTGGTAATTTGACTCGCATCTGACAAGCTACAGTTTTCAAGCAACAGGCCAAATTCATCACCACCCAAGCGCGCCAAAGTATCTCTATCACGCATTCTATTGGCTAAAAGCACACTCACTTGCCTGAGCAATTCATCGCCCGCTGCATGACCGCAGGTATCATTCACCAACTTAAATTGATCTAAATCCATATAACAGAACACATGCTGCGCATTGACTTCATGCACACTTTTTAGACAACGCTCTAATCTAACTTCAAACTCGCGCCGATTAACTAAACCAGTTAAATCATCATGCTGCGCTTGATGGCGCAACATGCTAGTTGCATCATTAATTTTGTCCTGCATGCTGTCATAAGCGTGCTTAAGACTTGTAGACATTGAGTTAAAGCCTTTTTGCAGCGTTTTTAACTCTCCGCTAGAGTTTTCAGTGATGGTTTGCGCAAAGACACCTTCGCTGACTTTGTTAACAGCACTCGCAATTTCTTGAATAGGCTTAGTAATATTGCGCCCGATTCGCCAGGCAATTAATGCACTGATTGCCAGCCCGAATAAACCGATTAACAAGATTTTAGTAATTAAATCTAGCTTTAAGTTTTGTAAAGTCTGATTACTTAAATTCACATAGACATGACCAATCTCTAACTGACTATCTGCAGTTTTTACATTGTCTTCAGTATCAAATACGCTAGAAAAATCTTCGATTTCCACTAAGCTGCGATAAATTGGCGAGGTAAAAATAATGCCGTTTTTCTGCTTAAGTTCTTTCAGGTTTTCTTTATCGATATGATTAACCAACTCTTGCGATAATGGGCGGCCACTGAGCGCTAATACTCGGCCTTTATTATCAACAATTAATACTGTTCTCACTTCTTGCTCACTTGAAAGCGCCTGCTCTACCAGTTTTTGCAAAATTTGGCGATTACCTGACAAGACGCCATATTCTGCCGCGGGCGCCAATTGCGATGCGATGATGCGGCCACGGTCACTCAGCGATTGATTTAATACACCGAATACATTAGAAATTGCATAACCAGCCAAAATAATCGCGAACAGCATAGCAGGGATGGTACCCAGCAAAATAACTCTGGATTTGATGCCTAAATTTTTAAAGCCTAATCGACTACTGTCATTTTTCATACTGTGCCAGCTCGATATCAGCTATTTTTTTCTGCAATTTGTCTTTGTCTTCCACCACTATATTTAGTGAGCGCGCGACTTGATAATTCACCGCAACTGAAAAATAGCGCGGCGTTTGTGGTGGTGGCAAAATACCTGGTGCCGCTTGCGATTTCACCGCTATTTCTGTGGCTTGCTTAGCCAATTGTTTAGTCGTGCTATACACTGCAGCCAACGCACCAGCTTGTACGTAAGACCGAGAATAACCAAATACTGGCTTGAGATGTCGGTATGTCGTCAGTAGGATAGGCTGCGCGGTTTCACGGCTATACACAAGTGGATCCGGGATCGCGATTAGCGCATCGTTGTTATCTAATATTTTTTTCAATTTAGGGATTAAGTCAGATTCTTGCGCAACGCTTTCCTCAGTGATATTAATAGCGGTTTTTTCCCCTGCGTCTTTAATTAACTCACTATATTGAGATGAGTTTTTACCCAGCAAAACACCTAAATTTTTGATATTCGGCATCACCGACTTAATGAGCATCATTTGCCGCATATAAGGCTGATCCAGCACGATTGCACTAAAATTCCCTAGATCGCGCCGGCTAGAAGCAAGCAAAGTATTAAATGCTGGTAAAGGCGTAAATACACCGATTACTGGCGTAGTGTGTTTCAATTTACTGGCAGCCTCTAGTGCATTTACACCTAATGCAATTACTAGCTCACTATTTTCGGCGACTACTAATTTATTCACTTCCTGTAAATCAATTATTTTCACATGCAGTGCCGTGTTTTTAGAACTGATCAACTCATCTTTAAAATGCTCTACAAACTCTAGGTTTGTTGCAGTGGGCGCGCTTAATATAATGGTGACACCTGTATAAGCCCATGAAATAGTAGGTACAAAAAAACCAAGCATTAACATGACAAGTGTTAATTTTTTATACAGAATCCTTTTTTTAATTCTAAAAATAAACAAATTAATCACTTTAGTTTGCAAGCCCAATATTTAAAATGCATTAAAAATCAAGCCTGACATTCACGCGCGCTCGTCGCTTAAGGGTGTTGTAATCAGCAAACTCTTGGTAATGATCATTAAACAGATTTTCAATAACAAACGCGATTTCGCCGTTGCGGCGCCCATAATCAAACTTTCGCGCCAGTCTAACATCACATTTTCTGATTAAATCGACTGGATCGCCATCCCCCAAAAGGGTAGTTGCGCTTGTTTGATAATAGGCAAAACTGCCGTCCCACTGAGGATTAAAGCGATGAGTAATAAGCGTGCTAATCGTGTTGCGTGGCATTGACTTTGTATAATTACGCTTTAATCCATCTTGTGTCTCACGAATATACACATAAGCATGATTAAACAATAATCGGGTATCGCGCGTTAATGGCCAATTCGCCTGATACTCAATACCTTCAATTCTCGCACCACCTTGGTTGCTATTAGTCGTAATGTCTGCATCCAAAATTGGATTCAGTAATAAAGTATTTGCAGGCGCGGTAAAATCGGTCCGGTCAACATCTCTTATCACATGATTAATACGATCACTGAATAACCGCACATCTAAATGCAAACGGCCAACTTCTCCAATATAACCCAATTCAGTGGAGACAATTTGTTCTGGTTCTACGTCGCCCTTATTGGCTCTATATTGAAAAATGAGCGCTTGAGTACTTGCTAACGTGGTTGGTATGACCAATCTATCTTGGAACCTCTCCTCCACATAATTGGGCGTACGTAGCGCACTAGAAACACCGAGTCTAAAACTATGATTAGCATCTGGCTTAAAGTTAATGCTCGCTCTAGGTGAAATATCGGTACCTGAGAAATCGTTATGTTCCAGCATGGCACCAGCATTGATGGTGAGCTTTTCGTGCGGGCGCAACTCAACATGGCCAAATAAACGCATCAAATCAAAATAATCAGTATCTTTAGTTGCCAAGTAAAATGGTGCGTATGTCGAGTCGCGCCGTATACTGGCGCCCCACACAGCACGCGCATTATCAGCAAGTGCGAAAGTATGCTGTGCCTCAATATCAGTACGTTTTTGCACGACTTCGTTGTTGATGAATACATTGCCATTAACAAGTGCAGCTGCAATTATTGGCGCTTGTGGGCTAGGGACCGCTGCAATCAAAGGTCTTAAATTAACAGTAGTAGCTGTATCATCCGAACGATCATAGCTGTGATAGGCTTGTAGCGTTAAATCACTGGTTTCCGAAATATTATGTCGCCAACGAATTAACCCAAAATGGTTGTTAATTTGCTTGGTGCGTGGCAAAAAAACAAGGTTATCTTCGTTAATATTACCTTCGCCACGCGCGCCTTCGGTGATACCAAACTCAAACTCTAGGTTATCATTTGAATCAAGCCGATACTCCGCTTGGGCGCTCATAAATCGCGTGCGTTTAAAATCGTTGCGGTTATCTAAACCGTCATCTTGTCGATAACCAGTTGTTATTCGATAACCAAAATCATCCACTTTTCCTGCATGCCGATAAAATGCTTCGTTACGTCCACTGCCGTGCGTTGCAACAATCGTGTTTCTAGGGGTTTCAGAGGGTGTTTGTGTGATGATATTAATCACGCCAAAATAAGAATTTGCACCATAACTGGCGGCATTCGGGCCGCGTGTGACTTCAATACGCTCAATATCAACTAGCGCAATTGGCAATTCACTCCAGTTAACACCACCAAATAGTGGGCTATAGACAGAGCGACCGTTAATCATCACTTGCATTGTGCCCGGATAAGCATTGCTGATGCCGTGATAGCTAACAGCATGATTGGTGTTATAAACATAGCCAGCATTTGTGCCCACGTACATGCCAGGCACTAGACGAAATATTTCTGGCAAATCCACGATTCCACTAGCACGAATGGTTTCGCGACTAATCACTGTTACCGCAGAAGGCACGTCTGCTGCTGCTTGAGCCAATCGAGATACCGTCAGCACTTTTGGCACTTCGCCCATGTAATCATCCTCAGACAACATGTCCGCTGATGACTCTTCTGCAAATGCCAATGGCTCACAAGCGATGATGACTGCCAGAAACAATAATTGATTTAAGTAGTTTTTCATGATGAATACGCCAGCGTTAATCTAGCCCTGTTATGAGGGACTTTATGGTTTAACAATTTATATTGAATATCCTGTGATTCAACACGATATTGCCGAATGCTCTGTAATGCGGCATTTTCATCTAACAATGACCATCACATTTTTTATGCGTTAAAGTGATTCAATTATTGTTTTTTTGCAGAAGTTAACCGTAGTTAACACTATTTATTGGGCCATTTTTAACTGGGCTATTTTTATCACCCTTTAAGCTTGACCCAATATTTACGCGCCAGCCAAATCAATGGAATTCCAATCAATAACCATGGAATCACACCTACAACAAAAGTAATCACTGCACCAAAACTTTCCATCATCACTTGGCCAGCATTTTTTAATGCGCGTGCCACTGGTGCAAAAAATCCTTGTTCTGTGATGCCTTGGCTAGCAGAAAAATCGATATTCACCGCAACCAAATCTGTTTCTAATGCCAGCACTTTGCGGATACTGGCGATGCTATCTAGCTGACTTTGCGTGTTGGCCAATTCGCGTTCTACATCGATAATATCTTTGAATTTTGCCGTTTTATCGCCCAACATCAAACGCAATCTATCCCTTAAATCGGTTAGATTTTTAATCCGCGCATCTGCATCGATTACTTGATTGGTTTTATCTTCGCTGTCACGGCTGTGTTGCATCACTTCGCCATTTTTTGATAATCCAGCCAAAAATACGCTGACATTTTTAGGCGGCACTCGCAGACTTAATGAAGCAGATGGCGGGCTGTAAGGTGTTTGGCGATTGTAATTTGCACTCAGCATTTGGCAATTTAATGCTTCGCAATGTTTGATTGCAGCATCAAAACTAGCCTGCATTTTTTCAGGCGCAGTTTCAATTTGCAGATGATGACGTAAAGCGATATATTTTTTGGTGGCCGACTGTGTTTCAGCCAAACCTTGCCCTGTTAATCTTGGTTCTGTTAATCGTTGTTGAGCGCCTCCGATTGAATCGGCAGCCATTTTCGCCATTGGCACAGCAGGAGCAGAATCTTGCTGATTGCAAGCCATTAACATTAGCAACAATAGTGCAATAAAACCGTATTTCATCAATTCACCTTATTTACTTAATTTTAATTAGCGAAGATTTCATTTTTGAAAAGACTTTAAGTTACAAAGTAAATAACGCCTTTAATATTGCCGAATTGTACCTTTTTGATGCGTAAAAGCCAGTAGTGCCAAACCATATTAAAAAAGCCCTCACTTTTCAGTGAGGGCTTTTTTAAAAAATTTCATTAAATGGATGAATTAAATCACTTTAATCAGTCATTCACACATGTGTAGTTAACTCGATTTAGATAAGAATTTCAACGATTGACGAATGCCCTCCGAAACCGACAGATCTTTAGGCAATAATTTAATCGTCGCTGATGCTTCCCTATCGTTGTAACCCAGCGCCAATAAGGCATTGAGTATATCGCTAGCCGCTGATTTGGGCTGCGCAATACCAACGCTACTCACGCCGTTTATTGAAAACTTATCTTTTAGTTCAAGCAATAACCGTTCTGCCGTTTTTTTGCCGATGCCAGGAATGCGCGTCAACATGGCGACTTCCTGCAGATTAACCGCGTTGATTAAATCTTCAATACTAACGCCGCTTAAAATAGATAAAGCCGATTTTGCGCCAATACCATTTACTTTAAGCAGTTGTTTAAATGTGCTTTTTTCTTGTTCTGAGCCAAAACCATACAGCAATTGCGCATCTTCACGCACCACCATATAAGTCAATAATTGCACCTTTGCGCCGATTTCAGGCAGATTGTAAAAAGTGCTCATCGGCACTTCCACCTCATAACCTACACCTGCACAGTCAATCACCACTTGCGGTGGCGTTTTTTCAATCAAAATACCGTTTAATCGTGCAATCATAATTCTGCTTTAAATAAATGTGTGTAAACCGCTTGAAATCATTATAGCTAATCGAAACTACAACGCCGTATCGTGACGATAGAATGTTTTCAAACAAGCCGACCGTTTTTGACTCGAAACCCTGCCGTCGCCAACTTTCCTAACCCTTGCCCGCCATGTGCATGGCATATCGCACAAGCAAGCGCATCAGCAGAATCTGGCTTGGGTACCGCGGGCAGATTGAGTAAGCGTTTGACCATTTCCTGCACTTGTTCTTTTTGCGCGTGGCCATTGCCCACAACTGCTTGCTTGACTTGCAACGCAGTATATTCCGCGACGATTAAATTGCGAATGACCGCCGCACTGATTGCGGCACCACGCGCTTGTCCAAGCAGCAAAGTGGATTGCGGATTCACGTTAACAAACACTTTTTCAATCGCCACTTGGTTAGGTTGATAAGTATCAATCACCTCAAACAGTCCATCCAAAATAATTTTTAACCGTGCTGGCAATTCTTCTCTATCGTCTTCGCCTTCAACTTTATTTTTTTTGCCGCTGGCAGTTTTAATAGTACCGCTGGCAATATAAGTGATTTTCTCACCCACTTTTTCAATCACACCAAAGCCAGTGTTGCGCAAGCCTGGGTCAATTCCAAGTATGCGAGTAATCACTATTCTTCAATTAAAGCGGTAGTGTAAACATCTTGTACATCATCTAAATCTTCTAATGCGTCCAAGATTTTTTGCATTTTTATCGCATCATCGCCTGCAAATTCAACTTCGTTTAGCGGCTTCATGGTTACTTCACTTAGCACTGGCTTTAAACCTGCCACTTCTAACGCTTCTTTTACAGTTATAAAATCGTTGGCTGCCGTAATCACTTCTATACTGCCATCTTCATCCGTCACGACATCTTCCGCGCCAGCCTCCAGTGCGGCTTCCATCACTTTATCTTCACTTATTCCTGGCTCAAATACCAAGCTACCGCAATGTTTAAACATAAAAGCAACTGAGCCATCTGTGCCCAGATTTCCACCGAATTTAGTCAAGGCATGGCGCACATCTGCTACTGCGCGCTGTTTATTATCGGTTAAGCAATCAATAATAATCGCGGCGCCATTGATGCCGTAACCTTCGTAGCGAATTTCTTCGTAATTTACGCCCTCAAGCTCACCCGTGCCTTTTTTAATGGCACGCATAATATTGTCGGCAGGCATGTTTTCTTCTTTTGCTTCAGCAACTGCGGCGCGCAATCGTGGGTTCATGGTGACATCTCCGCCACTTAATCGGGCTGCAACGGTGATTTCTTTAATGATTTTGGTGAAGATTTTACCGCGTTTGGCGTCTTGGCGACCTTTACGATGTTGAATATTTGCCCATTTACTATGACCTGCCATACTGTTTCCTTGAGATTTTTTTCATCGAAATTTTTAATAGTTCAAGGCATTTTATCATAGGCTTACAGCTAGTTAACGGCTGCCATTGCTTTAGTCTTTTGCTGCTTTATTCACATCTTTTATTAACGCTTATCAGCGACAGATTTACTCTTGGCCTTGTGCACAATCTACAGGCTGACGTTCACGCATTGTGATGATTGAAATCTGCACTAATGCCAATGCAATCAACAACATACCAATAAGCTCAAAAGTATTCGGCACTTCATTTAACTGTATCCATGCGGCGACGACGCCAATCACCGGCGCTAACATAGACGCCATACTGGCAACGCCTGCCGGCAGGCGTTGTAGCGCATATAGCCATAGCAACCAAGCCAATGCACCGCTTAAAAACACATTAAATAATACTGACCCAATAAAGTAACCCGTCCATTGAATGGGCGCCGCGGGTACTAGAAACGCAATGGCCACCATTGGCACTGAACCTAATAACATTGGCCAAGCAGATAGGTTAAGTAAATCCAGATCCGGGCTGCGCTGATGCAATTTTTTAGAAATGATCGCGGATAACGCCCATGAAACGCCTGAGCACAGCGCTAAAAACATGCTGAAACCATCGGCTTTAATGTGTAGCGGATCAAAAATAAGCACCATGCCAAATATGGCAGAAACTACTGCCAACCACTGCCAGCCTTGTACTTTTTCGCCCAACATTGGCCAAGCAAATAACATGACCCAAAAAGGCATGGTATAAGTTAACACAGCCGTTTTGCCCGCGCCGCCTTCAACCAAGGCCCATACCAGCAAGCCTGTAAAACCGACTGTTTGTAATAAGCCGAGTACTAACATGGTTGGAAACTCTTTTAATACCATTGGCCTTTTAGTGAAATACATCACTACAAACAAAACTAAAGCGCCAAAAAAAGTACGCAATGCCGCGAATTGAAAAGGCCCAGCATATTGCAGCGCGCTTTTCATCACCACCCAGTTATAACCCCAAATAATGGTTAATACCAACAATGCGGCAAATGCGCGTATGGTCACTTTTGTGCTATTTTGCATGAATATTGTCTTTAATTAGCGTATTTTAAGCGAAGTTGTTGATTCAAGTTAATTCCAAATATGTGTTACGGCTTTCCAACCGCCGTCAGCTTGTTTGCGATAAACAAGATGTACATTGCCACCGAAAGTTTGGCGCACACCTTCTGCATCAATCATCGCACCAGCCCAATTGCCACGCTGATAAGCTAAATTACCATCTTCCACAGCTTCAGTTAACGTTAGTTTGTGGTCAATAACACCGGCTTCAATCAATCCAGCAAAAAAAGCTTGAATTGCTTCTGTACCAGTCACTGGCGCGCCAGCTGGTGCAGGCATGATGGTTGCATTGGCGTCATATAGTTTGCCGATATCTGCTGCGTTTTTGCTATTTAACGCTTGGTCAAACTTTGCATTGATTGCGGTTATTTCTGTTTGAATATTACTCATGATGGTTGCTCTCTTTAAAAAAATTGATTAAAAATTAAGGTTAACTTACTTACTAAAGTATTACTTATTAAAAGTATCTACTGATTAAATGCGTATTTAATGCTGAAAACCAGATTAAATAAGCGCTGGAATGCCCATATTGATTAAGCCTAATAATTGCTGAAGCTGTATACGCTTTTCTTCATCCAAAGCCTGCATGCACTGCTTTAAGCGGCGATAATAATCTGGCATCACCACATCCAATTTAGCTTGTCCTGCACTGGTTAACTGTATATTCACACTGCGTCTATCTTCTTTGGCAAACACTCTAGTCACTAAACCATTTTGCTCCAGCCCATCCAACAGACCCGTCATCGTGGCACGTGTTACGCCCACCTTTTCCGCCAATATTGATGGCGTTGATGTCACGGACTCTTCGCGCATTAGTAAAATCAGCACCCACCAACGGCCTTGCAATAAATCGTGTTTGCTCAAGCAGGTATCTAACGCCAACGATAAATCAGTCGCCACACGCAGCAAATACAAAAAACCAGAAATCGCCGTCACATCCGCGTCGGGATAACGTTCGGCGAATTTACCTAATATTTCTGGGCTTGGAAGATCTCTTAATTGCAGCATAGTTAAATAGATTTAACTTAAAAATAGTTAGTATCATTATAGTTAGCTGGCTAACTATGTCAACTGTTTTATTGTCATGGGTTTATTTTTTGCTTAGATATTGGCTAAATTATTTATAGGAGTATATTTAAGTTGCTACCAAGCAGGAGAAGAACATGAAAACTTTACAACAAGTATTAAATGATAAAAAACATAAAGAGATCATTAGCATCGCGCCAAATCGCCCTGTCTTTGATGCGTTGGTAATTTTAGCTGAATATAAAATCGGCGCTTTAGCCGTGATGCAAGATAGCCGACTGGTCGGTATTTTTTCAGAACGTGATTACGCGCGCGAAGTCATTTTAAAAGGGCGATCATCCAAAACCACACAAGTAGATGAAGTGATGACGAAAAAGGTGATTACTGGCGAACCCAACGATTTAGTAGAGTCAATGTTAAGTATGATGAGTGAAAAGCGCATCCGCCACTTACCTGTGATGCACGATAAAATGTTACTCGGCATGCTGTCGCTGGGCGATTTGGTTAAAGAGACAATCGCCTATCAACAACGCTTAATTAAAGAGTTAGAGCAATATATACGCGGCTGATTGAGTTTTTAACACAGATTAATGATGTCAAGCTCATGAAAATACGTATACGGCATTCATGCCAAAACGCAGCACTTTAAGCAAACTGTAGGCGCACAATGCAGTCATACAAACAAGCAACGAATAAAGAAATTAATTTGATTGTTTGTTGTGATACTGAATTTTTAATTATTTTATGAAAAGGATATTTATCATGTGGACAACTCCAGCAGCGACAGAAATGCGTTTTGGCTTTGAAGTTACAATGTACGTAATGAATAAATAAGCCTTAATTCATTATTAAAAAATGGAGCAATTGCTCCATTTTTTATTGCTCGTTATTTATGTCACTTAACCAAATATTTAGCTCAACTTTTTGATTTACATTATTTGGTATTATTTTCTGCGTTACTCACCAATGATTTTAACCAGCACGCGTTTTTTGCGCCTGCCATCAAACTCACCATAGAATATCTGTTCCCAAGGCCCAAAATCCAAATGGCCTTCTGTAATCGCCACCACCACTTCGCGCCCCATAATCTGGCGCTTCATATGTGCATCGGCATTATCTTCGCCAGTATCATTATGTCGATAACTGCTGACTGGCTCGTGCGGCGCAAGTCGCTCTAGCCATTGCGTGTAATCATGATGCAATCCACGTTCATCATCATTAATAAACACGCTGGCAGTAATATGCATGGCATTCACTAAAACCAAGCCTTCGCGTACGCCACTTTCGCGCAAACATTCATTAATCTGCTCCGTAATGCGAATAAACGCCACACGTGTGGGCGGATTAAACCAAAGTTCTTTTCGATAGCTTTTCATGTTTGCTCCTTAATTTTCCTATTACTGTGCCAATTTTAGCACCGCCAGTTATTACCACACATGACATTTATCATTTTTAGCAATAAAAAAGGCTTCTAAAAAGAAGCCTTTTAAATAAGATTTTTTACCCTATTTTAATGGTTAACTTTTCACATCAACCGAATGTGTAAAGCTTTTTCCCTCATTATCAGTTGCTACTACTTCTAATTTACCCGCTTCTTTTGGCACAAAATTAAATTTGAAATAAGGGTCTTCCGCCGTTCCCACGCCTACATCAACCGTCATCACAGGTTTACCATTGTAAGTAAACTCTGTTTTCTTAATGTAAAAAGCAGGTACAAAACCTTGCGAAACTAAATCGCGTTGCAGGCCGGTGCGCATCACGTGTTTAATATTAAATGTGGCAGGCGTTGCAACCCCAAATTTTGCTGGCACTTCTACATTCATTTTGATACGGCCTGCTGCCGCACGTGTTGCCGCTTCATCGTTTTCCACCGTACCACCACAACCGCCAGCTGCACGAATCTCGCGCGAGGCTAAGTATAATTTACCATCTGCTGTTTCGCCGACTAAACGCACATAAGCATCTGTTTCAAAACGAATCCGTGTCGATAAATGAAAGTCACCCAATGCATCGGTTAAGTGATAAGTAGCGGTTAAAGGAATCGGATTTGCATCCACAAAAGCATAGAGTTTTTTGATCACCACACCATTAGCGGCGGCATTATCAATTGTATAAGTGACTGGCACTTGCGCACCACTTTCGGCGCGACGCGGTGCATCGATCTTCATAAATGTGACCTCTGTCATAGGGCGCTTTTCAAAAAAAGCCTCTTTCATTACAGGCCATAATTGCGCATTTGGTTCTGCAATCGCACTCTGGCTAGCCCCAACAAAAATGCTGGCGGCTAGCAACGTACAGAATAGATATTGTTTTGCTTTCATGATTTTCTCCACCCACTTCATCGGCACACATCAATGTTAAACCTAATGAATATTAATCCGCTGAATCAACTTTATCCAGTACATATCCAATTAGAAATTTGACTACTGGCGACCATTTTAGTTTTAATCAATCATTTGTATGTGACTCGTATCACACACGCCAAATCTGCGAATTTTTAACTATCTAAACGTTGCGGAATTCTTCAAAATTCAGCTCGATTCCATTGCCCGCAGGATCTTTAAAATTAATCTGCTTAACGCCATTCATTAAGGTACGCGTGGTGTAAGCGATTTGGTGCGCCTGCAAATGTGCTTCCATCGCAGGCATATCGGTGAAAGTAAACGATACGTGATCATAAGTACCATTCACATGCAAATCTGGTGCGCCGACACCCTTGTTATATTCGGCAATATGCACCACATCGTTATCGCCAATATAAAGCCAAAAGCCATAACTGGTCGTCGCCGTGCGCGGCCCAACTGTTAAGCCGACAATATCGCAATAAAAATCGCGCAACACATGCATCATGTCGCGATTGGCGCGGAGGTTGATATGGTTAATTTCGGTAGCTGGCATAATATTCACGCTCTCAAATAAAATCGTAACTCATCATCGGTACGTTATTCATAAACCTGCTGAGTTTGCATAACTAAAAATGTAATTCACGATGCGAGAACTAGGCACATTCGCGTAAACAGTACGATTAGTACGGCAAGCGGATGTAACAATGGTATCGCGAAGTGAGTGCATTTTATGCCGCTGGGTTTTGTGACCGCACGCGAATATGCAACTCTCTCAACTGTTTCTCATCTACATCATTCGGCGCATTAGTCATCAAGCATTGCGCGCGTTGGGTTTTTGGGAAAGCAATTACGTCACGGATGGATTCTGCGCCAGCCATTAATGTCACCAAACGGTCTAAACCGAATGCTAGACCACCGTGCGGAGGCGCGCCATATTGCAGGGCATCTAACAAGAAGCCGAATTTCTCTTGCGCTTCTTCTTTGCTGATTTTTAGTGCATCGAATACTTTAGATTGCACATCTTGTTTATGGATACGCACTGAACCGCCGCCAACTTCCCAGCCGTTTAGCACCATGTCGTAAGCTTTTGAAAGCGCAGCACCTGGGTTAGAAGTTAACAAATCTTCGTGACCATCTTTTGGTGCGGTGAACGGATGATGTAACGCAGCCCAGCGGTCATTTTCTTCATCGTGTTCAAACATTGGGAAATCAACCACCCACAATGGCGCCCATGCACGACCATCTACATGGCCTTTATCGTGACCGACTTTTAGGCGTAATGCGCCAAGTGCTTCGTTAACCACTTTAGTTTTATCTGCACCAAAGAAAACGATGTCGCCATTTTGCGCGCCAGTACGGTCAATGATTGCTTGTAATGCTGTAGCGTGAATGTTTTTAACGATTGGGCTTTGCAGACCTTCTTCATTCAATTTAGTCACATCATTAATTTTGATATAAGCCAAACCTTTTGCGCCGTAGATTTTGACGAATTCGGTATATGCATCAATTTCGCTACGCGCAATTGCAGCGCCGTTTGGCACACGCAAGGCAGCCACACGCCCGCCTGCCATATTGGCAGCGCCTGCGAACACTTTAAAATCGACGTCTTTCATCACATCTGAAAGCTCAGTGATTTCTAACGTTACGCGCATGTCAGGCTTGTCTGAACCATATCGATTCATTGCTTCACTGAATGGCATACGTGGGAATTTAGCTGGTAAATCTACGTTTTGTACTGATTTAAGCATTTGTCGAATCATTTCTTCGACAATGTCCATAATCTCGTTTTCACTCAAAAATGACGTTTCAATATCCACCTGCGTGAATTCTGGCTGACGATCAGCACGTAAATCTTCATCGCGGAAGCATTTAGTGATTTGGAAATAACGGTCGAAACCTGACACCATCAACAATTGTTTGAATAGTTGCGGTGATTGCGGCAACGCAAAAAACTGGCCCGCATGCACGCGGCTTGGCACCAAATAATCGCGCGCGCCTTCTGGAGTGCTACGCGTTAACATCGGTGTTTCCACCTCAATAAAACCATTGACATCTAAATAATCACGCAAGGTTTTAGCCACGCGATAACGCAACATCATGTTTTTTTGCATCGCTGGGCGGCGTAAATCGATGTAGCGATGCTCAAGTCTTACTGTCTCAGTTAGGTTTTCGTCATCTAACATAAATGGCGGCGTTAACGATGCGTTTAAAATCTCGATCTCAGTGGCAATCATCTCCACTTCGCCAGTAGATAAGTTAGCGTTCACTGCGCCTTCTGGGCGTGCGCGTACTACGCATGTGATTTTTAATACATATTCGCTACGCACAGATTCAGCAACTTTAAATGCTTCAACGGTATCTGGATTAACTACAATTTGCGCCATACCTTCGCGGTCGCGCAAATCAATGAAAATCACGCCACCATGATCGCGGCGGCGATGCGCCCAGCCGCATAAACTAACAGTTTGGCCAATGTGGGAGCGGTTTAAGTGGCCGCAATAATGTGTACGCATAGTCATAAAAATAAATTTCGTTAAAAAATAGTGTTAAGTCTGTTGATTGAATAAAAATTAAAGCGGTAATTCGCGTATTTTGCGGTCTCTTGGTGTGACGGTGCCCATGCTGATAATGTACTTTAAAGCCTCGTCCACGCTCATATCCAGCTCAATCACATCTTCTCTTGCCAACATGAGAAAAAAGCCAGAAGTGGGATTAGGCGTGGTCGGCACATAAACACTCACATAATCGCCGATTAAGTGATTACTCACATCGCCGCCTGGTATACCAGTTAAAAATGCAATCGTCCAACTGCCTTGGCGTGGATATTGAATCAGCAATGCCTTGCGAAACGCATGTCCAGAACCTGAAAAAAGCGTGTCCGAAACCTGTTTAACGCTGGAATAAATACTTTTTACAAATGGCACGCGAGAAAGTAAATTCTCCCACATGGCAATTAATTGTTGACCAAAAATATTAGTAGCAATAAGGCCTGTGACGAAAATAATCACCAAAGTGAGTATTGCACCCAAACCTGGCACGTTAAAGCCAAACACATTTTTAGGTTGCCAAGCCATTGGTAGTAACAGCAAGCTTTGATCCATGGTTTGAATGAGCGTGCTGACTACCCAAAGGGTAATTAACAGCGGCACCAACACCAGCAAGCCAGTAATAAAATATTTTTTCATGTTAATTCAGATAGATGAGAGCGGTTGAGTGACAAATGCTTTTAATGACAGGCACAACCCGTTTTGCAGGCAGCGGGCGCATCTGATTTTGTGGTGGACTCTGCGGATTCACTTGAAGACGGCTTACTTACTTTTTTATCTTTAAAATCAGTCGCATACCAGCCACTGCCGCTGAGTTGGAAACTAGGCGCAGAAAGCATTTTGTTAAAGGTTTCTTGATTGCAATTAGGGCATGTTGCGGTGCTTGGATCGCTTATTTTGCGCAACAACTCTAGTTTGTGACCACAACTGGTACATTGGAAATCATAAATCGGCATGATTTTGGCTTAATATAATGAATGTTTACTTAAAACAAAATTATAACTGATGTGCATCAATAGTTTAACGACAAATATTTAATGGACTGTTTTAACGCTCAAAACAATCCATATCAGTTACTCAATTGTTTTTATCATCGCCATACCAAGAAAATTTAGAGCGCAAATTGCAGAGGCATTAAAACTGTGAAGATACTAGCATTTCTTTCTCATTCAATCTTTTAAAAAATTAATATAAGCAATTATTTTATAACCTCATGTTTAAAATAAAAAAGACCCCAATTACGGAGTCTTTTTATTTACACTACGAATATAGGTAGGTCCTAGAACGGAATATCGTCCTCAAAATCGTCAAAATTTCCGCTGCCACTTTGTGATGCGGCAGGTTTATTTGCTGGCGCTGAAGGTTTGGCTGGTGCAGAAGAACGTGCTGGCGCTTGGTTAAACTCATCTTGGCCGCCACCTTGATCCATTCCATCATAACTCGCATTACCGCCGCCATCTCTGCCACCTAGCATCTGCATGCTATCTGCAATGATTTCAGTACTGTAACGGGTTACGCCGTCTTTTTCCCATTTGCGCGTTTGCAAACGGCCTTCCACATATACCGGGCGGCCTTTTTTCAGGTATTCGCCTGCGATTTCAGCTAATTTGCGATACATCACAATATTATGCCATTCGGTTTTTTCCTGCTTAACGCCGGATTTATCTTTCCAGTTTTCGGTTGTGGCGATACTAAAGTTTGCCACCGCTTCGCCGTTCGGCATGTAGCGCACTTCTGGATCACGGCCTAAATTACCCACTAAAATCACTTTGTTGACTGATGCCATTATCTGCTCCCTATCAATTTTAAAATATTCTGCTCTATTAACGTTTGGCGCTCAACACCTTGCTGATTGTTTACTTTGACAATCAACATATTCTCTTGGGCGATTGCGACTGCTTCGTACACACCATCCATCTGCGCGACTTTGTTGGCTAAGGAAAGTGCTTGCAACTCATCAAATGCGTTTAAATGATACATTTTTGTACGCACAGCGGGTGGCGTTATCATACCAAAAGTTAACACTAACCAAATGCCAATTAGCACTGAGCAAAAAATAAATACGGCAGAATAATCGAAACGATGCGATAAATAACCGCCAACAACTGCGCCCAAAAACACGCCAAATGATTGCGCTGTGCTATGAATACCCATTGCCGTACCTTTGGATGCAGCAGGCGCCATTTTCGAGATCAATGACGGCAAAGACGCTTCTAATATATTAAAGGCAGTAAAGTAAATCAGCAACGAAACCACCACACCCCAAAAATGATGGATAGTGTTAGCAAACATTAATTGCGCCACTAACATCAACGCCACCGCGCCGATAAACACCAGTTTTAATTTTGCGCGTTTTTCGCCAATGATAATGGCTGGCAGCATCAATACAAAAGAAACGGCTAATACAGGCAAATAGATTTTCCAATGTGCATTGACATTCATACCGCTGGTTTCAGTTAACGCAAATGGCACCACGATAAACATGGCCATTTGCGCGGCATGCAATGAAAAAGTACCAAAATTTAAACGCAATAATTGTTTATCTTTTAACACTGCTTTCATTTTGCTGGGTGCGGTTTGCGCATCTGAATGAAAATGGCTGGCGACTGGATCTGGCACGTAATACTTAACCACTAAAATAGCGCAAAAAGATAATACAGCCGTCATCCAAAAAATGCCTGAAACGCCAATCCATTGGTTGAGCAAAGGGCCAGCAACAAGCGATAGCGCAAATGTGATACCAATGGTACCGCCAATCATCGCCATGGCTTTAGTGCGATGCTCTTCACGCGTTAAATCGGCGACTAATGCGGTGACGACCGCAGAAACCGCGCCAGCACCTTGAATCGCACGACCAAAAATTACCATATAAATATCGGTCGCCAATGCGGCAATTACACTGCCGATAATAAATAGAATCAAGCCGATATAAATGAGTTTTTTACGGCCATATTTATCGGATGCGATGCCAAAAGGCAATTGCAGTAAAACTTGTGTTAAGCCATATGCGCCAAGCGCCAAGCCAATCAGCGTATGATTGCTACCGCCTTTTAATGTTTCTGCATACACCGCAAAAATGGGTAAAATTAAAAACATACCCAACATGCGCAAACCATAAATTGAGGCCAAGCTGATGGTAGAACGCAATTCAGTTCGCGTCATTTTGTCGGAAAATTGCATGAAACCCTATTTTTAGTACAGAATAATTTAGCTGAAAACACAATAATTGCGTATATTAACAGGTTGCCTTAATTTTCGATAAAGCTAGATGGAATATATCAAAATCCGTGGTGCGCGCACCCACAATCTCAAAAACGTTTCGCTGGATATTCCACGCAACAAATTGGTAGTGATTACTGGGCTTTCTGGCTCAGGTAAATCCAGTTTGGCGTTTGATACATTGTATGCAGAAGGTCAGCGGCGCTATGTTGAATCACTATCTGCGTACGCTCGCCAGTTTTTGGCGCGCATGGATAAACCCGATGTCGATTTGATTGAAGGCTTATCGCCTGCGATTTCGATTGAGCAAAAATCTACTTCGCATAATCCGCGTTCAACTGTCGGCACAGTGACTGAGATTCACGACTATCTGCGCCTTCTATATGCACGTGCTGGCGACCCAGAATGTCCTGATCACCATATCAAATTAGAAGCGCAAACTGTTTCGCAAATGGTAGACAGCGTTTTACAACTACCAGAAGAAACCAAGCTGATGATATTGGCGCCTGTGGTTTCAAATCGCAAAGGCGAGCAAGTAGATTTGTTTGATCAATTAAAAGCACAAGGTTTTGTGCGTTTGCGCGTAGACGGCAAGATTTATGAAATGGATGAGTTGCCGAAATTAACTAAAACGGTGAAGCACTCTGTGGATGTGGTGATTGACCGCATTAAGGTAAAGGCCGATTTAAAACAGCGTATCGCCGAATCATTCGAAACCGCTTTGCGCTTGGCGGAAGGTAAAGCCATTGCAGTTGAAATGGATACTGATAAAGAACATTTGTTTTCAGCCAAATTTTCATGTCCTGTGTGTGATTACTCACTAGCCGAATTAGAACCACGCCTATTCTCATTTAACAACCCAATGGGCGCCTGCCCCAAGTGCGATGGCTTGGGCAATATCAGCTTTTTTGATCCTAAACGCGTGGTGGCATTTCCTACGCTTTCACTCGCAAGTGGCGCAATTAAAGGCTGGGATAAACGCAACCAGTTTTATTTTCAAATGTTACAAAGCTTGGCAGCGCACTACAGCTTCGATTTAGAAACGGCGTTTGAAGAGCTGTCTGAAACGATTCAAGATGTATTGTTAAACGGTTCTGGGCGCGAAGTAATTGCGTTCAAATATTTAAATGAGCGTGGCACTTTTTTTGGCAAAACGCACACATTTGAAGGTATTTTAAACAACCTGCAACGCCGCTATCGTGAAAGCGAATCGACTGCGGTGCGCGAAGAGTTATCTAAATATTTGAATAATCAAGCCTGCCCAGAATGTAGCGGCACACGCTTACGCCGTGAAGCGCGCCATGTAAAAGTGGGCGGGCAGAATATCCATCAAGTCTGCGAAGTGCCACTAAAAGTCGCACTTCACTTTTTTGAATCGCTGCAGTTAGAAGGTGCAAAACTGGCGATTGCCGATAAAATCGTGAAGGAAATTGGTAATCGACTGAAATTCTTAACCAATGTTGGGCTGGAGTATTTGTCGCTTTCGCGCTCTGCCGAAACATTATCAGGCGGCGAAGCACAACGTATTCGCTTAGCCAGCCAAATAGGTAGTGGCTTAACAGGTGTGATGTATGTATTAGATGAGCCTAGTATCGGTTTGCATCAGCGCGATAACGATAGATTGTTGGAAACGTTAATGCGCCTGCGCGATATCGGTAACAGCGTGATTGTGGTGGAACACGACCATGATGCGATTTTAGCGGCCGATTATGTAGTCGATATTGGCCCAGGCGCTGGTGAACATGGCGGCCAGATTGTCGCAGAAGGCACGCCAGCTGAAATTTTGGCTAATCCAAAGTCGTTAACTGGTCAGTATTTAAGTGGCAAAAAACAAATCGAATACAAAAAAGCGCGCACAAAACCTAATCCTTCACGCTGGTTAAAACTTTCAAACGCAACGGGTAATAATTTGCGCGATGTGTCGGTAGAGATTCCTGTAGGTTTACTCACTTGCGTGACAGGCGTATCTGGCTCAGGTAAATCCACACTGATCAATGACACGCTTTATCGCGTGGTTGCGCAACATTTATACGGCAGTAATACCGAACCAGCAGCGTTTGGTGAAATCGATGGTTTGGCGTTTTTTGATAAAGTGGTTGATGTCGATCAAAGCCCAATTGGTCGCACGCCGCGCTCTAACCCTGCAACTTATACCGGTTTATTTACGCCGATTCGCGATTTATTTGCAGGTGTGCCAGAAAGCCGCGCGCGTGGTTATGGGCCAGGTAGATATTCTTTTAATGTAAAAGGCGGCCGTTGCGAAGCTTGCCAAGGCGATGGTGTGATTCGTGTGGAAATGCACTTTTTGCCTGACGTGTATGTGCCATGTGATGTATGTAAAGGCCAGCGCTATAACCGCGAAACGCTTGAGATTAATTTTAAAGGCAAAAATATCCGCGAAGTGCTGGAAATGACCGTTGAACAAGCGCATGATTTTTTCCAAGCGCAACCAGTTATTTCACGCAAACTCAAAACCTTGCTGGATGTGGGTTTAGGCTATATCACACTAGGTCAGTCAGCAACAACGTTAAGTGGCGGTGAAGCACAACGGGTGAAGCTCTCACTTGAATTGAGCAAACGCGATACAGGTCGCACGTTGTATATCTTGGATGAACCTACTACAGGATTACATTTTGCAGACATTCAATTATTGTTAGATGTGATTCACCGCTTACGTGATGCTGGCAACACAATTGTTATTATTGAACACAACTTAGATGTGATTAAAACCGCCGATTGGCTAATCGATATGGGCCCAGAAGGTGGCGATGGCGGTGGCGTGGTAGTCGGTGTCGGCACGCCAGAAACCTTAGCTGAGAACAAAGAAAGCTACACTGGTAAATATTTGAAAATGATGCTTTAAATTTGGCTATTAAATACTGTTAAGTTATAAAACTTAACAGTATTTTAAGTATTAAAATTTGCTTAATTTTTTGCAGATTTATCGGACACTCTCGCTAAAACTGATTGATAATATTCAACCGTTTGTGCCGCTACAACTTCAGGTGAAAATCTCTTTTTGCAATCTTCAATTGCATTTTTAGATAGACGTTGCATCTTTTCAGGATCGCTAATCAACATTAACACTTTTTCTGCAATGCTTTCTGGTGATTCTGATTCAGCTAATAATCCATTGAAATCATCAATAATAATCTCTTTCATACCACCAACCGCAGTTGCCACAGTTGGACAACCAGCGGCTAGAGATTCTAATAATGAGAGCGGGAAGTTTTCATATCTAGAACAAACCACTGTTACAAGTGCATTTTTTCGCAAATCTGAAATACGATCATGGTCGCAATGTCCTAAATACTGAATACGGTTTTTTATGCTATTTTCTGGAATAAAGCGCTCAGTATACTGATTAAAATCAATCCCCTCACCTTCAACAATTACCCCCCTGTCTGGCCCCACAAAAATAAGCTCAATTTCACTAATTTTTTGCGCAATCAGGCTAAATGCTTCCAATATCAAATCACCGCCTTTAATAGAGTCAAATCTTCCAACAAATAAAATGTATGGCTTTTTATTTTTGCTATATTGCCACTGTTTATTAATACCCACCTCAAGAACCGGATTTGGAATCACTTTGGCATTTGGCAAATCCAAGCCATAGTATTGTCTGGTTTTTTTTAAAACATCTAGGCTTGGTGAGGTTATACCATGCGCATTTTTTATTGCCTGCCCTTCGTAAAAAACCCTTAACTTAAAATCCCATCGATCTTGATCTTGCAAGATTGGCCCCATTAAAAACCATGGTCCGTGTAATCGCGTGACGATTGGGACTTTTGTCAATTTCAGCAAAAAACTAACTGTCCCAAATGACTCTTCCATCTCAAGAATATCTAAAGGATAAGATATTCTTTTTAGTGCCATACTAATTTTTTTAGCATTAACATACACAGATCGTCGATATTGGATTGATCTTGCATAAGAGAATGTCAACTGATTCAAAAATTTATCTGCTATTTTTTGTAAAACGTTTTTTTTATTTAAAAATTTTGATAAATTAATTAATTTATCTTCTATCTCTGCCCCTATAAGAGGGGACGCTAAAATAATGGGCTTTACTGTATTGTCAAACCCATACAAAATATTATGTACATAAGTCACAATTCCATTATGAAATTTAGATAACGGCCAACCGGGTGTTATACAAGCTATTTTTAGAGGGGTTTTTTTATCGGTATTTTGATTTCGCATTAGTATTCCCATTCATATAGGTTTGTTTTTTTAAAGATTCTGCCTGACCCAATAAAGCGCCTGCCAAGAGCAAATGCATTGTCGTCATACCAGCATTTGGTACAGAGTCAATCACGCAAATCGCCAATATAATCGCTAAGCTTGCAAAATAAACCTTATCTTTAGGATTATTAATATTGTCTATATTTCTTAGCGCATAAAGTAGCGTTATGAAAAATAGTGCGTAGCTAAAAATAAAACCCACTGCACCATTGTTGCCAAGTTCAATAACCCATTTTCCATCGGTTACACTAATGTCACGGCCATATTTGTTGTAAACACGCGCACGACCCCATCCGCTCCAGCCAAAAAATGGTTTTTGTAACGCGCGTTCTAATAAAATATTTTCATTTTGAAATCGAAAATCTAAAGATTGTGCACGTTCAGCACTGTATTGCTGAATATTCTCAACAATGGCTCGGTCTGGGAAAATTTCAAAGGTTTTTGTTATAGGATAAATCATCACAATGGCGACCAAGATTAAAGACCACTTAATTTGTTTGCGCGGAAGAAAATTAAATATTAAAAACATCGCCAATAATGCATAAAATAAAGCGGACCAGGTTTTGCTCAATATTAAAATAATCATTAAATAAATAATGACTTGAGATGCGGGAAAAATGGCAATGCGCACTTTATTTTTTCGTAAAGCTAATGCGGCAATGATAGCGGTCGCTATCCAAAAAGCCAGTCCTAATCCATGCCCAAAAAATACTGTTGGTCGGTATCCTTCACCTCTCATTTGCTGAAGAAAATCTATTGCAGAGTAGCCATATATCCAAAGTTGGAAATTTGGCGATAATCTCATCTCGCCCAGCATAGGTATTGAATAAAATAGAGCAAAGATGACGAGTAACTTAAATATCCATTCGTTATCTTTGACGTCATTTAAAAAAGCTCTGCCCAGAAAAAAAGGCATGAAAGCTAATAGGGTTCTTATTATTTCAGACAGCGCATCGTAATAGGTTAACCCTGGCAAATAAAGGCTACCATAAAAAATGGGATCAGAATTTAAGGTCGCTGATATCACTATTACCGCCAAGTATCCAATAATGATTTTAGTTGGCATCCCTGGTGGGAAAAGCTTGAATCGCTTGCCAGTGAAAAACAAAATAACCGCCAACGTTAATGACGTAAGACTACTTCTATCAATTGGCGGAACTAGCGGCAAATCGAATGAAAAAGCATTTGGTAACAAAAGCAAGGCTAAAGTGGTGGCTATAAAAATAGCCCGCTTAGGCTTGTAGCGAGAAACCATCCATATGACGACTAAAGGCCAGCTGTAAAAGACTAAGTTAGCAAAAATATTGGGCACAAATAAACCTTAACGTAAAATAATATCAATATTTACACTATCTATGAATGATGCATTATTAGGCACTAATTCAAATGGAGCAAAGCAAGCACAGCCTCACCCAAATAGTAACCTAGTGGAATCACAGCTAACATCCTTAATTCTTTTATTAAAGAAAAAACGTTATTTTTTGCAAGTGTCCAATAAATAATAGGTAAAGCCAATAGCGGATTTAAAGTAATCACCCAAATAGCGCCATACATACCAAATAATTTAAAAAATAATGGTAGTCCGATGAACAAACCAGCAGTTCGTACCATCATGACCCACATATTGACCTTGGTGATAGATAGCGCAGATAGGCACTCTACTGATACAGATGATAGCGAATATCCAACTACAGAAAATGCCAATATTTGTAGCATCCAACCCGCTTCTGCATAACGTGGATCATATAGGGCTTGGATAATAAATGGTGCCAGTGCGATTAATAGCCCAACACACAAAAAGGTAGCACCATCTAGATAAATACGAATCTTGTAATAGCGTTCTTTTAATAAAGTCCTGTCTTCATGCACTACAGAAGACAAAAATGGAAAGATGATTTTAGCAGCGAGAGAGTGTGTGATAGAGGTTGGCACGCTAGCTAACATCAACGCAATGCTATAAATACCCAAATCTGTCGCTGTAACCGTGCCTGCCAAAAATATTTTATCGCCTTGTAAAAACAAATAGGTCAGCATGGATGAAATAACAATCCATCGACCAAAATGAAAGACTTCTTTCACGATAGCTTTATCCCATACCAGCTGATGTCGGTATGGAAAGGCGTAGTAGCTGAGTAAAGTACCCATTAATGTTGACACAATGCCTGAAAAAGCTAGTGCCCATATAGACGGATAAATAAGCACCCAAGCCACCATAAAAACGGCACCTAGCACTTGAGAGATAAAATCAATACCTTCAAGCTTGCCAACTTGCATTTCACGACTCATGACTGCAGATGCCATGGTTTTATAGGCACCAATAATAGAAGTGACACCAGTCACTAATATCAGTAGTGGTAAACGAGGGTCTGCATATACACCACTAAATAAATTAGGCCAATACCGCTCACCGATCATCAGGCCAATTGCAAATAGGGTAATTACCGCAAACGTTAACCAACCTCTAACAACTTGTAGCGTCCAAACCACATTCAACATATGTTTGTTAGTTGGATCTTTGTGGCGAACAATAAAAGCCCACAATCCCAAATCTGAAAACATGCTGATGCCCATGGTGACTACATATACCACCGCCATTACGCCAAACATTTCAGGCGCAAGCAATCGAGTAATAATTAAATTAGAACCTAATCGGAGTAATTGACTTAGTCCAAATATCAACATGACCCAAAAACCGGCCTTAACAAATCTCTTCTTTTTATCAGTCATTAGAACACTTGAGTTTTTGCATTATTAATTGATGTCTCTAAATATAGATATTTTAAAATTTAAGCCTATTTTGGTAATCATTATATTTTAGTATTGATTGATTTTGATAGTTAAGGCACTTCTACAAAACGCATCCTTGCTTGTATTGTTG
Source organism: Methylotenera versatilis 79 (assembly GCF_000384375.1). Classification (NCBI taxonomy): domain Bacteria; kingdom Pseudomonadati; phylum Pseudomonadota; class Betaproteobacteria; order Nitrosomonadales; family Methylophilaceae; genus Methylotenera; species Methylotenera versatilis. Next base: position 1,149,019 of record NZ_ARVX01000001.1, on the reverse strand, counting down.
CCGTGCGGCGGTTTAAATAGCGCGTACTACGATGGTCGTCATAAAAACGTGGATTGGGAATCATCGCGGCTAATTTGGCAGATTGGGTTTGGCCTAAGCCACTTGCACTGGTTTTAAAGTAATGTTTAGCGGCAGCTTCTGCACCAAAAACGCCATTTCCCCATTCAATCACATTTAGATAGATTTCTAAAATGCGGCGTTTGGTGAGCATTTTTTCTAGCATTAAAGTGATGACCGCTTCTTCCGCTTTGCGCCAAGGCGTTCGTCCGCTGGATAAAAATAAGTTTTTTGCCAACTGTTGACTAATGGTTGAGCCACCACCAACAATTTTGCCTTTTTTCAGATTTTTTTCGTAAGCTTTTTCAATGCCTTCCCAATCGAATCCTTCATGATTAGTGAATTTAGCATCTTCACTGGCAATCACAGCACGTTTAAGATGATTGGAAATTTTGGCGTAATCAACCCATTTGTGTTGAAGTGTGGCATCTGGTTTGGTTTGTTGAATAATTTCCAGCCGGTCTTGCATAAACGCAGTCGAGGTTGGATTAAACTTAATCCACCAGCAGATGTGCAAAAAAATCCACAATTGATATAAAACCAGCCATGCAAAAAATAAAAATATGAGTCGTTTTAAAATGCCACCAAAACCCAATGGGCGAGCATTTTTTTTACTGTTAAACAACCAGCGCAGCACTTACAAGACTCTCATCATCTCAATAACCGGCTTAGTGTCTGGCCTTACGTCACGCCAAATGAAAAATGCTTCTGCGGCTTGCTCAACCAACATGCCCAAACCATCCGCCACTTGTGCACCATTCGCGCGTGCTTGCGCCATAAACGGTGTTTCGCGACCATACATCATGTCGTAAGCCAAGCAATCTTTAGCGAAAATAGTATTGGAAATAGGAAGCACTGTGTCGGTTAACCCAGTTGAAGTAGCATTAATAATAATATCGAAAGGGGGTTTTAAACTGGCGAATGTACTGGTCGTTAATTGTTCCAAGTGTCGAACCTGCTTATTCCGCATATGCTGTGCTTTCTCAATAGTACGATTCGCAATCACTAAGTGATTCAGTTCGCAATCTAGCAAAGGTTGTAACACACCTTCCGCAGCGCCGCCTGCTCCCAACAACAATACGCGCTTATTATGTAAAACATGCCTTAAATGATGCGTGATATCACGCACCAAACCTGCGCCATCGGTATTATCTCCAGATAATTGACCTTTTTTAAAGGTTAAGGTATTCACTGCGCCAGCAGCTTGAGCACGTACCGTTAAATTGTCGCAAAGATTAAACGCTTCAAACTTAAATGGCACAGTCACATTCGCGCCTTTAAAACCTCGCGCAATCAAATCCTTGATCGTTGATTCAAAACCATCCAGCGGCGCAAAAATGCGTTCATAGCTGATATTTTGGTCTGTTTGCTTTGCAAATGCCGTATGAATAAGCGGTGATTTACTATGCTCAATCGGGTTGCCCACGACCGCATAACGTTCAATACCTTGCGCAGGCTCAGCGTATTTATCACTCATACTTTAAGTTAATCTTTTTGTAATTATTCAATTGAATTGATGATGAATGATTAAAAACCGTCTAGTTATTCCAAGGCAAATTTGCCTGTTTCCAACCGTTAATCAAAGTGCGCTGTTTTTGTGCGTTAGCTTCACCCTCAAAGCCTTCCGCCATATTGAATGCGTGACTATAGCCTAATTGTTGCGCTAATACGGCTGCATTATGGCTTCTGCCGCCAGTACGGCACATAAATATAATGGTTTTATTAGGCGCAACTTTCGCTTGCAACTGCGCACCAAACTCTGCGTTTGCAATCATGCCCGGATAAAACGCCCATTCAATGTGCGTTGCATCGGGCACTCGACCTACTAAATCCAACTCAGCTTGCGTACGCACATCTACTAATATTGCATTATCTTGTTGCAATAAAATATAAGCTTCTTGTGGGGTTAACTCACCTGCATAGGGCAATTTTTTTTCAACTGCGCGTTTTTTTGCTTGATTTAAAACTTCCTCAATACTTTGCATAACGATCCCTAACATTCATTCATTTTAATAATCCATATTGCAATAAATTATAGCGCGAAAAACCGAGCAATTCTGTGCGAAGTGCATTGCACCAAAATAGTGCGGTTTTAGTTTAAATGCGCGCTATTTGTGCATGTGGTTTTGGGTTTATTTGCTAAGTGAATGCCATAAAGCCATTTATTGCTATTTTTTGCTGGCACACTTCCTGCTAAAATAACTCGTTAAAAGTTAATGCGAAAATAGTTAAGCATTTTGCATCATACAATTTACGCAATTAATCACCACTCGTTACACATTATTTATATCTGTTATTAAACTTTATGTCTGTATTAAAACTTAGGAGAGAGCAATGTCAGTTGCAAATGTAATGAAAATGGTAAAAGAAAACGACATCAAATTTGTCGATTTTCGTTTTACCGATACTCGCGGTAAAGAACAACACGTTACAGTGCCTGTTTCAGCTTTCGATGAATCAAAATTTACCGAAGGTCATGCATTTGACGGTTCTTCAATCGCGGGTTGGAAAGGTATTCAAGCTTCTGACATGCAATTAATGCCTGATGCATCAACGGCAAATATCGATCCATTCATGGACGAACCAACATTGATTTTAACTTGCGACGTTGTTGATCCAACTGACGGTAAAGGTTATGACCGTGATCCACGCTCACTAGCAAAACGCGCTGAAGCTTATTTAAAATCAAGCGGTTTAGGCGATACTGCTTACTTTGGTCCTGAGCCAGAATTCTTCATTTTTGACTCTATCAATTGGTCAGTCGATATGCACGGTAGCTCAGTAAAAATCAATTCAGAAGAGGCCGCATGGTCATCTAGCGAAAAATTTGAAGGCGGCAACACTGGCCACCGTCCAGCGGTTAAAGGCGGTTACTTCCCAGTTCCACCAGTCGATTCATTGCAAGATGTACGTTCTGCAATGTGCTTAACTTTAGAAGCGATGGGCGTGCCTGTTGAAGTGCATCACCATGAAGTAGCAACTGCTGGCCAATGTGAGATCGGTACTAAATTCGCGACATTGACACAACGTGCTGACTGGACTCAAATCCTAAAATACGTGGTGCTAAATACAGCACATGCCTACGGAAAAACAGCCACATTTATGCCGAAACCAATGTTTGGCGACAATGGTAGCGGTATGCACGTACACCAATCTGTATGGAAAGATGGCAAAAACCTGTTCGCAGGCGACGGCTATGCAGGTTTAAGTGACTTTGCTTTGTACTATATTGGCGGCATTATCAAACATGCGCGCGCATTAAACGCGATTACTAACCCAGGCACCAACTCTTACAAACGCTTAGTGCCACATTACGAAGCGCCAGTAAAATTAGCTTACTCTGCTAAAAACCGTTCTGCTGCGATTCGTATTCCATTTGTGCATTCTGATAAAGCACGCCGTGTTGAAGCGCGTTTCCCCGACCCAATCGCTAACCCATACTTGGCATTCTCTGCATTGTTAATGGCTGGTTTAGATGGCGTGCAAAACAAGATTCACCCAGGCGAGCCAGCAACTAAAGACTTGTACCATCTTCCACCAGAAGAAGATGCACTAATCCCAACAGTTTGTTCATCACTTGAGCAAGCGTTAGAATACTTGGATAAAGACCGTGAGTTCTTAACACGCGGCGGTGTATTCTCTGAAGATTGGATTGATGCTTACATTGCATTAAAAATGGAAGAAGTCACTAAGTTACGTCAAACACCACATCCAGTCGAGTTTGGTTTGTACTACAGCTGTTAATCAAGTATGTGTGCTAGTTTTTAGCATGCGCTAATTGGGCATGCACTAACTAAGTGCAGTCGAGTAAAGCACGGTTTAATAAAGGGCAACTTAGGTTGCCCTTTATTATTTTTGCAAAAAAATTCAACAAAAAAGTACAGTCAACCATAATCATCAAGACTTCGTTGCTAACAGTAACAGTCTCATCTAAACTATTGCTATGAATAAACAATTATCATTTTTAAGCTTGATTATCATCGCGCTAATCGCACCGGTTTTAGCGAATGCAGAAATTTATAAACAAGTGGATTCTGAAGGACGCGTCACCTATTCAAACGTCAAACTCAAAGGCGCTAAAAAGTTAAATTTAGAACCTGCAGATACCAATTTTGGCGGTGACAACAGCGCTTCCACACGTGAAGCAACACGCTCCCCGCAAGCCAAAACAGCGACACCAGCAAGCTTTCCTAAAGTAGATGCAGGTACACAAAATCAGCGCGACAGTAAGCGCAAAGACATTTTACAATCGGAACTGGAAGCTGAAAAACAAGCACTAGCACAAGCGAAACAAGCCTATATCGAAGGTGAATCTAAGCCCGAAGTTTACAAAGGCGCCAATGGAAAAACTTTCCGTAATGTTGCAAAGTTTGATGAAAAAATGAAAAGCCTACAAGCCGACATCGATGTACATCAGCGTAATATCGAGTTACTTAACAAAGAAATTAGCGCAAATTAATGTCGTTAATTAATCTTTTGTGCAACGCATAAAGCTGGCTTAGCTCTTGCTTATATACAAGCAATTATTTAATTGCTGTAGTATTTAAGTCATGGTTCAAAACATTCCCTCAGGATTTTCAGGTTTAGAGCATCTCGCTACTGCGGTGATATTGCTGAATCAATCACATCAAGTAGTTTATGCAAACCCCAGTACTGAAATTTTATTTGCCTTAAGCGCAACGCAAATATCAGGTAGCCATATTTCAGAAGTGTTTTTAAACTGCGAGATTTTGCAACTCGCCATTGATAACGCAGTTAGGAATGACAGCCCATTTCGTGAGCATGAATTCGCTATCACAACCGTGCGCCAGCAATCGTTTGCCGTCACTTGCACAGTGACGCCAGTTGAAATGAGTAAGGCAACTTTGTTACTAGAATTTCAACAAATGGATCAGCAATTACGCATCGCACGTGAAGAACGCATGCTGATTCAGCAACAAGCCAACTCTGAATTATTGCGCAATTTAGCGCATGAGATTCGTAACCCGCTCGGTGGCCTGCGTGGCGCTGCACAACTGTTAGAACATGAATTGCCTAACCCCAGTTTGCGCGAATATACGCAAGTCATCATTAAAGAAGCAGACAGATTACAAAGCTTGATGGATAGATTGCTGGTGCCACATCGCGTGCCGAAATATGAGCCAACCAATATCCATGAAGTGCTAGAACGCGTACGTAGTTTATTGTTGGCAGAATCACCTAATAACATCAAAGTGCGGCGCGATTACGATACTAGCTTGCCCGATTTAATCGGCGATCGCGAAAAGCTAATCCAAACAGTATTAAATATTGCGCGAAATGCGGTACAAGCCATGCAATCCAATGGCGCGGTGAATGCTGAAATTATATTTAAAACGCGTGCAGAACGCCAAGTGACGTTAGCTAAAAAACGTTATCGTGTCGCTATTAAGTTACAAATTATTGATAATGGACCGGGTATTCCAGCCGATATTAAAGATAAGATTTTTTATCCGCTAGTAACTGGACGCGAAGGTGGAAGCGGCTTGGGGCTTGCCTTAGCGCAAACTTTTGTCACGCAACATCACGGTATGATTGATTGTGAAAGCCAACCAGGTAAAACCTGTTTTACGATATTGTTACCAGTTGAATCAACGTCCATTAAATCTGCGAATATCTTGCAGTAATAGATGATTAAAAAAAGCTTAATCCATACAATTGATAGAAATAAATTGGTGTGATTAAGTTGTTAATGCAATAAAGTTAACTGAAAAAGTTAACCAATTTAATGAGAAAAATATGAAACCAATTTGGATTTTAGACGATGATAAATCGATACGCTGGGTGTTCGAAAAAGCGTTAGCACGTACGGATTTAGAGTTCAGAACTTTTTCTTCTGTCGCCGAAGCGCTTAATGCACTCAACCGCGAACAACCACAAGTTGTGGTCAGTGATATTCGCATGCCAAACGGTTCTGGCTTAGATTTTTTAAGTGAAATTAAACAGCGTTACCCTGAAATTCCAGTCATCATCATGACCGCTTATTCTGATTTAGAGAGCGCAGTTGCCGCTTTCCAAGGTGGCGCATTTGAATATTTAGCTAAGCCTTTCGATGTCGACCAAGCCATTGACGTGATTAAACGCGCGGTTGAAGAAAGTATGCGCCAAGCGGTTGAAGCAGTTGCTTTAGAAGAAACACCTGAAATCATCGGCCAAGCGCCCGCCATGCAAGAAGTTTTTCGCGCAATTGGCAGGTTAAGTCGCTCGCACGCGACTGTGCTAATTAACGGCGAATCGGGCAGTGGTAAAGAGTTAGTTGCCAGCGCTTTGCACAAACACAGCCCACGAGCAGAAAAACCATTTATCGCGATTAATACGGCAGCGATACCAAAAGATTTATTAGAGTCTGAATTATTTGGCCACGAACGTGGCGCATTTACAGGCGCGGCTGCCGCACGACGTGGACGTTTTGAACAAGCAGATAACGGGACTTTGTTTCTAGATGAAATCGGCGATATGCCAGCCGATTTACAAACTCGCCTATTGCGCGTGTTAAGTGACGGGCAATTTTACCGAGTAGGTGGTCACCAACCGATCAAAGTCAATGTGCGCGTCATTGCCGCAACCCACCAAGATTTAGAAGAGCGCGTTAAATTAGGCTTGTTCCGCGAAGATTTATTTCACCGCTTAAATGTGATTCGTTTACGCTTGCCGCCATTGCGCGAACGCCGTGAAGACATACCGCATTTAACCAAACACTTTTTAGCGCAAAGCGCCATTCAATTAGGTGTAGAACCCAAACAACTTTCCGCCGCTGCACTGCGCTATTTAACCGCAGTAAATTGGAGCGGTAACGTGCGTCAATTGGAAAACGTTTGCCATTGGTTAACCGTCATGGCGCCTGGCCAAAGCGTGGATGTGGTGGATTTACCGCCAGAGTTAAAAGAAGACACCAGCAAAACTATCAGCGCGAGTTCGTGGCAAGAAGCTTTAGCGCAAGAAGTTTCTGACGCATTGAACCGTGGCGAACAAAATGTATTAGAAGCACGCACCAAGGATTTTGAACGCGTGATGATTGTTAAGGCACTGCAACATACGGATGGTCGTCGTATTGAGGCGGCTAATCAGTTAGGAATGGGCAGAAATACGTTGACGCGGAAGATTCAGGAATTGGATATTAAAGAGTAAGTTTAGTTGCAGAACATCTATAACACTGCTTAATTACGTAGATTGAAGCGCTTGTGTTTTAACTGTTCTGCAACGTTGGTCAAGTTGATGAGCTATTCGCTTAATTAACTTATCGTCCAAAGGATTTCCATAGACTCTACCTAAAACACTATTTGGATTTTTACCATTTAATACAATCATTCCTGCGCCAGAGCTTCTTTCAATAAACCAACCTGGCAAAACGAGTACAGGCTTCACTTGTACATCCTCACCTACAGCACTACTTAACCAAGTTTGCAGGGACTTTGCTTGACGACTTGCTTGGTCTAAAGGTTTAGTTTCTGACCATCCCGGAAAGTCCAATTTATATCCGTCATATATTACGCGATGATCAGCTTTACCATCTTTTTGCTTGAGTTTTGATCTACCTTTAGTTTCTATGGCAAACACGCCTGCTACTCCAACTAATACATGATCAATATTGTAATTTTCAGCGGGCACATCATGAAATACCCAATAGCCATCCCGCATCATACTATTTAATTCTTGACCTACTGCCAATTCTGCATCGTATCCTAATGACAACTTTGCTTTTATGGTGACTAATTTGATGAGTTTATAAATAATAAAAACGATTGAAAATAACGAAATTACAAAATAAAAAACATTAGCAAATAATGAAAGATTTTTAAGAGAGCTAAAGCTAATGTAAAGTGCATAAAGCATCAACGGAAGTATGGTCACTAGAGATAAGTATGTTGAAATATCTAAATTTACATCTTCTATCCTATGCCTTAAAGACTCACCCGGACTACGTAATAAATTGTTATTGATTGGGTTTCTACGTTTCGACTGCAATCTTTTTTTATAAAAAACCACTCCATAAACAGTAATAAACAATGGCCCAAGCGCGATGATTAGAATTATCAAGACCGCTTGAAGCTGCATTGAAATCAATTGTCATCACCCAAACTCGCCAATAAATCAGCCTGATGTTCCGCAGACAATGCGCCAATTAGTTCATCCATATCACCTTCGGTAATCGCGTCAATTTTATACAAGGTTAAGTTGATGCGATGATCAGTGATGCGGCCTTGCGGGTAGTTGTAGGTGCGAATGCGCTCACTTCTATCACCAGAGCCAATTAAGCTTTTACGCTCACTGGCGATTGCACTATTTTGTGCATCCACTTGTTTAGATTTAATGCGTGCCGCAAGTACGGCCATGGCTTGTGCTTTATTGGCATGTTGGCTTCGGCCTTCTTGGCATTCCACTACAATACCAGTTGGATTGTGCGTGATGCGCACGGCAGAATCGGTTTTATTAATATGTTGCCCGCCCGCGCCTGAAGCTCTGTAAGTATCAATGCGAATATCCGCAGGATTAATCACCACGTCATTAATTTCGTCAGCTTCTGGCAGCACAGCCACCGTACAAGCAGACGTATGAATGCGGCCTTGCGTTTCAGTATCTGGCACACGTTGCACACGGTGGCCGCCAGACTCAAACTTGAGTTTAGAATACGCACCGTAACCTTCGATTTTGGCGATGATTTCTTTGTAGCCGCCCATTTCACCTTCATTGGCAGACATGATCTCAACGCGCCATTTTTGCCGTTCTGCGTATCGTGAATACATGCGATACAAATCACCAGCAAACAAGCCGGATTCATCGCCGCCTGTGCCTGCACGTATTTCTAAGAATATATTCTTGTCGTCATTGGGGTCTTTTGGCAGCAACAGTTTTTGCAATTCCAATTCAACTGACTCCAGCGTCACTTTGCCTGCATCAATCTCTTCCTGAGCAAATTCTTTCATGTCTGGGTCGCTTAACATTTTTTGCGCTTCAGCAATATCTGCTTCTGCCTGCTCAAACGTATGATATTGCTCAACAATCGGCGTAATTTCCGCATGTTCTTGCGTGAGCTTTCTGTACGCATCCATATTATTGGTTACGCCTTCGCTACTCATTAGACGATTAATCTCTTCTAAACGCTCGCTTAAAGTCGCGAGCTTTCTAATCATGCTGGGTTTCATTCAGTGCTTCTTTTAATGTTTAATTTGGTAAAGCTGGCGGACAATCTGTTCTATTCTTGCGTGTTCATCGCCGTGGGTTTGATTAAGCAGGTGGCTAGGCGCGTGTAAAAATTTATTGGTTAAAGCATTGCTTAACGCCTCTAAAACGATAGCTGGATTTTCGCCCTTTTGAATCAGCTTAAGTGCTTTTTCAAACTCATTTTTGCGCACTGCTTCGGCTTGGTCGCGCAAAGCTTTAATGGTGGGAATCGCATCACGTTTTTTAAACCATTGCATAAAGCCTTCAACGCGCGCTGCCACAATCATTTCCGCATTAATCGCTGCTTCCTGACGGTTTTCCATACCATCCGCAACCACTTGTGCCAGATCATCCACCGTGTATAAAAACACATCGTCTAATTGTGCGACTTCTGGCTCAATATCACGTGGAACGGCTAAATCCACCATAAATATAGGGCGATGACGGCGTGTTTTAATCGCGCGCTCTACCATGCCCAAACCGACAATCGGCAATTGACTGGCGGTGCTGGTAATCACAATATCAAATTCGGAAAAACGTTCTGGCAAATCATTTAACAGAATCGCATGACCGCCGATTTTATTCGCCAATTGCAAACCACGCTCAATCGTGCGATTCGCAATAGTCATAGACTTTGGTTTTTGCGCAGCAAAATGGTCTGCGCACAACTCAATCATCTCGCCCGCGCCGATAAATAATATTTTCTGCTGGCTAATATCGCCAAAAATGCGCTGCGCTAATTTAATCGCTGCTGCTGCCATTGAAATGGAACTGCCACCGATATCCGTATTGGTGCGTACTTCTTTAGCGACTTCAAACGTGCGTTGGAACAATTTATGTAAAAGCGTTCCCAATGTTCCCGCATCTTGCGCGATTTTAACCGATTGCTTAAATTGCCCCAAAATTTGTGGCTCACCCAACACCATGCTATCTAAACCAGACGCTACGCGAAATGCATGTTTTACCGCTTCCTGATTACTTAGGGTGTAGGTATAAGGCTGAACATTATTGAAATCTAACCGGTGATAATTGGCTAACCAATTGACGATTGGTTCGGGCGTGTTGGTTTGCACATAGATTTCTGTGCGATTACAAGTAGACAAAATCGCCGCTTCAGTCACGTTCTGCGCGGTTAAATCGCTAAGCGCATGGCGCAAAATATCCGGATTAAACGCGACATGTTCACGAATAGAAATTGGGGCAGTGGTGTGGTTAACACCAATTGTATAAAGCTGCATATTGCTATTTTACCAACTCATTCAACATATTAGTAAGATTAACGAACATTTAAGCAAAGCCAATTCTATTACTGAATTTAAGAGTTGGTGAAATTACCGTCCATAATTTTGAAGTATCAGCTTACGTTAAGCAAGTTATCTTAAAAATTGCGCATTTCTTAAAAGTACAAAATGGCGTTAAAATAACGCTTTAGCCATTAATTTAGATGACTTGTTAGGAAATTATAGCCATGAGTAAAACTTTTAGAATCGCCCCAAGTATTTTATCCGCTAACTTTGCCAAGCTTGGTCAAGAAATTGACGATGTGATTACATCCGGCACAGACTTTGTGCATTTTGATGTAATGGATAATCACTACGTGCCAAATTTAACGATTGGGCCGTTGGTTTGCGAAGCGATTCGTGAAACAGCCGCGCGCGTTGGCGGTGTGATTGACGTGCATTTAATGGTTGAGCCAGTGGATCGCATCATTCCTGATTTTGCAAAAGCAGGCGCGAATATCATTACCTTTCACCCAGAAGCGTCTAAACATATCGACCGCTCACTAGCGATGATTCGCGATTTAGGCTGTAAGGCTGGTTTGGTATTTAATCCAGCAACACCGCTGGATTATTTAGACCATGTGCTAGATAAAGTCGATATGGTTTTGTTAATGTCAGTTAACCCTGGTTTTGGCGGTCAAAAATTCATTCCAGAAACGTTAAATAAATTACGTTTAGCGCGCGCAAAATTAGATGCTTACACGGCGCAATCAGGTCGTGAAATCTGGCTAGAAGTGGATGGTGGAGTTAACGCTCAAAATATCGCAGAAATCGCACGCGCAGGCGCTGATACGTTTGTTGCTGGTTCTGCTATTTTCAGCAAACCATTAGATTCCGACAAAAATCGTTACAACACTATCGTAGGCGAAATGCGCGCGGCTTTAGCGACGGTTTAATTAATTGTAGAGTTTCAGGATTTGCAAAAAACAGCTAGTAAAAAAATCTCTGTCAAAAAATTTAAGGTCAAACTAGTAATGTTTGACCTTGACGGGACGCTAATCGATACCGCACCACAGATTGCAGAAGCCATGAATTTAACATTGGCTGATTTGGGTTTAAACAAACTGCCGGATAGCCAAATTACTGGTTATATTGGTGACGGTACGACAGCGTTGATTAAACGTTGTCTAAGTGGCGATTTAGACAGTGAGCCAGATGCAAGATTATTTGAGCAAGCGCAAATGGCTTATTTTGCGCATTATGCTAACAATGTCAGCGAAAGCTTGCCTTATAAAAATGTAATGGCCAATTTGCAAGCGGTTAAGGATGAAGGTTTTAAAATGGCTTGCGTGACCAATAAGCCAGAAAAATTCACGTTGCCTTTATTGCAAAGCAGTGGATTATTGGATTTTTTTGAACTGGTGGTTTCTGGCGATAGTTTGCCAAAAAAGAAGCCAGACCCTATGCAATTACAGTATATTTGTGCAAAATTAGGTGTATTGAAATCGCAAGCGATATTAGTAGGCGATTCAAACACAGATATTGCCGCTGCGCGTGCGGCAGGTTGTGGGATTATTACCGTGCCGTACGGCTATAATCAGGGCAAACCGATTGATGCAAATACGGTAGATGCAATTATTAACGATTTAAACGAGTTAACCACAATTTTAACGCATTAATTTATATGACTTTTTTAAACAATCATTTTGACTATTGGCGCCTTTATTGGCGAAGCGAATAGATTGGCGAAACGCGAGATTAAAACCGAGCTTCCGCCACCATTCGCCACATAACGACATTGCGTTACGCATATACTTAACGCTAAAAACCAATAGAAAATGATGAGGAAGACATATGATTACGCCTGCAGTAACAACGATTAACCAAGCCGAATTTAACGCCCTTGCTGCGCAAGGTTATAACCGCATTCCACTTGTTCTAGAGACATTTGCGGATCTTGATACACCACTTTCACTTTATCTCAAATTAGCCAACCAACCGTTTTCTTATCTATTAGAAAGTGTACAAGGCGGTGAACGCTTTGGTCGCTATTCCATTATTGGATTGCCCGCTAAAATTCGCATCGAAGCGCGTGGCTTTGACGTGCAGGTAATTGAAAATAATGCGGTTATAGAAACGCATGAAAATATTAATCCGCTAGATTTTGTAAAGTCTTTTCAATCACGATTTAAAACGCCACCTTATGCAGGATTGCCCCGATTTACAGGCGGTTTAGCCGGTTATTTCGGTTATGAAACCATTCGCTATATTGAAAAACGTTTAGCGAATACGGTTAAGCCAGATGCGATTGGTACGCCTGATGTGCTGCTGATGGTTTCTGAAGAAATCGCGGTCGTGGATAACTTAAGTGGCAAGCTTTATTTTATTGTCTACGCAGACCCAGCAGATACGAATGTCTACGAAAAAGCGCGCAGTCGCCTGAGCGAATTGATACAGATGCTACGCAAAACAGCGGATATTCCCGCCGCTACGCCCAGCCCAAAAACGGTCGCTACATCTGAATTTGGTGAAGAAAACTTTAAAGCCGCGGTTAAAAAAGCTCAGGATTACATCGTGGATGGCGACATTATGCAAGTGGTGTTAAGCCAGCGCATGTCACAAGAATTCACTGCATCGCCACTGTCACTTTATCGCGCATTGCGTAGCTTAAACCCATCACCTTATATGTTTTATTACGATATGGGCGATCATCATGTGGTTGGTGCATCGCCAGAGATTTTGGTGCGTTTGGATAACAATCTCGTCACGTCGCGCCCTATTGCTGGCACACGTCCACGAGGCGCAACGCGTGAGCAAGATTTGGCTTTATCAGTCGAATTATTAGCCGACCCAAAAGAACGCGCTGAGCATGTGCAGTTAATGGATTTAGGCCGCAATGATGTCGGCAGAGTTGCAACGACTGGCTCAGTTAGAGTCACGGAAAATATGATGATTGAGCGCTATTCACACGTGATGCATATTGTGAGTAACGTCGAAGGCCAGCTAAAATCAGGCATGGATGCGATTGATGTAATTAAAGCCACGTTTCCAGCAGGCACGGTTTCTGGTGCGCCTAAAGTACGTGCAATGGAAATCATTGATGAATTAGAGCCAAGCAAACGTGGCATCTATGCTGGCGCGGTGGGCTATTTGGGCTTTAATGGCGATATGGATGTGGCCATTGGCATTAGAACTGGCGTGATTAAAAATAACAGACTTTATGTACAAGCAGGTGCTGGTATCGTGGCAGATTCTGTACCACAAAGTGAGTGGATTGAAACACAAAATAAAGCACGGGCTGTGTTACGTGCGGCAGAATTGGTACAAGCAGGACTCGACCTTAATTAAAGCGTGTTGGAGTAGAATGAACGTCAAGGTATAAGTATGTTCACAAACATCCATTCAGTGATCGCTAAATTTGTGCTGGTAGCGTTAGCCTACGTTGTAACGGCTAAGCTCGGGCTGATGGTGCCATACAAAGCGTCAATCGTTACCTTGATGTGGCTGCCAACAGGCATTGCTGTTGGGGCAATCATGCGCTGGGGCAATCTCAGCTTGCCGGCTATTTTTAGCGCTGCCACTTTTATAGAACTATCCCTCGGTGTACCGTTCATCTCATCACTCGCCATCGCCTGTACCAATACACTTGCGCCATTCGTGACGGCGGCGTTACTCAATCAATTTCAGTTCAATCGTAGCTTAACCAGGCAGAGAGACATTGCTCTCATTATTGCCGCCTCCGCATTTGGCATGTTGATATCCGCTACAGGCGGGACATTTTCTTTATACAACAGCGGATTAATTTCGGCAGATAATTTACAAAGCACATGGTCTGTTTGGTGGATAGGTGACACGGTGGGTGCGCTACTTGCCCTGCCACTCATATTGAACATTCATAAGGCCAGCTTGCGGATTAATACAAAACAGTCTTATCAATTTGTTGCTTGGTTAATGATATTTGCACTGTGCGAATTTATGCTAGCCGCATTGGTGCCGAGCCTAAATAGAAAATTCATGCTGTCATTGTTTTTAATCATGCCTGTTCTTATATGGGCATCCATGAATTTTGGTATCGTTGGCGGCTCGTTTGTTGTGATTATCCTATCCAGTGTAGCGGTGTGGTTCACTTCGCAAGGTCACGGCTCTTTTTACAGCGTTTATATAGATCAAGGCTTATTCTCGCTATGGATATTCATGATCACTTTAGTGGTGATGATGTTGCTGATCTCCGTATTGCAATCAGAACGAAATTTAGCGGAAAATGCGTTGCGGAATAATGACACACAGCTGCGCGCTGTAATTAATGGAGCTTTAGATGGCATTGTCACTATCGATGAAAGCGGCGCGCTAATCGAATTCAACCCTGCGGCAGAGCGTATTTTTGGCTATACGAAACATGAAGTAATCGGCAAATCGCTGGCAGAAGTCATGATTCCACCTGCATTACGTCAAGCACATAACGAAAAGCATAAACAATTTGTGTTAACTGGCAAAAAGCATATTTTTGATAGGCGTGTCGAGCTGAACGCAATGCGCGCAGATGGCACGGAATTTCCTGTAGAACTGACATTAACCTCTTTAAAAAATAATGGCCAAACTATAGTAACAGGGTTTATACGCGATATATCGTTGCAAAAAAAAGCGCTATTAGAGATTGAAAAATTTGCCTATTACGATATGTTAACTGGCTTGCCAAATAGGCGTTTATTGCTAGATCGCTTTCAACGTGCGGTTGTTACCAGCAAACGCGCTAAGAGTTATTGCGCACTTATTTTTATTGATTTAGACCACTTCAAGTTACTGAACGATACAAAAGGACATGATGTTGGTGACCATTTATTGATTGAGGTTGCGCATCGCATTCAACAAACCATTAGAGAAGGCGATACAGTCGCGCGTTTAAGTGGCGATGAATTTATCATCATCATTGAAAACTTGGACGCTAATGAAAGCACGGCATACCAGCAAGTAACAGAAGTTGCACAAAAACTTTTGCTTGAACTGAATAAAAGCTATCCGCTTGAATTGTTTGAGTTTAATACCACGGCCAGCTTAGGTTTAACGCTGTTTAATAGTGACGAACTTAGCTTTGAAGACCATTTAAGGCACGCCGATACATCGATGTATCAGGCTAAAGCGGCTGGTCGCAATACCTATCGCATCTATGATCAAATTACCCAGGATAATCTGGAAAGAAGCTTCGCGATTGAATCTGCATTACAAGAAGCATTGAAAGAAAATGCCTTTTACCTGCACTATCAAAGCATCGTTGATGTCAATCAACAGGTAATTTCTGCCGAAGTTTTACTGAGATGGAAACATCCAACGCTTGGCAATATCAGTCCGACAGAGTTTATTCCAATCGCTGAAAAAAATAATCAAATCATCAAGATCGGTTATTGGGTGATTCAGCAAACGTGTGAGCAACTTAAAAAATGGGAAAACTCGCCTAAATTAAGTAAAATCAGACTTTCGGTTAACATTAGTGCGAAACAGTTTTTATACATTAACTTTATTGAAGAGTTGCACGATATCATCGCCAACACAGGTGCTACTCCTGATCTACTAAAGCTTGAATTAACCGAAACTGCCGTCATTGATAATATTGATGACGTGATTAATAAGATCAATATTTTAAAAACTATTGGCGTCAGAATTGCTTTAGACGATTTTGGTATGGGGCATTCTTCACTGGTTTATCTTAAAAAATTGCCAGTGACGCAAATTAAAATCGACCAGTCATTTGTTGGCGATGTATTGACTGATTCTAACGATGCGGCGATTGTTCAAATGATATTGGCGATTGGCAAAACCATTCACTGCAATATCGTAGCAGAAGGCGTTGAGCAATTAGAACAGTTTGAAATATTGAAAAAATTCGGTTGCCATTTCTTTCAAGGCTATTACTTTAGCAAGCCGATTCAATTGGCAGATTTTGAGAAAATGGTTGAAGCTGGTTAGTTTTGATTAATAAGCAAAATACTTAACACTATTTTTAATGCAGTTTTTATCACCATTATTTAAGGCAATTAAAGCGCAAATATGTTACTCATGATTGATAACTACGATTCTTTTACCTATAACCTTGTGCAGTATTTGGGCGAGCTGGGGCAAGACGTGCAAGTGTATCGTAACGATGAAATTGATTTAGCCAAAATCGCTGAATTAAACCCTGAAAAAATCGTCATTTCACCTGGCCCTTGTACGCCGAACGAGGCAGGCATTAGCGTGCCACTGATTAACGAATTTGCTGGCAAGATTCCATTACTGGGCGTTTGTTTAGGTCATCAAAGTATCGGCCAGGCATTTGGTGGCAATATTATTCATGCTAAACAATTGATGCACGGCAAAACATCGCTGATTCATCACAATAATATCGGCGTATTCAAAGATTTGCCAAACCCTTACACCGCAACGCGTTACCACTCATTAGTGATTGAGCGTGAAACCTTGCCAGACTGTTTAGAGATTACCGCTTGGACGGAAGATGGAGAGATTATGGGCGTGCGCCACAAAACCCTGCAGGTTGAAGGTGTGCAATTTCATCCAGAATCGATATTGACCGAACATGGCCATGATTTATTGAATAACTTTCTGAAAGCCTAATGATGGACATGACGATTAAGGCTGCGTTGCAGAAGTTGATTCAACGTGAGAATCTAACGCATGAGGAAATGCTATCGCTGATGCGCCAAGTGATGAAAGGCGATTTTACGCCAGCGCAGATTGCTGGTTTATTGATTGGCTTGCGTGTAAAAGTAGAAACGGTAGATGAAATTGCCGCCGCCGCACAAGTAATGCGTGAGCTTGTATCTAAAGTTAACGTGCAAGATAGTGCCAATTTGGTTGATACCTGTGGCACCGGTGGCGCCGCCAATAAAGCCTTTAACGTGTCGACTTGCTCCGCATTTGTGGCGGCGGGCGCACAAGCGAGAATTGCCAAACACGGCAACCGTGCAGCGTCTTCTAAATCGGGTAGCGCAGATGTGCTGGAAGCATTAGGCGTTAATATTCAACTGCAAGCCGAACAAGTGGCGCGTTGCGTCAATGAAGTTGGCATAGGCTTTATGTTCGCGCCCAACCATCATTCAGCGATGAAACATGCTGGACCTGTTAGAAAAGAGTTAGGCGTGCGCACATTATTCAATTTGCTTGGCCCGCTGACAAACCCAGCAGGTGCTAAACGCCAAGTGATGGGCGTATTCCATCGTGATCTTGTTCCTTTACTCGCGCACGCGTTGCACAAGCTAGGTAGCGAACACGTGATGATCGTACACAGCGCGGATGAAATGGATGAAATATCGTTTAGTGGTGACACTTATGTGGCTGAATTAAAAGACGGCCAAGTACGCGAATACACCATTAATCCGACGCAATTTGGTTTGCGATTGCATGAGCATGCAACCATCAGTGTCGACAATGCGGATGAATCAAAAGTGATGGTGTTAGATGTGTTAAGTGGCAAAACTGGCGCGGCGCGGGATATTGTATTGCTAAATGCTGGGGCAGCGATTTATGTGGCGGGTATCGCGGCCAGCCATCAAGAAGGTATTGTGTTAGCCGCGCAGTCTATCGATTCAGGCGCTGCGCTGAAAAAACTTGAGCAATTAAAAGTGTTAAGTAACCGTCTATGATGCGGCTTCTGCTGATTATCGCCATCGCAGTAGGCTTCACCGCTCACCACTTTGGTTATATTGGTCATGATGGTGTTGCGAATGAACGGACAACTAGCGCTGTTAGCCAGCATTTACAGCAAAGCGGTGACAGTGGCGGTGAACAAATTATCCGCAAAGCCTTTGAAAATCACGCCAGCAATCTACAAGTTGAAGCCAGTGGCAAAGTGATTAAAGTATTAGACGATGATACCAATCCGCCGCGTCATCAGCGCTTTATTCTAAAGTTAGATAATGGCATCAGTTTATTGGTGGCACATAATATTGATTTAGCAAAACGTGTCGAAAATTTACAAGCTGGCGATATAGTCAGTTTTAGCGGTGAATACGAATGGAATAAAAAAGGCGGCGTGCTGCACTGGACGCATCACGATCCACAAGGCAGACATGCCGCGGGCTGGTTGCAGCATAACGGCCAAACTTATCAATAACTGAATACTCAAACTTAACACTCAAAAAGACGCAATAAATATGTCAGATATCCTCAATAAAATTATCGCTACCAAAGTCACTGAAGTTGCGGCGGCAAGCAAATTAAATCCAATCGAAACTATGCAAAAGGAAGCATTGAACGCCTCTCCTACGCGTGATTTTATTGGAAGCATTCGTGCAAAAATCGCCAACAATCAATCTGCCGTCATTGCCGAAATCAAAAAAGCCAGCCCATCAAAAGGCGTGATTCGCGCAGACTTTAGACCAGCAGAAATCGCCAAAAGCTATGAGCAAGGCGGCGCAGCGTGTTTGTCAGTACTCACTGATGTGGACTATTTTCAAGGTTCGGCTGAATATTTAAAGCAAGCGCGTGCTGCTTGTAGCCTACCCGTGTTGCGTAAAGATTTTATGATTGATGTGTATCAAGTGTATGAAGCACGTGCAATGGGTGCGGATTGCATTTTGCTGATTGCTGCAGCGATTGATTTAGCAAAAATGCGCGAGTTGGAACAAGTAGCGCACAGCTTGGACATGGCGGTTTTAGTAGAAGTGCACAATGGCGAAGAGCTGGATTTGGCGCTGCAATTAAACACACCTTTATTGGGCATTAACAACCGCAATCTGCGTACATTTGATGTGACTTTAAATACAACGCTGGAATTATTAGCACGCATTCCAAAGGATAAAATAGTTGTGACTGAATCAGGCATATTTACCACTGATGATGTTGCACTGATGCGCAAAAATAACGTGCATACTTTTCTGGTTGGCGAAGCGTTTATGCGCCAAGATGACCCGGGCGCTGAATTAGCCAAAGTATTTGCTTAAACTTAAGCAATACTTAACGCTCAAAAAGCGCGAACTTTTCTTAAAGGATTGAAAATGAGTTATCCGTATTCCCGCCCGCGCCGTATGCGTAAAGATGAGTTTTCGCGCCGTTTGATGCGCGAAAACGTACTCTCGACCAATGATTTAATCTACCCAGTATTTGTGCTGGATGGCGAAAATCGTGTAGAAGAAGTGGCTTCAATGCCAGGCGTAAAACGCCAAAGTATTGATGTGCTATTGAAAACCGCAGGTGAATGTGTAGCACTCGGCATTCCGTTACTAGCTTTATTTCCAGTGGTTGATAGCCAATTTAAAAGTCTAGATGCTGCCGAAGCATTTAATAAAAACGGCTTAGTTCAACGCGTAGTAAAAGCGCTCAAAACTGCCTATCCGCAATTGGGCATTATGACCGACGTGGCTTTGGACCCTTACACCACACATGGCCAAGATGGCCTAATTGATGACGCTGGCTATGTGCTTAACGATGAAACGATAGAAGTTTTGGTCAAACAAGCCATTTCGCATGCACAAGCGGGTGCAGATATCGTCGCCCCCAGCGACATGATGGATGGCCGCGTTGGGCAAATCCGTGAGGCACTTGAAAGCATGCACAACATTCACACTAAAATCATGGCGTATTCAGCCAAATATGCCTCAGCGTTTTATGGGCCATTTCGCGATGCGGTCGGTTCGGCTGGCAATTTAGGCACGGGTAACAAATACACCTACCAAATGGACCCTGCAAACTCGGATGAAGCTATGCAAGAAGTCGCGCTGGATATTTCTGAAGGTGCAGATATGGTGATGGTGAAACCAGGCTTACCCTATTTAGATATCGTGCGCCGCGTAAAAGACGAATTTGGCGTACCGACTTTCGCCTACCAAGTAAGTGGCGAATACGCCATGCTGAAAGCAGCATCACAAAATGGCTGGTTAGATGAAAGAGCTTGTGTGATGGAAAGTTTGCTAGCGTTTAAACGCGCGGGTGCTGATGGGATTCTGACTTACTATGCGATGGATGCGGCGCGGTGGTTAAAATAAACTGAAGCATAAAATGACTGGGAAGAAGAATATTATATTTACTTTGTAGAATGTATTAATTCTTTAAACAGCTCATGGATTTTGCTTAAAAAAATAAGTGAAGAGCATAACAATAAGCTTTCTGGTGCAGCATTTCGTTTTGCGCTGATTGAATACTGCAAACCATATACAAACTCTATCGATATAGTTAAAAAACGAAATACATTGGATAAAAGATATATTCCACAAATTTATTTAGAACTCCACAATAGAATTTTTAATGCGCGTAATCAGATACACGCTCATTCTGACATTGCTGTAAAAGAAGCAATTCTTTATAAGCATGAATTCAATGGGCAAAATTATTCCCTCATTTCAGAAAATAGCATTACCGGGCTAGAAGAGTATTTAAATATACAAGAGATTACAAAAATGATTCAAGGTACTTTAGACAATATGTACGCTGCACAAAAAGATATTGAACTGGCAATTTACATCTAACTTAATAAGCTTTTAACACTTTCAATATCCGCACGTTCCGCATTAGCTCCATCCGCCGCACGCTTAGTCGAGACGCGCATATCATCTACTTCAAACACGCTTAACTTAATTAAGCCAGTATCCATCTCTAACGTAAAAAGCGGTACTTTCTTGCGATTATCACCTTTTTTATCGCGTTTACCATCGTTCATGATGCGATATGATTTTTCATTGGTTTCGAATGGAATATCTAGATTAAGTAAGAACATTTCCAATTCTTTTAAGCTATCTGCAAACAAATGAATATGGGTTTCTGAGCCTGCACCAGCTGTTCCATCCAACACACTTCCTGTTAAGTGCGGATTAAATTTTTCTAACATTTGCATAGTAAACAACGCATTTTTGCGCAGATTGCGCAGATTTTCTGGTTGCTCGTCGCTCAAAAAAAGTGCGTTATAAAGCTTAAGTTCTTCTTCAATTTCGGCATTGGATGGCAATACGCTGTTTTCCGTTGCACCGACTTGCTTGCCCGCTTTTTTCTTGGCATAAGCAAAGTCAGAGATGCCGTCTTCCGCCATCATGCGTGCGGCTGATTGCGCAATAAGTTGTCGCATATGATCTAAATTTTCGCGTGCCATAATGGATGTTAACCAGAAAATTACATTAAAAAATGCCGGTTTAAAAACCAGATGGATTTAAAATATTGGCGGCAGAATCGGTGCTACTAGGTGATTTTCTTGTAGGCTTAGGAGCCAGTTTTGGAACGGATTTTGAATTAACTGCTGGGTTGCTATTGGCCGAGTTAGCATTTGTTGAAACCGTATTCGTTTGAACAGGATTAATTTGCCGATTGGTACTTGCACCAGAAAAACCGTCTTGTGGCTCTTCTGCATGTGGCGTAATAGGCACAGCTTGTGGCTGCATGGGATTTTGAATCAAGCTATCAGGAAAATCTGATTCTGTTGGCTCTTGCATCGGCGGCAGGATTTCCTCTACAGAAGGCGGTGGATTTTCTTGATAAAAATATTCATCGATTCCCTCATCATCTTGATCAACCAGCACGCCTGTTGCTGCATCTACCCGCACAACCATTACGCCATCAGGCACTTTGTATGGATTATCAGGCACGCCTTTTAAAGCGGTTGCCATATAACGAATCCAAATAGGCAAAGCCGCTTTACCACCCGTTTCATCGCGGCCAAGCGTACGCGGTTTATCGTACCCAATCCACACGATGGCAACTTGCTCAGGGTTATAGCCTGCAAACCAGGCATCTACTTGATTATTGGTTGTACCAGTTTTACCTGCTAAATCTTGACGCCCAAGCTGCTTGGCTCTTGTGGCTGTGCCTCTTTGCACCACATCGTGCATCATAGATGTCATCAAAAATGCATTGCGACTGTCAATCACTCTTGGCGCATCTTGATTAGCCCGCGGATATTTGATTTCTTCAATTACCTTGCCATTGCTATCTGTAATTTTGCTAATCAAATGCGGCTTAATACGGTAACCACCGTTGGCAAATACGGCATAGCCATCCGCCATGCCCCAAGGTGTTGTTGCACCAGCACCTAATGCCATCGTCAAATAGGCAGGATGATCTTTACGCGAAAATCCAAATTTTGTAATGTAATCTTGTGCGTAACGTGGCCCAATGGATTGCAATACACGAATCGAAACCATGTTCTTAGATTTGGTCAGCGCCGCACGCAAACGCATTGGCCCAGCATAAACATTATCAAAGTTTTTCGGCTCCCACGCTTTGCTACCGCCAACTTCATTGGCCGACATCAATAGTGGCGTATCTTCCACAATAGTGGCTGGCGTAAAGCCTTTTTCTAGCGCAGCCGAATAAACAAATGGCTTAAAGCTAGAACCCGGTTGGCGCCATGCTTGTGTCACATGGTTGAATTTATTCTTATTAAAATCGAAACCGCCTATTAAAGCGTTAACCGCACCGTCTTCTGGATTAAGTGCAATTAAAGCGGCCTCCACTTCTGGCAACTGCACAATATGCCAACTATCTTGGCTTTTAATCACGCGCACAACTGACCCAGGTTTAATTTTGTGCTTGCTAACATCTTTATCAGCCAAGTTTTTTTGCAATAAACTTAAACCATCACCACTAATTTCAAGGCTATCGCCTCTTTTACTAAACACTTTGACCAGTTTTGGTGAAACATCAGTCACAACCGCAGGCACAAAACCTTTGAATTCTTCAAAATCCTCTAATGCGATTTGCAAACCTTCAGTCAAATCGGTCGATTTCAGCTTATCTAGATTAATATTTTTTTCAGGTTTTTGGTATCCATGTCGACGCTGATACTCTAAAACGCCCTGCAAAACTGCGTTATTGGCCGCCTCTTGATTCTCTTTTTTGATGGTGGTGTACACTTTCATACCACTGCTGTAAATATCATCTTGATAACGCGCAAACAAACTCTGCCGCACAATTTCTGCTACATAATCCGCCTCAACATCACGTGCTTGTTTAGAGGTTTTAAAGGTTAACTTTTGCTCCATCGCCTCATTAAACTCAGCATCATCAATCATGCCCGTGAGATGCATATCACGTAATACATCCTGTTGCCTGGCAATAGCGCGTTGGGGATGAATAAATGGATTATAGCCAGATGGGGCTTTTGGCAAGCCAGCAAGTATCGCGGATTCAGCCAGAGTTAACTTGGATAAGGATTTACCAAAATACACTTGGGACGCGGCTGCGAAACCATATGAACGTTGACCCAAATAGATTTGATTTAAATAAAGCTCAAAAATTTGGTCTTTAGATAAGGTTTTTTCAATTTTTAACGCCAAAAGTGCTTCTTTAATTTTGATGATCATCGTGCGTCCTTTACCTGGCGCGGTAAAGAAGTTTTTAGCAACTTGCATGGTGATGGTGCTTGCACCTTCGTGGCTGATGCCAGTGAGGTTGTTTTTGATAGCGCGTAACACGCCTTTGGTATCAACGCCGCCATGTTGATAAAATCGCCTGTCCTCAATCGCCAACACCGCATTTTTTAAATTTTGCGGTATTTTATCAATACTCACAAATGCGCGTCGTTCTTCACCAAACTCACTGATTAAAAAACCATCGGCGGTATAAACGCGTAACGGCAGTTTAGGACGGTAATCGGTTAACGTTTCTAATGAGGGCAAAGTTGGATAAATAAGTGTGATAGCAAGCGCCGCCATTGCTGATATTGTTAACCCACCAACCACGATAAACAATATTAAAAAGTGCCACCATTTCTTTGGAGCCATGTCGTTTAGAGCCATAAATATATTTTAACGAATCGAATCATTACCAATTAAATTACAGCTAACAGTATATAAGCTAATAGACATTAACCAAAACTAACGTGTCAATTTTCATCGCTTTGATTCTTTAAGTATTGAATAATACTTAAATTTTCCGACGATTAGACTTGTATCATAAATGGCACAAGCCTTCACAATTGTAGGCTCAGAATAAATTTAAAATTAAAATTTGCTTTACAGGGCGTAAACTTGTTGCTAGGATTTAATGTAAATTATCACTATTGTGCGTAACCTATGAATATAGAAAGAGAATTCTAATTTGAAATTCGATTTTTTCAATGAAAGTACTCCTCCACTCATAGGTGTAGACATTAGCACTTCGGCTGTCAAAATGGTCGAACTGTCTTCCACTGGTAAGGACTCTTATCGCTTGGAAGCCTACTCAATTGCTGCCATTCCTAAAGATGCCATTGTGGATGGCAATATTTCCGGTTTGGAGCAAGTTTCTGACGCCGTCAAATTAGCTTGGAAACTTTTAGGCTCACGCGAAAAACGTGCCGCACTTGCCCTACCTTCAGCTGCCGTAATCACTAAAAAAGTCATGATGTCTGCGGATCTACGCGAAGAAGACATGGAAGTGCAAGTGGAAGCCGAAGCCAATCAGTACATTCCATTCCCGTTAGAAGAAGTCAATATTGACTTTCAAATCATCGGCGCAGCCGCAAATAGCCCGGACGAAGTTGAAGTATTAATCGCCGCTGCCAGAAAAGAAAAGATTGAAGATCGAGTAGCCGCTGCAGAAGATGCTGGCTTAAGAGTCACGGTAATGGATGTGGACACTTACGCAACTGAGGCTGCTTACAGTTTAGTTGCTAACCAAATACCGAATAAAGGCAAAGACCAAACCGTGATGATTGTGGATATTGGTGCCGGCATCATGCACATCAATGTGTTGCATGACAATGTGTCCATCTATGTGCGTGAACAAGCTTTTGGCGGCACACAACTCACACAAGAGATTCAACGCCGCTTTGGATTATCTGTAGAAGAAGCCGAAATCGCGAAACGTAAAGGTGGCTTGCCAGAAAGTTACGAAAACGAAGTGTTGCAACCATTTATGCAATCACTTTCTACCGAAGTAGCAAGGGCGTTACAGTTTTTCACTAGCTCAACTCAATATAACCGTGTGGACCATCTGGTGCTAGCGGGTGGCTGTGCGGCAATTCCAGCGATAGATGCGATGGTACAAGACCGCACCCAAGTGAATACCATTATCGCCAATCCGTTTCAATCTATGTCACTTGCCACTAAAGTTAAGCAGCAACAAGCAACGATTGACGCGCCTGCGTTATTAATTGCCTGTGGTTTAGCCATGCGCGGGGTGAATTAATATGATGCGCATTAACTTATTACCTCACCGTCAATTAAAACGCGCAGAACGCCAGCGCCAATTTGGCTTAATGGCATTAATGGCTGCGGTAGCAGCTGGTGCCGTTGTCTTTATGGGTTGGACATATCTGAGTGCAAAAAAAGACTCTCAAATTGAGCGTAACGGTCGATTAGAAGTAGCCATCAATCAATTAGACAAAGAAATTGCCGATATTAAAGATTTAAAAGACCAAATCAGTAACGTATTGGAACGTAAACAAATCGTTGAAAATCTGCAGACCAACCGTAGCCAATCCGTTGTAATTTTAGATGAACTGTCACGTCAATTGCCAGAAGGCTTGTATTTAAAAAGTATCAAGCAGCAAGGCAATTTAATTACCTTAGAAGGCGTCGCTGACACCAATGCACGCGTGGCAACTTTAGTGCGCAATCTAAGCGTATCTAATTGGATGGAATCGCCTAATTTAGTAGAGATTAAAGCCATGACGTTAAATGGCATCAAGCAAAATGAATTTACGCTAAACGTCTCTTTGAAGGTTCAAAAAGCTGAAGAAGCACCTAATAAAAATAAAGTCAAAGGTACTTGATAAATGGAAGACTTAACACATGAAATTAGATGATTTTAATAATATTGATTTTAAAAATGCTGGTAGCTTACCAATGCCAGTTAAATTGGTATTGCTGGGGTTTCTATTCATAGTGCTAATTGGTTTGGGTTACTGGTTTTTGTGGAGCCCTCAGATTGATGAGTTCGATCAAGCACAAGCTAAAGAGCAGGAATTACGCCAAGTATTTGTTACTAAAAAAGGTCAGGCCATCAAAATTGATGCGTACAAGCAACAAATGGTCGATATTGAAAAAACCTTTGGTGCGCTTCTTAAACAGTTACCAGATAAATCGCAGATGGATGGTTTGTTAACTGATATTAATCAAGCTGGACTTGGGCGCAATCTTGAGTTTGAGTTATTTAAACCAGGACAAGAAACCATTGCAGATTTTTATGCAGAAATGCCGATTCAAATTAAAATCAAAGGCAGTTATCACGATGTAGGTGCGTTTGCTACCGATATTTCAAAGCTATCCAGAATTGTGACATTAAACGATATGACAATTGCCCCACTGAATAAAGATAGTAAAGATGGTATGTTGATTCTTGAGGCTATTGCTAAAACTTATCGTTATTTAGATTCTTCAGAACTCGCCGCTAAAAAAGCCTCTGAAAAAAAGGAAGTCAAATAAATGAGCCGCTTTAGTATTTCATTAAAATCTAGTGCCTTATTAAAAAGCCCTATATTAAAACTACTGTCTATTTCGGCGTTAACTTTAACGCTGATTGCTTGTAGTGGTGGCGATGGGGATGATTTAGATAAATTTATGTTAAGTGCCGCAACCGACATGAGTAAGACTGTGCAACCTTTACCAGAGGTTTTGCCTTATTCTCCACTTCAATATAACGCTGATGGCACTTTGGCTGACCCATTTAGACCGCGTAAAGCCGCCAATAAAAACGGTGGTTTGCAGCCGAATACCAATCGTCCTAAAGAAGCACTGGAAGCTTATCCTTTGGAAAGTTTGAAATATGTTGGCTCAATGAGTAAAAACAAACTGACTTATGCGCTTATCAAGACGCCAGACAATACGGTGCAACAAGTTAAAGTAGGTAACTACTTAGGCCCTAACTACGGCTTGGTAACTGCGATTAACGAAAGCGACATAGCATTAAAAGAAATTGTGCAAGATGACCTAACCGGCGATTGGACAGAACGTACAGCAAGTATTAATTTACAAGAATAAATGACAGGGATGATCATGTTTAAAACGATAAAGAAAATTATTGCAGTATTACTGCTGTTAGCTACAAGCTCCGGGCTAGCTTTTATGAATAGCGCATTGGCAGCAACTAACGATGAAAATTTATACAATAATAAAATTGAAAATATCGATTTTTCCGCATTATCAGGTGGTCGCGTGAGCATTCGTCTGCAAATGAAATCACCACTTGCAAATCCACCCGCTGGTTTTACTTTAAATAATCCAGCCCGCATCGCATTAGATTTTCCTAAAACAGCCAATGGTTTAAATAAGAATAATATTGTTAGCGATCAAGGTGCGTTAAAAAGCGTTTCATTTGCACAAGCCAAAGATCGCACACGTGTCGTATTAAATTTAACGAAAAACGTCGGTTATAACACGGTTATTAACGGCAAAGATGTCATCATTACTCTGCAAGGAAATGAAGCAAGCGTGAGCAACACAGCAACGGAAACACGTTTTGCTGAAGCTCGTGCTACTAATCAAGAACACGCGATTACCAATGTAGATTTTGCCCGCGGCAAAAATGGTGAAGGTCGTATTATTGTTGATTTATCTGATACCAATTCTGGTATTAACATCAAACAAAAAGGTAAGTTAATTTTTGTTGATTTTATCAATACAGATGTACCTACTGACTTACAACGTCGGTTAAATGTGATTAACTTTAATACGCCTGTTTTGTATATCGATACAATGAAACAGGGTAAAAATGGCCGCATTTCTATTGAGCCGAAAGGTAATTGGGAGCAATCGGCTTATCAAGCAGATAAGAAATTTATTATCGACGTACGTCAAGTGGTTGAAGATCCTGATAAATTGGTGCGCGGCACCAAGCCTGGTTACGCAGGTGAAAAGCTATCATTGAATTTTCAAAACATTGAAGTACGCTCAGTATTACAAGTGATTGCTGACTTTACTGGTTTAAATATCATTACTAGTGATACAGTAACGGGCAATCTAACCCTGAGATTGAAAGATGTACCATGGGATCAAGCCATGGATATCATCATGAAAAATAAAGGCTTAACGATGCGTAAAACAGGCAACGTGATTATGGTTGCACCTGCAGAAGAAGTGACCGCAAAAGACAAAGCCCAACTAGAAGCAAGTCAAGCCATTGAAGACTTGGAGCCATTGCGTACAGAAGCCTTTACACTTAAGTATCAGAAAGCTTCAGAATTTACTAAAATCTTGGATGGTAGCAATACTTCTGGCGGCTCTAGCGCAGGCGCAGCAGCTGGTCAAAATCGCATTTTATCTAAACGTGGCAATGTTAATTATGACCCGCGTACCAATACGCTGTTCATACAAGATACTGCCAAAAAATTAGAAGAAATTCAGTCCATCATTAATAAAATCGATGTATCGGTTAGACAAGTCACGATTGAATCACGTCTTGTGTTAGCGGAAGATACTTTTAGTAAAAGCCTAGGTGCTAGATTCGGCGTGCAATCTGCGACCACACCTGGTAGAAACAGCTTAGCTATAGGTGGCAGCTTAAATACTACAAGCGCAGTTCCAATAACTGGTCCCGATGGTGTAACAATAATACAAGCCGCTGGCACAGGAGGTTTAAATTCAAATCTACCTGTACAAAATGCTTTCGGTAGCATTGCATTTAGTTTATTCAGATTACCAGCTGGCTTATTGTTAAACTTAGAGCTTTCTGCACTTGAAAGTGACAGAAGAGGAAAAATTGTTTCAAGCCCACGCGTTACTACTGCTAATCAACAAACAGCAAAAATCGCATCCGGTGTTGAAATTCCATATTTGCAAGCGTCTAGCAGCGGCGCAGCTAATATTGCCTTTAAAAAAGCAGAGCTTAGTTTAGAAGTAACACCACAAATTACACCAGATGACAAAATCATTATGGATCTTGAAGTGCGAAAAGACTCACCTGGTGACGTAGTTGCTGGCGTTCCAGCGATTAATACTCAAAACGTGAAAACACAAGTGTTAGTATCTAACGGAGAAACTGCTGTATTAGGCGGTATATTTGAACAAACTCAAAGTAATCAAGTGGACAAAGTACCATTTTTCGGTGACATTCCAATTATTGGCAATGTGTTCAAGCGCCGTACAAGACAAGATGACAAGAGTGAATTATTAATCTTTATTACGCCCAAAATTATGGATGAAAGTTTGGGCTTAAGATAAAACTTTAAGATGCAAGACTAAGACTTAACTGACAGAACGTTCGCTTTACCTTAAAATGCCTATCATTAACTTGATAGGCATTTTTGCTTAGAGAATTTAGCGGCAAAATATTGTGATAGAAGTGAACAACATTTTCTTTATTGGCTTGATGGGTGCTGGAAAGACCACGATTGGTAAAATTTTAGCCAAGCACCTAAACAAGCATTTTTACGATACTGATGTAGAAATCGAGAAACGTACTGGCGTAAAAATCCCGGTCATTTTCGATTTAGAAGGCGAATCAGGATTTCGCAAGCGCGAAACAACAGTCATTCAAGAACTCGTGGAATTAAATAATATTGTGATGGCAACAGGTGGTGGCGCCGTGATTGCGGCAGAAAATCGCGAACTGTTAAAAAATCACGGTACAGTTATTTATTTGCGCGCTAATGTGAACGAGTTGTGGCACAGAACACGTAACGACAAGCATAGGCCACTTTTACAAAATGTGGATATTCGCGCTAAATTAGAGCAGCTATATGCAGAGCGTAATCCTTTGTATACCGAAGTAGCAACGCATATTATTGATACTGGCAATCAACCTGTCAGTAGCATTATTGCCAAATTAGAATCTGCACTTAATTTAAAACTGAATGAATAATTTAATTTAACCTCACGATCATAACGCCAATTATTACACCATGCAAACTTTACAAGTAGCACTCGACAGCCGCTCTTATCCCATTCATATTGGCAGTAATCTGCTGAATCAAGCTGATTTAATCTTGCCGCACCTTAAGCGCAAAAATGTAGCGATTGTTACCAATACCACTGTCGCACCATTGTATTTAGCAAAATTAAGTAAAACGCTGCGCGATGCGGGCGTGACAGTGATTGAGATTATTTTGCCAGATGGCGAAGCGTATAAAAATGCAGATACGCTTAACCTTATTTATGACGCCTTACTTAAAAATCGATGTGAGCGTAGCACAACACTTATTGCCTTAGGCGGCGGTGTAATTGGCGATTTAACGGGTTATGCAGCAGCCACCTATTTGCGTGGTGTGCCATTTATTCAGATTCCCACCACATTGCTTTCACAGGTCGATTCCAGCGTTGGTGGTAAAACTGGCATCAATCATCCACTGGGCAAAAATATGATTGGCGCGTTTTATCAGCCTAAATTGGTATTGGCCGATATTGATACGCTTAAAACTTTATCGCCACGTGAGTTATCGGCCGGTTTAGCCGAAGTGATTAAATACGGCTTGATTCGCGACACGGATTTTTTTGACTGGTTAGAAGTCAATATCAGCAAATTAATGTCATTAGATGAAGCCGCAATCAGCTACGCTATTTATCGCTCTTGCGAAAATAAAGCCGAAGTTGTTGCGATAGATGAACATGAAACGGGCGAGCGTGCATTGCTTAATCTCGGCCACACATTTGGCCATGCCATTGAAAATGCGATGGGCTATGGCGTTTGGTTGCATGGTGAGGCAGTGGCCGCAGGCACAATCATGGCGGCAGATTTATCACAGCGAATGGGCTGGTTAAAAACCGATGAATTTACACGCATACTTAACCTATTAAATGCATCAAATTTGCCATTGCAAGCGCCTAAATTGGGAGCAGACAGATATTTAGATTTAATGGCAAACGATAAAAAAGTAGCCGATGGAAAGATAAGATTGGTATTGCAACAAGGCATCGGTAAAGCCGTGATTACCAGTGATTACGATACGGATAAATTAAACCAAACGCTAGCATTAACTTGAACATGAATACGCTCGCCGCTTACGCAGCAAATCCTGAAATCACGCTTGGCAGACGTTTTGAAGAACCACCTTCGCCTCTACGTAACGCTTTTCAACGCGATCGCGATCGGATTATTCACTCTACCGCTTTTCGCCGTTTAGAATATAAAACACAAGTTTTTGTGAACCATGAAGGCGATTTATTTCGTACCCGCTTAACACATAGCTTAGAAGTCGCACAGATTGCCCGCGGTATTGCACGCACTCTTCACTTGCATGAAGACTTAACTGAAGCGATTGCACTTGCGCATGACTTAGGCCACACGCCTTTTGGTCACGCTGGCCAAGATGCGCTAAATGATTGCATGCGCGATTACGGCGGCTTTGAGCACAATTTGCAATCATTACGCGTGGTGGATAAATTAGAACAACGTTACGCCGAATTTGATGGCCTCAATTTAACATTTGAACTGCGTGAAGGCATTTTAAAACATTGCTCAATTAAAAATGCCAAACAATTGGGCGATGTTGGTCAACGCTTTCTTGACAAAACCAACCCTAGTTTAGAAGCACAATTAACCAATTTTGCAGATGAAATTGCCTACAATAATCACGATATCGACGATGGCTTGCGCTCAGGCTTAATCACCATTGAGCAACTGCAAGAAGTAGAGTTGTTTAATTCACAGCTTGAAATAGTCAAAACTAAATATCCTAAACTTGAAGATAGGCGACTAATACACGAAACTGTTCGCCGCATGATTAACATTTTGGTTGTCGATTTATGTCACACCAGCACGCAGAACATTGCACAACTCGCACCGAAAAATATTCAAGATATTCGCCAAGCGCCCTACTTGATTAGTTTTAGTCCAGACATGACGAAAAAAAATCATGCGCTAAAACAATTTTTACGTAAAAATTTATATCATCACTACAAGGTTAACCGCATGAGCGCCAAAGCCATGCGCATCATCCGCGAATTATTTGAGGTTTTTTTCAACGATACGACCTTAATGCCGTCAGAACACCAAGCACACGCCCAATCAGATAAAGCGCGTGCTGTAGCGGATTACATTGCTGGCATGACAGACCGCTTCGCCATTCGCGAACACCGCAGGTTATTTACAGTAGAAGAATATTTGTAATTTCCATTACAACCATTTCCATCAAAAAATTGCTTTAAATTAAGCATTAAGTCATCACCATATTTAATAACAAGTCTTAATAATCAGGCACTAAGCGATTGCTTTGTATTAAGCACTCTAAATAGTGTTGTATTAAAACAACATCCGCAGATAACTAGCTCAAAAAGCGACATAAACCTTGCCCCCAAAACAGCATCTTTGGCATACTAGCTACACCTTCTTAGTAAATGAATGTAACTTGTTTTATTGAGAGCGTTGGAGAAATTTCTCATTTTTGTAATAGTTTTGGTAACAAAACAACAATCAAAAATGAGGTCAAATTGGCAATAACTTTAAGAAACAATTTTTGGAGATTCATATGAAAACAAAATTAAGTTTAGCAGTTGCATCAGCTTTATTAGCTGCAGCATCAAGCGCTAACGCTGGTATTATCATTCCAGCTGGCGATTGGACATTGGACATCGGTGGTGTTGTAAACGCTTACTACACAACTACACGTACAAGTGGTGATGATATTGCTCTTGGTGGCGGCGCAGTAAATTTAGGCGGCGGTAATGCTAACGGCGAATCACGTACAAACAACATTACAACAGGTTTATTACCAAACTACCTATCAGTTTCTGGTAAAACACGTCAAAACGACTTAGATGTTGGTTTCACTATCAGCATCAACCCAGGCGCTTCAACAACACAAGCTGGTATTCAAACAGGTTTGTTAAACCAAGAAAATCGTCAAGCGTTCTTAACATTTGGTGACAAATCATGGGGCTCTATCAAATTAGGTAAAGACTTAGGTATTTTCGCTTCTGACGCTATCTTAAACGACATGAC
Source organism: Methylotenera versatilis 79 (assembly GCF_000384375.1). Classification (NCBI taxonomy): domain Bacteria; kingdom Pseudomonadati; phylum Pseudomonadota; class Betaproteobacteria; order Nitrosomonadales; family Methylophilaceae; genus Methylotenera; species Methylotenera versatilis. The sequence goes on along the minus strand of NZ_ARVX01000001.1, from coordinate 1,115,792 downwards.
ATTATTGGGCGTTGGTTCTGGTGCTGGCTTCTTAGCTGGTAACACAACTACTCTTGGTCGTATCGGTTCTGGTTTTATCTATGCTGACTGGAAATCACAAATTGCTTACACATCACCAAACTGGAGCGGTTTCAGTTTCACAGCTGGTGTAACACAATCATGGGATGCTTTAAGCATTACTAACATCGGTACAGCAGCAGCTCCTATTGCTGGTGATGCTGGTGCGTTTGGTCGTGAAGGCTCAGTACCTGCTATCGAAGCTAAAGCTTCATATGAGTGGACTGGCGATGTAGGTGGTAAAGTTTGGGTTTCTGGTATTACACAAAAATTAGAGCTAGCAACTGGTGGTTCTGAGCGTGCAAACGGTTATGATGTTGGTGCTACAATTAACTTGGCTGGCTTTGGCTTGACTGGTTACTACTATGACGGTAAAGGTTTAGGTACTACAGTGCAGTTATTAGGCGCTGTTGACCAAAATGGTAATCGTCGTGATTCAAACGGCGGATACGTTCAAGGTACTTATACACTTCCAGGCGTAGGTACTAAATTAGGTCTTAGCTGGGGTATTTCTAAGTTAGATCGTAACGGTGGCGATGTATTAGCTGCAGATCTAGAAAACGAAATGTGGACAGTTGGTGCATACCATCCGTTAACAAAACACTTGAACTTAGTTGCTGAATACTCAGATGTTAAAACTGACTTCGGTGCTTTAGATTCAAAAGCAAAAACTGTGTCTTTGGGCGCAATCTTATTCTTCTAGTTTAATGCAGGCTCTGCCTGTTTAAGTTAGATTAATAATGTAAAAACGGCAACTTAGGTTGCCGTTTTTATTTGTCCTTTTGATACTTTCAATACATCAAAATAGAATGTAAATTCGCTTACAATCTACACCATGCAATCTAATACAATCATTCAGCTGATTCAATCTAGTCAAACCGAATTAAATATACATTTAAATTTAAACCTTCAAGAGGCCAAATTCGAAGCACAACTTTTGTTACTGCATGTATTGAATAAAGACCGCTCATGGTTAATTGCACATGAGAATGAGATCGTACAAGCAGATACTGACGAGAAATTTCAAACATTATTAAATCGCCGATTAAATGGTGAGCCGATTGCTTATATTTTAGGTTATCGCGAATTTTACGGTTTACATTTAAAAGTCACGCCCGATACTTTGATTCCAAGACCTGATACAGAAACGCTAGTAGAAGCCGCGCTCAGTAAAATTCCATCACGCACTTTTCAGCATGAAACCTTACAAGCAAAATCTGTTTTAGATTTGGGTACTGGAACTGGCGCAATCGCGTTAGCTATTGCTAAAAATCGCTCTCTCGCAGATGTAATTGCAGTAGATGTCAGTCAGGCCGCACTGAATATCGCGATTGAAAATGCCAAAAACTTAACCATTTATAATGTGCAATTTCTGTTAAGTGATTGGTTTGGATCATTAAATGAGAGAAAGTTTGATTTGATTGTGAGCAATCCACCCTATATTGAAGACGATGATGTGCATTTAAAACAAGGTGATTTACGTTTTGAGCCACAATCTGCGCTGGCTTCTGGCTATGATGGTTTAAAAGATATTCGTCAAATCATCGATTGCGCGCCAAAATATTTAAATACTGGCGGCTGGTTAATGCTTGAACATGGTTATAACCAAGCACCAGTTGTCGCGGCATTATTTAAACAAGCCGGCTTTGTTGAAATTAGCCATGTGTTAGATTTAAGTGGGATTGAACGCGTAACAATTGGGCGGTTTTGAGGTGTTAACTAAGCAAAACGCCCGTTTAATCAGCTATTGGTTGTGACTTAACACATAGTATAATTGCGAAATGCTAAAAAATAATTCCGTACGCATGGACTCTATAGGAATAGTGTCTGCACAAACCGCCTATTTTGATGAGCCGCTTCAGTTAAAAAGCGGCGAAATTTTATCGAATTTTCATTTGGTTTATGAAACTTATGGCACTTTAAATGCGGATAAAAGCAATGCTGTGATTATTTGCCATGCACTTTCTGGCAACCATCATGTTGCGGGGAAATATGCTGAAACGGATAAAAATTCCGGCTGGTGGGATAACCTGATTGGGCCAAATAACGGCGTTGATTCCAATAAACCTTTAGACACCAATAAATTTTTCGTGATCGGGCTGAATAATTTGGGTGGCTGTCACGGCAGTAGCGGACCTTCTAGTGTTGACGCTACAACAAGTAAGCCTTTTGGCGCAAATTTCCCCATTGTAACGGTTGAAGATTGGGTGAATTCACAAGCACGTTTGCTGGATTATTTAGGCATTAAAACACTGGCTGCTGTGATTGGTGGCAGTTTAGGTGGCATGCAGGCTTTACAGTGGACAATTGCTTACCCAGACCGCGTTAAACATGCACTTGTGATTGCATCTGCACCCAACTTAACCGCACAAAACATCGCATTTAATGAAGTCGCACGCCAGGCAATTATGACGGATCCTGAGTTTTATGCTGGCGATTACTACGCACACAATACCGTACCAAAACGCGGTTTGCGTATTGCGCGTATGCTCGGGCATATCACCTATTTAAGCGATGATGCAATGGGTGAAAAATTCGGCCGTAAGCTTAAAGACACACTCAAATATGGCTTTGATGTGGAATTTGAAATGGAATCTTATTTGCGTTATCAAGGCGATAAATTTGCAGGTGAATTCGATGCCAATACTTATTTGCGCATGACGCGCGCGTTGGATTATTACGACCCCGCGCTAGAATATAATGGCGATTTAAGTGCAGCACTTAACAATGTGAAAGCACAATTTTTAGTGCTTTCATTTACCAGCGATTGGCGTTTTTCGCCTGCGCGTTCACGCGAAATTGTGAAGGCTTTGCTCGATAACGAACTCACTGTGAGCTATGCAGAAGTGACTGCAGCACATGGCCACGATGCTTTTTTAATGCCCGATGCACATTATCATGCGATTTTACGTGCCTATTTACAAAAAGTTGAGGTGTAAACATGGCAAATATCACTCAAAATAATGTAAATTCTACAAATTTTGACCTTAAGTATCGTCAAGATTTTGCCATTATTGCTGGCTGGATTAGTTTCGGCTCGAAAGTGCTGGATTTAGGTTGTGGCGATGGCACATTATTACAGTTTTTACGCAGCAGCTTAGAAACCAAAGGTTATGGTGTTGAGAAGGATGATGCCAATTGGCTGGCGTGTTTAAAAAACGGTACCAATGTAATTCAAATGGATTTAGAGGCTGGTTTATCAGGCTTTGAAGATCAATCGTTTGATACGGTCATTCTCTCGCAAACCCTGCAAGCTATGCATAATACCGAAGAAATCGTGCAAGAAATGCTGCGTGTAGGTCATGAAATTATTGTTACATTTCCTAATTTTGGCTATTGGCGTAACCGTATGCAAATCACCAACGGTAGCATGCCAGTATCAAAAACTTTACCGTATCAATGGTATGACACACCCAACGTACACCTTTGCACGATCAATGATTTTGACCAATTTTGTAGAAATCACAAAATTACAGTCATAGAACGTAAAGTAATTACTGAAGAACAAGAAATCAGCTTTATGCCGAATTTACTGGGTAATTTAGCCATGTATCGGTTAAAAGCGAGTTAACTACCAGCCATAACCTAAACTAAATAAAAGCGTTTTATCCAACTCTTTCCTGTCTTCAACAGGTCGACTGTTGTAATCCAAATTGATTTGCGCGGAAGCATTTAAGTTTTTAGCGATGGGAACGCGCAAACCTGTTTTTGAAAAAATTAACGTGTTGGCTGTTTTTTCTAAGCCAAATAAGATTTCATGCTGATGAAAGAATTGCACATCGCCTGACATTGGCTTTTGATCATAACGTAACGCCCAGCGTCCACTTGCGTAACTTTCGTCTCTGGCGACGTCATAATCCACATTAATATAGTTGATACCGCCCTCGATGGCTAAATTCAAATCATCTTGCTCATAGAGTTGATAACCGTTACCCACACCGGCTGTTGACCGCAAGTTAATGTCTCTGAACCGATCATTTTCTAAACTTGCATTGGTATATAGATACCATTTTTTCGTTAAAAATTTATCGTACTTTGCGTAACCCCGGCTGTTATATTCGGTATCGACATTATTACTTTTTGCCCGATTCACTACTCCGCCAACTGTAAATCGGTTGTATTTCGTCCGTGCAATCGTCTCGCCATCGGCACGCACTAAGCTGGTATCTGTATTACCTTGCGTGATCGCGCCACCTAAATTAATGTTGCCAGACCACACCACGCCAACGCCTGAAACCAATGGGTTGGGATTAATATAATTTAACTGGTTTAAATCAATATCGGTTTGAGCATCTGAATTAGCGATAACGATTTTTGCACGACCTGATTGTGATGCACCAATCACGCCAGTAAAGACCGTTTCATCCGTCAAATAGACTTGAACAGGTTCTTTGGTGTTTAAACTGCTTATTTCAGACCACGCGATGCTGATATCGCCTGCATAATTAGTGTTAAAAACAAGTTTATCTGTTTCTTTTTTGATAATAGTACCAGTGATTACATCGCCATTTTTTAGCCTAACTTCATCCGCAGATACGCTGAAGCTAAATAGTGATGTGATTAAAATAATGGGGAATAGTGGCTTTGCTAAACGCATGCGCACTCCTTTACTTTTTAAATTAGATGTTTTTTTATAAATGATAATTTAGCTAGCGCCAAATAAATTTGGGCTATAACGGTAAATAGACAAGCCTAAATTTGTTCAAGCATTAAGCTCAAATATTAAGTTTGAATTAAAAAATTGAGCCTAGTAAACACTAAAAATTTAGCTATTCACTTTGACTATCTTGGCGAGTTAACACATTCAATCAAGCCATTTAATTGAATGCCTATATAAAACTGATGCTTTTATACTACAAAAGTTTCATAAATATTAAGCCCAATGAGGCACTGACCATTAAGCAATGTAATAATGTGAGCAACTAAGTCGCCCAAATGCATCTCAAGTGCATCATTTTAAAATGAATCATCCAATCAAACAAATCCTGTTGAATAAACGTATGCTCATTTGCATTTTTACTGGATTCACTTCGGGTTTACCGCTGTTTATTTTAATTAGCTTATTGCCCGCATGGCTGAGATCTGAAGGTGTCGATTTAAAATCTATCGGCTTATTTGCGTTAATCAGTTTACCGTTTACATGGAAATTTCTTTGGGCGCCATTATTCGATCGTTATATTCCGCCACTTGGCCGCAGGCGTGGCTGGATGCTCATCGCACAATTGCTATTGCTTATCTCCATTCCACTATTTGGCGTATTTAACCCAAAATTAGATATTTGGACGATTGCTTACCTTGCCACAACCGTGGCATTTTTTAGTGCTTGCCAGGATATTGCAGTAGATGCTTACCGGCGCGAGATATTACCGGATATCGAATTGGGTATGGGCAATGTGATTCACGTTAACGCCTATAAAATCGCTGGCTTGGTGCCGGGTTCTTTATCGCTCATCTTGGCAGATCATTTCACTTGGCAAAGTGTATTTTTGATTACAGCGCTATTTATGTTGCCAGGCATTTTCATGACTATTTTAGTCAAAGAACCGCAACTTAAATTAGGCGCTCCACGTACATTAAGAGCCGCGGTTGTAGAGCCATTTCACGAATTTATCAATCGAAATGGTTTAAAAACCGCATTATTGATTTTGGCATTTATTTTCTTATACAAACTGGGCGATAGCATGGCGACAGCGTTAGCGACACCCTTTTATTTGGATATGGGTTTTAGCAAAACCGAAATTGGCTTAATCGCCAAAAATGCCGGTTTATGGCCAAGTGTGATTGGTGGTTTGCTGGGTGGAGTATGGATGTTTAAATTAGGCATTAATCGCGCATTATGGGTATTTGGCGCGGTGCAAATGGTGGCTATTTTAGGCTTTGCGTATTTAGCAACGGTTGGTCACAGCTTATTATGGTTGGGCATCGTCATCGGCATAGAAGCGTTTGGCGTTGGGCTTGGAACAGCGGCATTTGTGGCCTATATTGCGCAAACCACACACCCGCTTTACACGGCTACGCAATTTGCGTTGTTTACTAGTTTAGCGGCTGTTCCACGTACGTTTGCGAATGCAGCCACGGGTTATATGGTCGAAAATCTGGGTTGGTTTAAGTTTTTTATTGTGTGTTTTATTTTAGCGATTCCTGGCATGTTATTGCTCATCAAAATCGCGCCTTGGAACACTGTAAAAGCCAATGACTATTAACAAAGTTGAAAGCCTTTTAATCTAGCGCGCTGCAAATAGTTAATTTTGAAACGCTAGATTATTTTCAATACTGACATCTTGTCAGTTTTTCGCAAATCAACTGACTAAAACTTAACCCTTTAAACTGGTTAAGTTTTCGCCATTAATCCATTATTTAGCCAGCTGGATAAATATTGTGCGGCTTTAATCATCGCTTCTTGCTCTGAATAAATGCTTTGCAAACATTCGCAAAGCTCACCAAAAGTGGCGCCTGTCGCCACTAGCTTTATGGCTTTATCTTCTGACTCATCTAACGATTGGTAATGTGAACTGCTTTCGCTACGCCACACTAAACACGGCTCATTTATTTGCGTGGGCGTTGGTGGCGTTTCATCGGCATTCAGCGCCTGCCAAACTAATAGCACATTCCATTTTAGCGGCAACCATTGCACAGACGGATGAAAAACCAATGGTAATTCCGCCCAATCTTCTGGCGGAATTGCCGCCAAATCTTGCAATTGCAGCACTGGCGTATCTTTGGCATCAAATGCCAAACCGAGCGCCCATTCAAACGCCGCCATTTCTGCCGCAATAGGATGTTGTGGCAAAGAGTGGATTAAATGCATCTGCATCTTATCGCCAACCCAACGCATATTGCGATAAGTGGAAGGGTGCGCATCAATATAACTGCGCGCGGTGGCATCAAATAAATCGTCGCCCAACAAGGCTTTAAGCTTGGGATAACTATTGGCTAATGCCTCAATAATACGCAGACGATACGCATCGGCGTAAATACTTAACCTTCTTTTTACCCCAACTTTTGCATCATCAACAATACAGTTTTTAAATGCTGCGCCTTTATCTTCATCCATTAAATAGGCTTGAAAATCGGCTTGTAATTGAGCTAGTCGACTCATGCCGCCACCGATAATTCTTTGGCGGCAATATCGCGCGCAATTTGTAATTCTTGCACCAACTCATCTAATTCTGGCATTTGGTCATCGCGCTCAATCATGGTCGATACCGCACCAAAACGCGATAACGCGTAAGCATATAAATCCCAAACTGGGTCAATTACAGGCGCGTCATGCGTATCGATAATGTAATCGCCATGATTGTGATGTCCCGCCAAATGGATTTGTTGCACGCGTTTTTGGGGAATGCCATCGATGAATTTTTTGGCGTCAAATTGATGGTTATAACTGCTGACATAAATATTATTCACATCCAATAACAGCAAACAATCGGCTTTTTCAGCAATTAACTGAATGAATTCCCACTCCGCCATCGTTGAATCCACATAACTGGCGTAGCTGGATACATTTTCCAGCAAAATTTGGCGACCCAAATAATCTTGTACGATACCAACGCGCTCCGCCACATGGTTAGCGGTTTCTTCAGTGTAAGGCAACGGCAATAAATCATGCATATTTTGGCCATGCACGCCTGTCCAACATAAATGATCCGAAATCCAAGCGGGTTGTACGCGATCCGCAAGCTTACGCAAATCGCGCAGGTAATCTTTATCAATAGTGGTTGTAGAGCCGATAGAAAGCGATACACCATGCATGACGACAGGATAATTTTCGCGAATACGGTCTAAATAATGCAACGGCTTGCCGCCAGGAATCATATAGTTTTCTGACAGCGCCTCAAACCAATCGATATTCGGTTTGGATGCCAAAATATCGTTGTAATGTTCTGTGCGTAAACCTAAGCCAAAACCTAAAAATGGAAGATTGTTAGACATTTGTGTGTTAAGTATGGATTAACATCCTGTTTTAGTTAACATTTTAATTATCCATTCTCATGCAATTTTTAAAGATAATTGCATGAGAATGGCGTGAACATCACTTGCTCACATTTAAATTTATACTTCGTGACCGCCTTTAGAAGTACATTCTGCGCCAGTTAATGCTAAGTGACCTTGGCCAGCACAAGCATTTTGACCTTTACAAGCATTGGCCGCTGTTTTGCAAGAGCCTTGACCTTTACAAGCATTTTTTGCCGTTTTACAGGCGTTGTGGCCTTTACAGTCATTACCGGCTGTTTTACATGCGCTAGTGCCTTTGCATGAGTTTACGCCCACACAGGCAACTGTAGAACCGCTGCTAGCCGTGTTTGCGCCACTGCCTGCACAGCCAGCCAAGATAAGCGCTGCTGCACCAACTGCTAATAATGCGCCTTTGCTCATTGATGATGATGTTTGAATCGACATGGTCATTCCTTCCTAAATGTTATGAAAAATCCACCATCGCCAGATGCAAAGGTAGAAGTCTTTAGATACGTGCAGCGAGACAAAATAGATTCATCACGCACTGCACAACATTTAGTCGGGATAACTTTGTTAACCTTACAATTACTTTAAAAAAGCAATTCAGACGCTTTTTTATTTCAAAAAACAGCTTTTAAAAGCTGTTTTTAAATGCAAGTTAACACTTTTTTTGAGGCAATTTTTATCTAGTGTTTATGCTGAATAATCAATAATTAATGGCGCATGATCGCTGAATCTTTGTGTTTTATAAATCGACACTTGTGTGGCTTTTAGCGCGAATTCTGGCGTAGCGACTTGATAATCCAACCGCCAACCCACATTTTTTTCATACGCCGCACCGCGATTACTCCACCACGTATAACATTCATCAGTCGTGTTCGGATGCAGCGCGCGGTACACATCCACCCAGCCGACACGACCGAATAAATCAGTTAACCAAGCGCGCTCTTCTGGCAAAAAACCCGAGTTCTTTTTATTGCCTTTGTAGTTTTTTAAATCAATTTCTTGATGCGCGATGTTCCAATCGCCGCACACTACAACATCGCGACCGCTTTTTCTTAACGCTTCTAAATGCGGCATAATGCGCGCGAGTACGCCAAATTTAAATGTCTGCCGTTCTTCGCCGCTTGATCCGCTGGGCAAATATAAAGAAATCACACTCAAATTTCCAAAACTGGCCTCAATATAGCGGCCTTCTCTGTCAATATCTGCCATGGCTGGATTGAAATGACTTAAACCTTCAATAACTGCATCTGGCTTGCTTTTAGAATAAATGCCAACACCGCTATAACCTTTTTTTTCTGCATAATGAAAACAGCCATAATAACCAGCCGGCGCCAGCATTTCTGCGGTCATATCCGCCGCTTGCGCTTTTACTTCTTGCAGGCAGATCACATCGGCTTGTTGCGTTTGCAACCAAGCAAAAAAACCCTTGTTGGCCGCTGAGCGGATTCCATTTAAATTCGCAGTTATAATGCGCATAATTGACTTTCGATGAATGAATGATGACTAAAATGACGACTAAAGCCCAATTAGAGCCTGATGCAAGTAACTTAAACAAACAATTAAGCCAAGATTTTATCGCTTTTTCTATTCAAAAGCAGGTATTAAAATTTGGTGAATTTAAAACCAAAGCCGGCCGTTTAAGCCCCTATTTTTTTAACGCTGGCTTATTTAACGATGGCGAAAGCTTATTAAAGCTGGGTGAATTTTACTATCAGAGCATCCAACAATCGGGCATTCAGTTCGATATGTTGTACGGCCCAGCTTATAAAGGTATCACGTTGGCTGCGGCAATCGCGATCGCTTTTGCCAAAAATGGTCACAATCTGCCCTACGCTTACAATCGCAAAGAAGCCAAAGATCACGGCGAGGGCGGTGTCATTGTTGGCAGCCCGCTAAAAGGTCGTGTTTTAATCATCGATGACGTGATTTCGGCAGGTACATCAGTGCGCGAATCAGTTGATTTAATTACAAAAAATGGCGCAATCCCTTGTGGCGTGGCGATTGCGTTGGATCGCCAAGAAAAAGGCTTAGGTGATATATCGGCGGTACAAGAGGTGCAGAAACTGCATCAACTACCCGTTTGCGCTATCGCAAATTTGACCGATTTATTGCAATACATTGAAAACAAAGATGATATGGCACAGCATTTGCTTAATGTTCAATCGTATCGCCAACAATATGGCGTAACTTAATTAGTTGAAACCATATCACTCACTAAAAACGACTGAATAAAATGATGAAAAAAATTACTTTTATTTTACTGTTAAGTACCAGTTTTAGTCTGTTGTCTATTTCTGCAATTGCCGATACTAATAAAATTGTGAAGTGGAAAGATAGTGATGGCGTGACGCATTACAGCGATAAATTGCCGTCTCAAGAAGCTGGCCGTAGCAACACCGAAATACGCAATAACGGTATTGTGATTAAACAGAATGTAAGAGCCGACCAAAAAAATGTTGTAGACCAGCAAAAACAGCAGGAAAAATTAGCGCAGCAACGCGCTGATAAAGTGTTATTAGCGTCTTACACTAACGCAAATGAAATCGATTTGGCTTGCGAACGCAATTTAGAAACGGATTACGCGGCTTTGCAATCACTCGCTCAACGTAAAAAAAATATGTTACGTAGCAATGAGAGCAACAACAAAACCGCGCAAACTTTAAAGGCTAAAAACAAAGCTTTACCAGCTACGTTAGTGGAAGAGTTGAAACAATCGCAACTTGAGATGGATAACATTAATCAGCAAATTGCGAAACGTAAACAAAATATGGACGCGACGCGTAAACGTTATGCGGAAGAAAAAAATCGCTTTATAGCACTGAAACAAAACAACTTTAATACAAATGAACCTGCGATGGCGGCTAGCTTAAGCGTTCAATAGCTCAAAAAATTGCCATCAAATAATGGTTAAGTATTTCAATTTAAATAAATGACTTAACCTAATATTTAAACAGATATTCAAATTAACTAGCTGTGAGTTTTTTCTTTAAAATCTCATTCACCTGCGCTGGGTTTGCCTTACCTTTACTGGCTTTCATGGCTTGACCCACTAGCGCATTAAACGCTTTTTCTTTGCCCGCTTTAAACTCTTCCACCATCGCTTGATTAGCCGCTAATACCTCATCAATAATGAGTTCAACCTCACTTGAATCGCTAATTTGCACAACTCCTAATTCATTTACCATCATCAATACACCGTCTTCAGGACTTGTTAGACTAAAGCGTCCTACGACAACAGTCCACAATGCAGGTAAAACAGTATCTTTGGCAATTTTGTTGCTAATTTTTCCACTAGCAATCAACTTAATTAATGCAGCTAAAATGTTTGGTGATACAGGGCAATCCGTAATTGATTTTTCTTCAGCATTTAGTCTAGCCATTATTGCACCCATTACCCAATTGGCGGCTGGCTTTGCTTCTGCACCAGCATTTACAGTTGTGGTAAAGTAATCCGCCAATTCACGGCTGGCAGTCAATGCTGCGGCATCGTAACTACTTAACCCATATTCCGCCTCAAATCTTGCTTTCATTGCTTCTGGCAATTCTGGCATCGTGGCTTGCACGCGCGCTTTATCAGCGGCGGTAACTTCTAAAGGCAACAAATCTGGGTCAGGAAAATAGCGGTAATCGTTCGCTTCTTCTTTAGAGCGCATGGCTTTTGTTTCACCCGTATCAGGGTTAAATAAAACCGTTGCTTGTTGAATCGTGCCGCCGTCTTCTAGCGTTTCAATTTGCCAGCGTGTTTCATACTCAATCGCCTGCGTCATAAATTTGAATGAGTTCAGGTTTTTAATCTCGCGCCGCGTACCAAATTTTTCCTGACCTTTTGGACGTACAGAAACGTTTACATCGCAGCGAAAACTGCCTTCTTGCATATTGCCGTCGCAAATATCAATCCATTGCACTAGCTCATGCAGTTTTTTGGCATAAGCCACCGCTTCTGCTGCGCTGCGCATATCGGGCTCAGTCACAATCTCTAACAATGGCGTGCCTGCACGGTTTAAATCGATGCCACTCATGCCTTCAACTGCGCCGTGAACTGATTTGCCCGCATCTTCTTCTAAATGCGCACGCGTGATGTTGATTACTTTTTCATAAGCGGCGTTTTTGCCGTTAGCTGGTACTTGAATCGTCACTGCACCTTTGCCAACCACAGGCAACTCAAACTGGCTGATTTGATAACCCTTAGGCAAGTCTGGATAAAAGTAATTTTTGCGTGAAAATACTGAGCGTGCTGGAATGTCGGCATTAATTGCCAAGCCAAATTTAATCGCGCATTCCACCGCTTGTTTATTTAACACAGGCAATACGCCTGGCAAAGCTGTGCTAACTTCATCTGCTTGCGTATTCGGCGCAGCACCATATTGAATAGATGCGCCACTGAAAATCTTAGTGTTGGTACGCAATTGCGTGTGGGTTTCTAGCCCGATGACGACTTCCCATTCCATCTTAAATACCCTCTGGCATTGCGAGATGCCAATCTGTCACTTGTTGATAAGCATGCGCTACATCTAACATGCGCGCTTCATCAAAATAATTACCCATTAATTGCAAGCCCACTGGCAAACCATTCGAGAAACCTGCAGGAATACTCATGCCTGGCAAACCTGCCAAATTGGTGGCAATGGTGTAAACGTCTTGCAAATACATCGCCACAGGATCGTCGGCTTTTTCGCCCGCTTTAAACGCGGTTGATGGCGCAGTTGGCCCCATAATCACATCACATTGTTTAAATGCTTCGGTAAAATCTTGCGCAATTAAACGGCGAATCTGCTGCGCTTTTAAATAGTAAGCATCGTAATAGCCAGCACTTAACACATAAGTACCTATCAAAATGCGGCGTTTCACTTCCGCGCCAAAGCCTTCTGCGCGGCTTTTCATATACATGTCCATCAAATCATCATATTCCGCTGCACGATGTCCATAACGCACACCATCGTAACGCGACAGATTAGAACTGGCTTCGGCCGGCGCGAGTACATAGTAAACAGGAATCGATAATTGACTATTTGGCAGTGAAATATCTACCATTTCTGCGCCCAGCTTGCGATATTCAACAATCGCTTCTTGCACGACTTTCGCTACATTCGCGTCTAAACCATCGGCAAAATATTCTTTTGGCAAACCAATGCGTAAACCTTTGAGTGGTTGCTCACCTGTTATTTTACTTAAGCCGCGCGTGTAATCTTCTTTGGGGCGATTCAAACTGGTGGAATCGCGATCATCAAAACCTGTCATCACATTCATCATCAACGCACAATCTTCCGCGCTTTTTGCCATTGGCCCTGCTTGGTCTAAGCTAGAAGCGAACGCGATCATGCCGTAACGTGAAACCAAACCGTAGGTTGGCTTTAAACCAGTAAAACCACACAAACTCGCTGGCTGGCGGATTGAACCGCCTGTATCAGTTCCAGTCGCCGCCGCACATAAACGCGCAGCCACAGCAGCAGCAGAGCCGCCTGAACTGCCGCCTGGTACGCGATCAAAATCCCACGGGTTTTTAACGCCGCCAAAATAGCTGGTTTCGTTAGAAGAACCCATCGCGAATTCATCCATATTGGTTTTACCCAAATTAACAGCGCCTGCGTTGTCAAATTGTGTAATCACATGCGCATCGTAAGGTGCAATAAAGTTCGCCAACATTTTAGAACCGCAAGTAGTCTGCCAGCCTTTGGCGCAAAAAATATCTTTCTGTGCAAATGGAATTCCCGTTAATGGCTCAGCTGTACCGTTAGCGATACGTACATCAGCGGCGCTTGCTTGTGCCAATGTTTTATCGGAATCTAACGCAATATAAGCGTTAATAGCGGGATTATGTTTAGCAATACGATCTAAGAACGTTTGCGTCAATTCCACGCTGGAAATTTCTTTTTTAGCCAACATTTGGCTCAGTTGGCTTAAGCTTGAATTTATAGGGCTGCTATTAATCATTTTTTATTCTATTCAATCACTTTTGGTACTAAATACAAGCCGCTATCCACTGCTTTTTCAGTTGAGCCATTACCCAAAGTCGGTGCATTGGCTTGAAACGTTTCGCGTTGATTAGTGGCTGTTACGACATCGGCTCTTAAGCGCTGCACGACATCTTGCGAATGCGACATCGGTGTGATACCAGTGGTATCAACCGCCTGCATTTGCTCGATTAAGCCTAAAATACCGGTGAGTTTTGTGAGTGTTTGATTGGCTTCTTGTTCGCTAATTTCTAAGCGCGCCAAATGTGCAATGCGTTTGATATCGGTGATATTAAGAGCCATGACAACTGTTCAATTTGAAAATTTAGGGAATTATTTTAAATAAAATTTAAAAGTTTTGACGTCTGTATGTAACAAACTGCCATAATAAACTTCAATTACAGCTTAATTTTAGCTGTAATTTACGCTATTATACCTTGATTTCTAAGCATGCTTAAGTTGCATTGGCGACTGGCACGGCGCAATACAAAAACACAGGATAAACAATATGATTGGTTTTATAAACAGTTACTTTTCTAATGATTTAGCCATCGATTTGGGTACTGCAAACACGTTAATCTACGCGCGTGGCAGAGGCATCGTACTCAATGAACCGTCAGTAGTGGCGATTCGTACAGAAGGCGGCCCAAACGGCAAGAAAGTATTACTAGCAGTTGGCTCAGACGCCAAAGGCATGCTTGGCCGCGCACCAGCAAATATTCAAGCGATTCGCCCAATGAAAGATGGCGTGATTGCCGATTTCACCATTACTGAGCAAATGCTCAAATATTTCATTCGCAAAGTACACGAATCACGTTGGTTTTCACCTAGCCCGCGCATTATTATTTGTGTGCCAGTCGGCTCCACCCAAGTTGAACGTCGTGCTATTAAAGAGTCTGCTGAACGCGCAGGCGCTAAACAAGTATTCCTCATTGAAGAACCAATGGCTGCAGCCATTGGTGCTGATATGCCAGTTGCAGAAGCAACCGGCTCGATGGTGGTGGATATTGGTGGCGGTACAACAGAAGTTGGCGTGATTTCATTAGGCGGTATTGTTTACGCTAAATCAGAACGTGTTGGCGGCGATAAATTTGACCAAGCGATTATTGATTACATTCGCCGCAATTACGGCATGCAAATTTCCGAGCCAACTGCTGAAGCGATTAAGAAAAGAATCGGCTCTGCTTTCCCAGGTTCTGAAGTATTAGAAATGGAAGTAACAGGTCGCAATTTGGCTGAAGGCTTACCGCGCAAATTTACTATCTCTAGCAATGAGATTTTAGAAGCCTTAACTGAACCGTTGAATTCAATTGTAGGCGCAGTAAAAGGTGCGCTAGAACAAACGCCCCCTGAACTGGGTGCAGACATCGCTGAAAAAGGCATGGTATTAACTGGCGGCGGCGCATTGTTGCGCGATTTAGATCGTTTGCTAGTGGAAGAAACTGGTTTGCCAGTGATTGTGGCAGAAGATCCGCTGACTTGCGTTGCGCGTGGCTGTGGCCGAGCGTTGGAAGAAATGGACAAGCTTGGTAACGTGTTTGCGAATGAGTAATTCATCGATATCAATCAATTACTCGCATTGGCATGCTTAAAGGTGTTCATCAAAAGCTAGATCCTCAACAAACTCCAGCTTTTTTCGTCCGCGGCGCCAGCGCGTTTTCACGCACGGTATTTTTTTGTGCATTGTCTATCAGTTTTATGGCCATCGATGCGCGCTTAAATTATCTCTCGCAACTACGTCAAGGGTTTATCGCGGCGTTGCATCCCTTAGAAATGGTTGCCAATGCACCCAGCAATTGGGTACGCGACGTAAATAAATACTTTTCTGCGCACAATGAAATGGTGCAAGAAAATTATTCACTCAAACAACAAGCTTTCGAACATCAAGTCAGATTACAACGATTAAATACTATTGAAGCTGAAAATGCTCATTTGCGCAGCTTGCTGAATGGCGACATTCCTATTCAGCCAAAAGCCATCTTGGGCGAGATTTCCCACACTGGACGTGACCCATTTAGCCGCGTGGTGGTGATTAACCGTGGTAGCCAGCACAATATCAAAGCTGGTCAGGCAGTGGTTGATTCAAAAGGCGTACTTGGTCAAGTCACTCGCGTGTTTCCGTTTAGCAGCGAAGTCACACTAATTACCGATAAAGCTTTGTCTATTCCAGTCCAAATCGAACGCAATCAGCTACGCGCCATTGCATTTGGCGAAGGCGACAATACGCTGGATATTCCTTATTTGCCCACCAATGTCGATATTAAAGTGGGCGATACATTGGTGACTTCTGGCATCGATGGCATTTATCCAGCAGGTTTAGCGGTGGCAAAAGTGACGCAAATATTACAAGATCCCGAATCGCCTTTTGCTAAAATCATTAGCACGCCCGTTGCAGAAGTGAGTAACCACTTGCAACTACTGGTTTTAGAATTGCCGTCTACTAAAGAGGCGATGCCAAAACAAACATTAACCAATACTAATCCGCCGACAGTTTCTAAAACACCAGATTTAACTAAAGCTAAAGCGAGTAGAGCAACTAATAGCTCTGCTGCATCTAAACCGAACATTCCAGCTCAGACCAATAACCTGACTACACCTAATAATCAAGTTAGTCCTAACAGCCAAGTTAATCCAAACAGCAAGGTTAAGCCCAATGCGCCCAACTAGCCTTGTTGCCGTTTATACCACTTTGTTAATCGCATTATTGTGCCAACTTTTTCCATGGGTTGGACAAGGCATTATTTTTCGCCCTGATTTCATGTTAATCGTCATATTGTATTGGTTATTGCGCGCGCCGCATCTATGCAATATCGGCACGGCTTGGATAGCGGGTTTATTGGTCGATTTAGCCACAGGTAGTTTGCTGGGCCAGCATGCACTCAGCTTCACTTTGGTCGCATTTATTGGGTTAAGTTATCAACGTAGATTAGTATTATTCAACCCACTTCAACTGCTTGGCTACGTATTTGCATTGTTACTGTTTGAGCGTGTATTAATGTTGCTGTTAAAACTATTTGAAGGCAACGATAATCCTGGCTTACATTATTTTTGGCCGGTAATTTCTGGTTTACTCTTGTGGCAATTGATGATATTGCTATTCGGCGCAATAACGCGTCCCAAGTCTTAATGGCAGTCTTAACGGGTTTTTGCGCAGCGTATGGCCTACAGTAACGAAATCAAAAACTATCAAAACGAGCTGCATAATTTCAGGGTGCGCTTAACCGTACTGGGTCTATTCGTCCTGATTGCTTTTAGTATATTGGCCGCGCGATTTTATTTTCTGCAGATCAATCGCTACGATTATTATCAAACCTTGGCTGAAAATAATCGTATTTCCATCGTGCCCATTACGCCTAATCGGGGCTTGATTACCGACAGAAACGGCGTGGTTTTAGCGCATAACTTTTTTGTTTATACTCTAGAAATCACCCCTTCAAAAATAGAAAATTTAGACGCCACCATTGCTGAATTAGCTCAATTGGTTGAAGTGAGCAGCGTTGACTTGAAACGTTTCAAAAAGCTTAAAGCCCAAAGCCACGTTTTCGAAAGCATACCGCTGCGCACGCATTTAAATGAGGGCGAAGCCGCTAGATTTGCGGTAAATCGTTACCGCTTTCCTGGTGTCGAGATTAAATCGCGCTTATTCCGCCATTATCCGCAAGGAAAGTTGGGCGCACATATGATTGGCTACATTGGCCGCATTAACGATAAAGATTTAGTTAAACTAGCCGAAAATGAAGTGCTGTCTAATTACAAAGGCTCTGACCACATTGGTAAAAGCGGCATAGAGCAATCTTATGAGTCAGAATTGCATGGCACGACTGGTTTTCAGCAAGTAGAGATTGATGCCGATGGCAAAGCGGTGCGCGTGCTTTCTAGCACGGCACCAGTTTCTGGTAATAACTTGGTATTGGCAGCCGATATTAAACTGCAAGAGATTGCGGAAGCGGCATTTGGTGAACGCCGTGGCGCGCTGGTTGCAATCAAACCAAATACAGGCGAAGTGTTAGCGTTTGTCAGCATGCCGACATTTGACCCGAATCTGTTTGTGGATGGCATTGATGTCGAAAACTGGAAACTGCTGAATGAATCGCTGGATAAGCCGCTGATTAACCGCCCTTTACGCGGCATTTATCCGCCAGGCTCTACTTTTAAACCTTTTGTTGCGCTAGCTGGGCTTGAGGCAGGGAAACGCCAACCGCCCTTCAGTATCAATGACAACGGCTATTTTACGTTGCCCAATAGTACGCATCGTTATCGTGATTGGAAGCCAAGTGGTCATGGCGTTGTGGATATGCAACGCGCGATTACCATTTCTTGCGATACGTTTTTTTACGGGCTGGCGATGGAATTAGGCATTGAAAAGCTCACTGATTTTGTCAGGCATTTTGGTTTTGGCCGTAAAAGCGGAATTGATATTGCAGGCGAAGTGGGCGGTTTATTACCCACACCAGAGTGGAAACAACGCCGTTTTAAACAACCTTGGTATAAGGGCGAAACCGTTATTGTTGGTATTGGTCAAGGCTACACATTAACAACACCCATGCAACTGGCGCAAGCGACTGCTATTTTAGCGAACAAAGGTGTGGCCATGCGCCCGCATTTGGTGTCAGCGATTACTAATACTAAAACAGGTGTCAGTACAGCAACTGCCAATTTTATTAACGATAAAATTGTGTTAAATGATGCTAATTTAGATATCGTCAGGCAGGGCATGATTGATGTGACTCTACCAGGCGGAACAGCTGTGGCGGTGGGTGCAAATGCTGGTTACAGCATTGCCGCCAAAACGGGTACTGCGCAAGTGATTGGCATTAGACAGAATGAAAAGTATAACGAAAAATTAATGAATGAGCGGCATCTCGACCATGCCTTGTTTATCGCTTATGCACCAGCAGAAAATCCAACTATTGCAGTGGCTGTGATTGTTGAAAACGGCAGGCATGGCGGCTCTACAGCTGGGCCAATTGCACGAAAAGTGATGGATTATTATTTATTAGGCAAACTGCCTGCTGTCGATGTACCTAAAGATGGGCAGCCACCTGTCGCTGTGCCAAATGCAATGACGGTTAATCCGTTAGATGGCAGCACAACTCAAATTCCAGAGGAAGAAGAACTGCATGACTAGCATTAAAACTAGGCTTAGCATTTTGATTAGAACTGAGATTTTTCATGCTTAGTAAACTGATACAAGGTTTTTTTAAGCATATCGATTCATTTTTAATCAGCTGTTTATTGTTCACATTGCTGGTCGGCTTATTTGTGCTGTATAGCGCCTCTGGTCAGAGCTTTAATCGTATCAGCTCGCAACTGATTAATATTGGCGTAGCACTTGTCGCTATGTCGCTTGTCGCCAATATTCAGCCCCAACTACTGGAGCGCATTGCGGTACCTGCTTATATTCTTGGCGTGTTATTACTGATTTGCGTGGCATTATTTGGCGATATTAGCCATGGTGCGCGCCGCTGGTTAAACTTAGGTTTTACTAAAATCCAGCCTTCAGAAATCATGCGTATTGCCGCACCGATGATGCTGGCATGGTTCTTTGCAAAGCGGGAAGCCAGTCCACGCATTCAAGACTTTATAATTGCGGCCGTCTTATTGATAACGCCTGTCGCATTAATCATGAAACAACCTGATTTAGGCACTTCGTTAATGATTACGGCGTCGGGCTTTTATGTATTATTTTTAGCCGGCCTCAGCTGGAAATTTCTACTTGGCGGCGCGGTGAGCATTGGTGCATTGGCGCCTATTTTCTGGTCAATGTTGCATGACTATCAACGTAAAAGAATCGAAATTCTAATTGATCCAACGCAAGACCCTTTGGGCGCCGGCTATCACACCATACAAGCAACCATTGCATTAGGCTCAGGCGGTGTCACTGGCAAAGGCTGGCTCAACGGCACACAATCGCAGTTGGATTTTTTACCAGAGCGCACCACTGATTTTATTTTTGCAGTATTCGGCGAAGAATTTGGCTTAATCGGGAACTTATTGCTGTTAGTTTTGTTCAGTTTAATCATCGCACGCGGTTTAGTGATTGCAGGCCAAGCGCAAACGACGTTTAGCCGATTGCTTGCAGGTAGCATTACACTAACCTTCTTTACTTATGCCTTCGTCAACATCGGCATGGTGAGTGGTATATTGCCTGTGGTCGGCGTGCCTCTGCCTTTGATTAGCTATGGCGGTACATCAATGGTTTCGTTATTTATTTGCTTCGGTATTTTAATGAGTATTCGCACACATAAAAAACTGGTTGCCTCAGGCTAATGACTAATCAGTACTAGTTTTAATAAAGCAAAACAGATAAGAATCAATATTTAAGGACAGCAATTAATGCAAAAAAACAGCCTGTTAATCATGCTATGTACGGTTTTCTTATACGCTTGTGGCGGATCAAACACAACAAAACCTTCAGAACCATCGCCTGCTAAGAAAACAATCAGCCAACCAAACAGTACCGTTACAACGCCTAAATCTGGTGGTTATTATTTAGACGATGGGCCTGGCGATAATCCACCTACAGATATTGATAGCATTCCTAACGCAACGCCTAAGAACGAACCGTATTTAGACCGTGCCAATAAGCCTTACAAAGCACTAGGCGCAACTTACAAGCCAATGACAACTTGGCAACCATACAAAGAACGCGGCGTCGCATCGTGGTATGGCAAACGTTACCATGGCAGAAAAACTTCTAGCGGCGAAGTCTATGATATGTACAGCATGTCCGCCGCGCACACTACCTTACCTTTACCGAGTTACGCTAAAGTCACTAATCCTGCAAACGGACGTTTTGTGATTGTGCGCGTGAATGATAGAGGTCCATTTAAAAGCAGTCGCATTATCGATTTATCTTATGCGGCCGCATACAAATTGCGATTTACATCCACAGGCAGCACGTTGGTAGAAGTAGAAGCGATTGATCCGAAAAATGTGTCAAGTTATACCCAAGCTACACAAACTCCAGATTCACCAACTCAATCTACTGCAGCACAATCTACGCCAGCAATAACACAGCCAAATCAAACGAATATTCAAACCAGTTCGCAAACAAACGGGCAGGTAACGACGACTATTAGCACCACTTCGCAGGCTGCAAATACTACATCCACAACGATTCAATACTTTGTGCAAGCAGGCGCTTTTAAGAATGAAGTGAATGCAGAGTCACTGACTAAAAAAATTCAGACGTTACAAATTGCACCAAATGTGGGTATTAACAGCGTGTATAATAATGGTCTTTATCGGCTGAAATTAGGCCCTTATGACAATAAATCGGATGCTGATTTAACTGCCGCTAAAATTCGTAGAGAGCTGAATTTGTCTGCTATTATTGTTAATCAATAAGTAGATTTTCATCTAACCATTCAACTCACTAGCATGCATTTAAAGTTATCTAATAAAACTACTTAACCTTTAAATTTATACAATTTATAAAACCAAAAAAACTATTTAATACAAGATTATTTAATTAAAACTATGCGTATCTCACTCTACCTATCACTTTTCACCAGCTTGCTATTTTCAAGCACAGCAACTTTGGCTGCACAAATTGCGCCCCCACCAACACTGGCGGTAAAAGCCTATCTGTTGCAGGACTTTAACAGCGGTACTGCAATCGCCTCTTACAAAAAAGATGAGCGCATCGAGCCAGCATCGCTGACTAAAATCATGACGGCTTACGTGGTATTTAGCGCGATTCAGCAAGGACATTTAAAGTTAGAACAAATACTGCCTGTATCAGAAAAAGCTTGGAAAGTGGAAGGCTCTAAAATGTTTATTGAGCCGAATAAACCCGTGACAGTAGATGAGCTTTTGCATGGCACGATTATTCAATCCGGTAATGATTCATCGATTGCATTGGCGGAAGGTGTTGCTGGTGCGGAAGAACAATTTGCCGATATGATGAACAAACAGGCCGCAAAACTCGGCATGAAAAATACGCATTATATGAATGCGACTGGCTTACCAGATAGCAATCATTACACGACAGCGAATGATTTGGCACTGTTAGCATCTGCATTAATTCGCGATTTTCCGCTGGAATATCGCCGTCTTTACTCGGTTAAAGAATACACCTATAACAAAATCACGCAGCCAAATCGCAATCGTTTATTGTGGCTGGATGCCAACGTAGATGGCATGAAAACTGGCCACACTGAGAGCGCTGGTTACTGCTTAATTTCCTCATCAAAACGCGGTGACACACGCTTGGTTTCTGTAGTATTAGGCGCAGTCAGCGAATCAATGCGCGCCAGCGAAAGCCAAAAATTGTTGAATTATGGCTTTCAGTTTTACGAATCGACATTGGTTTATAAACAAGCACAAACCATTAATAACTTACGCGTATTTAAAGGCCAAGAAAAAACCGTCGCGGCCACCGTTGCCAAAGACTTTTACCTGACTTTACCAAAAGGTGATTATGCAAAAGTAAAAGCCAGCATGACCAGCCAACAGCCGCTGATTGCACCTATTAAAGTTGGTCAAGTGATTGGAAAAATCACTTTTACACTGGATGGAAAAATCATCAACGAACAAAAGTTATTTGCCGCCCGTTCTGTTGAGCAAGCTGGATTCTTTGGCAGAATTGCCGATAGTATCCGTTTAATGTTGCAATAAATTAAATAGTTAACTTAAAAATGGCAGAAGATTTACCCAATCCAAATGTTGTAGTGAATAGCCCTGAAACTTTAATCGAGTTTCCTTGTGATTTTCCGATTAAGGTAATGGGTGAAACACATGCCGACTTTACCGATGAAGTCATTAAGACAATACGGCAATTACTCCCAGATTTTGATGCCGCAAATATTGAGATGCGTGGTAGTTCTGGTGGTAAATATATCAGCCTTACTTGCATGGTTTATGTCACTTCCAAACCGCAATTAGATGATATTTATCGCGCCTTAACTAGCCATCCGATGGTAAAAGTTGTGCTGTAATCATTTAATTGCGCCATCAAATGGTGCATCCATGGAAATTCTCCAGCCATGCAACTATCCAATCCTGCTTTAATGTTTCCCGATGTCATCATCCGCGATTTAGGTCGCACGGATTACCAATACACGCTCGCCGCAATGCAAACTTTTACGGCGAATAGAACGGCCGAAACTCCTGATGAATTATGGTTAACCGAGCATGATAGCGTTTACACTTTAGGCTTAAACCGCAAAAACGTACGCCTGCCAGACAATCAAATCCCAGTCGCACTGGTCGATCGCGGCGGTAAAATCACTTATCATGGCATTGGGCAGGTGATTATTTATTGCCTGTTGGATCTAAAACGTCATCACTTAAACGTACGCCAATTGGTGCATATCATCGAAACCAGTATCATTGAATTGCTCGCTACCTATCAAATTAAAAGCACAACTAAAAATGACGCGCCTGGCGTGTATGTAACAATTGATAACCATCAAAAAAAAATCGCCTCGCTAGGACTAAGATTAAAAAATAATTGCTGTTATCATGGCTTAAGTTTAAATGTGAATATGGATTTATCACCTTTTTCTGCGATTGATCCTTGTGGTTATGCTGGCCTGCAAATGACGCAAACTAAAGACCTAGGTGTTAATCAAACGCCACAACAATTAGGTGCAGCTTTATTGCAATTACTTAAAGAAAAATTAACACATGCCTGAAATGATTATTAACGAGCCAGTTATTAATAGCCCAACACCTAAAAAAATCGCCGGTGTTAAGCAGATTGATGCAGAAAAAACTGCGCGAATTCCTATCAAAATCATCCCAATGCCCATGTTGCGTAAGCCAGAATGGATACGCATGAAAGTGCCAGATAGCGCGCGCTTTCAAGAGATTAAACAGATTCTGCGTGAAAACAATTTACATACCGTTTGTGAAGAAGCAAGTTGTCCCAATATTGGTGAATGCTTCAGTGGCGGCACTGCTACGTTTATGATTCTGGGTGATATTTGTACACGCCGCTGCCCATTCTGCGATGTTGCGCATGGTAAACCTTTGCCGCCGGATGTGAATGAACCCGCTAATTTAGCGCGCACCATTGCGCAAATGCGCTTGAAATATGTAGTGATCACCTCCGTTGATCGTGATGATTTAAAAGATGGCGGCGCTCAACATTTTGTCGACTGCATTCACGCGGTACGCAAAGCTTCGCCACAAATCAAAATTGAAATTTTAGTGCCAGATTTCCGTGGCCGACTGGATGTGGCATTGGAAATTTTACGCAAAGCGCCGCCCGATGTGATGAACCACAATCTTGAAACGGTGCCACGTTTATATAAACAAGCGCGCCCTGGTTCAGATTATCAAAACTCGCTGACTTTGCTTAAAATATTTTCTGAAATGTATCCACACATTCCAACTAAATCTGGCTTAATGCTTGGTTTAGGCGAAACCGATGATGAGATATTACAAGTGATGCAAGACTTGCGCGCGCACAACGTTAGCATGCTAACGCTAGGGCAGTATTTACAGCCAAGCGTACATCATTTACCAGTGATGCGTTATGTGACACCGGACACTTTTGCTGATTTAAAACAAAAAGCCGATGCAATGGGCTTTAATAATGCTGCCAGTGGCCCCATGGTAAGAAGTAGCTATCACGCGGATTTGCAAGCGCAACATGGTATAGAAACTGTGCAGAGCAAACAAATCGCGCCATAATAAAAGCTATACAGACCAATCATATCGTTAGGGATTTTCCATGGTTCCACATTTAACAACCGCACTCAGCGGCCCACTACTTAGCTTAGAAACACGCATGCTACAAGACATGCCGAAAATTGAGCATTGGTTTCGCTCTCAATGGCTGGAATATGCATCACCATTTTATGCTTCGGTTGATTTACGCAATTCTGGTTTTAAATTAGCGCCTGTGGATACGAATTTATTTCCAGGTGGATTCAATAATCTGAATCCAGAATTTTTAAGTTTAAGTGTGCAAGCTGCACAAGTTGCGGTGGAAAAAATCTGCCCTGAAGCACATCGCTTGATGATTATTCCAGAAAATCACACACGCAATACTTATTATCTGCGCAATGTAATTGAGCTAGTGAACATCATGAAAGCCGCAGGTTTAGATGTACGCGTAGGTAGCATTTCACCTGAAATCACTGAACCTACTTTATTAGAAGCACATGATGGACAAAAGCTATTGCTTGAGCCAGTGGTGCGCGTTAAAAATCGCATTAAGTTAATCAATAAAGAATTGGGTGATTTTGATAGCTGTGCGATTTTGTTGAATAACGATCTATCCGGTGGTGTACCAGATATACTGAAAAATCTTGAGCAAGATTTGATTCCACCGCTACACGCAGGTTGGCACGTTAGACGAAAATCGACGCATTTTGAAGCTTACAACCGTGTTGTTGCTGAATTTTCCAAACTTTTGGATATTGATGATTGGTTATTAAATCCTTATTTTGAAACCTGTGGGGAAATTGACTTTCATGCACGCACTGGCGAAGAATGTTTAGCCGCAAAAGTAGATGAATTGCTCACCAAGATTAAAGCAAAATATACAGAATATGGCGTCACGCAAGAACCATTTGTCATTGTAAAAGCCGATGCTGGCACTTATGGCATGGGTATTATGACGGTTAAATCACCTGACGATGTACGCGATTTAAATCGTAAAGCACGCAATAAAATGTCGGTGATTAAAGAAGGTCAGCAAGTGAGCGAAGTGATTATCCAAGAAGGCGTATATACCTTTGAGAGCATTAACGATGCGGTAGCTGAGCCTGTGGTTTATATGATGGATCATTTTGTCATTGGTGGTTTTTATCGCGTACATAATGGGCGCGGTGTGGATGAAAACTTAAATGCGCCTGGCTCGCATTTTGAGCCACTAGCTTTTGAAAAGCCTTGTAGCTTGCCCGATTGCACTGGTGCACCAGATACAATACCTAACCGTTTTTATGCTTATGGCGTTGTTGCACGATTAGCTTTATTGGCAGCGGCAATTGAGTTGCAAGAAACTGATCCGTTAAATTTATAGCATTAAATTTACAATAAATAGATGCGTAAGAATATATCAATCATATGAAACTGCTTTTCATACTTGACCCATTAGCCAGCTTAAAAAGCTACAAAGACACTAGCATCGCGATCATGCGTGAAGCGGCGGTGCGTGGACATGAGTTGTTTGTATGCGAACAACACGATGTGTTTTTACAGAATGAAACTGTACACATTCAAGTAAATACATTTAACTTTACGCAAACTGAAAATTGGTTTGAATTAGGAGTTAAGTATGTGGCGTTACCCAAAGAATTCGACGCGATTTTGATGCGTAAAGACCCGCCGTTTGATAATGAATATTTATACAGCACCTATTTGTTAGAATTAGCAGCAAACCAAGGCGCGCGCATCATTAATAATCCAACAGCCGTGCGCAGTTGGAATGAGAAATTATCTACTGCAAAATTTCCGCAATTTACACCAGAATTTTTGGTTACCGCAAACAATGATTTGATTCGCAAATTTTTAACCCAGCATCAAGATATTATTGTTAAGCCGCTAGATGGTATGGGCGGAACAGGTATATTTAGATTGACTGAATCGGATCCTAATATTGGCGTTGTTTTGGAAATATCGACACTATTTGGCACAAAAACTGTAATGGTTCAGCGTTATCTACCAGCGATTTTACAAGGCGATAAGCGCATTATCGTGATCAATGGTGAGCCATTACCATTTGCCTTAGCACGCATTCCCAAGCTGGGTGAAACACGTGGAAATTTGGCCGCTGGCGGTACAGGCGTTGCACAAGCACTAACTGCGCGCGATTTAGAAATTGCTACCACCGTGGGTAAAACGCTTAAAAAAGAAGGCTTGTTTTTAGTTGGCCTTGATGTAATTGGCGATTACCTAACCGAGATTAATGTCACCAGCCCCACTGGTATGGTAGAAATTGCAGCGCAAACCAAAGATTTAAATAAACCGTGTAATCCCGCGCAAATTTTTATCACAGAGCTTGAAACAATTCGTTAACAATTTGCCAGTCGTAAACAAGTCGCGTTATAGTAGCGACTATGCGTTTATTCCTGCTTCTGGTTTTTGGTTCTTTGCTATCAAGTTGTAGCAAACCTGAGCTCATTCATACGACGCAAAGCTATGTATTCGGCACTGAAGTAGCTATCACGATATACGGCGAGCAAGAGGAAGATGCGGCAGCTTTAGCCAATGAAATCATTCGTAATTTTCAAGATTTGCACAACCGTCTGCACGCATGGCGCCCCAGTGAAATTAGGGCGCTAAATCATGCCTTTAAAAATGATAATTTGCCAGTGACTGTTAAGCCCGATGTTGCCGCAATTATTTCTGATGCAACGTCATTTTCTATTCAATCGAAAGGGGCTTTTAATCCAGCTATTGGTGGATTAATTGATGCTTGGGGCTTTCACAAAGACGAAGTTAAACCCATCAAAATTAACGATAATAAAATTCAAAGCCTAGTTAAAGGCAATCCGCAGATGGTAGATATTGTCATTAAAAATGGCAAAATTTCCAGCACAAACCCTAGCGTTCGCTTAGATTTGGACGAATACATAAAAGGCTACGCGCTGGATACTACCCTAGTATTTTTACGCGAACATGGTGTTAAAAACGCATTAATTAATATTGGCGGTAACTTTATAGCACTTGGCAAACATGGTGATAAACCATGGCGTGTCAGCATTCAACATCCACGTAAGCCAAACGCCATCGCTAAATTGGATTTAGAAAGTGGCTGGGCAATCAGCACATCAGGTGATTACCAACGTTATTTTAAACTAAAAGGTAAGCGTTATAGCCATATTATTGACCCTGTAACTGGCTACCCAGCACAAGACACACAAGCTGTTACTGTACTAGTCCCGCCCCAAAGCAATGCAGGCACACTGTCAGACGTTGCAACCATACCAATTTTTATTGCGAAACCAGGATTACGCAGCCAAGCAGCCAAAGATATGGGCGTGGAAAATTATTTAGTGATTGAATCGAACGATAAGATTTTTATTAGTCCGCCAATGGTTAAACGTCTTACCTGGATTGAGCCAAGCACTGCGCAACATGTTAGCCAAACCCAGCCTTAACATATCAATTTAATCTTGATAAATAAATGATGCTTGTATCGCTAGACTGATAAGAAATAAACCAACCTCATCAGTCCTTTATAATTTTAAAAATAGCTTAATCAATAATCTCACGCCAGATTGATCGCTTCGTTGCAAAGCCGGTGGCACTACTATTAAACGGAATATCGTTAATTGTTTCTTGATCTTTACCACTTACTGGTTGATTTTCCACTACTCCCTCGCCACCAATATTAAGTGTGTTAAAACCACCACTAGGAGCGCTTAATCGATGAGATACTAAACCGGATCCTGGAATGACCGCCCCGCCCGTTTTGTAATCCAAGTAATTAAACCAACCGTATCCTTCCGGCTGACAAGCCGTCGACTCTGGAACGGCCGTTGGAATAAGCAAAGTACCTAATACAAGTTGAGGGTCAATATTCACACGTTCGCGTGAATCAGGCAAATCAACATACCAACCTCTGCCTGTCGTAAAGTTAACAGAGTTGGCCGTTCCACTTTTACGGTTATCCGCACCACTTGGCACAATTGTTTGCGGCACTAAGCTAGCACGAGGATTAATCAAAGGTGTACTGGTAAACTCATCTTTAATTGCATAAATGGTTTGTTGATCTGAGTTGCTAAGGTCAGCTACTTCCAAATATTTACCCGTACCGATAAACACGACTACTTTACCTTTTATCAAACCTAGTTCAGGCGCTGTGGTAATAGGCTGAGCAATCGTCCCTGCTTTTAACTCAGCCAGTTTTACGGCTACATTAGTATTAATATCAAAACGCCATAAGTTGCCTAATAAGTCACCACCATAAACATAAGTTGTATTTTTATTTACATTAGAAGTTAAATCTAAAGAGATAATTTTACCCAGCCCACTAGGGCTGGTAGTAGTGCCAGCATTAACACCTGGGCTATTTAAGGTAGGAATAGCTTGTAGCTTATCGCCACTTGCAGCATCCAGAACAAACAAGTAACCGCCACCGTTTCCAGCGGTGTAGATAGCAGGGTTATTTGGTTTAAACTTTGTAGTTGTTAGGTTATAAAAAGCATCGTTATCTGAAACGTTGTTATAACCAGAGGTGAATAACACCACCCATTTACCATCAATATTGCGCTTTGTGATTATTGGGTTGCCAAAGCTATAACCTAGGTTAGGATCATTTTTTAATGTAGATGCATTTTTTGCATCAAACTCCCACATTAATGTCGGCGGATTGGCTGGGTTAGTCACATCTAATGCAACATACCCACGACCACCACCACCCAAACCTGCTACTAAAATCGTTTTCCAGGTAGCAGTTGTTGATGAACAGTTTGCTGTACAAATATCGGTAGTAGCAATAACACCATCTAAATAATAGGCATGTTTCGCGCTGTAATTACTATCTGCTAGTTTCCACATATTTGGTAATACCATAGTAGGAACATATGCCCACATTTCTTCCAAAGTATCTGCTCTGAATGCGTGCAACATACCATCGTTGGCACCTACATATACCATTTTTCTGCGCCCAGCTTTTGCTGCTTTAAATGCTTGGTAGCCAGGATCACCATATTGCAGCCTTGGTGGCGCAGTAAAGATGGGGTTGGCATGGACTAAATCACCCAAAGTCGCTAACCGATTGCGGAACACTCTATTGGCTGGCGTGGGTGAATTTAAGTCATAACCAGTTTCGCCGCGTAAATATTTCACCAAATTGGCACCAGTAGCATTAGTTTGCTGGTCAGTTGTTAAGGTAGGCCATTGGGTTAAATTTGCGGTCAACCAAGGCGTATCAAAATATTGCCTTTGAGCCATAGTTAAATTCGCGTAATCAAAGCCTTGTAATGTACCGCCTACATTCATGTAAATGTTTCTGGCACTACTAGTGAACGCAGATACCTTGTTTTTTAAAGTACCCGAACAAGAAGCATCCACAGGCACTTTACAATTTGTGCCATCTAATGTGCCGGAGCAGTTATCTGCATTAGTTACGCCTGGTGTCACACAGTTGTAACCGCCTGATCCATTACTGGCGATGCTAGAAGGACTTGCGCACGTATCGACTGGTACAATATCTTCTACACAACTGGTAGCTGAGCGGCTGACCTCTCCCGTGGTCAGATTAATTGTTCTTGTTTCCAGATTACCAATCCATTCGCCAGTAATATAACTACCCACATAAGAAAAGTTATCGCCGCCAACTGGGCTTAATGTACTAGCAGCAGCGGCCGAGCCTGTACCAGTTTTTACTTTAATGGACGCAATTGCTTGCCTAAGTTGACTTACCACATCTAACGGATTTTTAGCACTAAAATACGTACCACCGCCGTTTACAGCCGCGTGCCATAGGTCATCTACAGCAGTGATAGTGTTCTGAACAGGTTTAGGCCAATTTTTACTGCCTGCTTTAATATCGGCATAATCGCCTGGCAATCTTTCATAATTTGTGGTGTAAGAAAGTAATCCATCCACACCCAAGCCCATGGTAAGCGTCACCATGGTCTGTTTCTCATTAGGCGGAGATGTTGACGTTGAAGGTGTGACACAAACCCCTTCACCCAACGCACCCGTACAATTATTCAGTGCATTGGTACGTAAATCGGTGTCACGATAATACTTAGCGACATCGGCCAGGGAATTGCTAGCAGAAAGTACACCTGCTCCCTCTCGCATCCCTAAAGGAACGCTCGTTCCGCTATCTAAATTGCCAACCTCAGTTCCTGTGAGTCCATAAGGACCATATGAAGAAGTTTCATCACCAACATTCCAAAAACCGTCGGTAGTCAATAAGGCAAAGTTTTGCTGGCACTCGTACTCAACTGGGTCACTAAATACACTGCCACCTGTGGATTTATTCGCATAGATGAGCCCTGCCCTAGAAAGGGCGCCACGTAATGGCGTGCTTTTATCACTGGGCGTACTAAATAACTTAGCATACCAAAGCGTTTTTTGGTTGGTGTTAAAGCGTGCAAAGTTTAATGAGCGCGCGGGAACTGCTGAAGTCGCCATAAACCCTACTCTAAAATCATCGCCAATGTCTTTAAACGCTAGGCTGGTTGAGGTTTTCATCATTAGTGTACGGGTGCGGTAGTAGGTATACCAATTGGCATAGTTGGTCATTTCTTGCACATAGCTACAGCTAGCACCACAATCTGAACGCCCATCTGCTTTGGCAACTGTGCCAGGATAGTTATAGCTGGCGGTAGTGTTGTTTATCACGCTAAACACTGTTTGACCTGGAGCGTTATTAGCACCCCCTAATATAGGGTGTGTTGCTTTTGCAAACGCGGTAACGGTAGGCGCATTAGTAGTATTAGAGGCAGTAACAACAGCTGTTGGATAGGGTGTCGCGATTGCTGGCGCAGTGATGGTAAGAACATAGGTAGATGACACCGTTGCACTGTAACCAGCAACCTGACATTGCCCAGTGATTGCAGCGGTACAGGCATTAATATTAGCGGCCGTTTGTGAAGCATTATTACTTGTATTTGTAGAGGCTGTTGCGGCAGAGGTAATTATTTGACCGCCAACTTTAACATTGGTAATGGTACGGCTGTTACTAGAGCTAAAAGTAATTGTTGCTACAATTAATCCGGGTGAGCGCAAATTTGTAAATGGACTTACATTCGTTGCTTGACAACCACTACTATTGGCAAGTGTAGTGCCTGTGACATATGCAGGACTAGCTAAATTTCTTGCTAAATTAGCATCACTACACCACCTAGCTGGAGCTGGGAATGGCCGTGTAACAGATGCTACTGATTGAGCTGCACAATCTTTCAGATCGGACTTAGTACAAAACTCACCTGGCAAGGTAGTAAAATAATTGGCGCAGTTTGTTAAATTAGAACTCTGTCCACTTACTGGACAATGCGTATATATAGCAGAGGAAGCTAGGGTGCGATAAGCGTCAAGTTTTACTGCTTGCCAATTTGGTTTGCTGGCTGTGCTTGCACCACTCGTTGCATCTATGCCGGTTTGGCTAGGATAGACGGCAGTGTTTATCCCCCCTGACGTAAAATTCGCGGGCGGTAAATACCGTATGGCAGGATTATAATAAATAGTGTTAATGCTCGAATTTCTGCATAAGCGGAAATCTGTATTTTCTTCACATGCTTCGAAATCAGTTGCTATACTATCTGGCATATAGTTCCAAGACATACTACCTGAGTCATCGAATATAAATAACAAATTAGACTGAATGGGTACTGATGGGCTATTAGATAAAGGGATTGTCGCTAAATCTAAAGGGGCAGCCTGCAAAGAAACAGATGGAAAGGCAGAAAACACCAGCGCAATTATTGGCAACGCAAAACTAAAAATTTTATACAGATGATGCGACATGGTTAACTCCTAATAGGTGTACGTTTGCGTATAGCTCACGGTGTTTTTTGGCCCAGCAACTCTAACGGTAATTCTGTACATCGGGCTTGGTAGAGGGCTAAGATCAAGCATAAGATCATGATCGCCACCAATGCTACCAGTGCTGTCATTCCCAGCACCAAACTGACAGTCATCCACATTCGGAGCCACGTTTGGTTCACGACACATGCGTTGAACAATATAACGTATCTCGTTACCAGTATCGGTTTCTCTACCCGCTGTAATATTTACACCTGAAGCAACGGCACTATTGTTTGCCCAGGTGGCAGCGGCTCTTAAAACTGTTCGATCGTCTAAATCTAATGCATCAAAAGTAGAAAAATAACCATTGCCAACGCTATCCACATTTAAACTAGCCACATCTGCAATGGCTTGTGCATTTAACCATCCAACAGCCGTTTCTACGCCGCGGTCTGACGAAACAATTGCAGATTGTTTAAAAGCTAAATTACCTGTAATTAAGGTATTTGTATCTACAGAACGGATTAAAGCCGCCGCCGCCAAAGACATCACAACTAAAGCAATCAGCGCAATAAATAATACAACGCCGCTTTGTTTGTTTTTATTTAAAGAATTTTGCTGATTAAGCATTACAGCGCCTCTCTTGACCAAAGCATATTGCGCATTGGAATGATAGTTTCAAAAACTCTGTAGCGGTACCTATCCCAATTAGTTGTACCAGTTAAATCAATCTCTGGTGCCTCACCAAAAACAGAACCGTCCCAAGCGCACACACCAGTGGGATTGGTAGCAGTAATTGAGCTACACGCAGTACTGACCGTTTCTTTTTCCATTAAGCCGTTTCGTACAACCACAGCCACTCTAATCGCTTTTATGCGATTACGATTGGCTATCGTTGGTGTGGTCCATGTGGTGCCAGTTGCATTTACCCATTCATTTACTTGGTTACTATCCGCAGCAGATGAAACACCATATTGCGCCTGCATATTCACCACTTCAGAAACTATCGGCCGTCCATTTAAACGCAGCTCATTGTTTACAATTTGGTAAGTGTAGTTTTGCCAGTTGCCCATGCAGGCAAACTTGGCGCCAGTTACTAAAGGTCCGCCTGTAGGTGTCGCTGCACTTAATGCCAAATTTCTTGGTGTATTTGGATTACCATTCGCATCTGCAACTGTTGCCATCATGCAATTGTTACCACTGCTAATCAGTGCAATATCATTATTGTTACAGCCAATATTATTGGCAAGTACCATGCCGGTATTTGAGGTAGCATTTGCCGCATTCAAAATGAAAACAGGGGTTGCACCAACTGCTGTAGTGCTAAATCGCACCGTTATCGTGTCACTTGCGTTGCTTGCACCGTCTACAATAACCAGTGGAAATAAGTTAGTACTATTATTCGTTGTTGTATCATTATCGGGATCAAAATCTGCAAATGCTGCACATTTAAGCGAACTATTTTCCTTATCCGCCATGGGTAATGGCAGTCCGTAACCAGCCATTTGCACATCACGCTGAATGCTCATTAACGCAATACTGCCATTGGTTTGCGCATCCGATGTTCCAGATGTACTACGCTTACGCCCCTCAAACACAGAAAAAACCTGAACAATCACTAATGTTGCCAACAAGCCAATCACCAAACCAACCATCAACTCTACTAAGCTAAAACCGTTTTGGCTAGCATTACCTTGGCGAGTCCTCTTTTGATTTTTATGCGTATTTTTACAATTGAGCATCATTCAATTCCCTCAATTCTCGCATTTGTTGAGTAGGTATGAGGAAGTGCTGAACCTGGTAACTGCCAACTTACACTAACCGTCACAACTCGCTCTGGCGAAACTACTACTGTGCGATTGCCATTGGGTAATTGGGTAACAGGCTCATCAACAATGTAATCCGCAAGGCTGCCAAAGTTTTGCGCGTTAGTCCAAATTTCCCCTAATTTTTGCTGCGCAATAAATGTCGCTTCGGCACGATATTTAGCATCGTCTGTATTTTTTATCATTAAGCTTTGTAAACCTGCCAACGCCAGTATGCCAAAAGAAAATATAACGACCGCTATTAACGCCTCTAATAAAATAGCTCCTTTTTGTAAGGCGCGCGAAGAATTGACACGTTGAAGCATTCGATTATTCCTTTTCATATGCTGCATCTGCGCGGGTCAGTTCCAGAAGCATCTAAATTTGGATCACAAACCCTTACACTGCCACCAGCGCCCAGAATAACTCTCAACTCACGACTATCATCTTCAGAAATCGCGGTGTTATCAATCGTAAAAGTGGCGGTGGGTGTAGGTACACCGAGGCTGTTAAACACATAAGGTCCAGCATTATTAACAACCACATCAATATCTGTAGAAGAGCCTTCACCTGCACCTCGACTTTGAATAGTGCTCGCATTATCAGAAGCTGGACATGGGCCTGAAGCTGGAGCCACACATACTGTCCAAGCAGAATCTGTTCCGCGCAAATCAAACTGCACAGGCTGGTTACGCTTAACTGCCTCTGCACGCGCCACTTGCAGACCATTTTGAATGGATTCAGCGGCTGTTTTAATTCTAGTGTTTTGAATCATCTGCGTATAACTAGGTAGTGCCAGTGCGGCTAGAATGCCGACAACTGCCACAACTACCATTAGCTCAATCAGCGTAAAGCCTAATGATTTTTCATTTGAAGACATTAGCATGTACCAGTTTTACTAGTTACCCAGCACGCTTTTTCAGCCGAACCATCGTATTTAGAAGTTTTAGCGTTACTTTGATTGACGCTGTAGGAAAAGCCTGTCATGCCTTTGCCTGATACCCCTGTTGCAACAATGTTATAAGTTAAAGCATCAGGTGTTGCGGCACATGCATAGCTAAAATTTACCGCACCGCTTGTCGGCGCACAAAAAGCTGCACATCCTGCATAACTGCGATTATCTTGAAAACATTGCTCCATTTTTATGCGTAAATCAGCCAGTGTCGCAGTAGCTTCTGCAGCTTTACCTTTTTTGACATAATCTTGATAACTAGGTATCGCAACCGAAGCCAAAATCCCAATAATCGCCACCACAATCATAATCTCAACCAGCGTAAAGCCTTTTTGCAACCGTTTTAAAGTGTTCATCATCAATACCCTTTTTTGCTTATTTGCATCATGCCAAAGTCAAAATCACTATGCGAGCAGTATCCGATAATCGGTAAAATTTGCAGCATTAACGGCAATGGAATGCTTTTATTCGTGCTTAACGGGTATTTGTGCTCAATTAGCGAACCGCAAACTGCCCTATATACACATTAATGTTAAAATATGTCTTTATTGCTATTGCTATTGCTATTGCTGGACGATTAGGAGCGTAAATGCTTAAGCTTAATATTAAACTTAACACTAAATTCACCTTAAATTTTCTGTTATTAGCCATTTGTAGCACGCTAACAGCTTGCGGCACCAAAGGGCCGTTGTATATTCCTGAGCAACGTTATCCGCAAGGCGTTGAGCATCCAGCTACGCCTGAATCAACTAACCCAAATAAAGAAAAAGCGCCTATCATCCCGCCGATTGCAACCCCACCAACTGTTAAAGATTACTAATTAATTGTGCCTATGTTTGATTCTAAAAAAGTGTTTGATTTTAAAAATGGCAATTTACATGCCGAAAATGTGGCTTTAAGCCAAATCGCTGCGCAGTTCGCTACGCCTTGTTATGTGTATTCAAAATTTGCCTTAACCCAAGCCTTTAACAATTTTAAAGCTGGTCTAGCTGGCACAGATCATTTGGTCTGTTTTGCTGTAAAAGCTAACCCCAATATTGCTATCTTGAATCTATTCGCAAAATTGGGCGCAGGGTTTGATATTGTTTCTGGCGGTGAATTAGCGCGTGTTTTAGCCGCAGGCGGCGATCCGCAAAAGATTGTTTTTTCTGGTGTAGGTAAAAGTGCAGACGAAATGCGCGCAGCATTAAACGCTGGTATTTTTTGCTTTAATGTGGAATCAGCCAGCGAGTTAGCGCGACTAAACCAAGTCGCGGGTGAAATGGGCAAAATCGCACCAGTTTCGTTACGAGTTAACCCGAATGTAGATGCAAAAACACACCCTTATATTTCTACGGGTTTAAAAAACAATAAATTTGGCGTGGCGTTTGAAGATGCGATTGCGGTTTATGAACAAGCTGCCGTTATGTCAAATATTGCGGTACACGGCGTTGATTGCCATATCGGCTCACAAATCACTGAATTAGCGCCGTTTATTGAGGCGCTTGATTTGATTTTGGGCTTGGTAGATACGCTTGCCGCTAAGAATATTGTCATTTCGCATATTGATGTAGGCGGCGGTATTGGCATCACTTACTCTGATGAAACACCGCCAGAATTTGAAGTGTACGCCAAAGCCATTTTGGCTAAATTGGCGCATAAAAATGTCAAAGTATTATTTGAACCAGGCCGCGCTTTGGTGGGAAATGCTGGCGTATTACTCACAAAAGTAGAATATCTGAAACATACCGAAAGTAAGAATTTCGCTATAGTTGACGCCGCGATGAATGATTTGATGCGCCCCGCATTATATGATGCTTACCACGATATTGTTGCGGTGAATCCACGCGAAGGCGAAGCAGACACTTATGAAATCGTAGGGCCAGTTTGTGAAAGTGGCGATTTTTTAGGTCATGACCGTACATTTAAGTTAGCGGAAGGAGATTTATTAGCCATTAAATCTGCTGGTGCTTATGGTATGAGTATGGCGAGTAACTACAACACGCGCGGCCGTGCGGCGGAGGTGATGGTAGATGGCGACCAAATACATTTGATTCGCCAACGCGAAAAAATTGCAGATTTATTTGCGCTTGAGCAATTATTACCTTAATTTAACGCGCTTAAAAAGAGTGTTTTATTTAATCTAGTTAATACAAGTTACGCAAGAAAAAAGCGAGGAATCAATCCTCGCTTTTTTGTGACTTTTTAAGTGTTAAGTTTTGTATGCGTTAAAAACTTAACCTCTCAATTTAATCAAAAATCACCGTTTTATTCGCATAAAGCAAAATACGATTTTCAATATGCCAGCGTACGGCTTTGCTTAATACAATGCGCTCTAAATCGCGGCCTTTTTGAATCAAATCTTCTACTTGGTCGCGATGCGAAATACGATCAATATCCTGCTCGATAATCGGGCCTTCATCTAGCACTTCTGTCACATAATGTCCCGTTGCGCCAATCAATTTAACGCCGCGTTCAAACGCGCGATGGTAAGGGCGCGCGCCAATAAATGCCGGTAAGAATGAGTGATGGATATTAATGATTTTTTGCGGATAACGCGCCACAAAATCGGGCGACAAAATCTGCATATAACGCGCCAGCACGATGAGGTCAATATTGTAATCCGCAAACAATTTAAACTGCGCGGCCTCAGCCGCCGGTTTGTTGTCTTTATTCACTTCAATATAGTGAAAATCGATGCCGTAAAATTTTACTAAAGCTTCAGTGTCACGATGATTACTGATAATTAACGGTATGTCACAAGCCAATTCGCCACTTTTGTGGCGATGCAATAAATCGGCTAAACAATGATCGTATTGCGAAACCATAATCGCCACACGCGTTTTATGTTGCGACAGTTTAAGCTGCCAATGCATATTAAATTTGCTAGCTATCGGCGCAAATGCTGGCTCAAAATCGTTTTCAGCTAAATTGAAATTGGCAACATCCCATTCCACACGCATTAAAAATAGATTATTTTCTGCATCTTGATGCTGGTCTGCGTGTAAAATATTGGCATTGTGCTGATACAAAAAATCAGCAATAGCCGCCACGATGCCTTTAGCATCTGGGCAGGTAATCAGTAATGTTGCGGTATTTTTCATATCATTATTTTACAGCCGTTGTTTTACAGCTGTTTAATTAAAAATTTGTGCCATTATACCGAATTATAATGACTAACTAATCACATGCAGTTAACCATTTAAATTATGAGTGAAGCCCTTACAAAACCAGCTGCCACAGCACCAGCTAATATCGTTTTAGCGAATCCACGCGGATTCTGTGCGGGTGTTGATCGCGCGATTATTATTGTTGAACAGGCCTTAGAAAAATTTGGCGCGCCGATTTATGTGCGTAACGAAGTTGTCCACAATAAATTTGTGGTAGACGGACTGCGGGCCAAAGGCGCTATTTTTGTCAATGAACTAGACAAAATTCCGACTGGTAGCACGGTGATTTTTAGCGCACACGGTGTTTCAAAAGCAGTTAGACGAGAAGCTGAATCACGCGGATTAACCGCATTTGATGCGACTTGCCCGCTGGTCACGAAAGTGCATATTGAAGTCGCCAAAATGCGCCAGGCCGGTATGGAAATCGTGATGATTGGGCACAAAGGTCACCCAGAAGTTGAGGGGACTATGGGGCAAGCTGAAGACGACCATGTTGAAGATAATCCTGCTGATTTAGGGATGTATTTGGTGGAAACGCCTGAAGATGTACTGAACTTAACCGTTAAAAATACTGAAAAACTGGCTTTTGTTACGCAAACTACGCTTTCTATGGACGATGCGGCATTGGTGATTGATGCGCTTAAAGCCAAATTCCCGCAGATTAAAGCACCTAAAAGCGATGACATTTGTTATGCCACGCAAAATCGCCAAGATGCGGTCAAGATCATGGCGAAAGATTGCGATTTAGTGATCGTGGTCGGTTCACCCAATAGTTCAAACTCCAACCGATTAAGGGAAGTCGCGCAAAATCAAGGTGTTGAGGCCTATATGGTGGACAACGCTAGCTATTTAAAATCCGAGTGGTTGATTGGTAAAAAGAAAATAGGCGTTTCCGCTGGCGCATCTGCACCTGAAGTTTTAGTGAAAGAAGTGATTGCGAAGTTGCAAGCTTTAGGCGCAGCTGAAGTAACCGAGTTGCATGGCGTGATTGAAAGCGTAGTGTTTCAACTGCCCAAAAACTTAATCAATGCAGTGAAAACCAACAAAGAATAATCCCGCAAATCGCACACTTAAATACTGATAAAAGATTTATTCACTGTGTTTAAAACACCTATTTCGGCACTTGTGCTGATTCATACCAAAGATTTGCAAGTATTAATCATGGAACGCGCGGATAAAGCAGGCTTTTGGCAATCTGTAACGGGCAGCATAGAAGGTAATGAAACGCCAAGACAGGCGGCGATTCGTGAAGTACTGGAAGAAACTGGGCTAGATACTAATCAATATGATTTGCAGGACTGGCAAGCCAGTAATATTTACGAAATCTATCCGCATTGGCGGCATCGTTATGCGCCAGACGTAGTTGAAAATATAGAGCATTTGTTTGGTTTGGAATTGCCGCAACCTTTACCGATTACACTAGCGCCAGATGAGCATATTCGTTATGAGTGGGTAGATTGGCGTGAGGCAGCGAGTCGCGTTTTTTCTTGGACGAATATCGACGCGCTTAAAAAATTAGGTGAAAGACATGATTTAGTTTTATAACATCGCTTATAAAATTACTTAGCAAAAATCTTTCAATAAATATAAAGTTATAAAATAAACCTTTCAAGGTTCACAAACTCAAACCCATATGCAAACAGCAACCATAAAATTTGAAAAATATCAGGCAGTAGACGATGCCGACTGCCAGCGCCGCATTATTGCCGCGCGCAACAAACTCGGTAAACGCTTGGTCATTTTGGGCCACCATTATCAAAATGAAGCGGTTTACCGCCACGCCGATTTCACAGGCGATTCACTTAAACTATCGCGTTATTGCGAAGATTTAGATGCAGAATTTATTGTATTTTTAGGCGTGCATTTTATGGCAGAAGTGGCAGATATTTTAAGCCGCCCAGAACAAGTTGTTGTATTGCCAGACTTGGCTGCGGGTTGCAGCATGGCTGACATGGCGAATCTGGCTAAAGTAGAACGCAGTTATCGAGAACTGAGCAAAGTGTTGGACTTTGATGAAACAATCACACCTGTTACTTACATCAACTCCGCTGCCGATTTAAAAGCATTTTGCGGCGAGCACGGTGGTATCGTTTGCACCAGCACTAACGCACCAAAAATCTTAGAATGGAGTTTTGCGCAGCGCGAAAAAGTGCTATTTTTCCCTGACCAAAATCTAGGTCGCTGGTCTGGCCATAAAATGGGTATTCCATTAGAACAAATGCCGATTTGGGATCCAGATCAGCCTATGGGCGGCTTAACCGTTGAAGAAATTAAAAATGCTAAGATTCTATTGTGGAAAGGCCATTGCGCCGTTCACCAGATGTTCAGGTTGCAAAACATTACCAAATTCCGCGCGGATCATCCTGATGGCATCGTGATTTCGCACCCAGAAGCGCCATTTGAAGTGTGTCTGAATTCAGATTTCGTGGGTTCTACCGAATATATTTTAAAAACCGTGAGTGAAGCGGCGCCAAATACCAAATGGCTAGTCGGCACTGAACTAAACTTGGTCAATCGTTTAGCCGAGCAAATGAAACCGCAAGGCAAATTAGTACAATTTATGAGCCATGTAGTGTGCGAATGTTCGACCATGGCGCGTATTGACCCGCAGCACTTGGCTTGGACATTGGAAAATCTGGCTGAAGGTAAAATCGTCAATCAGATCAAAGTACCGGAACATGATGCCAAACTGGCCAAACTGACTTTAGACCGCATGCTGGCGGCCTCATAATTGAACGATTGCGATTTATGTAAACCAAGCCTGCACCAAATTTTGTGGCAAGATGATTTTTGCCGCGTGGTGCTGTTGAAAGATGCGGATTACCCTGCTTATTGCCGCGTTGAATTGCTTGAACATATCAAAGAAATGACCAATTTAACGCCACATCAACGCGCAAGAACGATGAAAACGGTTTTTGCGGTTGAATTAGCGTTAAGAGAAATTACGCATGCTGATAAAATAAACTTGGCCAGCTTGGGCAATAAAACGCCGCATGTACATTGGCATGTGATTCCGCGTTTTGAAAATGACAAGCATTTCCCTAACTCTCATTGGGGCGAAACGATGCGCGATGGTCAGCCTTTTAGCTTAAATGCCGCAGCCTTAGAAACTTTAAAACAAAAAATTAAAGCGCATATTGAATGCGCTTTAGTCGTCTAGCAAACCATTTAGCTTTAATTAACTAGTTTTAGTTAACACTATTATTCAGTCAATATTTCTCAAGGCTATTACTCAACTACTAGTCGAGTCACTATTTTGTCATTGATCAAATGGCTTTCAATAATTTCTTCAATATCGTCATTATCTACAAATGTGTACCAAATCGCTTGTGGATAAACAATTAATAATGGCCCTAATTCGCAGCGATCGAAACAGCCAGCACGGTTAATACGTACTTTGCCTTCACCATTTAAACCGAGTTTTTTTACACGTGATTTCATGTAATCAAATGCCGCTTCTGCACCTTTATCTTGGCAACAGGATTCGCCATCTGGACGCTGGTTCAGGCAAAAAAAGACATGATGTTTAAAGTGATTATTCATCATTAATTAAGCTCATTTTGCTTCAAAATCATTGGGTTGCCAATGCATCTTCCTGCGTAAAAGTCCACGTTCTTGTAATCCCCAAAATATCGGTATTTTTCTTCATATCATCGGTAAATCTGGCATATGGCGCCGCCAAATAAACAATATTTTTAGCCGCTTCATCCAGCACTTTAGAGCCAGAACTTTTATCAATATCAATCTTTTCAATGCTGCCATCCGATTTAATCGATACAGTCATGCGCAATTGTCCATAGATTTTTTGATTGCGCGCGGCTTCTGGATAATTCATATTGCCGATACGCTCCACCTTTTGCCGCCATGCTTCCAAATACATCGCGTCACTGGCTTCTTTGGTGCGCGCGCCAATAAATCTTCTTTTTGGGCGCTTTTGATACTCGTCTTGTTGTTTGGCGATTTGCGCCTCTAAACGGTCAATTTCAATACTGGCTGCAATCAAATCAGCGCGATTAAGTGATTTCGTAATGGCTTTTTGCTCACCTTGTTCAGGGTCAGCTGAGGCGGCATCTTGCGTAGGATTCGACTCTACTTTTTTTGTGGCATTCAATTGGGTTAACAATTCTTGCGCTTGTTTTTCTAAAACATCTACGCGCTTTTGCTCACGCGATTCCTGCGCTTTTAGTTTGGCCGCTTTTGCCGCGCTGTGCGCATCTGCGCTCGGCTTCAATTTTACTTCTGTAGTTTTTTGCTTGGGTGCTGGCAATGCCGTTTTCATTTGCCGATTCGCATCGGTATTACCACCACGATCCAAATTAGCTTGTGCTAATAACTCGGCTTTGTCTGGCGCATTTTTGGTTTTAGCGTTCACCAACACCACATCTAACGAAGGTAGTTTATTGGCGAGGCGTTTGAGTTCTGGCTCAAAATGAATGGTTAATATCACCAAATGCACAATAATAGAAATAGCAATGGCAACACCAATTGCGCTGAAAGTCGACAAATAACTCACCTTTGTCGACTTAACTGCCAATTCGGATTGTTTCAGCACAGCACTCAAACTTTATTTTCCGTTAAAGATTTACTTGCTCAAGATTGTGAAACATTCAGCGCATCCAGAATTTTTTGATGCACGCCGCCAAAACCGCCGTTACTCATCACCAAAATATGATCGCCCTGTTTTCCTGCACCGCTAATCGCTTTGACTAACAAGTTTAAATCATCAAAGGTTTGCGCTTTATGCGCAATCGATTTTAATGCATCTGCCGCATCCCAGCCTAAATTCGCACCGTAGCAAAATACCAAATCTGCGTCTTTCAAGCTGGCAGGCAATGCGTCTTTCATCACGCCTAATTTCATGGTATTACTTCTAGGCTCAAGCACCGCTAATATACGCGCGCCTGTCGTTTTAACATCGCCGATCTTGGCGCGTAAACCAGCCACTGTCGTTTCAATCGCCGTTGGATGATGCGCAAAGTCATCATAAACAGTGATGTTATTCACAACGCCCTTGATTTCCATGCGGCGTTTAACGTTTTTAAATTCCGTCAATGCGGCGATACTCACATCCGTAGAAACGCCTATATGGCGTGCAGCCGCAATACTTGCCAGCGCATTCATACGATTATGCTCACCCAATAAATCCCAATTCACGCGGCCCTGCGGTTTGCTTTGATAAACCACGTCAAAACTGCCATCACCTGCCGCGTTTTCAGCCTGCCAATCCGCATCCGTGCCGAATTTTTCCACTGGCGTCCAACAACCTTTTTCAATCACACGATTCAAACTGGATTCTTTACCATTCGCCACCACTAAACCCTGCTGCGGAACTGTGCGCACTAGATGGTGAAACTGTTTTTCAATCGCTGCTAAATCATCAAAGATATCAGCATGGTCAAATTCTAGATTATTTAATACAGCAGTGCGCGGGCGGTAATGCACAAATTTTGAACGTTTATCAAAAAAAGCGGTGTCGTATTCATCGGCTTCAATCACAAAAAAAGGTGAGATGCTTTTTTTATCTTGAACTGGTGCCTGTGGCAAACGTGCTGAAACATCAAAGTTTTGCGGTACACCG
The DNA here is from genome assembly GCF_000384375.1 of Methylotenera versatilis 79. NCBI lineage: Bacteria > Pseudomonadati > Pseudomonadota > Betaproteobacteria > Nitrosomonadales > Methylophilaceae > Methylotenera > Methylotenera versatilis. Next base: position 1,071,951 of record NZ_ARVX01000001.1, on the reverse strand, counting down.
CCGATTAAAAAACCTGGCGCCAAACCTGCATATTCCAATATCCAAGCCAACATTGAGCTGGTCGTTGTCTTACCATGCGTACCCGCAACAGCTAACACCCATTTACCTTGCAACACATTCTCTGCCAACCATTGTGGACCAGAAATATAAGGCAAACCTTTATTCAGAATTTCTTCCATTAAAGGATTGCCGCGCGAAACTACATTGCCAATCACGTAAATATCTGGATTTAGCTCAGTTTGATTTGGGTCAAAACCTTCTATTAACTCAATACCCTGCGCTTGCAGTTGCGTACTCATTGGCGGATAAACGTTAGCATCGCAGCCTGTCACGCGATGCCCTGCCTGCTTCGCCAGCACCGCTATGCCGCCCATAAATGTACCGCAAATACCTAAGATGTGAATGTGCATAATATGATTTTAACTGTTTAAAATAACTTAAGGGTTAACCCAAATTCGGACTTAACCAACGCTCTAAATATTCTTTCGGCAAATCTCTGCGCTTCGCCATATCTTCCAACTGATCCATACCGATTTTATCTACGCTGAAATATTTAGCTTCTTTATGTGCAAAGTAGAAACCCGAAACGGCGGCGGCGGGTAACATGGCGAACGATTCTGTGAGTTGCATGCCGATTTCTTCGGCTTGTAGCAGGTTAAACATATCGGGTTTTACTGTGTGGTCTGGACATGCTGGGTAACCAGGCGCAGGACGGATGCCTTGATATTGTTCTTTAATCAATGCACCTGTATCTAACTTTTCGTCAGCCGCGTAACCCCAAAAATCGGTGCGCACGCGTTCGTGCATATATTCAGCAAAGGCTTCAGCGAAGCGGTCGGCCAAGGCTTTAAACATAATGCCGCTAAAATCATCATGAGCATCTGCAAAGCGCTTTTCAATTTTGTCTGTACCGAGTCCGCCTGTGACTGCAAACAAACCAATATAATCATCTGTGCCTTTAGGCGCGATAAAATCGCTTAAGCATTGATTAGGGCGCGGCACTCCATTAATCACTGGCTTAACACTTTGCTGGCGCATGCCGTAGTACGTAAACGCAACTTGGCTACGTGCTTCATCGGTGTAGATTTCAATATCGTCATCATTGACGGTATTGGCGGGCATTAGTGCAATCACGCCATTGGCGGTTAACCAGCGACCATCGATGATTTTTTTCAGCATCGCTTTACCTTCGGCGAATACTTTTGTCGCGGCTTCGCCAACCACTTCGTCAGTCAAAATGGCGGGGTAAAAACCCGCTAGATCCCAAGTTTGAAAGAACGGACCCCAATCAATATACTGCGCAATTAAACTTAAATCGATATTCTTAAAGACGCGACGGCCGATAAATTTAGGTTTAACAGGTGCAAATTCGCCTTCAAACGAAAGCTGTATTTTGTTTTTTCTGGCATCCGCGATAGTTAATAGTGGCACGCCTTTTTTATTGGCGTGTTGCGTGCGCGCTTTTTCATAATCGGCTTGAATCTCAGCTAGATACGCGCCACGCGTTTCGGGCGTGAGCAGGTTTTGCATCACGGTGACGGAGCGCGAGGCATCTGGCACATAGACGATTGGGCCATCATAAAATGGGGCGATTTTTACTGCGGTATGCGCCCGCGAAGTGGTAGCACCGCCAATCAACAACGGTGTTTTTGCATCGCTAAAATACGGGTCGCGCTGCATTTCTTTGGCAATATATGTCATCTCTTCCAATGATGGCGTAATCAGTCCACTTAACCCAATAATATCGGCATTTTCTGCCTTGGCCATGGCTAAAATTTCCGCCGCTGGCACCATTACACCCATATTCACTACTTCAAAATTGTTACATTGCAGCACAACGCTGACGATATTTTTGCCGATATCATGTACATCGCCTTTTACCGTGGCAATGACCATTTTGCCTTTAGGCTTAGCAACCACGCCAGTGCGCTTTTGTTCTAGCGCTTTTTCTGCTTCGATATACGGAATCAAATGTGCAACAGCGGTTTTCATCACGCGCGCAGACTTAACCACTTGCGGTAAGAACATTTTGCCTTGCCCGAACAAATCTCCCACCACGTTCATGCCGTCCATCAACGGACCTTCAATCACATGAATCGGACGACCACCCGATTTTTCAACCGCTGCACGCGCTTCTTCGGTATCTTGCACGATAAAGTCGGTAATACCATGCACCATGGCGTGACTTAAACGCTTTTCAACAGGCACTGGGTTTTCAGGTGTGCCGCGCCACTCTAACGTTGCCGCTTCTTTTTTGCCGCCCGCAACGAGTGTGCTGGCAATTTCAATCAAGCGTTCGGTCGGTGCAATGAGATTATTTGGGTCAATAATATGGTTAAGTACCACGTCTTCCACACGCTGTTTTAGCTCTGGCGCTAAGTCATCGTAAACGCCCATCATGCCCGCGTTGACGATACCCATGGTCATGCCAGCTTTAATGGCGTGATACAAAAACACGGTATGAATCGCTTCGCGCGCAGGATCATTGCCGCGGAAACTAAAACTCACATTTGAAACGCCACCCGAAATTTTGGCATGCGGCAGGTTTTGTTTAATCCAGCGCGTCGCTTCGATAAAATCGACTGCGTAATTATTATGTTCTTCAATGCCCGTCGCAATGGCGAAGATATTCGGGTCAAAAATGATATCTTCTGGCGGAAAGCCTGTGCTCACTAATAAATCGTAAGCGCGTTTGCAGATTTCGATTTTTCGCGCATACGTATCGGCTTGGCCTTTTTCATCGAACGCCATCACAATTACCGCCGCACCATAGCGACGGCACAATTTGGCTTGGCGTAAGAATTCCGCTTCGCCCTCTTTCATGGAGATGGAATTGACGATGGCTTTGCCTTGCACGCATTTTAAGCCCGCTTCAATCACGCTCCATTTACTGGAATCGATCATAATTGGCACGCGCGCGATATCTGGCTCAGACGCGATTAAATTCAAGAAATGCGTCATGGCTTTTACGGCGTCCAACATGCCTTCATCCATATTGATGTCGATGACTTGTGCACCATTTTCCACCTGCTGGCGCGCGACACTTAATGCTTCATCATATTGCTCATTGATAATCAGCCGCGCGAAGGCTTTTGAGCCAGTAACGTTGGTGCGTTCACCCACATTCACATATAGCGAATTTTCATCAATGATAAACGGCTCTAAACCTGATAACTTGGTGACAGGTTCAAAGCTTGGCACATGGCGCGGAGTTAACGCTTTTATTTCGTTATAAATCGCGTTAATGTGCGCTGGCGTAGTACCACAACAGCCACCTGCCATATTTAAAAAACCGCTATTGGCGAATTCTTTCAATAAGCTAGAGGTCACATCGGGCGTTTCATCAAAACCGGTATCACTCATCGGATTCGGCAAGCCAGCATTCGGATAAATACATACGAACGTATCGGCTATTTTTGAAAGTTCTTCCACGTAAGGGCGCATTAAAGTTGCGCCTAACGCACAGTTAAGTCCAACCGTCAGTGGTTTTGCGTGGCGGATAGAATGCCAGAATGCAGTCACTGTTTGGCCTGACAGAATACGACCAGATGCATCGGTCACCGTGCCTGAAATCATCAGCGGCATGGTGTAACCGACTTCATCAAAAAACGTATCAATAGCAAATAAGGCAGCTTTGCAATTGAGCGTATCGAAGATGGTTTCCACCATTAAGATATCTGCGCCGCCTTCTACCAAGCCACGGATTTGCTCTAAGTAAGCACTCACCAACTGATCAAAGCTCACGTTGCGTGCGGCGGGGTCATTTACATCGGGAGAAATACTGGCGGTTTTGGGGGTTGGCCCTAATGCGCCTGCCACGTAACGCGGCTTATCGGGCGTGCTGTATTTTAAACAAGCGGCTTTGGCCAGTTTGGCAGACTCTACGTTCATCTCGTGCACCAAATGCGCCATGTGGTAATCATCTTGCGCAACGGATGTCGCGCCAAATGTATTGGTTTCAATCACATCTGCGCCAGCGGCTAAATATTGCTCATGAATCTCTTGAATGACTTGCGGCTGAGTCAGACTTAATAACTCGTTATTGCCTTTTACGAACAGTTCACGCTGGCCTGCTGGTGCTTTAAAGTCTGCAAAACGCTCGCCGCGATAATCCGCTTCTGACAATTTATATTGCTGAATCATCGTCCCCATCGCGCCATCTAGAATAAGAATGCGTTCAGCAAGTAATTCGCGGAGTTTAGCTTCTACAGGGTTAATGGCGTTGGATTGCATGCAGGCTTTCAAAATGCTTTAAAACATTATTTAAGCCTTTATTTTAACATGTAGTCAGGCAATGAATATGCCCAATAACTAACGGTAATATCTGATGAGATTTATGCGCGCGTGGCTAATTGATAATAGCAAATAAAAAAGCGATGCTAGGCATCGCTTTCTTACTATCAGGGGAGATATGAAATGAAACTTGTTACAACACGCTTATTTTGCTTTTTGAGCTGCGTGTTTTTTGTGTGACTTATGTGCAACTTTAGCTGGTGCTTTAGCATCTGCTGCTGGAGCAGAAGTTGCTGCTGAAGCCGCTTCACCTGCTGGTTTGGCTGCATCTGCTGCCATTGCGCCCATGCTTAAAGTTGCTGCAAAAACGCCTGTTAATAATACTGATAATAATTTGTTCATGTCGAATTTCCTTTATGTTGAATAGTTAACTACATTAAATGTTTAAAACGGTTTTTAAATCTTGAAAATTGCTTATTAAATATTACTTAGCTTCTTTTTTTGCGCTAGGTAACAATTTTTTAAGTGAAGCTTTAACGCCTGTATCTTTTTTTACTACTGAAGCTGCTGGCGCTTTGCTTGCTGAAACGTCTGCTGGCTTAGCTGCATCTGCTGCCATAGCACCAACACTCAAAGAACCTGCAACTAAACCTACTGCTAATACTGATAAAATTTTGCTCATGCTACTCTCCTAATCCATTTGTATTAATTTGTTAAACTTTTACTACATTTAAAACGGTTAAATCTAAGGTGGTTAAATCAAACTGGTTAAAACTAAAGTCTCACGTTAAGGTATTACTTAGTTATTCACGTATTAAGGTATTTACGTTTCAAGCTAACGATGTATCTGCTGCCTGTGAATCAAACTATACGACCCGAAACTTACTACAACCTTACGATAATTAAATTAGATAATTTATTTTTGAGGTGCTTTAATTAACGCTTTTAAAATGCATAATGAGATATGCGCATATTTATAGTAGAAGATGATTTGGTATTGGCGGATGGGCTTAAAAACTCGCTCATCCAATCGGGTTACGCCATCGATGTAGCCACCAACGGCTCGGATGCAGATAGCATTTTGGCGTATCAAGCATTTGATTTAGTGGTGTTAGATTTAGGCTTACCCAAATTAGGTGGTTTTGAAGTGTTAAAGCGCCTGCGTTCGCGTGGCAGCAAAACGCCTGTGTTGATCTTAACCGCCAATGACAATGTGGATAATCGCGTGCTAGGTTTGGATTTAGGCGCGGATGACTACTTAAGTAAACCGTTTAACTTGGCAGAATTAGAAGCACGTGTGCGCGCATTGATTCGCCGCGGGCAATCGGGCAGCAGCGCAATCACCAGCGTTGGCGGCTTGAAGTTTGATATGACCAATCGCATCGCTGCTTATAATGAAATCAGCCTAAATTTATCGGCACGCGAATTAGCGGTGTTAGAAGTGTTAATGCTAAAAGCCGGCAAAGTCGCCAGCAAAGAACAGATGCTGGATAAGTTATGTAATTTTGATGCGGATATTAGCGACAATGCGTTAGAGGTCTATTTGCATCGGCTACGTAAAAAACTTGAACATACCGATATTAATATTCGCACCATTCGCGGCTTGGGCTATTTGCTTGAAGAAAAACTGAACACTTCAAAAACGTAAATTTTTAAATCAAAATCGCTTAAATTGCTCAACTTTAAAAAACACTTTCCACAAAACTCACTTAAAAATCAACTTTTTAAGTGGCTGCTATTGCTTTTGTTGCCGCTAATTTTTATTTCTATAATCGCAGGCTACATTTTAGCCAATCATTTTACCAATCAAGCTTACGATAAATCGCTGTATCGTTCAGCGCTGGCTTTGGCGGGACAAATAGATTTAGAAACGCCAAAAATACAAGTGCATTTACCGCAAATTGCCAAAGATCTCTTAGAGTTCGATGAAGATGACTATGTGTATTTTCGTATTATTGGGCCAAATGGTGACTTAGCTTCCAGTAATGCGAGTTTGCCACTACCTAATAAATATCCTAAGGCAGATAAATTTTTCTATTATGAAACCAGTCTGGATGATGAGGATTTAAGAGTCATTATTTATGCGTTACCAAAAATAAAAAATAATCAAAAAAACATTTATATTTTAGTAGGTGAAACACAACAAAAACGCCTACAAATGGCGGATGAGATAATTTTAAGCCTGTTGTTACCGCAATTATTAATTGGCTTACTGGTCGGTGCGTTATTGTTTTTTGGTATCAAACGCGGGTTAATGCCGTTAGAAAAGCTAAAAGCAGAGTTAATCGCGCGTAATAGCAATGATTTAAGTCCTGTTGACCATTCAGCGGCACCGACAGAATTAAAACCGCTATTAGAAAGTTTTAACGATTTACTAGCCAAAGTGGCCAATAATATCGCCAAACAGCAGCGCTTTATTGCCGATGCCTCGCATCAATTAAGAACGCCGTTAGCTGGCCTTAAAACGCAGGCAGAATTGGCTTTACGCGAGATAAATCCAGCAAAAATCTCTCATGCGTTGAGCCAAATAAATGTGGCCAGTGGCAATTTATCGCATTTAGTGAATCAATTATTAAGCTTAACCAAAGCAGAGCCCAGCGGCAGTGTTTTCTTAGAAACTGAAAGTTTAAACTTAAGCCAATTAGCCCAATTAACCACTTCGGATTGGGTGGTGACCGCATTAGAAAAGAATATTGATTTAGGTTTTACCGCTACGGATAAAACATTATTGATTAAAGGTAATGCGGTTTTACTGCGCGAGTTAATCAATAATTTAATTGAAAATGCGATTTTGTATAGTTTTAATGGCGGCAATATCACGGTTGGCATCAAACAGGAAAATAAGCATATATTTCTGACTGTGCAAGATGATGGCATCGGCATTGCCGCGGATCAGCAAACATTGGTTTTTGAGCGATTTTATCGCGTATTGGGCACGCAGCAAACGGGTTGCGGTTTAGGCTTGACCATTGTGCAAGAAATCGCAGAAAGACACCAAGCAACGGTATCTATTTTCAGCAAAGGCGAAGGTTTAGGCGCTTTATTTACGGTGCGTTTTGCGGCGTTAAGTTAACACTTAAAAAGCATCAAAATATTAACCGCATATTCTTAGCAGTTATCCTGCGTCGCGCCTGTATTGCACAGCTTCTGCAATTTGCGCTGGCTTAATCGTTACATCGCCAGATAAATCTGCAATCGTTCTGGCCACTTTTAAAATGCGATGATACGCACGCGCAGATAAATTTAAGCGCGAAATGGCGGTTTTGAGCAAGGTTAAGCCTGCATCATCTGGCTGACAATGCGCATCAATCTCTAAACTACCCAAAGCAAAGTTTGCTTTTCCTTGACGCTGCAACTGTATGTTGCGCGCTTTTTCTACGCGCACACGAATGGCATCACTATTTTCTGACGTTGCGCAGTGGTTAACTCTTCTTCTTTAAGCGCGGGCACTTCAATCAACAAATCAATACGATCCAATAATGGCCCAGAAATCTTGCTGCGATAACGCGCGATATTATCCGGCGTGCAACGACACTTATTATTAAAATGGCCTAAATATCCGCAAGGGCAAGGGTTCATCGCAGCAAGCAATTGGAAAGACGCTGGAAAATCTGCTTGGCGTGCCGCACGCGATATGGTGATATGGCCACTTTCTAATGGCTCGCGCAATACCTCTAATACTTTGCGATCGAACTCTGGCATTAGGTATTGCATTTTGTCTGTATGTAGCAAATGACTATCAAATTGTTTATGCTCATTGTAATCATTTCAAATGTTTGAAGGATGATTCAATAATGAATACTGAACTCATTTTCATTCTACCCTCTGATTGCTATAAAGAAGGGGTGGAAAAGAATATTTTTCCTCTAAAGATTTTGGATGGTATCTCGCGAACATACGAAAATACAAAAGGTTTAGGCCTAGTTTTATCCACCGAAATCAACTGGCCAGCTACTAAATATCTATCTGAAGCAGGTTTATACGGAAACGGAATCACTGGGGATACCGTTCGATCTTATGGAGAGGCATTAGTTACCTATCTCAATTATTTGGATATAGAAAAATATGCTTTAAATGAAGTCACTGAAAGCATCATTCAAAAATATAAAAATTTCTTATTAACTAATACTTTTAAAAATAAAAGAAGAAGTAACAATACAATTAATCAAAAAGTATCTACTGTTTTGCGATTTCATCATTGGGCAGAAATTTACAATCACTTTTCAAGCCCTTTGGGAAAGTTCTTAGTTTCAACACGCAGCAACCAACCTGTTAAAAGCTTTTACACCAATAAGCCTTTTAGTTCTCCCAGATCCTACTCTGCTAAATTTTTTCTAAGAGTAGAAAAGAAAATTCCAAGAGCTCTTAATGCCATTGAGCTAAAGGAGCTTGTCAAATCAGCTGCTGATCCATATTCACTGATTTTCAAATTAGCTGCTTACACAGGAATGAGAAGATCTGAATTATGTTTTTTCAAACTATCGACCTTACCCCTTCAAATAAATGGGCTAGTCGAAGGATTTCGAGAAGTTAAAGTTGATCGTAAGGGTGGCAAGCAAGGCACTGTATATCTCACTAATAAATTGATAGATGAATTATGGTGGTACGTTTTTCACAAACGCTCAATACCTGAACCTGGTGAAGAAGAATTTTTATTTCTAACACAAAATGGGCGAAGGATTAGTCGTCAGAACTTATCCATCGTTTTCAAAAAATTTATTACCCCAATCGCACCCACAGCAACCTTACATCATCTACGACACACCTTCGCTATCACTGTACTTTCATTTTTACAAAGAAATGCTGAACTTGGCAGCTCTATAAATCCATTAAAAACACTTCAAGTTTTGATGGGGCATTCTTCTATAGAAAGTACCGAAATTTACTTAAGAGCTTTAGATATTTATTCTGAAGAAGTTGAAGAGACATTAAATTATTTGTATGGAGATGCACTATGAACTCATACAGATTACCAAACAATTTAACCGTAGATTTAGGTCCTAGTAAAAAAATAGATCATTCAAATATCTTAGACTTTGGCATTTTACCAATCCCATATGGGTTGGCTTATGGTTTCAAAGAAGCCTTTGAATCACTCCAAGGTGGATTAACTATGGAAACAAAAAAAATTAGTTGGAGACATTTGAAGACTTTCTGCAAATACTTACAAGCTACAAATCAAAATAATACTCTTCCTTTACCCTCTAACATTGTTGTAGATTTTTCAAATTGGTTGAAGACCGAATACCCTTCCTCCCTTAATTATAAAGGGGTCATTCTTAATCAGAACTTGATGTTAATTACTTGGTGTTGTAGGAATAAATCTGGATTAGTAGATTCTGATCTGCGTATGGATTTGCCTAGACTACACACAAAAAAGCAACCAGTTCATAAATCTGCCTTAAATGAATATGACATTAAAAAAATATTATCTGCAGCTTATCTAGACATCGACGAAACTTTTAATAGGATTCAAAAGTATAGAAATTTAATTTTCAACAGCGATGATAAACCTGAAGATAATAGACTTGCTTTTGTTTTAAATAATCTTCGGCAATCCACTTCAAGTTTATTCCCTAAATTAAGAGAGATGCCCAATAAACTTAAGGTCCAAGCAGTTTCAGAAGGAGGATTGAAATATCTATCAAAACTTTTATACCCAGACAGTGAAGATATATTTCCTTTTTATCTAGCTATTTTATGTCAATGTAGTGGTAATCCAATGTCTATGCGAATACTTACATTGGATTGCGTTAAGGACCATCCATTAATTGATGAAAGAAAAAGGATAGTTTGGAGTAAAGAAAGATCTGGACGCGAACAAAAAGCTGATTTCAATATTAAAAGGGTGAGAAGTGCGCCAAATTTAATAAAGCAACTTCAACAATTAACTGAGCCTTTACGAAAACATACAACTGAAGCCAATAAAAAGTATGTATTTCTAGCTTATAAACGCGGATTCATTGCGGTAACAAGTTGGCAGCAATTGCACCTAGAATTAAAAAAGTTTATTGATAAACATCAATTACCAAATTTTGTTTTCAAAGATTTAAGGCGTGCTGGTGCAGAACTTCATCAGAGCGCGGCTCAAAGCATAATTGCTGCGAGAGACCGATTGAATCATCAATCATCTGCAACGACGGCTAAATACCTCAATGAGGAAGCCTCAAAAGAAGTTAAGGATAAGTTAATTGCTGACGCACAAAGAAATTTTCATCAAGCAATCCAACATCAAGCTTTTACGACAATTAAGGAAATTGAGAGATTAGATTTAAAACCGGCTGATACTCTCTTTGGTTTTCAATGTAAAAATCCCTTTGCTGGAATCGCACCAGGTAGTTCCACCGAAACTCTCTGTATAAATTTTACTGGGTGTGCGACATGCCCAGGATCAATTATCCCTCTAGATAACTACAAAATCATAACGAGGTTACTTACAAGTTTAGAACAACTTAAACTCACAAGAAAACGCGCTTTAGAAAGCGGATGGATTGAGAGATATAAAGTAATCTATGAATCAACAGAAAAGGCTTTAGAAGAAATAATCCTTCCTAAAGTACATCCCTCGGTCTTAGCTAAAGCCAAGGAAGCTATTTCTAAATTGGTGGTTCCATATCTGGAATAAGTCATGCTAATTACGAAAAATATTTGGTACTTAGGGAATCATCCATTATATGAGCGTAAGAACAAGCTTGATTGGGGGAAGTTTCACTTTGACCGAATTAATAGTAAATATGAGAAATATGAACTTAGAAAAAGTGCAAAGAAGTTTTTGTATGTATTCTTTGTTAACACTTACCCTGATGAGCAAAATCCGGGTACGTTGAATGGCTGGGCTAATCATTTGAGACTTTTGATTCGATGGATGATCAGTCACAACATTTATCGCTTTAAAGATCTTTCTGAAAAGAATCTTTGTGATTATCTTTTAGAAAGAGTCAAAGAAAATCAAAATAAGCTGTCTAAAAAATCAATCCGTAAGCACATAACTTTATTTGAAAAGCTTTGGGAATTCCGTTTTCAATACCCTTCACCATTGCAGGTAGATCCATCAAAGATTGAAACATTTTTTAGGATTCTAAAGAAGGGATCTAATCTTAGAATATGGAACTCAGTACCAATTGAGGTCACCCTTCCTTTAGTAAAAGATGCGATGCAGTGGATAGAAAACGATGCTGAAGATACTCTTAATATCATTGCGTTGAATAATGCTAATCGTGGCAACTTAGTAGGCTTAACCAAAGATGAGATGTATAAGAAATGCAATAAAGCATTAGAAATAATTTTTTATAGCCATTCTGAATTCAAACAATTACAACAGATCCTGTCGCTTGATGATGAAACTCCGAAAGATGTCTTACGGCAATCCATAAAACTTTCTGTTGGTGCAGCGATAGTAATAATTTTGTTCTTTACAGGGGTCAGAGTTAGTGAACTATTATCTTTTAAAATGGGATGCTGCATAGAACGGACTCATGTAGATGGACAGAAGTATTGGTATATACAAGGAATAGGAGCAAAGAAAAATGGGCTTGCAAGAGAATGGGTTATTCCCCTCCCAGTTGTTAGTGCGGTAAATTTTCTTGAAAGACTACATTCTGCCTTAATTCCTGATAATAAATACCCACATCTATTTGAGTTCCCATGCACATTTGCGACTCTGCCATATCCTTATATTCAAGTAAAAAAATACTGGTCCTCAGATATCGGTGATTTAATGAGATTGTTTTCCAATTCAAACTTTAGAATACCCTCAACAGTAATTGGCCACACAAGATTACATCCACATCAAGCAAGAAAGACTTTCGCAAAATTTGTCGTATTAAGAGACAAACGAGGACTAGAAGCGTTAGCTCAACATTATGGCCATTTATATATAGCCATTTTGGATAAGTTCTATGTGGGGACTGACTTTGAGTTACATAACTTGATTGATGAGGAGTCTCAGAAAGATCTTGAAGCTGGCTTAAATGATTTATTGAGTTGCGAAACGCTTGGAGGAAAAGCTGGAGAAAAACTTACAAAAATACGAGAAAAAGCTAATACTAAATATAGAGGAAGATCGGTTCTCAATTCGATTGTGAAAATGATGATCAAAGAAGGGGTAATTCTAGCTCCTTGTGATTGGGGATATTGTGTCTACTCCAAAGATCAGTCAGCTTGCAAAGGGACTGATACAGCACCCAATCCTATTTTCAGAGAACCAAACACGTGTGTGAATTGCAATAATTTTGCAGTGACACAAAAACATAAAAAGTGGTGGGAAGATAGAGTTATTCGAGATGAAGAGTTTCTCAAACAGCAAGATTTGCCGATACAAACCATCACAATAGTCAAATCCAGATTGGATAAAAGCATAAATGTCCTTCAGAAGTTAACTCCAGATTTCTCCAATAAATCATGAATGATGCTATCGCCTCTGAAATTGAGATTAGAATTAGATCAACAATCGATTACTTTTTGCGCGAAAATATTCCGATTTCCGTATCAAGAATATGCACATATGCGGAGGTAAGTAGAGCTAATCTATATACAACCTATCCTCATCTCATAAAAAATATAAAATCTTTCAAAACTGTTCGTAGCAAGCCTAGAGCCTTTTCCAGCCAATCGAATTTAGATTCATTAAAGCTGGAAAATAAAAAATTGAAATCACATGTGAAGTTATTAAGTTACACCTGTATAGAATTGAAAACTGCTTTGGATGAAGAAATCGAAAAAACAAGAATTCTTCAGTCTGAGTTGAACAGACTTTCTGACAAAAGAATCCGTAAAAATTAACCAGAACTAAAATATTTGTTATGGAAACGCTACTTTTTCCGAGTATTACACCTCAACCACTAGTTGTAACTGATTACTCAGTGGCAAACTTCGGCCCAAAGCTGACATCTGGAAATTTTAACTAATGTTTAAAGGGGTCGTTGAATTATTAGCAGAAAAAATAGATATTAAACCGTCAAATCCCAGCGAACAAAGATTTTCTGCAACCTCCCATTTATTCCCATCATATGCCTGTGTCCAAAAAATGACTGAGAAAATTCCGTCAATAAGAGACAGTATATAAAGCGTAGTCAACGTGATATCAATATTCTGATCAAACTCACCATTAATAATAGCATCTCTTATACATCCTTCTATCAACTCTGCTCTGCTTTTTTCTAACGTTTGCCTAATCTTGATTAGCTCGGGCGTGTCATCGGCTCGTACATACAAAATGAGATAGACACGCTGCAAGGAACTAGGATCCGCATAGCAATGGAGCTCATTCAGGCAGTATCTTTTAAGATAAGTTAATGCAGATTCGCCGTGCTCTTTTTGAGTTAAGGTAGTACTTTCCATAGCGCGGTTAACCATAGCAATAGCCAAATCAACCTTGCTTTTATAATGCCCGTAAACTGCGCCTCTGGACAAATCGCATGCTTCTGCAATATTAGCTATTGTTGTATGGCTCATGCCTTTTTCAACAATGACGTGTTCTGCGGCGTCTAATATTAAATCTCGTGTTAACTGAGAGTCTTCTTTTGTTTTGCGAGCCAAAATAATTTCCTAATAGCAACAAAGTAAATATTATATACCCAATTAATTAATCAGTCATGATTGATTAATTAATTAAAAGCGGTTATTATTTACGACTCAGCACCTTTGGAATCTTTTTATGATGCGTTTCAATTTGAAATTTTCACCATCCGTTATCTTAATCACTCTGGGTATATTATTAACCGCATGTAATAAACAACCATCAGCAGACTCTAGTCAGCAAGGTGCTCAGCTTATGGAAGTGCAAGTGATTACAACGGAAGAAACGCCTACTTCGATACAGATTGAAATTCCTGGTCGACTAGAGGCGTATCGCCAAGCAGAGGTGCGCGCCCGAGTAGCAGGTATTGTCACGGAAAGACTGTATCAAGAAGGTCAAGATGTTAAAAAAGGCACGCCACTGTTTTTGATTAACCCTGAGTTATTGGCTGCGGCTAAAGATGAAATGGCGGGGGCTTTAGCACTTGCAGAAGCTAATCATCTTAATGCTGTAGATAAGCTAGATCGATATAAAGATTTAGTCTCTGACCAGTCGGTGAGTCAGCGTGATTATCGTTCAGCCGCATCAGAAGAGTTAGCAGCAAAAGCAGCTGTACTTTCCGCAAAGGCTAAGCTCGACAAAGCCAAACTCGATTTAGGCTATGCAAAGGTAACTGCACCGATTAATGGCGTGGCAAGACGCGCGCTGGTAACGGAAGGTGCGCTTGTGGGGCAGGATGCACCGACGCCGCTCACAACCATAGAGCAAATTGACCCTATCTACGTTAATTTTTCTCAACCAGCGGCCAATGTGATGGCGCTACAGAAGCAAATTAAATCAGGTCAGGTAAAAGAGATCAGTAGAGAACACGTGAAAGTGAAACTGATATTGCCGGATGGGAATGCATATCAACAGACAGGAAAGCTCTCGTTTTCTGACCTTGCAGTGAATGCGAATACCGATGCAGTGGAGATGCGTGCAATATTTAGCAACCCAAATAAAGAGTTGTTCCCGGGGGCATATGTTCAGGTAGTTTTAGAGCAGGCGATTGTTTCGAATGCGATTTTGATCCCAAGAGATGCGTTAATTAGAACATCAAAATCTGCACAGGTAATGACGGTTGACCGTGAAGACAAGATAACAGTAGCCAATGTTGAAACAAAAGGAATGAAAGGTAAGGAGTGGATAGTCACCAAAGGTTTGGCTGCTGGTGACCGTGTCATCATCAGTAATCTATCTACTTTGGTACCTGGTACCAAAGTAAAGCCCGTTACATCTACTAAATAAGCAGAATTAAACTTAAGGAAATTTATGGCACGTTTTTTCATTGATCGTCCTGTATTTGCATGGGTGATTTCACTGCTCATCATACTTTCTGGCTTAATTTCCATTAAAGGTTTGCCTATTGCACAGTATCCTGATATCGCACCTCCTGTTGTAAATGTCACAGCCAGTTACCCTGGGGCATCAGCACGCGTGGTAGAAGAAACGGTCACTTCCATCATTGAACGGGAGATGAATGGTGTTGCAGGATTAATCTATACATCAGCAAGCAGTAGCCAAGGCTCCGCATCCATTAGTATGACTTTTAAACAAGGTGTAAATCCAGACTTGGCCGCTGTTGACGTGCAAAACAGATTGAAAGTCGTGGAAGTAAGATTGCCTGAGGTGGTACGTCGAAATGGTATTTCAATAGAAAAGTCGGCAGATAGTTTTCAACTGATTGTTTCCGTTACCTCTGACAATGGTCAATTAAGCGAAATTGATCTGGGTGAACTGGCATCTGCACAAGTGTTACAAACTTTACGACGCGTTGAAGGTGTCGGAAAAGTGCAAGCATTTAGTCCAGAATATGCTATGCGAATTTGGCCAGATCCGCAAAAGATGGCGGCATTAAATGTCACCCCCTCGGATATCGCTACGGCCTTACGTAGCTATAACGCACGGATTACTATTGGAGAAATCGGCGCAGGTAGTGTGCCTGAAGGTGCACCAATCAGCGCTTCAATCGTGTCAGATTCTAACCTCACTACTCCTGAAGAGTTTGGCGGTATTCCACTTCGCACAAACAAGGACGGTTCTTCACTTTTCATTAGAGATGTAGCAAAAGTTGAATTAGGCAACAGTGATTATTCGTTTGCTACCAAGATAAATGGTAAGAGCGCAGCTGCCATGGCCATTAAGATGGCACCAGGTTCTAATGCTGTTGCCACTGTTAAGCGAATAAGGGCATCATTAGACGAGCTGCAACAATACTTCCCAAAAGGTGTGAGTTATCAGATCTCATACGATAGCTCTGCATTTGTGTCTATTTCAATTAAAAAGGTCATTCATACTTTAATCGAGGCGATTGTATTGGTGTTTTTGGTGATGTATTTATTCATGCAAAACCTGCGCGCAACGCTTATCCCTACTATCGTTGTGCCAATTGCACTACTGGGCACATTCACCGTCATGTATGCCTTAGGTTATTCCATTAACGTACTTACTATGTTCGGCATGGTACTGGCGATCGGTATCGTGGTGGATGATGCAATTGTCGTCGTTGAAAACGTTGAACGCATCATGGCCGAGGAAGGCTTAAGCCCTTATCAAGCCACTGTTAAAGCGATGCAGCAAATTAGCGGTGCTATTGTAGGCATCACGGTGGTACTTGTGTCAGTGTTTATTCCAATGGCATTTTTTAGTGGCGCAGTCGGTAACATCTACAGACAGTTTGCACTGGCATTATCAGTATCCATCGCATTTTCTGCGCTACTGGCGCTATCACTTACTCCTGCACTATGCGCGACTTTATTGAAACCTATCAATAATCATGCCCATGAACAATGGAAATTCTTTAAATGGTTTAATCAAAAATTTACCTGGCTCACGCGTCATTATCAAAATAGGACCGGAAAAATATTACGTAGCCCAATACGCTGGGTGATGGTGTATGGCGGGATTGTAGCGGTAGTGGGTTATATTTTTATTAATTTACCAACGGCTTTTCTCCCTGATGAAGATCAAGGGAACTTCATGGTAATCGTCACACTTCCACAAGGCTCCACCATGAGCGAGACCATGAGTAAACTGAGTGAAGTAAGTGCCTATCTTCAAAAAAACGAGCCGGTCGAATATGTATTCGAAGTAGGCGGATTTAGTATATTTGGTAGTGGATCTAGTAGCGGCATGTTGTTTGTAACGCTTAAGGACTGGGAAGACAGAACAGCTAAAAATCAAAATGTTCAAGCAATTGTTGAGCATGTAAATACCCAGTTCTATGGCAGACCTAATCTATCAGTTTTTGCCATGAACTCACCACCACTGCCTGAATTGGGATCAACCAATGGCTTTGATTTAAGGTTGCAAGATCGCGGCAACGTTGGAATAGATGCACTCGTCAAAGCAAGAAATACTTTGCTATCAGAAAGTGCGAAAAACCCAACATTGACCAACACCATCTTCGCAGGCTTACCTGAAGCACCGATGATTAAACTCGACATCGACCGCCGTAAAGCCAGCACGCTTGGTGTAAGCATGGATGAAATCAACAATACTTTAGCCACCATGTTTGGATCGGATTACATTGGTGACTTTGTATATCAAAACCAAACTCGGCGTGTCATTGTGCAGGCACAAGGGAAAAGTCGACAGTCTTTAGATGACTTGAAAGACTTAAAAGTACGGAGTAGCGGTGGCAATTTAGTCACGCTCTCCTCTTTTGTTGAAATGGAGTGGACTACTGGAGCGCCGCAACTTTCTAGATTCAATGGCTATCCAGCTTTTACCATTAACGGCAACGCAGCATCAGGAAAAAGCAGCGGTGAAGCGATGAACGAAATTCAACGCTTGGCAAAGCAATTGGGTAGTGGTATCGGCTTTCAATGGGCAGGCCAATCATATGAAGAGCAACAGTCGGGTAGTCAAGCATCCATGCTGTTTGCTGTTTCAATTTTGATTGTATTCTTGGCTCTAGCCGCATTGTATGAAAGTTGGCTAATCCCATTAGCCGTCATTCTGGTCGTGCCTTTAGGTGTGCTTGGTGCGCTACTTGGCGTCACGTTGAGGGACATGCCTAATGATATTTATTTTAAAGTAGGTTTGATCGCAACGATTGGGCTATCGGCTAAAAATGCTATTTTGATTGTGGAATTTGCCAAAGATCTTTATGCAGGAGGAATGGATATTGTTGAAGCAACTTTAGAGGCTTCAAGACAGCGTTTACGTCCTATCATCATGACATCACTGGCTTTCGGCGTTGGTGTACTGCCCTTAGCTATGGCAACTGGCGCTGCTTCGGGAGCACAGTCTGCTATTGGCACAAGTGTATTAGGTGGCATCATTACAGCGACAGTGCTGGCCATTTTCTTTGTCCCGCTGTTCTTTGTCATAATTGGACGCTATATCAAACGCGAAGTAAAACCTATCTTGAAGGATGTAAAAGCATGAGCAAGCATCTTAATCACAGCATCATCAGTCTTGCACTATTGGGCTTGAGTGCCTGTAGCTTGATTCCTGAATATATGCGACCAACTCCACCATTGCCAGAACAATACGTCCACACAGCGGAAGGTGAGGACTTGAGCTCATTAAGCGATTGGCGTGAATATTTTACAGATCCTGACTTACAGTCTTTGATAGACCTAGCATTACGTAATAATCGCGATTTACGTGTCGCTATATTGCGTATTGAAGAAGCACGTTCTGTTTATGGTATTCAAAAAGCGGACCGCCTACCTACTATCAATGGCACACTAGGCTTCGAAAAAGGACAATCCGTATTTGCTAAAGGACAGAAATTTGAAACTGAATTTTACCGTGCGGGTTTAGGGATCAGTGATTTTGAACTGGACTTTTTTGGCCGCGTAAAAAGCCTATCCAGCGCCGCACTTGAGGAATTTCTTTCTACAGAAGAAGCTCAAAATAACGTAAAAATTAGTTTGATTTCAGAGTTGGCAAATGCTTATGTCAATGTACTTGCTCTCAATGAAAGAAAACAACTGACACTAGAAACGTTAACTTCACGCCGCGAATCATTTAATCGGACGAAGCGAAGATTTGAAGCTGGATTGGATAGCGCGCTAGAATTCAAAACTGCGGAAATGCAGGTTGATGCATCATTGGTAAACTTATCAGCACTCGTAAGAGAATATGAACAAGCACTCAACGGACTCAAACTGCTCACTGGAGACCAATCTAAAGAAATTTCTATAGTGAAAAATATTAGCAGCATAAAGATAAACTCTGCACATGTAGGAATGCCATCCGACTTATTGCAAATGCGCCCAGACATCAAAGCATCTGAACATAGACTCAAAGCTGCAAATGCCAATATTGGTGCAGCCCGCGCAGCATTTTTTCCACGCATTCAGTTGACCACCAGCGTTGGGTTAGTGAATAAAGACCTCCTCAATTTATTCGCCGGAGGCAGTGACAAAGCATGGAACTTTAATCCACAGCTTATTTTGCCAATATTTAATCATGGGCGGAATCAAGCTAATTTAGACTTAACTAAAGTGCGCAAAGAAGTAGCGGTTGCTGAATACGAAAAAACAATTCAAATCGCATTCCGTGAAGTAACCGATGTTTTAGTTGTGAAAGGTCGAATTGAAAATGAAGTCGCTTTACAAACGAAGCTTGTTGACTCTGAGCATGAGAGACTTAGATTAGTGACCAGACGTTATAATCTTGGCGTTGCAAACTATTTAGAACTTTTGGATGCACAGCGGAATGTTTACGCAGTTGACCAGCAACTTATTCAACTCAAGCAATTGAACATTGTTAGCAACATTAATTTGTATAAATCATTGGGTGGCACTTAGATTCTTACTTTTATAACAGGTATTCACAATTAAGTTAGAAGTTCAAGTCTGCTACCTGATCTAAAGTAGGATGGTATTAACAATCAAAATCATTGGAGACACGCATGAAAAATTTGCTATTTTTAGGTATTGCAATTCTTGGGGAGGTTATCGCAACCTCTGCACTCAAATCCAGTGAGGGTTTCACCAAAATTTTACCATCATGTATAGTTGTGATTGGTTATGGTGTAGCTTTTTACTTTCTTTCCCTTTCACTAAAATCCATACCCATAGGAGTAGCCTATGCTATTTGGGCGGGCCTTGGTATCGTTCTAATGGGTGCAATTGGTTGGATTTTCTACGGGCAGAAGCTTGATTCATGGGGCTTTATAGGAATGGGCCTTATAGTCAGCGGCGTAGTAATCCTTAACGTGCTATCAAAATCTAGCACACACTGAACATAGTTGGCATAACCTACAATACTTGCCATAATTATTGACATCACAGGTAGTAGCACCGCAGGGATGAGTATTAGATTCCACTTGCTCTTTCTGCGGGTAGCTCGCTGCTTGGCACGCTCAATATAGTTCACCGTCGATAACGACTAACGTTTGACATAAGGGGCGCGCTTTAGTACGTCCCGCTTGATGGATGGGTTAGGAAAGCAAAATTACTTTTCTCGAACAACTTTGCCTTCAAGCACGTAACGTTCTTTACCATCAATGATAGTTGAATAAATCCTCATCGTTTTTAAGTTGATCACTTGAGAAACGTTGATACCAGTTTTTTCTACCCATGTAACAAAATAAACTTTGTCAGCAACCTTAAAACGTTCAGGTTTTTCTATTCCATTAGCTCCCTTTTCTGAACCATCTATGCACAACCATGACATTGATTTAGCATCTTCAACCGTAACACGGTATGTGTTACCTCCTTCGTATTTATAAAGAAACCGTCCCGTATACGCTTCAGTAGCGTGAGCTGCAGAAGTAAAAACTAAGAACAATAAACTGGCAATTAATAGCTGCATCTGTTTCATATATATTCTTCCTAACAGTAATTACAGAGACGCATAGGTCTCTATATTGATAAATGCATATTTAAATTGCATGATTTGAATCTCCTGTCTTTCTTAGCTTTACTGTATCTGCATCTCGACATTAAATTATTAGCTTAGAGATAGAGCATCATCGCAAAATTATTCTAGTCGAAGTTGCTTTAAATGGGAAATCGGGGAGTCTTAAATGTCTGCTTTGGGCCGTTAATGTCGGAGCCTTCGATCCAAATCGGACATTACTGAATCAAGTACACAGCATTTTTATTCTTATGAAGTTGTAACCAAATTCTTTGGATGAGCCTCACGAATAGGCAGGTTAACCAGTGCGGCAGCGCTAGCAAGTATAATATCTGCGTACCACATCCACTGATAGCTACCACTTTGCACAAGAGTGATACCTCCTAACCAAGCACCAAAAAACCCGCCAATTTGGTGACTCAGCAAGGCAAAGCCAAACAAGGTGCCTAAATAGCGAGGGCCAAATAACTTGCCAACTAGCCCCGCCGTTGGTGGTACCGTAGCTAGCCAAGTAAACCCAAGTACTGCCGCAAAAATATAGAAGGTTAGTTCTGTCTTAGGTGCTACTAAATATATAGCTATTGCAATAGCACGCGAGGCATACATCCAAAATAGAATCATTTTCATGCGCTTAGTTTGCCCAAGCCAACCAGCGTAGATGCTGCCAACTATGTTGGCAAGGCCAATAATAGCTAATGAAGTCGCGCCCACTGAGGCTGATAATCCACATAGATTTACTTCGCCTGGGAGATGCGTGATTAAAAAGGCTATGTGGAATCCGCAGGTAAAGAATCCTGCATGTAAACAAAGATAACTGCGGTCTTTGAAGGCGATATGAAGTTGCTCGCTCAAAGTTACCCCACCGGCTTGTGCTACGCTACGTTTCTCAGCAATCCCTCTTTTTTCACGTAACGGCAGCGCTAAAAGAATAGTGCTTAATGATGCAACGGCCAGCGCTAATATTGCTACGACCCAGTTAAATGAACTGATTAACGCCTGCGTGAGGGGCGCAAATATAAATTGCCCAAATGAGCCGCCAGCATTAATAAATCCGGCAGCCGTAGAGCGGCGTTCGGCAGGTAGTCTTTGAGCAGCAGCTCCAATCAATATTGAGAAACTGCCTGCACCGGCTCCTGCTGCTGTAAGAATACCTATAGCAAACATTAAACCGAAGCCAGAATTCATGAATGGGGTGATGGCTAAGCCAAGCGCCAACATTAAAGTGCCAAGTACAATCACCTTAAAGGAACCAACTCTATCAGCAAGCATACCAAAGAGAGGCTGTGCTACACCCCATGTGAGTTGGGCAACTGCCATGGCAAAGCTCACCGTTACAATCCCTAGTCCAGTAGAGGTATTTAATGGCGATACAAACAACCCCATGGATTGGCGTATTCCCATAGTGACAGTCATAATTGCTGCGGCTGAAATTACGAGTGTCCAAAATGTACGTTGAGGGGTCATAAAGTCTTATTTAAAAAAAGTTGGAGGGTTAAGTGAGTGCTATTTGTCGCATGAGAATTGTAACTTAAAGCGAAAGAATGCTTTTTAGTAAATATTTTATGATGAAATGAATGGCCGCTTTGGGCCGAAACTCACGACATTAAGCGGCCCCAAGCAGACATTGGGGAAGAAAAGACACTAAATACACCAAGTGACTTAATAGATTAGGCGCTGCTCCGGAAAACTTTTGGTGTTCCTCACGAATGGGTAGATTCACGAGAGCAGCAATGCTAGCAAGTGCAATATCTGCATACCACAGTTAAATTGGCAGACTTTCCAACAAACTCATCAGCATCATTAAAATAAAAACCTGTTGTCTCTATGTTATATGGGTTGGTATAAAGTGTATTCATGGTTGAATCTCCTAAAGAAAAGCAGCCGCAGTTAAAAATCTGCTCTTTGCTCGTCTTCCCCATGGGGAACGGAAAGGTGGATTGTTTTTGGTGCAATGACTTAGAGCAGACTGATTTGCCTACTCCTGAATATTTCGTTTACCGCTCACTACGACTGGCGGGGCTGAAAACGAAAATCAGTAGTATGGTTGCCTGCTAATTGCTTGAGGTTTGGCTTTAAGTGCTGACGGTATTTGCAGCAGGAATGACAACGGGGTTGGCTGGCGTGATGGGGCTAGGCAGCACTATTCGATCAGAAATATAGGTAAAAAACTTTCCTTGCAGTTTTTTTTAAAAATAGATAATCTACGCATCTCAGTTACGCGTATTGTGGTTGTTAGTAATCTAACGTTACCATTGTTGGGCGAATCGCCAGACAGTAAATGATTGAGTGACATCGGAGGCACGAAGAAGGCCGCGCGCCCAAACCGCTCCTATGTCGCTCCTTTGGGCGCGCGGCCTTCTTCGTGCCTGTAATTTAGGTAGCTGAGTCCAAAAAATGACATTAAAAACAATAGACTCATTCTTAACGACAGTTGATCCTAACAAGGCAACTGTCGTTTCTTTTCCTGAGTTCATTGCAATTTTCGGTAGTGACATTTCGATTACGGAACAAAAATCACCTCCCTTATCAAAGCGGGATGCATTTTATTGGTGGTTTAAAGATAATCGAAGTGATTTGAATGAGCTAATACTACTACCTGAAAGCTACAATGACTGGGGGGAGTTCACAGTTTATAGTGACTTACTGTTATTTGAAAAAGATTTAGGGTATTTAACAAGTGCGGTAATAATTTTTCTAGAGTCACCTGGTTCAATTGCTGAACTAGGTGCTTTTTCCCAAATTGACTCACTGAGTGAGCGGTTAATTGTAGTGGTTTCAGACAATCATCATCCACAAAGATCATTTATTAGTCTTGGCCCAATTCGCAATATTACTGAAACAAAAAAACATCCCCATAGCCTTTGTGTTATTCCTGATGTTACAGCACACGAACTAATTAAGCACATGGATGTAATTAATAACTGCTTAACAAAGAAAATAGAACCTAAAACCCAAACAATTCACTTTGATCAGAATAATTTGCAACACCAAATTCTGCTGTGTTTAGACTTCATTAATTTGTTTTTAGTAATTCAAAAAACAGAATTAATGACACTATTAAAACATTTTGACGTTGAAATAAATACACCAAGACTAAATCAAATATTGTTTCTGCTTGATAAAACAAAACTAATTTTTTGTAAGCATTACGGAGACAACCAATACTATGCTCCTTTAAAGTTTAAAAAAACTTATATAGATTACACTTCAAAATCATCAGAGCCATCATTTAAGAGAGATAGAACAAAAGCATTGGTTTGGGAAGAAATTCAAAAGGATGTCTATCTAAAATACGTATATGACTCAGTAAAAAAACTTGGGGATACGAAATGAGCATCTTCAATAGAATGTTAACTGAACTGCCATACTCTAAAGATGAGCTACTTAACTTGATTGCTACTGCGCAGTTTAGGTACAAGGTGTATAAAATACCTAAAAGAAAGCCTAATCAGTTCCGCACTATAGCTCAGCCTTCTCCAGAGATTAAGTTAATCCAGCGTTGGCTAGTTAAGAGTGTTTTAGCTGATCTTCCTTTACATAAAGTAGCTACCGCGTATCGCAAAGGCAAGTCAATTGCTGATCATGCGAATTTGCATAAAAAATATCAATTTCTCTTGAAAATGGATTTTAAAGACTTTTTCCCATCCATTAATGTCTTAGATGTACGTAACTATCTAATTGAAACTGCAAACATGTCAGAGGATGATGCACGCTTAGTCAGTTCGCTTGTTTGCTGGAAAGATAAAGAAAAAAATAGACTTTGCCTTTCAATTGGAGCGCCAAGCTCACCCCATTTATCGAATATTATTATGTATGAGTTTGATGAGCAGGTGAGTATTATGTGTAAAGAACTTAATGTTTCTTACTCACGTTATGCTGATGACCTCGCATTCTCAACTAGTCAAAAAAACGTTTTAGAAAAAATACCCAATATTATTAAGAACATTTGCCTAGCGCTTGAATATCCAAAACTCATAATTAATGACTCAAAAACTGTTTCAACTTCACGCGCTAAAGGGAGAGTTGTTGTTGGTCTGGTTTTAACTTCCGAAGGTAATATTTCACTTGGTAGGGAGAAAAAACGCCAATTGCGATATGAGCTTTACAAATTTTCTAAAGGTGTCCTTGATCATGAAAGTATCTCTAAACTACGAGGCGACTTAGCTTTTGTTTGGTCAGTAGAAGAAAGATTTATCCATACATTATTGAGGCAGTTTGGAAACGAAGTCTTTACCAACTTAGAATTGCCATTTCAAAAAGCAGATTAAATTTTTTTATACTAAATGTCGGAAATTTATGCCATATAGCCACGAATCAATTAGTGAATACATCGACAAACTAAGTTTACATAAGAGAAATATAACCACGGAAGCAAATGAAGCATGGGGAAGGTGTAACTTTTCGCTCAGTGAGCCTGAAATTATTGAAGACTTTGTTAAGACGTCTGGAATGGGTATTAGTCATCTTAACAGCACAATTGCAGCTACCTTTAATGCATCACAAAAAAGATTTTCTCTCAAATTTGGTGGTATTTTTGCGCACCAAAGGCCTTATGTTCAGAGGCTAAAGCCCTATACTTCCGACCGAAAAGGAACTAACCCTACGGAAAAATGCGAATTGGCAGATTTGGCTTTAATTAATATTTTTTTAGATAAAAATAGAAACGTAATTTATTCAAGTGCCTCATTGTTTCAAGCAAAGAAGGATGAAACAGTGGTAAAAAATCTGACACAAGCCTTTTTATATGATTATGACGAAAAATTTGAATATGATTCATCAGCTTTCGCCTCAAAAACACCATGTGCTCATGGACAAAGAGAGCTGCCAAGATGGGATAAAAATAGAAGTTCAGCACTCCAGTACCTTTTGTTGAGCTCATCAAATCCTTTAGCAACAAAAGTACGTCAATCACCATGGGTTATTGATCACAAACATGATTTCGGATTTTTTCTTTATCGCATGCTAACTTTCAGTGCAGGAAAATCGTTTAAATATAACCTAAGGAAAATTGGAAAGTGGTCGTCTATTGTATATGATTTACTTACCATGGCTGCTGGAGGCATGAGAGGGAAAGCTAGAGGTTCTGGTGATTTAGATATTGTAATTGAACGAATTATGGAGTCGAATGAGTCGTCTCTTAACTTCCAAGTCAATGATCAGCTGGGTGTTTCCTTATTGCTAGCAATTACACAAGATACAGAAATTGCTCTAGACACGATTGATAGTTAATGTTGTGGGCAGGCGACTCACCCCAAGGTGAGTGAAGCTATTTTTCTGCCCAAGCATAAAATATGCTGCTGATTTTTGTGAGGTGGTGTTTAATCACTTCAATGTATGGTGAGCCATACCTTAAATTACTTCTGGGACTGAAATCTTCGTCTTCTTTCCAGAGCCTTAAGTACTGGAGGAGCAGTTTCACCTGCTGGAATAATGGGATCATCATCAAGTTGTAATACGCAGGAGTCTTCGTCATTCTCGCCAATCTGCCACGCAGGCTTAATTGTTAAAGCTTTCTTAAAAATAAATAGATCCCGGATTACTTTTGGTTCACTTGAGCCTAGAATAAAGACTGCAGGAATTAAGCAGAATATATTAAAGCTCTTATAAGCATTTAAAAACCTAGAAAGATTTTCATGAGTATCTGGAGTCATGGTTTGGATTCGAGATACTGCCATGAACTGCCCTCTCTCACCACGTGACTCATATGCATTAAGATTAGTACCAACTCTTAAACGATAGTGCGGAGGAAAATTCTTATCCACTCCAGTGATAATATTAATACTAATTTCTTCTTTTATATCTTTATCGCTTAACTTACTTCTCCATTGGGTGAATATTTGTCGCGCTGCTTCCTCATTTTTGAATATTAAGCCAATGCATGGGGGAAATTGCCCTTCTGGATAAACCATAAAAAATATACCTGACCATTTTGCTTTATCCCATACAGGGATATCGATCAAAGAAAAAACCTTTCTTTCACCATGCTTAAAATTATGAACATTTTTAATGTCATCCGGCACCTCACCTTCACCTGGTGTTAAAGGCTCTTGAGGTTTTTTTTCTTGAGCTATTGGCTGCCAAGAGGTCTGCCGTTTAAGTTTGTACCCATCTTGCTTAATTGAGTCAGACAATTTAGAAATTTCTAACCAATCTAAGCTTCCAAATATGTTTTTGCTCAAGGTCATAACATCAGAAAAGGTAAAAGACCTACAAAATATCTTTTCTTCCTTAACAAGCCGTTCTATATGATTTTCATCATTGACTAGTAAAACATTGGGTAAAAGAGTGGCTATAAAATCAGTAATAAATTCTCTAAACTTAAAGATTGTCTCTGCAGAGTTAATCTCAAAATCAGGTCTATGCAACACCTCCATTACACAGTTCTGGTTTTCGGTATTAAACTTTATCCCAAATGACTCTTTAATATCTTTGGACACTCTAACAATAATTCTCGGGTCTTGTTTGTAAGGGAAAAATCCTTCTAGACTAGTTGCAAGAAAAGCCTCTAAAGAACCCAGGAGAGATTCTGCAATTAAAATTGAAATCTCATTTGCATCCACTTGCATTATTAGTGACATGCCAAGAACATCACTTTTCAAAGATAATATTTCGCCGTTACAAAGCTCTGGGACTAAAGGCAAATCCTCTCTTGCAGGCTGAGAGTATAGAAGATTAAAGAACTGCTCAATTTTTTCTTCGCTATCCTCAAACTTTAGATCGTTTATTAAGGCTTCCAAATCTCCTAAAGCGAATACTAAAGTTGCTTCCGAACAGAATAAATGCAGTTGATCGAGTACATGAGGAATTTTCTCAAGATCTTTCAATTGATCAAGATTTGTACTCAAAAGTAAGATTGAAAACACACCATCAATATGTTGAATAAAGTCTTCATAACTTTTCTTTTTTTCATCTTCTAGATCTGTATGATTCGCAATATAAGCTACAAGCATAAAAGAAAATAAAACATGCGGGACTCTACCTAATTTTACTTCAATCCACGAAAGCTCTTTCGCAGCCAGAAGAGCCAAATCATGCATCGAGCCTGATGCATGGTGCTCTGATATACATATTGAAAGTGCTGCAAGTAGTGATGTTCTAGCTGCCCAATTCAATCCGGCTGCTTTGTAAGTTCCACCACATGCAATTAAGCATTTCACTAAGTCATCTTGATACTCTTCTTTTATAAGTTTCTCTTGAGCTTGTCCAAATAGCTTAATTGATTCATATATCAATCCCGCCTTAAATTTTTGAATCCCTCGATTGGTAATCGCTCTTCCAGCACTTCCTTCAGAGGTTCTTTCTTGCTCTATTTCAACAACAGTATCAAGCAATTTGTCATACGCGGCACTATTCGCAAATATTTCCCCTAATTCATAAATTACTTTTTTGAATGCGTCGAATGGATATAAGCCCAAACCTTTGGAGTTCTGAAAAATCTGATTGAGTTCATCAAAATATGGCTCAAATTTCGAAATGTCACTGCCCTGATGTTGTGCATCCAAAAGTTTATGAAAACTCAGCATAGTTTTTGCGTGTAGTGCATTATTAGGCCTATGCTCTTCAGATGATAGGCTCTCTAGGCTGGCTCTTAATGAATTACGCCTTTCATCAATTTTGTAGTACTTATCTTGGCATAAACCTAATTTAAAGTTAGCAACTAAAACATTCCAGAGGTTATTTGCCAACTCTACATCTTCAGCAAAGGTACTTGAAAGCGCTAATTCCTCGACCTTATCGTAAAGTCGTGACATCTCTTCGAGGTCATCATACACAAAGCAAGTAACCCAAGCTTGACGATAAGTTATACGCAAAATCTGTCTTTTATCACCAACTTTTTCCGCTATTCTAAGAGCTGATGCAAATCGTCCTATAACCTCGTTCCTATCGCGTTCAAGCTCACTTGCAATCACTGCGGCTTGATGACAATCTTCAGCTAATTGATAAGCGATGCCAGTGTATCGATCATGGTCTTTAATATTTTTATCTAGATCTGTTAGCTCAATTTCTCTTTGAGCATCATTAGGCCCAATTTTTTTTAGGGATGTAAGCTGAAGGCTTCCAATAGATAAAGTTTGAGCTGCAATATCAATGTTATCGTGATTAATAACTCTATCAACAATCCAACTACGGTCTAATATTCTTAGTTCTATCCCAAACTCAACTTTAAGAAGATCCTCAACCTCAGCTCTAGATTTATCGCGAACGAATTGGTTAGTAATGAAGTAGATTAATTTATAACCGCGATCAGTCTCAGCAATTTTTTTTACATCACTTTTAACTTTTGCTCGCCAATCTTTTTTTGCGCTGATTGCAAATGCCCAACGATTGTCAGCTGAAGCAGTACCTGTATACCATCTAAGAGAAATTTCCTCCGCAACAGGATATGTCTCGGTGTCTACTTTGCTATCCCCACCACCAGTAGGTCCAGTCTGCGGTAATAGATTTGGGCAAAGCTCTTTTTCAGCAAGACGTCTTGCAAAATGCTCAAATTCTTTATCTTGTCCACGATTTGTAAGAGTTTCTAAGTGATATTCCAATAAATCTTTAGTAAGTTGAGGCTCTTGGAGAGTTATTGAGTCCGAATAACGTTCAGGTCTTCGTTCTCGTAAGTATTCGGATGGTTTGTAAGGCTGATCCATGTGTTTTATTCCTCAATTAGAATTGTTCTACAATTAACTTTCGGATTTATTGCTTAGATAAACCAACCTTATTCAGTAGGAACAATAGTAAGTTCTAGCATTGCTTTATAGTGCATCGGATCGTTAACTTGGATTAACTCTAAAATTTCTTTTAATACAGTCGGCGCCTCGGATAATAATGACAAATCATGCTCGGGCTCTGCTATACGGTCAGCATGCGAATAAGTATGGAGGAATCGGACTATTCGAGCTTTTTTTGCAACATCACCATTTAATAGCTCAACTTGTTGGCGCAACTCTCCTGCCTTCCCAGGTATACGAAATGCCAGGAAAGACTCGAGAAGACGTCGTGCAATATTAGGCATTCCGTAGACTTCATTTAATTTTTTGGGATGTTCTTTAGCAGATCCTTCTTGTACACAGCTAAACAAATAATGATATTCAGATTCATGAGCGTGTAAAAGAGGATCTAGAGTTTCCAACTTAGCATTTCTTCCTTTTTCATTTATTTCGCAATTAAGCATATAAAAATGAACATCTGTAGACTTAGCTGGGTTATATGGTTTATGGAGGAATCTCCCTTCTGCGTTGAACCAATTCTTTACTTGGCGGAAAAATGCAAAATTGTGAGTAAGGACAAATAATTGTGCTGCATCACGTGTGTATGCTTTCATATGTCCGAAAGCACAGTAGAGCGAATTCGCGTCTAAGCTAGACACAGGATCATCTATAACAACTATGCCATTTTTAATGTCGAATCCAGTATCTTTTAATGATTTAA
Organism: Methylotenera versatilis 79; assembly: GCF_000384375.1. Lineage (NCBI taxonomy): Bacteria > Pseudomonadati > Pseudomonadota > Betaproteobacteria > Nitrosomonadales > Methylophilaceae > Methylotenera > Methylotenera versatilis. Next base: position 1,041,923 of record NZ_ARVX01000001.1, on the reverse strand, counting down.
GAAAATACATAAAGGCGATTGAAGTTCGTTCCCCCTCACTCAGATGCACTGCAGGCTGGTCACCTCTAGAGATGGTATAACCATTATCTTTTACAACGAATCTAAGCTCGTCACGGCCAAGGTATGAAGCCAATTCTACGTTCAGTTCTTCAGCTGGCTTGCGATGCTGTCTAATATCCTTCTCTAGTGCAATAATTTCCTTTCTAAGAGACTTTAATTCGGACATTGTTTTTTCTAAGTCCTCGGTTGTTGAATTGGATTTTCCCTGAAGTTTTTCCCACGCATTGAATGTTCTAAGTACTTCATCCTGTTCAAGCTCTCTACGAGCGCTTTTTGCTTCCTTATCAAAGTTATCAGTATGGCTGTTGTGAGCTTTGATAATCTTGACTACCTCTTCTAAAGCATTTGCTCCAAGCAAAGCCCCCCAAGCACTAAAACCAACCAAAACTGCTTCTAATACTTTTATTAGAGTCGGAGTCTCGCCGCCAGCAGGTTCATAACCTCGCATCAAAGAAAAGGTGCTTAACTTTTTAAATGGTTCAGCACGTTTAGTGAAGAGTGTCTGCTTTAAATTATTTAAATAAGTGAGCAGCAGTGCGGATTGTTGATTTGAGGTTAATAGAGCTTTTTCGTAAGTAGGTTGAAGATGCTCGTAAAGCTGAGCCTTTGTAGGTAGCTGACGAGATTTGACTGTCGTTTCCAACTCTTCTACTTCACCTATTAGTTCGGCAATGTTGGTTTGAAGTATTTTAAATTGATCGTTGAAGTGAGCTTCTAAGCTCGCTATCCGTGAAGCTGGTATTGTTTGATCACAAAAATGGCATATCTCTGAACTTTCGTGTAAATCAAGACCATGTTGCACCCACCCTGCGAGTTCAGTGTTCTCAACTAATGTAGAGATACTGCTAGCTACAACAGTTTGTTCGAGAGCAGTCTGAATTCTTTGGGTTAATCCAGTTAAGTTCAAATCCCCGAAAACAGGCTCCGGGATTTTTTCCATCAACTTAGCTTTAATAGTACTTTCGAGTTTGCTTCTCTCTAATGAAGGTAATTGAGCTGGCAATGAATCCAAATCATTTAGACGTAATAACTGTTCTTTATATCTAGGTGCTTCATAATTATTATAACGAGGATCACCAAGTAGGAGATTGCGAATACTGCGGGCTTGCGCAGTGCAGTAAGTATTTAACTCGGAGCTAATATTTTTGCTCGACTTATCCAGTTCGGAAATTTCAGTGACTGTAACTTGCTCTAGTAACTTCAGTTCAGATAGCTGCTTTTGTTTATCTGCACTATCTTCACCTAAAAAATACACGGGAGGAAATTCTTCCTCCCCAGGCTTTTCGAAAATATTACTATTTACAAAATCCCTATTAAATACACGTAATGCCGATAATGTTTCTGATGACTCAAATGCATTTCCACTGAATGTAGCCCCATCAACCACAAACTGTATATCATCCCCATCAGGTGTGGTTTTTTTTTGCATACATCTGAACAAAGTTGATAACGAAGTTTTTCCCGCTCCATTCCAACCATATATCAAATTGAACCTACCAAATTCTGGCAAGGTTGCCGGCCATGAAAAATCTTTGAAAATACGATATCCCTTGAGTCTTTGTATTTTATTAATCTTCATGACTACCATCCCTCATCTTTTTATTTTTAGGAAAATTTTCGCATATGAGAAAATCTTAAAGCGTGCTATCCAGTTTCAAATGTGGACCTTTGTCATATGCATTTTGACACGTTGCGTAGCAAAAGTGTAAACATGCCCATGAACTTGTATGACCGTAAAAAAGGGTAGGCCATGCGCTGAAATAGCGCTGGAAACTAAGAAGAAGCATAGTAACAATACTATGGCACCACTTCCTCACCACTTTTTATTACTCAGTGCGTTAGAATAGGTTTTTCGCGCATGCGAAATATTTAATAACTAAATCTGCTATTCATGGCTTATGGATGGACGAGGGTAAAATAAAATTAGTCAGAACTCCTCACTCTCCTGGGGTCCATCTTCAATTGGTAAATTCTTTACCCCCACTCCTGATTGGTCTTTAACTCTTAAAGAACAAAAATTTTTGCTCTCAGAAGGAAGTAACAGACATCAGGGAGATGTATTTACTTTAGAAGCTCTTCAAATCATTCCTGGAGCATTTTGGGCAACGGTAGTTTTCCCTGTCGGCAAACGAGGCTCTGTTACTCTCGACGGAATTCCCAATGATACTGCCAGAGCTATGCGTAACTCAGTGCTACGTGTCATCAGTACGATTAGAGACCATCAACGTAAAGAAGCTTTACTTAAATATCTTCCAACACTAATAAAACCAGTTCTGGAATGGAGCAGTAAAGTTTTTACTGCATGCAATGCACAACTTAAAGTTAAAGGATGGCTAACGCATGAATTCAAAATTAAAGTTATTCAATCAAAACCTCGCGAACTAGAGGCAATAATTGATGAAGCGATAATTCTCAATTATCTTGAAGCGCAGCCCGAAAACATTCAAAACGCTATCAAATTTTGGAAATTAAATTTTGATGAGTATGCCGACTCACAAAATCAAGCTCATCTCAAAAATGAGATGAAAGTACATAAGGAATTTTTTGATCGGGTTGAAAAATCACCATTAACAGAAGAACAAATCAAAGCCGTAGTATGCTTTGATAACCGAGTATTACTAGTTGCATCTGCCGGTTCAGGCAAAACATCCACTATGGTAGCTAAGGCAGGCTACGCCTTAAAAAAAGGCTACTTTTCGGCAGAAAAAATGCTTTTGTTAGCATTCAACAACGATGCTGCAGCGGAACTGCGCGATCGCATCAAAGCTAGACTTGAGCCATTGGGGCTACCAGCAGATCAAATTGTCGCGAAAACATTCCATGCATTCGGTCTTGATGTCATAGGTCAGGCAACAGGCAAACGCCCCTCATTAGCACCTTGGGTAGAAGGTGGGCGAGACATTGACACCCTGTTAGAGATTGTAGACGGCCTCAAGGATCAGAATCCACTGTTCCGGATGCAGTGGGATATTTTTAGAGTCGTAATAGGCCAGGATCTTCCCGCTTTTGGGAAAGAAGCCGAGTCTCCTGACTCATGGAATAACGCATCTAAGAGCGAAGGCTTCTGGACTTTAAATAATGATGTGGTCAAAAGTCGCGGAGAACTATTAATCGCCAATTGGTTGTTCTATAACGGGGTCAATTATCGTTATGAAGAACCATATAAGATTGAGACGGCTGATTCTTCTCATCGGCAATACCGCCCTGATTTTTATTTCCCCGATATAGATGTTTATTTAGAGCATTGGGCACTAGATCAAAATGGAAGGCCTCCAAAAGAATTTAAAGGCTATCAAGAGGGCATTATTTGGAAGAAAGAGGTGCATGCAAAGAATGGCACCAAACTTTTAGAGACCACAACGGCAGGCCTTTGGTCTGGGCAAGCTTTTATCTATTTGGCCCAAGAACTCACTAAGCTAGGCATTGTCCTCGATCCGAATCCAGACCGTAATGTTCCAGGGAGAAAACCTATTGAAAGTCCGAGGCTAGCCAAGACATTCAGAACATTTTTGACTCATACCAAAAGCAATCGTCTAACTCTTCAATCATTGAAAGATCGCGTCAATAACGGAGTGGCAGGGCAATTTCAGTACCGCCATACAATGTTCCTGAGTCTTTTTGAGAGTATGTGGGAAGCTTGGGAAGGAAAATTAAGAAATGACAAATGTATCGACTTTGAAGACATGTTGAATCTGGCTGGCGATTGCATTGAACAAGGCAAATGGTCGAGCCCTTTCAGTTTAGTAATGGTAGATGAATTCCAAGATGTAAGCCATGCACGTGCTAGGCTTGCAGCTGGTCTCATTAATAAACCTGGTAGATGTTTGTTCGCCGTAGGAGATGACTGGCAAAGCATTAATCGATTCGCCGGAGCAGATCTTGGAGTAATGACTCAATTCGAAGAACGATTTGGCAGTGCCAATATTCTAAAGTTGGAGACCACCTTCCGTTGCCCACAATCTCTCTGTGACATCAGCAGTAAATTTGTACAGAAAAACCCTAAGCAAATCACCAAAAAAGTACGCTCCACAAAAAATGATATTGCTGAGCCACTACGTATTTTAAGAGTGGATAAAGATGAAAAAATCCGTATTGCTATAGACAAGCGTATTGAAGAAATTGCATCAACCCTTACAAATGAGCACAGGGTAACTGTCTACGTTCTTGGCCGGTATAACCAAGATAGGCAATATATGCCTATCAAATCTGTCGATAGCCGAGTTTCAGTTGAATTTGTTACAGTGCACTCATCGAAAGGTCTTGAAGCTGACCATATTATCATTCCGAAAATGACTTCAGAAACATTAGGGTTTCCAAGTCGAATCGAAGATGATCCGGTCTTACAATTAGCGATGCCTTTTGGTGATACATACGTATATGCTGAGGAACGTAGACTTTTTTATGTAGGCTTAACACGATCCAGAGGTACTGTTACTTTAATCACTTTAGCTCATCAAGAGTCGTCATTCATTTTTGAGTTGATCAAAGATTTCGGCATCCAACTACACACAATCAATGGCGATGTAGATTCGAGTGAAGTATGCCCTAAATGCAATCAAGGTATTCTTGTTCGGAGAACTGGGCCATACGGTTCCTTTTTGAGTTGCAATCGATACCCTAAATGCGACCACAAGAAAAATATAAAAAATGCCATATCGAAATACTAATGGAATAAATTTTTGCTTAATTTAAAAGCGATATATGTGCATGAATGAAGACGGGCTCCTTATGTTTTCATCTTATAGCAACTATCACAAAGAGTTTTAATTAATTTAACTGTTCTTAAATACCCAGCTTCACCACACTCTTCACAAATTTCTTTAGAGTCTTTCTCTGCGATCGAAATCAAGTCTGCCATGTATGCATTAGAAGGTAACGGACGAACACTTATGACTTCACCAAACTGTTCTACCACAAAATTTTGCTCTTCTTTTTTTCCAGTACGGCAGTAAAATTTCAGTGAGCCAAATTTTGACTTCACCTGCATAGCAGCAGGCCATGATTCTGAATGTGGATCAATATCTTCTGATTCAGCAGTATTCTCCAAACTTCCAGATAATCGATATAGTAGATCGTACCAACCATCACCTACATAGAGTGCTGAGTTCATTAAGCTTAGGTCGTTGGGATTAAATTTACGGTATAACTTAGGGAAATTCAGAATTAGATTTTTTTGTTTATCTGGGCTCATTGAAATTCTTACAATTGCTTAAATGTGGTTTACGTACTTTTAAATAGCACTCTCGATACTTTCAATTTTTCATAATTAAAATTATCAACTGAATATAATTGCTTCCCATTTTTCAACTTATAAATATCTACTTGTAAATCTGAGTCATTTATTTCTGCCCTACTAATTTCAAGCAATTGATTCATTTCCCATGATTGGGATTCATTTATGAAGGGAGGGGAAACTAAATATGCTTTCTGAACTTCGATGCCCTGATTTTCCACTAAATTCATGAGCTGAATAGGATTAGACAAAAAATACGATGTTGCTATATTCAATCCATTTTCCTGCACTATGCATTCAGCAAAGAACCATTCAGCATGTATAGATAATTCACAGTAAGCCCAAATACTTTCCCCATTTTCAACAAATGGAGAACAAATTTTCGCATGATCTAGAGTTTGAAACATGTGTAATTAGTAAATAAATGAACAGTATACATTGTAGTTATATATTGTTCAATTTGGCTAGATGGTGCTTCCACTAAGGAAGTACAAATGGACATTAAAAAATCGCTAGGAATTGCTTTAAAGCAGGCAAGAAAAACGAAAAATCTATCTCAAGAAGAATTTTCTGTGGTTTCAAGTCGCACTTACGTTAGCACACTTGAGAGAGGCCTTTATTCACCTACGGTTGAAAAACTGGAAGATTTGGCGAAGGTTTTAGATATACACCCGCTGACACTTTTGGCATTAGCTTATTTAAAGAATGAAAAATCTTTGAATACAACACTTTTATTGAAAAGAATAAAAGACGAACTTGAAGTTTTGCATACAGACAACTAAGTAAAAACCTAACCTGGCATTCATCCAAAAATAATACGCCATGATGCGCAAGTGAGATTTCACCCGGCCTTGGAATGCCGCCGCCGCCCACCAACGCAACGCCCGAAGCCGTATGATGCGGCGATCTAAATGGCCTGCGTTTCCAATTGTCCAGTTTGTAACCACCGTTAAGCGATTGTATAGCAGCACTTTCTAAAGCTTCTTGCTCGGTCATGCTAGGCAATATTCCAGCAAATCGATTCGCCAACATGCTCTTGCCTGTGCCTGGCGGCCCGCTCATTAACATGATGTATACTTGAAGACCAATAATCTTAATTACACGATGTCAATATTATGAAGAACTATTCAAATACAAGAGCTTATAGTTATTTAAGGTTCAGCACACCCGAACAACAACGAGGAGATTCTTTTCGTAGACAAACTGCACTTGCAGATAAATATGCCCTTAAAAATAATTTAATACTTGATACTAACCTTAACTTTAAAGATGCAGGCATATCTGCATTCCGTGGAAGAAATGCCTCTGATGGGCAACTTGGTGCATTTGTCATAGCTCTTGAAGAGGGAATTGTACCCAAAGGTAGTTATCTTTTAGTTGAGTCCTTGGATCGTATTAGCAGACAGACGCCATACAAAGCGCAAAATTTGCTTCAAAGTGTCATCTTAGCTGGCGCTGTTGTAGTCACATTATCCGATAATAGGAAATATGATCTAGAAGCTTTAGAAAAAGACCCAACTTCCTTAATTATGAGCGTCCTTATTTTTATGAGGGCACATGATGAAAGTGAAATGAAATCTAAAAGACTTAAAGCAGTATGGTCTGAAAAAAGATCAAAAGCTTTGATAAGTAAAACACCTATGACATCTTCATCACCAGGATGGATGGAGCTTGATTTAATCACAAAATCTTTCCGCTTAATCCCTGATAGAGTTTTAGTTGTACAGAGAATTTTCAATTTAACTATTGATGGCATAGGGCAAGGAATTATCGCACAAACATTAAATAAAGAGGGTGTTCCTACTTTCGGTAGGGGGAAATTTTGGTATAGGACATATATATCTAAAATTCTTGAAAACCCTGCAGTAACAGGAGTTTTTGTACCCCATGTTAATTCGTATACATCTGGTAAGTTAGAACGAATTCCACTCGATCCCATTGAAAACTATTTCCCAGCGATTATTAAACCTGACGTTATGAAGCAAGTTGAGGCAATGAGTTTTTCAAAACAATCTAGAAGGGGAAGACATTCAGCAAAACCACTAAATAATATATTTGGAGGATTAGGTAAATGTGATCTATGTGGAAGCACAATGACTATGACTAATAAAGGTTCGGGAAACATTTATTTTGTTTGTACACGGGCAAAGGCAGGTGCAAATTGTAGCTACAAAACTATTCATTACAATAAAGTTGAGACGTACTTTAAATTGGGATATCAAGAATTATTTAATAACATGCCAGATACCTCAGAAGCCTTAACCAGATCGCTTCACAATTTAGAGGTTATAAAAGCTCATCTCGAATGGTTAAATGAGTCAATTTCTAATTTAGTTGATGCAATTGAAAATAGGATAGGTGTAACTATTTCAACAACTTTGCTTGAGCGCCTAGGGGTTTTAGAGGAAGAGAAAGTTAAAACTCTAGCTTTAGAGACGGAAGAAAATGGCAAACTTGAACTTGTAGAAAGAAACATGGTTAAGCTACGTAAAGATACATTGCTTAAATTGCTTTCACAAGATTCATTGGAGAAAGAAAAAGTGAATGCTACTTTAAGGCAGATATTCAAAGCAATTCACATTTCTATCGAAAAGAAAACTTTAGAATTTGAATGGCTACATAGTCCAACTAGAACATGTATTAATTTTTCGAAAGATCCTGTAATCACAATTCATAAAGGTACTGCGAATGTAGAGAGGATAATTCCTGCCCCACTACCAAATTCAGCAGTATCAATTAAGGATTTAGCGGCTAGAGCTCTACAGGCTAAGCGTGAAAAAGATGATTTATTAAGTTAAATAGTTAATTCTAAAAGTTAAAGAATTTGGTTTTAATTACAATAAATCAATGTTCAGGTGTGTTTTATTAAGATTACAAACAGTTGGCATTGTTATAAATCTATACGCATAAGCATTTAAAGCTCTATAAGGGCATATTCTAAATTTGTGAGCTACTGGTATAGGTAACAAATTATTATGTGTGTAGCAACCCAAAACATTGCTTGTTTGACTATTTTAATTCACTGAAAATGATAATTGCTACAAAGAACGGTATGTGTCTTATTTAAGAAAAGGATTTTAGATTAATGATTGATTATGTAGTTTATAAATTAACTTTTCCTAACGGTAAGATTTACATAGGTAAAGATATTGGCGCAAATGGCCATTCATTAAGGTACTTTGGTTCATGGTTTAACACCTATGTAGAATCGGATTTCACAGAAGCGGAATTAAGAGATTTTACAATTCGTAAAGAAATTATATTTGAATCAAAAGACAAGGCTGAAGTTAGTAGAAAAGAAAGTGAATACATAGTTTCAATGAATAGTAATGATCCAGCAATTGGATACAATCAGACGCATCGCCGCAGTAAGATAACCATGTGAGAAGAGAATATTAATTCCCTTAACTAATGATTTGTTATATAGCTGTTTGAACGAGATATCTGTTTCTTTTGGTTAAGCAAAATTATTGTAAAGAACAAGCTGTATTCGCAAATGTTCAAAGTTTATACATAACAATTTAATACTATTTTAAAGATAAATATAACATCGATTAATAAACTATTAATTGAAAAATAATCGTGAATACTCTATGTAATCTATTCACTCTGAAATACATAGTATTGAATTACTGATAACTATTTAACCAGATTTATCGATTAATAGAGTCACACGTTATGGATAAAATGATGGGAAAAATACTCAATCATAACTCCTTGATATATATAATTAAAACTTAGAGTCACCCTAGATGGAATAATCTAAACATCGCCAGATGATTAATAATTACTATCTAGGCTTGCCCATGACCCTCAGTTCTCGCGATTCATAATAACTATCTAATTAATCTTCTGAGATAACAATAATGAATTGCCGAAAACTAATTAACTTAGAGTTATTAATTTTCAATGCTAATATCAAATCCAAAAGTTGAATATCCATAAAAGAGATACGAGGATTTAATGGCAAATATTATAAATTTAAATGATCCAGAGGGGGACTTCCTAAAATCCCTTACAAGATGCTTCCAATCAGGAAATTTAAATTTCCTATTAGGTTCAGGTGCATCATCACCAGCCATTTCAATTGCGGGAAATATAGAGCTTGAGATTGCTAAACTTCAAAATAGTGGCGAAGAAAAAGATGCTTTGACTACACTGTATGAGTTTATTCGTGATCTGATTATTCCTAATCAATCATTAGCTACTGATACCCCTATGATGATTCAAGATGGTGAAGAAGAAGATCAGCATAAAAAGAGATTAAAAAACCTTCGTAACACTTTAAACAACTATACAAATTTTATTGGCGTCATTGAAAATATCTTAAATGAAAGAAAAACAAGTCTAATTAGTAAACAGGCAAATGTTTTCACATCAAATTATGATTTATTCTTTGAAAGTGCTGCCGACAGATTCCAAACTATCAAGCTGAATGACGGCTTTGTCAGAACATGCAATTTAAAGTGTGAATATAACTACTCTCCTCAAAGTTTTTTTAATTCAACCTTTAACACAGGCAATTTGTATAACTACAAAGTTGAAATTCCAGCAATAAATTTAATTAAATTACATGGCTCACTCACTTGGAAAAGAAGTAAATCAGCAATAACTTTTTCTGTTGGATTTCCTGAACCTATCATAGGACTCAAAACACTTAGCAAGCTTAAAGAATATCTAGATAACTTTTCAATAATTCTTCCACAAATAAGTAAGTTTAAAGAAACAATAATGGATCGAACTTATTATGAGTTATTAAGATTATTTGCTAATGAGCTAGATAAAGAAAATACTTTTTTAATTGCATTTGGTTTTTCATTTGAAGATGAACATATCCTTGAAATTACTAGAAGAGCATTGAAAAATCCAACATTAAAATTAATGATTATTGCTTATGATCAAGATGCCGTTCAAAGTTATGAAGAGAAATTTAAAGGTTTTTATAATGTAGATATTGTCGCGCCATTAGAGGGAGAAGTGACATCATTCGATAAGCTAAATCAATTAATGGATTCAGTCACATCCGTGCCTGTACTAACATTATGAATACATTAGATCTAGTCAAGGATGCAGTTTTACGTGTAGGTGAAGTAACTCAAGTTGATGGACGTAAAATATTTATAACTGTAGATAAAAACAAAAATCTTTCAGACATATTTTTCAATGGGGATATTTTAAAAAACATATCTGTTAATAGTTACATAGAGATTAGAAAAGGTTTCTTAAGCATCATTGGTAAAGTTGATGGTGAGAAGGTAGAACCGCTTAAGTTTTCAGATACTGATTACGTAGCAACGAATCGCAATTCAAGAATTCTTAGTGTTACTTTGACTGGATATATTAATCAACTAAATAAATTTATTGGTGGTACGAAAGAGCTTCCCTTGATTGGTAATGAAGCTTACATAGTTACAAAACAACGAACACATCAAATACATAACTTCGTATCATCAAATGAGCCCAGTATTAAAATCGCCACTACAGAAGGAGATGACATTGATATTGAATTGCCTATCGATGGATTGTTTAATACACATATTGCAATATTTGGTAATACAGGCAGTGGAAAATCAAATACATTAGCCATTCTCTATAAAGAGTTATATAAAACCTTAAGAGCTAGAAATGAAGAAGCATTCAATGCTAACTCGCATTTTGTATTATTTGATTTTAACGGTGAATATATTAAAAGTAATTGCATTACACCACATAAAAAAGTTTACAAACTTTCAACTGAATCAAATAGTGGAGACAAGATACCTCTGGACGCCGAGAGCTTGCTTAGTTTAGAAGTTTTATCTTTGTTATCGGATGCAACAGAGAAAACCCAAAAACCGTTCATAAGTAGGGCTATGGCTTTATATGCCTCCGTTAACAAAGCTGATGATCCCGATGAATATTTACGTAACATAATTAGAAAACAAATAAAATCTGTATTACAGATGGCCGATAAAGTTAGAGCGTATTTGCTAATAGATTACTTAAAAGATTTATTACCAAGTGTAGATTCAAAGGGTGTTGAAGTGGAGATAGAAAGTGACCTTGAATGGTTGAATAAATCTGAGCAGTTTGTTATTAATGGAAGTATATATCCTCAAACTACTCCAAACGAAATTGAGAAGAGTATTGTCTATAAACATGTCAAAGAATATAAACAGCCTGAAGAAATATTAGCCCGTGTAATCGATTTTCTATATATTCAGCTTATTAAAGATGTGCTTACTAATAGAGCTCAAAATGAACATATAGCCCCAGCAATTAATAAATTAAAAAGTAAAAGAAAAGATATACACAAGCTCTTTGATACATCAGGCGTTCATACATTTTGGGAGAGCAACTTTGTTGTTGTGAACTTAAATAAAGTAAATCTGGATATGAAAAAAACCATACCTCTATTACTTTCTAAGATGCTTTATTCCGAACAAAAGAAATTCAATAATTCAAAGTCATTAAATATAATTATTGATGAAGCTCACAACATTCTTTCAACAGTCTCATCTCGCGAGTCAGAAAGCTGGAAAGATTATCGATTAGAAACTTTTGAAGAAATTATAAAAGAAGGTAGAAAGTTTGGAGTTTTTATTACAATTTCTAGCCAAAGGCCCAATGACATATCAGCAACTATAACGTCTCAAGCACATAATTATTTCATACACAGATTAATTAATCAGAAAGATCTCGCAACGATATCTAGTGCAGTTTCATATATTGACAAATTTACAGAAGAATCAATACCGACACTCCCAATCGGAACATGTATATTTAGTGGTATCGCCAGTCAGATGCCGTTAAAAATAAATATTAAAGAGCTACCCAAAATATACCAACCTAAAAGTGAAACTCTTAAATATAGAACGATAGTACCAATATAAACCACTGATGAGACTCAAATTTAATACCCTGTACTAACAACAATTTTTTTTATTTTTATACGCGAGACCCTCTAACCTATATTGGTTAATGAATCCCCCCCCCTGTACCTGTGAATAATTACTTAGATCGAAACTCTCGTAATCATTAAGGTAATTTCGAGCTTTAGATTCATTTATTTAATTAATAATAAAATGACATCTAAATTTATTGGTCTCTAAGCATTCAACATGAATACGCTATGCCCGCCAGCGGCTGCGATTTCTAGCGCACGCTTAGCCTGCGATTGACCTTTTACCTCATTGAAATCGGCATAATGATTTTTATGTTGCAGCGCATTTGATTGATATTGCGGAATAATGGTGTGACCGCTGAGATGTGCACACACTTCTAACAGCGAGTTTGCGGCATAAATAATGGCATCTTTTACCAAACTGGCTTCTTCTGCACTGGCTTGGGGCAAAATAAAAGCACGCTTGGTTTTGGTGCTATTTTTGACCATTTGATACGTCATGGCTAACGCACCGCGAATAGGTCGTAACTCACCAGTTAACGCTAATTCTCCAGCAATTTCGTAACGACTTAATGCGTCTTTAGGAATCTGCCCGCTTGCCGCCAAAATGCCCAAAGCAATCGGCAAATCATAACGTCCGCTTTCTTTAGGTAAATCTGCAGGGGCAAGATTAACTGTAATGCGTCGCGCAGGAAATTCGAATTGCGCCGTCTGAATAGCCGCACGCACGCGGTCTTTACTTTCTTTCACCTCAGCTTCTGGAAGACCTACGATAGTAAAGCTAGGCAGCCCATTTGCAAGATGCACTTCTACGATGACTTCGGGTGCTTCCATACCATTTAAGGCACGGCTATGTAGCACGGCTAAACTCATTGTTGCTTAATCTGCTCTGATGATATTGATTCTTTTAGTATCTGCTTTTCTAGCCCGGCAAGTTTTGTTTCTAAGCTTTCAAGTTGTTCGCGAGCGTGTCGTAATACCTCTGTTTGCACATCGAACTCTTCACGCGTGACTAGCTCCATTTTGGTGAGTGCGCCCTTAATTAGTGCATGAATGTTTTTGTCGACATCTGCTAAAGGCGATGTTTTTACTATGTCTTTGATTTTATTTGATAAATCTTGAAATTGAGATGAATTAAACATAATATTTCCTCGCTATTTTGGTGCAGTTTAACAGATTTTCACCGTTAGTTAATAACTACAGCTTACAAACATAAAACATAACGCATTGATTTTAATCACTTTTATTTTGGCACGCGCTTTGCTAGTCAATATCGTGGTTAAAACTACTTAATATTTTTACAACAACGTTAGGGGATACACAATGCGTAATTCATTATTATCAATCGCAGTACTAAGCGCTCTCGCAGTACCGACATTATCTTACGCTGAAGATGCGGTTGCACCAGCTGCTGAAGCAGCACCAGTATCAAATTTTACAGTAACATCAAACGTGGGTTTTGTTTCTGATTACTACACACGTGGTATTTCACAATCATGGCACAAGCCAGCGCTTCAAGGCGGCTTTGATATTGCGCATTCAAGCGGTTTGTTTGTTGGTGTATGGGGTTCAACTATTTCGCCAAACACATTTCCAGATGCTCCCGTTGAGTTAGATCTTTATGGTGGTTACAACGGTACGATTGATGCAGTTGAAGGTTTAGGTTACTCAATTGGCGCGATTGGTTATTTCTATCCGGGCGGAAGCTGGAAAAAATATTATGTTGCAGGAACACAGCAAACACCTAATGGCGGTCGCTGGGACACTTATGAAGGCAACGTTGGTTTATCTTACAAATGGATCAGTGCAAAAGCATCTGTTACTTTAGGTGACTGGTTTGGTGCTGAGAAAAAAACAGGTTGGGACGGCGGCACTAGCGGTACAACTTATATAGAGTTAAATGCTGCTTATCCATTGCCTTGGTACGGCTTGACATTGATTGGTCACGTTGGTCATTTAAATGTATCAGGCAAACTTGATTTGACACAAGGTAGCAGTGCTAACGCACTGAATGAAGATGATCCTGACTACACAGACTATAAAATCGGTTTGAGTAAATCATTTAAAGTGGCTAGCTCAGAAGGCTGGAACGCTGGTGTGTATTACACAGGCGCATCTGATACAGGTTACTGGAGCACCCGTGGCTTTGGTGGTGCAAGTTTCAACAATCGCTCAGAAGTTAAAGATCTAGCGGATGCTCGTTGGATTGTAACGATTGGCCGTGTATTTTAATTTTTAAGTTATATTAGAATGGTAAGCCAACGCAAATGCCTGGCTTGCCCATTACCTACCAACTGGAGAACAACATGAAATTTGTATCCGCAATTATCAAGCCTTTTAAGCTTGATGAAGTGCGTGAAGCCTTGTCGAATATAGGTGTACAAGGCATCACTGTCACAGAAGTGAAAGGGTTTGGTCGTCAAAAAGGCCATACTGAGCTATACCGTGGTGCAGAATATGTAGTCGATTTTTTACCGAAAGTAAAACTCGAAATCGCCATTAAAGATGACATGCTAGACCAAGTGGTGGATGCGATTGAAAAAGCTGCTGCAACGGGCAAAATTGGCGATGGCAAGATTTTTGTCTTCAATTTAGAACAAGTTTATCGCATCCGTACCGGTGAAACCGGGCCAGAAGCGCTATAAGGGGCATATAAAATGAAAAAATTATTATCTGTTTTATCGCTAGTTGCCCTGATGAGCATTGGTGCAGTGAGCACGAATAGTTTTGCAGAAGATTTACCAGAAGCAGCTGCAGCGACTGTTGAAACGGTAACTGATGGTGCAACTACTGTAGAGACCACAACCGTAGAAACGGTGACGGAAAATGCAGCCGCGGCCGCACCTGCAGAAGCTGTTCCAGCAGCGGCACCAGCTACATTGGACTCTGGCAGTACGAGTTGGATGATTGTGGCAACAGTATTAGTGTTGCTAATGATTATTCCTGGCCTGGCATTATTTTATGGCGGATTAGTACGTGCTAAAAATATGCTATCAGTACTCATGCAAGTATTTGCAATTACTGCGGTGGTTTCTGTAATTTGGGTTGTATATGGTTATAGCCTGGCATTTACAGATGGCGGTAGTTTAAATGGCTACATTGGCGGGTTTAGTAAAGCATTTTTATTAGGTGTTACTCCAAGCTCTCTTAATGGCGTGATTCCTGAATATGTCTTTATCACATTCCAATTAACATTCGCATGTATTACACCAGCGTTGATTGTGGGTGGTTTTGCTGAGCGCATCAAGTTCTCTGCGGTGCTATTGTTTGTCGCATTATGGGTAACTTTTGTATATCTCCCAGTAGCACATATGGTTTGGGGCGGCGGCGTCTTGGCAGCACTTGGTGCTAAAGACTTTGCAGGCGGTACCGTTGTTCACATTAATGCAGGTATTGCTGCATTGATTGGTGCAATACTAATAGGCAAGCGTATTGGCTATGGCAAAGAAGCAATGACCCCTCACAGCATGGTGATGACAATGATTGGTGCTGCATTACTGTGGGTGGGATGGTTCGGCTTTAACGTCGGTAGTGAGTTGGCTGCTGATGGAGTCGCTGCATTGGCTTTAATTAATACACAAGTTGCAACAGCAGCGGCAGTATTAGCTTGGATGTTCGTAGAATGGTTTGCAAAAGGTAAGCCTTCAATGTTGGGTGCGGCTTCAGGTGCAGTCTCTGGTTTGGTTGCCATTACACCAGCATGTGGTTTTGTAGGTCCAATGGGTGCAATCGTCTTAGGTGCTATCGCAAGTATTGTCAGTTTCTGGGCTGTTACTAGCCTAAAAAGCAAGCTTGGTTACGACGATTCTTTAGATGTATTTGGTATACATGGTGTTGCAGGCATTATCGGTGCTATCGGTACTGGCGTGTTTATGAGCGCTGGTTTAGGTGGTGTTGGTTATGCAGAAGGCATCACGATGTCTAGCCAAGTAACGACACAAGCAATTGCAGTAGGTGTGACAATTGCTTGGGCAACTGTGGTTAGCTATATCATCTATAAAATCGTAGATATTGTAGTTGGCTTACGTGTATCAGAAGAATCAGAGCGTGAAGGCTTAGATACAACTGAACATGGTGAACGTGCTTATCATTACTAATAAGCATCATCAGTGACTTGATTATTTAAATCACTGATCATCATAAAAACGGACACTTAAGTGTCCGTTTTTTATTTGTAGCTAGCTATTCGATAATCGGAGCACCGACTTTTCAATCCAACTTAATTCCAATAATATTTACTCAATTGAATAAAACCCTAACCATTCCAAATGAATGGCAAAATATAGCCCAGCTATTGATAAAAAATATAAAAATAATGTGTTATTAAAATAGAAAAATTGGGAGAAAAAATGCTCGCAACATTACTAAGATTTGTTTGCAAAATACTATTTCGCGTCAAAGTACGCGGTTTAGAAAATATGCCGCAAACCAATCGACTATTGATTGTGGCTAACCATGAGTCGTTTTTAGACGGTTTTTTGCTGGGTTTGTTTTTACCGGTTAAAGCGACTTTTGTCGTACACACCACAGTATTAAAAAATTGGTGGTTCAGACAATTTTTACGCTTAACGCCTTATTTAGCAGTAGATCCCGCTTCGCCATTGGCTATGAAAAAAGTCATTAAATTATTAGATGACGGCCAAAACGTAGTTATTTTCCCAGAAGGTCGTATCACCTTAACCGGCGCTCTAATGAAAGTGTACGACGGCCCTGGTTTTGTTGCCGCAAAGACAAGCGCGACCATTTTACCAGTACGGGTCGATGGCGCTGCCGAGTCCTATTTCGGTCGACTATCTAGCGACCATCCACGTAAAATCTTCCCAAAAGTCACGCTGACCATTTTACCGACTACTCATATCGACGTTCCAACAACACACCATCACAACGCTTTATCATCTAAACAGCGTCGCCGTATTGCGGGCGAAGGCATGCGTACTGTAATGCAAAATATGCTGTTTCAGTCACAAAAAAGCCGCACGCTTTTTGAGGCGTTTTTGGATGCGATGGATAAGTTTGATGGCAACTATAAGCTCATTGAGGACATGAACGAAGTTGAAGAAACCTATCAAGCTTTACTTAAAAAAAGTCTGGCGCTAGGTCGAATCGCTTGTAAAGTCAGCGCGCCAAATGAAGCAGTTGGCGTATTAATGCCAAATGTCACCAATACCGTTGCACTTATTTTAGGCATGAGTGCATTTAATCGTATTCCGGCGTTGCTGAATTACACATCTGGCAGCGCTGGTATGCAAAATGCCTGTATTGCTGCTAACGTTAAAACCGTTATTAGCTCACGCAAATTTATAGAAGCCGCTAAATTAGAAAATGAAATCGCACATCTAGAAAACTTAAACATTGTCTATTTAGAAGACTTGCGCGCTCAATTCAATGTGCTGGATCGTGCATGGTTAATGGGTTATGCACTACATTATCCGCGCGTGGCAATGGAAATTGGCCAGCCAGACCAACCGGCAGTCATTTTGTTTACATCTGGCAGTGAAGGCAAGCCTAAAGGCGTCGTACACTCGCACCAAACTATTTTGGCCAATATCGCACAGATCATGGCTATACTTGATTTTAACCCGAGCGACAAATTTATGATGGTGCTGCCATTTTTTCACGCATTTGGATTCACAGGTACACTTTTGCCGATTTTTAATGGCATTAAAACATTAGTATTTCCATCGCCATTACAATATAAGGTGATTCCAGAAGTCATCTACGACCGCGGTTGTACTGTGTTATTTTCAACCAGCACTTTTTTAGGCAATTACGCCAAATTTGCCCATCCATACGATTTTTATAAATTGCGTCTTGTGATTGCCGGTGCTGAAAAACTCAATGAGGAAGTGCGCAAAACTTACGCTGATAAATTTGGCATTCGCATATTGGAAGGCTACGGCACAACAGAATGCGCGCCCGTTGTTTCTGCCAACACGGCGATGGCTAACTTAAATGGCACTGTTGGGCAATTTGTACCCGGTTTAGAACACAAGCTAGAAACTGTGCCCGGCATAGAAGATGGTGGTTTATTACATGTGCGTGGTGAAAACGTGATGATGGGCTATTATTTATTTGATGCGCCTGCCGTTTTGCAACCGCCAAGCAGTGATTTCGGCACAGGCTGGTACAACACGGGTGATATCGTCAAAGTAGATGCTCAGGGCTTTATTCATATCAAAGGCCGCGTTAAACGTTTTGCCAAAATAGCTGGTGAAATGGTTTCGCTTGAAGTGGTGGAAAAAATCGCCAGCACTGCCGCGCCAGAACACCAACATGCGGCCAGCACCCAAACAGACGTGCAACGTGGCGAAACTATTATTTTATTCACCACCGACCCTGCATTAAAACGCGAAGACCTTCAAATGGTAGCTAAAAACTTAAAGCTGCCTGAAATTGCCGTTGCGCGCAAAATTGTACAAATAACAGAATTACCCGTATTAGGCACCGGTAAAACGGATTATGTAACGCTGAAACAGATGGCGGAATCGGCATAGTGAATATAGTTAATTAAATTTTTTAATGATATTTAAGTGTTAACTAATACAAGCTTGGTCTGTAAATCTCGTCAAATAAACTAGCCATAAGGTAAAACAAATGATGCAAGAAAGCACGCAATGAGCAATCAGTTTGAGCTGTTAAAGCAACAGCGTTTTCGTCCTTTTTTCTTTACGCAGTTTTTGGGTGCATTTAACGATAACGTCTTTAAAACGGCGCTTATCACCTTAGTCGCATTTCATACCGTTAGTTTAAGCAGCATCGACGGTGGCACGCTAACAACTTTGCTGCCAGGCGTGTTTATTTTGCCGTTTTTTTTGTTCTCTGCCACAGCAGGCCAAATCGCCGATAAATTTGAAAAATCTTCCATCATCCGCTTAGTTAAGTTATTTGAAATCGCCATTATGTTATTTGCCAGCAGCGGCTTTTATCTGCATAACATTTGGCTATTGTCCGCCGCTCTGTTCATGATGGGCATGCATTCCACCTTATTTGGCCCAGTCAAATACTCTTATTTACCGCAACATTTAAAAGAAAACGAGCTTGTCGGTGGCAATGGCATGGTGGAGATGGGCACCTTTATTGCCATTTTGCTTGGCCAAGTTTTAGGCGCATGGTTGGGCAGTTTGTCGGAGCATGAATTATTCACCAGCATCAGCATTTTGCTGATTGCAGCAATGGGTTATTGGACAAGTCGCGGCATACCAAAATCACCAGCGGCGGATGCCAACTTAAAAATTAACTGGAACCCAGTCACGGAAACTTACCGCAGCATAAAATTAATATGGTCGCAGCAAACCATTTGGCTAGGTATTGTTGCCATTTCATGGTTCTGGTTTTACGGCGCAACGTTACTGGCGCAATTTCCTAATTTAGCCAAAAATGTGCTGTACGGCGATGAAAGTGTGTTTATTTTATTGCTGAGTATATTTTCGCTTGGCATCGGCATCGGTTCACTATTATGCGAAAAACTGTCAAAAGGTCGCGTAGAGCTTGGGTTAGTCGTGTTTGGCGCAATTGGCTTAACGATTTTTGGCGCAGACTTATATTGCTCCAGTAGCAATATTCATCTAGCGGGAAGTGCATTTATACAAAACTATCAAAGCTTTTTTCGTACATTCAGCCACTGGCGTTTACTGGCTGACGTACTGTTAATCGGCTTATTCGGCGGCTTTTATATTGTGCCTTTATATGTGTTAATCCAAACGCGCGCGCAAAAAGGCTTTCAATCGCGTGTGATTGCCGCTAACAACATTATGAATGCTTTATTTATGGTGGTATCGGCTGGTTTTTCATTGCTGCTATTCAATCAAGGTTTAAATATTCCACAACTATTTTTAGTAACCGCCTTGTTGAACGCGATAGTGATCGTTTACTTATGCATTCGCCAACCCGAATATATTCGCACCTTTCAATCGTGGATTAAGCGATTATTTTGAGCATTTATTAGGCGTTAACTCTTTCACTTAATCACAACCTGTTTGCGCTTTCTAGCTATAATCATCTCTTTACTCGGCTCACTTTTAAAATCACCGCATGCCTACTCAATCACTCAACAATGTAGCCAAAAAATTTCAACACGCTATTTGGCACGCTTCTAATAAACTCGGTCCTTATGCGCCGTTAATCGCGATGCTTTTATTGGGATTAATCATCCTTTCATTATCGCGTTTAGGTTTGGTTTTATGGAAGTTTGACCGCGTGAGCGCAACAGGGAAATTAGCCGAAGTTTTGTTGCAAGGCATTCGCGTCGATATTATTCAGTTAAGTTTATTGAGCTTGGTTCCGCTGTTATTAGCGCCATTTTTGGCGATTAAACAATGTTTTAAAGCATGGCAAAAATTCACTTATGTGTGGGTAATATTCGCCATTGTTTTACTGGTTTTTTTAGAGGCTGCAACGCCTGGATTCATCGCAGAATATGACGTACGGCCTAATCGCTTATTTGTAGAATACCTAAAATATCCGCATGAAGTTATTGGCATGCTATGGGGCGGATTTAAAATTCATGTATTTGCCAGCATCGGTTTTGTGATTCTAACTATTTGGTTAATGCGCCGTTTTATGCAGCCTTGGTTACAAGCCACACCTAGTTGGTCTAACAAAAAAACATGGATAGTTTGGCCATTTATATTCTTATTAGCCGCATTTGCCATACGTTCTACCATCGGCCATCGCCCTGCAAACCCAGCATTATTCGCCATCACGCAAGACGGTATGGTGAATAGTCTGGTGTTAGATTCGGGCTATTCTGTGATTTACGCTATTTACGATTTGCAGCACGAAAGCAAATCTAGCCAGATTTACGGCAAAATGAATAGGGCCGAAATTTTCAAACTCACAGGTGCAACTGACAGTGAAATCCCAACGTTAAAAACCTTAGTTCCTTCTGCCAAGCGCGAAAAACCGCTTAACTTAGTCATCATTCTGCAAGAAAGTCTGGGCGCAGGTTTTGTAGAATCATTGGGCGGCAAACCAGTGACGCCTAATCTAGAGAAACTCAAAAATGAAGGCATGTGGTTTGAACAATTATATGCAACTGGTACGCGCTCAGTGCGCGGCATTGAGGCTGTGACAGCAGGTTTTCAACCAACGCCATCTGAAAGCACAGTTAAATTATCACTCAGCCAGAAAAACTTTTTCACCCTTGCCAGCCTGTTAACTAAACAGGGTTATAACGCGGAATTTATCTATGGCGGCGAATCACATTTCGATAATATGCGCAGCTTTTTCTTGGGCAATGGTTTTAACCAGATCACCGATCAAAAAGATTACAAAAACCCGATATTTATGGGCAGCTGGGGCGCATCTGATGAAGATTTGCTCAACAAAACGCATGAGCAATTAATGGCGCATCATGCCAGCGGAAAACCGTTTTTCACCTTGGCGTTTTCATCGTCTAACCATGCGCCATTTGAATTCCCAGATGGTCGAATCAAGTTGTATGAGCAACCAAAAGCGACTGACAATAACGCGGTTAAATATGCAGACTACGCGATTGGGCAGTTTTTTGAAAAGGCCAAAAAAAGCCCTTATTGGAAAGATACGCTATTTTTAATCGTGGCCGATCACGACATCCGTGTGCGCGGCAATACGCTGGTGCCGATTGAGCATTTCCATATTCCTGGCCTGATTTTAGGCGCCGATATTAAACCGCAAGTGATTAAAAGTATCACTAGCCAAATTGATTTACCGGTGACAGTTTTATCGTTAATGGGCATCAATGGCCAGCACCCAATGACAGGTCGTGATTTATCCAGCGAACCAGCTGACCATTTGGGTCGCGCGATGATGCAATATAACTACAATTTTGCCTGGATGCAGCAAACGGCTGACTCGAATAATGTGGTTGTGTTACGCGAAGGCAAAGCACCCGCGCATGGCGTGTATGATGCAAAAGCCAAACATTTGAATGAAACTGCGCCTCCAGCCAACGCGAAAGAAATCGAGCAGCGCGCACTCGCCAATGCGCTATTGCCAGCTTTATTGTATAGCGAGCAACGCTACCACTTGCCAAAATGAGTGCTAAACAAGCTTCAGTGCTCACCAGCCAAGTCATCCGCGACGGATTATTTTATATCCTGTGCGGCGGTTTGCGCATTAAAAACGGGCATTTACCTATTGAGCAACATGTTATTCCCAATCACTTTATTGGCGTATGTGTAGCTTCAAACGCTAACCCAGCAACCGATGATTATATTGTTGAACAACTGCAAAAACTGGGTATTAAGCGCGTACGTTTAGATTTTACTTATGGCGACTTAACCAGTTTTAACGCACGGTTTTTGCGGCGATTGATTGCTGAAAAACTTGAAATCACTTTGCACATTTTACAACCGTTTGCAGCGGCTAAAAATATGCAGAGCCCATCTGAACAAACTATTTGGCGACAGTTTTTAGTAGAAGTATTAAGCGCATTTGGTGACCAAATCCGCGCGATTGAAATCGGCAACACACTTAACCGTAAACGCTGGGCAGGCTATACATTAGATGGTTTTTTAAGCGTGTGGGCAATCGCACATGCTGAAATCAAAGCGCACGGCATCACGCTTATCGGCCCTAATATTCAAGATTTTGAGCCGTTATATAACATCAGCTTACTTAAAACGCTCAAAAATCTGCATCAATTACCTGACATCCACAGCGACAATTTATTCGTTGAACGCGTGACTGAGCCAGAGCGTTTTGATCACCGCATATTTAAATATCAATGGGCGCGCGTTTTTAAATATAACCTGATTAAGAAAGCGCGTTTACTGCAAAAAATTGGGCAAGATTTTGGTGTTAATCGCACTGTATCTTCTGTCGCATTTTGGGCAATTTATCGTATTCAACGCCTTTTACCAGATGGCTTACAAAAACAAGCGGATTATGCCGCGCGCTATTTTCTATTACTGGCGGCTTCTGGCAGCTTGACGCACAGCAATTGGGGCGCACTGATTTGTCAGCGGGAAGGCTTGGTAACTGATGGACTAACCGAAGCGGATTATCCCGATTTAGAGCGTGTTGCTTATTATAAAAATGCCGATGGCGAACTGAAAAACTATCAACATCACCCTAGTTTTAATGCCACAAAAACAGTGGCGAATCTCATACAAGGCGCGCAATATATCGCACCGATTGCGACTGCCAATGGCTTAGAGATTCACCATTTTAAAAAAAATGCTCAACATTTCCATGCTGCGTGGACAATTAACGGCAAAGCCGCATCTTTAAGTGAAATTTATCCTGCAGATGCTTTGCAAACCGCAAAAATAATCAGCCGCGATGGTGATGTATTGACGCAAAAACCAGACTTAATTACTGAGTCGCCAATCTATTTACTGTGGGAAAATGTTGCGCCTGCGACGTGTAACCCTACATTAGCGAAAGATGTGGCGATTCATGCGCACGTTGCGGATTTGCAATATGTTGAATTTAAAGACGGTGATTGGCAAGGTTTGGTATTAGCCAAAAATTGGGAAGATGCGCAATTAATCATACAAAAATTGCATCCAAATAGTTTGCAAGTACCCAATAAAGACGGTGCATTACGTCATGCGCGCAATGCTATTTGGGCTGTGGCTGATCCTAGATTTGACCCTGGAAATGCTAACACGCAAACAACGCCAAAACAGTTAACCATCAAACAACCCGTAAAAATGTATCCGCATAAAGCATTTTTAGATCGCTTTAAACCGAGCAAAGCCAAACGTAGCTGGAATGGCGCAATGGAATTAATGCGGCGCGGTATTAGTACGGCGCAACCAGTGGCTTATTTTGAAAAATTGGGCGATACCACATTGAAGCAAAACTTTTATCTGTGTGAGTTTGTGCCTGCCGATGCCAATATTGGACAGATTTTTGCTGCTTATTCTAGAGGTGAGTTTGATTTTCATGGCTTAAAGCCTGAAATGGTTTATACGCAGTTGGCTATTTATTGTCACGCCATGCACAGCCGTGGCGTGCATTTTAGAGATTTATCTGGCGGCAATATTCTGGTGAATATTGTCCAAAAAAATGGGTTAAGTCATCCACAGTTAAGTTTTTCATTAATCGATACCGCACGCATCCACAGCTATAACCATGGCATTGCGCTTAAATTGAGAATCGCCGACTTGACGCGTGCCTGTCACAAACTGCATTGGGCAGGACGTGTACGTTTTATGCAGATTTATCTAGGACTTTCTGGCATGCAATTTACTTGGCAGCATCGTTTACAATTTCAATTATACGATTTTAAAGTTTCATTAAAACGCACAATTGGGCGCAAAGGCATTAAACGCCTGATGAAGCGCATAAAGGGAAATACTTAAGCAATGGAATCTCATGATAATCATGAGATGCTTTTACGCGGTTTAGATAGCGTTTAATTTTTGGCTAAGCGTAATATAACTTTACGTTATGCAGTTGTGAAAGCAGACGAATTAGACTTAGAAATTTAAACCAAAGGAGAATTATTATGTGGACAACACCAGCTGCTACTGAAATGCGTTTCGGTTTCGAAGTAACAATGTACGTAATGAATAAATAATTTTTTGTTCAGATTATAAAAAGGGTGCTTTAAGCGCCCTTTTTTATTGCCTGCGCTTTATACAAAAAGAATTTTTCTTAGATTGATGTCGTTTATATTTCTGCTAGTAAAGTCAGCGCTAAAATGTAATGATGAATTTTTACAGTTATTATTGAATATTAAAACTAAGCAAATATCTAAACAAACATGACCACCTTATTATGACTACATTGTTTATTTCCCACGGCGCACCCACTTTAGCGATTGAGTCTGGTGAAACTGGCAAACTACTATCAACATTAGGCGTAACATTACCGCGTCCAGATGCTATTTTAGTAGTTTCTGCACATTGGGATACGCCGACTGCCAAAGTGAGTAACGCGATTAAACCCGAAACAATCCATGATTTCGGCGGCTTCCCAAAAGCCATGTATGACATTCAATATCCAGCTAACGGCTCGCCAATGTTGGCAGATAAAACAGCGCGTTTACTTGAGAATGCAGGCATCGTAATCCAGCAGGAGAGTCGCGGTTTAGACCACGGCGCTTGGGTGCCGCTGAAGTTAATGTTTCCAGATGCGGATATTCCAGTGGTGCAACTTTCCATTCAAAGTCAGCCCTCAAAAAACCTGACTAATCAAAACTTAGCAGAACAAAGATTACAAGCACCTAGCGCGCATTACGCTTTAGGTCGAACAATCAGCGCGCTGCAAAATGACAACATCATGATTATTTGCAGTGGCGCGATTACGCACAATTTACAGGATTTTTTTAGCACGAAAATTGATGTAGAAGCTTTAGATTACGTTGCAAAATTTGCCGATTGGATGGGCGAAAGAATTGCACTTAACGATATAGATAGCTTAATAAACTATCGCACTCAAAGCCAATTTGGCCAACAAGCGCATCCATCAGAAGACCATATTTTGCCGCTGTTTGTGGCATTAGGTGCTGCAAAAGGTAAGCCAATTCGCTATCAGCCAGAAATCACGTATGGCATTTTGGCGATGGATACTTATGTTTGGAGTTAACTGTGTGAAATTAAAATTTATTAGTCTTATTTGTTTAAACTAATCAATTATTTAGGCACTACAAAGCCTTTAGGTAAAAACACCCAAATCTTACCTGACTGCTTCATCGCACCAGCTTGCTTACCAGCATTATCGCCCGCGCCCCAAAAGTAATCAGCACGTACGCCACCTTTAATCGCGCCGCCTGTATCTTGTGCCATCATCAAACGTTTTAATGGTTTCACACTATTAGGTTGAGTTGCAGATAAGAATATTGGCGCACCCAAAGGCACGTATTTTGGATCTATCGCCACACTGCGTTCTGCCGTAATTGGCACGCCAAGCGCACCCAATGGACCTGGCAAGTTCGCGGGTAACTCTCTAAAAAAAACATAACTTGGATTACTATTAAGTAAATCACGTAACTTATCTAGATTATTGCGCGCCCAATTTTTAATACCTTGCATGGATGCTTGATCAGCCGTTAATTCACCGCGCTCAATCAATAAACGCCCAATCGAGTTATAAGGATGGCCATTTTGATCCGCATAGCCGACATGCACTTGTTTGCCGTTATCTAGATTAACCAAACCAGAACCTTGAATCTGCAAGAAAAACACATCAATAATATCGTTAATCCATATAATTTCGCTGCCTGCTAATGGCGATGGACTGGCCTCAATTTCTGCACGCGTCATATACGGTATTAGTTTTTTTCCGCCTTGTTTGGTTTCTACTAGTTTGCCACGTATGCGTTTGTACTTAAGTTCTGGATAGATATCGGCTAATTCTACCGTGACAATATCGTTTGGCTGTTTGTACAATGGATAAGGATATTGAGCGGATTGCTTGCGGCTACCTTGCAGCAAAGGTTCATAATAACCAGTCACCAAGCCTGTATTGCTGCCATCTAAATTAGTCGCCGTATAAACATCAAACTGCGCTGTTAAATATTCAATAATGCTTGCGCTATTGGGTTTTGAAAGTGTTTTGGCTGCATTGCAAGCTGATTGCCATTGCGGCTTATTCTTTAATGTACTGCAACTTTGCAGCCAAGCGCTCCAAGCTCCGCTTAAATCATCTTCCAGCAAACCATCAACATCTTCCCATTTTGCCGGTTTAAGCAGACTGTAATCTGGCACAGCCTTACTATCTGGCTTAACTTCTGGTGAGTTGTTATCGGGCAATTGTGTGCCTGACGGCAATTGAATTGGCACTTGACTTGGTATTTGTTCTGGCGCACTAGGTTTTACAACCGCTGGCTTAGTATTTTTTTGGCCACAAGAAACCGTTAACAAGGCCAATAAAATGATGATGAATAAGCGTTGCATCAACTTAATCTGCTTAATGAAGCACTCGTGGCTGAGATAATACGAATGGCTCAATAACCGCCTCAAACTGGGTGCCATCAACGGCTACCATCAAATAGGTACCGTGCATTTCACCTTCTTGCGTATTTAACATGGTGCCGCTGGTATATTCAAAACTTTCATTGGGTTTTAATAAGGGCTGCGCACCAATAACACCTAAACCTTTTACTTCCTGTACTGCTGCATTGGCATCGGTAATCACCCAATGGCGGCTAATTAACTGTGCTGCAACATTACCAACATTGGTAATCGTCACAGTGTAAGCAAAAGCAAATCGGCTTTCTTCGACACTCGATTGATCGGGCAAATAAGCCGTTTGTACAGAAACAGAAAATGCGTAATGGCTTTGTGTGGTCATATTTTTATTAACTAAGCCTGCTGAATCAAACCGGATGTAGGTGAACTTGGGCTAGCCGAATAGAGCTTTTTAGGCATTCTACCCGCAAGAAAAGATTCGCGACCTGCTTCAATCGCTTTCTTCATCGCGCCTGCCATCATCACAGGGTCGCGCGCCGCGGCAATTGCGGTATTCATTAAAACACCCGCACAACCAAGCTCCATCGCGATTGCAGCATCGGCAGCACTACCGACACCAGCATCTACTAATACAGGGATTTTGGCATTTTCAATGATAATCTGCAGATTCCATGGATTTAAAATGCCCATACCAGAACCGATTAATGAAGCCAACGGCATCACCGCGCAACAGCCGATATCCTCTAGTTGTTTGGCAATAATCGGGTCATCAGAAGTATAAACCATCACATCAAAACCATCTTTTACTAATACTTTTGCGGCGGAAATGGTTTCAATCACATTTGGGTATAGCGTATTAGGGTCACCTAACACTTCTAATTTCACCAATTTGTGACCATCTAATAACTCGCGCGCCAAACGCAAGGTGCGCACCGCATCGTCTGCTGAATAACAACCGGCAGTATTGGGCAAATAAGTAAATTCTTCTGGCGGCAAATACTCTAATAAAGATGGCTCGCCTACAGTTTGGCCAATATTGGTACGTCGAATCGCCACCGTGACGATTTGCGCACCACTCGCGTCAATCGCTGCACGCGTTTCGGTAAAATCTTTGTACTTACCCGTGCCAACCAACAAACGTGAGTGGTAAGGTTTACCTGCAATAATGAGTTGTTCTGTCATATTTAACTTAGTCTAATCTAACTTTATTGAATGTGAATTTATGCTGTGCGAATGTGCTAAAAATATAATCACTTGTTTACTTAACCGTATTTATTGTTAAGTTTTGAGTGTTAAGTATTGGATATTAAGCTGAAGTTAACCACCACCGACAGCACCAACGATTTCCAGCTTATCACCATCTTGCAAATGTACATCAGCAAATTGACTACGTGGCACGATTTCACCGTTTCGCTCTATCGCCAAACGCTTGCCTGTTAAATCTAACACGACAACCAATGATGCAACTGTCAATTCAGCAACGTCAAAAACCCTAGCATTACCATTAATCAAAATATTCATGATTACCCAATTTCAAACATTAACCTTAAATATATTCAATTTATATATTCAGCATGTCTTATTTCTGCAATATTTTTACGCTGTAATAGTGAAAAATTATTTTGTTATTCCGCAAAAACTTGTATTCCATAACAACTTTTGCGCGTTAACCACAAAATAGTCATGATTTTATTGATTTATTCACCCAATATACCAACTGAGTGAATTTTTTTGATAAATTGTTTTCATATGCAACAGAAACAAAATTTCTGTTGTTTTAAATCCCAAAAGGAAAACCAAGATGCAAGCGTTAAATGTAAAACCTGTTTCACTACCAAGTCTGGCCTTAAAACCACATCTGACTAATGAAATTTACGAACCGTCCCTGAATCAAAAATCCGATAAAGCTAAAGTACAAGAAACCAATATCTTAAGCTTACAAAAACCTAGAAATATGAAAAGACTTTTAGAAGCTTACAGTGATTGCGTATAACGCTTTAAAACAATATTAAAGTTCAGCAGTAAAAAAACCGTTGTAAATCTCAGAAACACATCAGACTAATGGGTCGCTTTACAGCAACCCATCATCTGCATTTGTTTACAACGCCATTAACAATTACTCAATCGCTAATTGTGGACGGCCTGCTTCTGGCCAATCTAAGTGATAGAACTGACCGCGCGGTTGATCTTTACGCTCATAAGTATGTGCGCCAAAGAAATCACGCTGACCTTGCAATAGGTTTGCAGGCAAATCTGCACTGCGATAACCATCGTAATAAGCTAAAGCTGCCGCAAAGCCTTGTGCTGGAATGCCGTTGGTGACTGCTAGCGCAATCACTTTGCGCCAACCTTCTTGGCCATCATTCATTGAGTTGGTGAAATACGGATCTAACATCAAGTTTTTCAAGCGTGAATTCAATGCATAAGCATCAGTGATTTTTTGCAGGAAACGTGCGCGAATGATACAACCACCGCGCCAAATTTGTGAAATTTCACCAAAATTCAGTTTCCAGTTGTAAGCCACTTGTGCCTTGTCCATCAATTGAAAACCTTGCGCATAAGCGCATATTTTTGAACAATATAACGCGTTTTTAATCGCTTCAATAATCGCTGCTTTATCTGTTTGTTTAACAAGCACTGGGCCTTTTAAGATTTTGCTTGCTTCAACACGCTCTTCTTTTAAGCTTGATAATGCACGCGCATACACTGCTGCTGCAATCGCGTTAGCTGGTGCGCCAAGCTCAAGCGCATTCGCAGCAGTCCACTGACCAGTACCTTTTTGACCAGCTGTATCCAGAATTTGGTCTACCAAGAAGCCTTTACCTGCAGGGTCTTTTTGTTGCAAGATATCCGCAGTAATTTCAATCAAGAAACTTGATAGTTCACCTTTATTCCACTCGGCAAATACTTTACCAATTTCATCAGCAGGCATACCAAGTAGATTTTTCATCAACCAGTAAGCTTCGCAAATCAATTGCATATCGATATATTCAATACCGTTGTGCACCATTTTTACGTAGTGACCAGCACCGTCTGGGCCGATATATTCTGCACATGAAAAACCGCCTTCAACTGGCTTACCTGGTGCGCCACCTTCTAATGGCTCGCCTGTAACTGCGTCAACTTTGGCTGCGATATCGCGCCAGATTGGTTCTAAGCTAGACCATGCTTTGCGTGTGCCTGATGGCATTAATGATGGGCCAAAACGTGCGCCAGTTTCGCCGCCTGATACGCCAGAGCCGATAAATTCGATGCCTTTAGCAACCAACTCTTTTTCGCGACGGATCGTGTCTGTCCATAAGGAGTTGCCGCCATCAATGATGATGTCGCCTTGCTCTAAGAAAGGCAATAATGCGTTAATCGTTACATCGGTCGCGCTACCGGCTTTAACCAATAAAATAATTTTGCGTGGGCGTTTGATGCTTAATACGAAAGAAGCTAAATCTGCATGACCCACGACATTCTCATGTGAGGGCTCATTTTTTTTGCATTCTTCTACAAAGTTCAGCATTTTTTTAGGGTCGCGGTTATAAACCGCAATGGTGTAGCCGTGATCAGCAATATTTAGGGCAAGATTTTGGCCCATAACAGCAAGGCCAACTAGGCCAATATCAGCGTTTTTTGTGGTGGTCATATCATTCTCAAAAATTAATTAAATGGGTAATTTAAACTAAAAAAGAAACGAGCAGCTTGTGGCTATCGTTCCAAATAAACTCTTTAACTAGCGGAGCACTAACTAATTAAACTGACTCGTTTATTCAATTTGTCCGACTAGTAGAAGATTTTTTAATTTGCTACTTTTACTTAACACAACTTTTACTACAAAAAATTCTAACGCCTCGTTGCGCCAAAACTTAAAAACTTATAAAACATTGCCAAACATTTGTATGGCTAATTGATAACCTGTCATGGCCAATTGCGGGTCATAACGTTCACCTTCGTCGCGCATGAATGCGTGCTGGCCATTGAATTCGTGCCATGTAAAACTTAAATTGGCTTCTGATAATTTTTGATTCACCAATACACGCCCTGCAGTCGGGATGTGGTTATCTTGCTTGCCCCAAATCATCATCAACTCGCCTTTAATATCCGCAAGTCTATCCATGCTGTGCTGATTCGGCTTATTCGGGATGATGTTTGTGTGTAAATCTGTGGCATAAAAACAGGCCGTCGCTTTCACTTCTGGTTGCAATGCCGCGCGGAACGCCAAATGTCCGCCGATACAGAAACCCATTGCGCCTAAATTGCCGTCGTACCAATCTTGCGTATTTAAATATTCAATCATGGCGCGATTATCAGTATCGTAACCTTGCACATCTTTGGCAGATTTATCTGCATTTCCCTTATCGCGACCTGCATCGTCATAACCTAGGATAGTGCCAATCGGGTTAAGTTCATGAAAAACTTCAGGCACCAATACTGCATAGCCTTGACCAGCCATAAATCGCGCCGCACGCTCAATTGGCCCAGTTTGCTGGAAAATTTCAGAGTAAAACAAAATTGCAGGGACTTTTTTGCTGTGAATTGGGCGGTGCACATAAGTGCGCATCACGCCAGTTGGTGTATTTAAATCAACAATATCCGTTTTGATTTGCATTATTTTGTTCCAAAACTTGGGTTTTTAGGGTTAATAATCAACTAATGCTCAATATTTTACAGGGCTTTATAGTCATGTTCACGCAAAATTTGAATAAAGAGCATAATTTATCAACGTAATGGTTCTCTTTGAAGTTTTTATAGCTCGCTTAGAATTAATATTTTTTAACGCTGTCACTATCACACACGCCGATAGTGTAAACCCATACAGAAAGTTGTTTTATGCGCCTAGCATCACTTCTAACATTAATGGTTTTAACCCCGTTTTTTTGTCAAATTTCTAACGCTGAACCCAACTCAGAATTGACTTTCAAACTAAAAGCATCGGTGACCAAAGTGCACGTTATCACCAAAAATGGCGGCCATGGTGTGGGCACTGGCGTGGTGGTTGGCAAAGATTTAGTTGCGACCAATTGCCATATTTTAGCTAACGCAAATGGCGTTAATATTACAAAGTTTGGTGATAGTTATGTGCCCGTTAGTTTAAAGGCCGATTGGAAACACGATTTATGCATTTTACGTTTTCAATATGTCGACTTAATACCCGTTGAATTAGGCGACTCTGAAAACTTAAAATATGAGCAAGCGATGTTTTCAATTGGATTCCCTGGCGGACCACCAAAGCCATTAACCACTTTTGGCAAAATCAAAGCCTTATATCCTTTAGATGACAGCCAAGTTGTGCGCACCAGCGCTTCATTTGTGATGGGCGCCAGCGGTAGCCCCGTTTTTGATAGCGATGGAAAGTTAATCGCAATCAGCACTTTTAAAAGCCCTGGCCAAGGCGCTTATTACTACAATATTCCAGTTAAGTGGGTGAAAGCGTTATTAGCCGCGCCCGAATCGACTGAAACCACTTCCTTAAAAACAACCGAGTCACCTTTTTGGGATGCATTAGACGAAAATCGCCCGTATTTTATGCGCGTGGTATTGCCATATCAAAACAGTAAATGGGATGACTTAAATACCATTGCACAGGCTTGGGTTAAAGCCGAGAGCCGCAGTGCAGAAGCGCATTATTATTTGGGCGTGGCGCAAGATAAATTGGGTAAGACCGAGCAAGCGAAACAAACCTTTGCGCAAACACTTCAATTACATCCACAACATCCAGCCACGCTTTTTGCGTTGGGCTTAATTGCACAAAGAGAAGATAATCAACAAGAATTAAACCGTTTAAAAATGGCGATGAAAGAAGTGAATAACGATGTGTTAACTGAATTTAATCAAGCGTTAAATCCGACTGTTGAAACGACAGTTAATAATGGTGTTTCTAGCAGTGTTCAAGCAAAATAAAATGCTTAAGCATATTCGGTTAAGTCGCCTACTTAACCCATTTATTTTGGCAAAAATGTGTCTAAAAACAGGTGTAGAAACAAGCCTAGTCGCGCTTGTTTTCTGCGGCACTGTGAACGCTCAAGACACAAACGCCTTGTCAGCAGATAACCAGAATATTGAACCTAGCGACGAATTGATTCATCAACTCAAAGAATCCATTGTTAAAGTGGGCAGCACACTTAAAAATGGTGGGCATGGCTACGGCACAGGCGTTGCAATCACTAAAGATCATGTCGTCACCAATTGCCATGTGCTGCAAAGCTCAAACGGCATGAGCATTACCAAATGGGGCGAACCGTTTGCGCCTGCCGCCATTATTGCTGACTGGCCGCACGATATTTGCATATTGCGTTTTGAATGGGCGAATCTTAAACCTGTGGTTTTGGGCGATTCTGAGAATTTGCAATATGAGCAGCCCATTATTTCCATCTCAATGCCAGGCGATTCACCCGCGCCATATGTAGCATTGGGCAAAATCAAAGCGTTATATCCGTTTGATGGCGCAAATGTAATACGCGCATCTGCTGCGTTTGCAATCGGTGCCAGCGGCAGCCCTGTATTTGATTATGATGGCAAGTTGATTGCTATTAGCACATTGAAAAGTCCTGGGCAAAAAGCTTACTTTTACAACATGCCTGTCAAATGGGTGAAAGAATTATTATTAAAGCCAGAAATCGCTTTATATCAACCTGATGGAACGCCTTTTTGGGATGCGCCAGATGAGTTAAGGCCATTTTTTATGCGCGTAGTGTTGCCATATCAAAATGGACATTGGGCTGAATTAAAAACGGTGGCAACCGCATGGCTGGTAAAAGAGCCAAATAATGTGGAAGCTTTGTATTACTTGGCTACGGCTGAGGATAAACTGGGCGATGCGAGCAAGGCAAACCAATATTATCAGCAAGTGTTAAGATTGCACCCGAATCACCCAGCAACGCTGATTGCATTGGGCTTGATGGCAAATCGCGCTGGAAACAGTACAGACGTCGAGAAAACCCATATTGCACTTAAGGCAATCGACCCCGCGTTGGATGAGGAATTTAACGAAGCATTAGTATCTGCGCATTAAGTAATAATTTGCGCTTAAAAAAGTGTTAACTATTCACAAAAAACTATTGTTTTTATGCGTTAATTTCTTGCGTCAATCATGATGTGCGGCACGGCTTAAACGATCTAAAATAGCTAACCATTCTGGTGCATCAGGCGGCAATTGTACTAATAATTGCGCCACATTCAAGGCATCTAAGTGATGCAGCACGCCATACAATCGCTCTGCAACGATGGCAGAATTTTTAGGCAATTGCACGACTTCAATAATCAACTGCTCGTTTGCCAATTGATTATTTTGCTGACCATCATCAATCAACAAAACAGCGCATGTTTGAGTACTACTCTGTTGATAGCAAGTTAATGCTTCAACACTATCAAAAAGTTTAATCGGCGTTTTAGGGGAATAATGCAGTAAATGCTGACCAGGCACTTTTGGTAGATTGACTGAACCAACCAATGCTGACTTATCCGCAACCGCAGCAATTTCAGCTTCAGTAATCATGCCGTGACGCAGCAATTGCCAATCATCGCCACTCACACTAACAATCGTCGATTCAATACCCACTTGGCACGCCCCGCCATCTAACACGGGCA
This sequence comes from Methylotenera versatilis 79, assembly GCF_000384375.1. Classification (NCBI taxonomy): domain Bacteria; kingdom Pseudomonadati; phylum Pseudomonadota; class Betaproteobacteria; order Nitrosomonadales; family Methylophilaceae; genus Methylotenera; species Methylotenera versatilis. Next base: position 1,007,329 of record NZ_ARVX01000001.1, on the reverse strand, counting down.
AATCTGTGCCCAAACCCGCTTCAACGTGTGCTGCTGTTGTTGGACTTAATTGTGTGTATTTATTGGCAGAAGGTGCCGCCAAACCCAAACCGCTTTGTTTGAGTAATTTTAGCGCCAGCAGATGACTGGGAACGCGCAATGCAACCGTTGGCTCACCCGCTCTTACAATGCTAGAAACACTGTCTTTTGCGGGCAACACCAAGGTAAACGGCCCAGGCCAGAATGCACTGGCTAACTTTTGTGCTAATGGTGGAAACTCTGCTGCCCAATCATTCACTTGATTGATACTGCTGATATGCACAATCAAAGGATTATCGGCTGGGCGCTGTTTAATGGCATATATTTGACGCAAAGCAGTTTCATTTGCCGCGTCCGCAGCCAAGCCGTAAACCGTCTCGGTTGGAATCGCGACAACTTCGCCATTTTTTAATTTGGCAATGGCTTCGTCTAAACTAATGCGCATGGTTAACTAGTGTGATTAAAGGCGTTATTTTACTATTTAAACCTATTTAAGCTAAGGTTAACTTACGCAGTATTTGCGTCGTGATGAGATAGAATAAGCACATCTTAAACACTTAAAGAAAACAATATGAGTCAAATCAAAGTAGAAAAAAATCCAAGCCAAGCACATTTAGAGTCTTTAGGCGTCAGCAAATGGCCGACATGGCAGAAAGAAGTATCGGTATTTCCATGGACATTTCATGAGCAGGAAATCGCTTATATTTTAGACGGCGAATGTGTGATTACGCCAACTGGCGGCACACCTGTGACTTTTGGAAAAGGTGATTTAGTGACTTTTCCAGCAGGCATTACAGCCAGTTGGGAAGTGAAAAAGCCGCTACATAAACACTACAAATTAGATGGCAATGCCTTAACGCAAGCTTGGGTGCGTATTAAAGCAAAGATTGGTTTGTAAATCTGTACCACTTTTGTGCTTTCTTTAACACCTTAGTGCAAAAATCATCACTTTAAACGACATTTAATCACCCGCTACCCGCTTAAAAAATAGCGCCGCTGCCTTGTAAGGCTTATAACAAGGGCGTTTAAGCAAATTACTCATTGATCAATTTCATTGGCATAACTCCTGCTTATTATTACTTGCAAACCATGCAATGATAAAAAGGAGTACTAAAATGAGTCGGCAAAAACGTTCGGAAGTTGAGCTTTCACCCAATATGCAAAATTTAGCGCTACGCTCAGATGATTTTGCAGGGGATGAATTTGATGAGTATAGCGAAACAGGTATTGAAACAAGCTTGAAATTTAAAGGCCAAGAAATCGAAGAGAGTTACGGCGGCTTTGATGATTATGCGCTGGGTATTTAGTGTGTTGGCGTTTACTGCTTACGTAATTAACGCGCAATGATGGTGCATTAATTACGTATAGCAGCTATTTATTATCGCATTTGCATTTTCCTGCCTGACGAAACGTTAAGTTAACTCTAAAAGTTAACGCCAAATTTATGCCGGCTTTTACTGGCAAAATGCCATGAAACCGTAATCTTGATTCACCACCCCAAACCACCACATCGCTGTTTTCTAGTAACACTCTAAGCGTCTTATCTGTACGTTCAAATCCGCCAAATTGAAAAATAGCGGGCAAACCAAATGAAACTGAAACAATCGGTTGATTAAAATCTAGCTCGTTTTTATCTTGATGCAAACCCATTCGCGCACCCACTTTGTATTGATTGATTAAACAGGCGTCTGGGTCAAAATGTTCATATCCAACTGCGCTTGCAGCTTGCTGTGCTAGCTGTTTAAAAGAGTTTGGCATCGTTGGCCATGGTTTATTACTCAATGGATCATGCGTCGTATAGCGATAACCATTTTTATTGCTTACCCAGCCTAAATCACCACAATTACTCGTTTCTACAGACATGCTAAAACCACTTGGAGTGATCATTTTTCGTAGCGGTGCTACTTCAATTAATCGTGCTAAATCCGCCAATAGTTGCGCTTCACTAGCTAACGCATAGCCTTTTAATAGATAAGCATCTTTTACAATTTCTTGCGTGGCTGCTTGCTGATCAGCAAAAAGATCCGTCACTTTTTAGTTTCCAAATCCAACAGCGCACGTTTGCGCTCTACGCCCCAGCGGTAGCCCGACAACGATCCGTCCATTCGCACTACACGGTGACACGGAATCGCCACCGCCAACGTATTTGCCGCACAGGCACTTGCAACTGCACGCACCGCTTTTGGTGAGCCTATTGATTTGGCAATATCGCTATAACTGGCGGTGACGCCAGTTGGAATATGGCGCAAGGCCTGCCACACACGTTGCTGAAATGCGGTGCCTTGAATATCCAGCGGTAGCGTTAAACCTACCGCGGGCATCTGAATAAATCCCACCACTTTGGCTACCAGCGCTTCATAGTCACGATCTGCACCTATTAATTTTGCACACGGAAAAGCATCCTGCAGATCATTCAACAACTGAACTGCATCATCACCTAAAAATATCGCACATACGCCGCGCTCACTGCTTGCCACTAAAATCGTGCATGGATTTTTACCCAGTGAAAATTCACCAATCGCAAATTTAATCGTGGCGCTTGCACCGCCTGCTTTGTAATTTGAGGGTGTCATGCCCAGTATTTCTGTTGATTTTTCATAAAAGCGACTGTTAGAGCTATAACCTGCATCAAAAATTGCATCGGTCACACTGGTATTTTTAGTTGATTTATTTTTTATCCGTTTATTTTTGGTTAACTCGCTACGTATCTTTTTTGCACGATGCGCAGATGAATAGGCTTTTGGCGTTAATCCCGTCATTGATTTAAATATGCGATGAAAATGATAGGTGCTTAATCCTGCGTTTTTTGCCAAAGTTTCAAGGCTAATATTTTCTTCTGCCGCTTCAATCAAGCGACAACTTTGAGCTATTAATATGGCTTGGCTTTCTGCCAAATTAGTCTGTCCAGGCTTGCAACGTTTACAGGCACGGAATCCTGCCAGTTCAGCTTCTGCGCAACTGTCATGAAAAGCGACATGTTCTGGCCGTGGTTGGCGCGCGCCGCAAGACGGTTTGCAATATATGCCCGTGGTGCTTACTGAGTAATAGAATGTTCCGTCCACACTAGCGTCACGTGTTTGCACCTGTGCCCAGCGTGAATCTTTTTCGGTAGTTTCTACCTGAATAATTTTAGTGGATTGGTTCATCGTTGTTCAATTCTAATATACATAGAAAGTCTCAGATTACCAACGTTTGAAAATCACCACACTCCGACTCTTGCGATTGAATTCGAACAATGACTTAGAGAACTTTGTGTTTATAATAAATAGCATGCAAAAAGACTTTCAAGCCGCAACTGACTTTTTAACCAGCCTAGATAAAGACTGGGCGAGCTTAATCGTTACGGTTGGTAAATGTACATTTGAGTCCAAGCCTGAACGCGAACCTTATGAAGCGTTGGTGCGCGCAGTGGCTTATCAACAACTACATGGCAAAGCGGGTGACGCGATCATCAAACGCTTTCTGCATATTTACGGGGACACTTTTCCAGCGCCTAATCAAATACTAACAACCGATTTCGATACATTGCGTGCTTGTGGATTTTCAGGACGAAAAATCGAAACGATTAAAGGCATTGCCGAAGGCGCTTTAAGTGGCCTTGTGCCGACGCGAAATATTGCAGATGCGATGCCAGACGAAGAGTTAATTCAACGTTTAGTAGAATTGAAAGGTATTGGCCGCTGGACGGTTGAGATGTTGCTGATGTTCACAATGGAGCGCATGGATATTTTGCCCGCGGATGATTTTGGTGTAGTAGAAGGTTACAGGCGACTTAAAAACTTGGAAATCGCGCCAAAACGCAAACAGATGAATGAGATTGCAATGACTTGGAGCCCGCACAGAACCATAGCCAGTTGGTATTTATGGCGAGTGCCGAAATAAACTTAGTTAGCTTATAAACTTATTGTTTAAACGACTTACGATTTATCCATAAAAAAGCGAGTGAGATTCAAATCTACACCCGCTTTTTATAACTGAAATCGACTACTTATTTCTTTTTGCTAGCTTTCTTTTTACCAGCTGGTTCTTGCAATAATACGGTATCAATAATGTGAATCTCACCATTGTCGGCTTTAACATCGCCACCACCTACTGCTGAAACGCCGTCTACTTTAATGCCAGAAGATACGTCTAATTTCAACTCGTGGCCTTCAATAGATTTTACTTTACCGGCTTGCACATCTGCTGCAGTGATTTTTGCTGCAACAACGTGTGATGTTAATAACTTAGTTAATGCCGCTTTATCTTTTAACAAAGCATCTAATTTTTCTTTTGGAATCTTTGCAAAAGCTTCATCGTTTGGTGCAAAAACGGTAAATGGGCCTGCGCCTTTTAATGTTTCTTCTAAACCTGCTGCTTTAACTGCTGTTACAAATGTTTTTAGTGAGCCATCTGCAATTGCTGAATCGACAATATCATCTGCATAAGCGGCATTTGAAACGGATAATGCAAATAATGTTGCCAGTAATACTTTTTTCATAACATTCCTTAAAATTGATGTGTACTTTTTAATATCAACAAATTTGCTGATAAAGATGCTCTAGGAAAGCTGCGAGAGCTTATACAATTTACATTCAGAAACGATATAAATTGTTAAACACGCATCAGCCATCACGCCTTAACGTGAGCTTTAGCAATAACGTTGACAGTAAAAGTGTCGTTAACATCTTAAAACTGCAAAAATACTGAAAATATTTTATTCAAATTCAAAATCAATTGAATCCGATTAAAAATAGGATGGAATAAAGGACTGAATGAGGGGCTAATATAAGGTGTTAGTGCGCCCAATCTATATCGGTAGAATCGCACTGGGTCAACGACGACTCATCGGCACAAGGTTACTCGTTCATTAGCAACATCATGCTTACTACCTTATTCACTGCACTAACTGTCCGACTTTAGCACGCCAAACGTTGAATTGCCAAAGCACTTTTGCTAGGAAATCTTTATTCGTACGCTTTACCAGTATTTGAGCGTGAGCATAATCTGCGCAATGAAACACGTGTAAATTTAAAGCGTATAAATATTGAGCTAAATAATGCATTAACTATTAAAATGTCAGAACTATTAAGTGTCAATCCTATGCAACAATTATTCACGCAACAAAACTTCGCCTTTAGTAAGTTACTCGCTTTTCGCATCCAAATCGTACTGGCCTATCAAATTATGGCGGTTGCGGTTGGCTGGCATATCTATGAAATCACGCACGATACATTGTCATTAGGCTTAGTTGGCTTAGCGGAAGTCATTCCCTATTTTGCCTGCGCGCTATTTGCTGGTCATGCGGTTGATCACTATTATTCACGCCGATTATTCGGCGTATTTGCAGCAGCGATGTTGTGCTTGAATGCACTGACACTCACCTTGGTGACGCAAGGCATATTAACCGGCAATAGCAGTTATTGGATTTATGCTTCAATCGCATTTACAGGTTTCGCACGCGCGTTTATCGCGCCTAGTGTCAATTCACTTTTCGCTATTATTTTGCCACGTGAATCCTTCGGAAGTGCGATTGGCATCAGTAGCAGCATCTTTCAATCTGGCTTGGTATTAGGCCCTGCTGTTGGCGGGTTGACGATTGGTTTCGCAGGCAAAACAGCCGCTTATGCGCTGGCGACTTTGCTGTGTTTCGGCGCGGCCATCACCATATGGTCGATTAAAGTAAAAGAACCTAAAGCGCAAAGTGATGTGCCAGTTTTCACTAGCATCAAACAAGGCTTAGATTTTGTTTTCAGCAATCAAATCATGCTCGGCGCATTGTCATTAGACATGTTTGCCGTGCTATTTGGCGGAGCGGTTGCCATGTTGCCAGCGTTCATTCAAGATATTTATAAAATCGGCCCAGAAGGCTTAGGCATACTACGCGCAGCACCAGCAGTTGGCGCGATTGCCACAGGTTTATGGCTGACGCGTCACCCTATTAATCGCCATGCGGGTCGCTGGTTATTATGCGCAGTGGCAGGTTTTGGCTTAAGTATTATCGGCTTTGGCTTGGCCACCAGTTTTTGGATGGCATTTGCGCTACTGCTGTTTTCTGGTGTTGCCGATGGCATTTCCGTTGTGATGCGTCAAACCATTATGCAACTGGTGACACCAGATGGCATGCGCGGCCGCGTTTCAGCCATTAACGGTATCTTTATCGGCTCATCAAATGAGCTAGGTGCATTTGAATCTGGGCTTTCCGCACGTTTAATGGGTTTAGTGCCATCTGTGATATTCGGCGGGTTGATGACGTTGTCTGTAGTTGGCGCTACCGCAAAACTGGCGCCGAAACTGCGTGATTTAGAATTGCATCAAATCCAATAAAATTGACAATTTATTGGGCTAATTAAATGGTTAAGTCGAATAGTTAACCGATTAATTAACCTCATTTTTTTGCCAATTTTTTAAAGCTATTCCCACCACTGCCAGCAACTCTTGTTTTGTTGCGCCGCTTGTCGCTTGTACCGATAAACCTTGATGGATGGTGGCTAAATATTTAGCCAACGCATTTGCATCTGCGTCTTGCGGCAAATCACCTTGCGCTTTAGCCAATTCAAAACGTGCGACAAATGCCATTTCAAAACGCTTTCTGTAAACAACTAATTCTTGTTGGATGACACTAGAACCTTGCCCGCAAGTGAGCGCCGCTTGCACAATCAAACAGCCATTTGGTGTAGATTGATCGCTAAAAAACTCCACTGCTTGTTTTAAAAACTTCTCTACCACTTGATATGCTGTTGGTGCATTTATAACCTCTGTCACAAACGCGACTGGCCCTGCAATATAACGGGCTATTGCCTTACGAAATAATTCTTCTTTGTTACCAAATGCGGCATAAATACTCGGCTTGTTAATACCAAGCGTATTCGTCAACTCGGCCATAGAAGTGCCTTCATAACCATGCGCCCAAAATAGAAGCATCGCAGCCTCTAGTGCGTTATCTTGATTAAAAGCCAATGGGCGACCGCGTGGTTTAGCTGGCGGCTTCATAGATTCTGTAATGGTTTTTTCAGTTTGCATATATGTATGAATATTCACTAATTAATAATATTGTACCATTAGGTATAAAACTATTTGACAAATTATTTTATCTCATCTATTATTTAAATACCAATCGGTATAAATATAAGGATTAAAAATGTCAACATCATCAGAAAAAATAGCTTTTATCTCAGGCGCAAATCGCGGTATTGGATTTGAAACAGCCAAGGGTTTGGGCGCATTAGGTATAACAGTCGTTATCGGCGCGCGCGATATTACAAAAGGTGAAACCGCTGCCAAAAAATTACAAACATTGGGCTACAAAGCAGAAGCGGTTCATTACGATGCTAATCAGGCACAATCTGCTGACAGCGTATTTGAGTATTTGAATAAGCATTACGGTAAATTAGACATTTTGGTGAACAATGCAGGCATCAATCAAGAGCAATTAATGGGTAGCAATAATAGCAGCACCGTTAGCAGCGAAATTTTGCAGCAAACTTTTCACAGCAACCTATTCGCGGTGATTGAATTAACGCAAAAACTATTACCACTCGTTAAAAAATCAGCTGCTGGACGCATCGTTAATCTTTCTAGTATTTTGGGATCGCTCACTTTACACAGCATGCCCAATTCACCGATCGACCCTGCCAAAGCATTTGCTTACAACGCCTCTAAAACCGCGCTTAACGTATACACTGTACATCTGGCACATGAATTAAAAGACACCAATATCAAAGTGAATTCAGCGCATCCAGGTTGGGTAAAAACAGAATTAGGTGGCGAAAATGCACCGATGGAAGTTGCAGATAGCTACAAAACTAGCGTGCAATTAGCTACTTTAGATAGCAACGGTGCTAACGGCGGATTTTTCCATGCTGGCGAGCCATTACCTTGGTAAGTTTTACTTAGCCAAGACAGACAGAAACTTAATAAGAGGGCATGCAAATGCAGGACTTATCCAAAATTGGTCAAGTATCAAATATTCAAATTGATGAGAGCAGAACTTTACGATTTTTAAAAGCGGGTACAGGCTCACCCTTGGTCTTGCTGCATACTATTCGCACGCAGCTGGATTATTTTCAAGAGGCAATCCCACTGCTTGCGCAGCATTACACGGTCTACGCAGTTGATCTTCCTGGACATGGCTACTCATCAATTGACACCAAGGCCAACTACGATGAACCGTACTTCCGCAGTGCAGTCATTGCTTTTATAGAGAAGCTTGATTTGAGGGAGGTGACTCTAGTAGGCGAGTCAATTGGTGCGGTTTTAGCACTGACCGTAGCCAGTGCATTGCCTGAACGTATCAAAGCCGTAGTTTCATCCAATACTTATGACTACGACACACGCTATGCTGATGGTGTGCGTCGTGGCAATTTCATTGCTAACTTCATCCTTGGTCAGTTTGCCATCCCAGTTCTTGGAGCAGTTTTTGCGGTTATGGAAAATAAGCCACTGCTGGGTCTTATCATGCGTGGTGGATTGCGCATGAAGCGCTGGATGCCTAATCAATTACTCACTGAATTTAATCGCGTCGGGTATCGCAAAGGCTACCGTTATGTAGAGCGCAAGGTCTTCGCCAACTGGCGTTCATGGAGCAAGGCTAGGTCTAAGTATGCTGCGGTAAAAGCGCCTGTCACACTCATATATGGCGAACATGATTGGTCAACATTAGATGAACGCAAGCGCACCGCAAAAGAACTAGGTGGTGTAGCGATAAGCACCGTAGCCAATACTGGACATTTTGCCTTTGTCGATAATCCGCACAAACTGGTTGAGCTTGTATTATCTTTTCAAACACATGAGATAAAAACTCATGGCAAATAAAATCGCTTACCGTTATCGCACAATATTATTTGCGTTGATTATGTCTGCAAACACAGCGTTAATTGTGTCCGGCATTATCATGTTCATGCATGCCAAACCCAATACGCCTTTTATACCACAGTGGATGGGTGCATTTACCACTGCTTGGCCGATTGTATTTATTGCCATTTTAATCATCGCGCCGATGGTGAATAAATTGCTAAATGTGTTTGTGGAAGCGCATTAGCCTCACAATCAATTCTGTTGAATATTACGGTCGGAGAAAGATTTTCAGTAAAAAAATACAGGCTATAAAAGTCTGTGATAATGCATTATTTTTTGGCTGGACTGGGCTTCATTGGAATAATCGAATGCACTGGCACGACGACTTCTTTGCTTTTTTTAGGTTTTTTCGTTTCTTTATTACTTTTGATTTGACCTTTAGCCATGATGATTCTCCTAAATGAATAATGGCTTCATCATAGGCTGATAGAAAAATATAGGGCAATTATTTAGTTAACTATTTACACCCAAATTTAAACAGATAGCCCTAGTTTGAATTTGGCTGTCTCTGATTCATGATGGTTTGACCGCTGAAAGGTTGTTCTCTTAACCTATCAGCCATTGCTTTAGACTCTTCACTGCGTTTTTCAGTGTAGCGTAATAAGCCTTCTAACTGCGCAGCAGAAGGCAAAGCTGGGTCTTGCGGTAGTTTGGATAGCCGCTCAAAACTTTCTTCATAAGGCTCGCTAATTGAATTGTCAATTTTGCCTGCCAGCGCGTCAAAGCTTGATTTACCTTGTTTACCTTCATGCATGATCTCCAGCCAAGAACGATTGATTGCTTGATCTTGAGATAAAAACTCATTGATTTGGCTGCGTATTAATAGCTCATCGCTCCAACGATATTTGGGCGCTGGAATCAGCTTAATCAGCACAACAGTCGCAAAAACCATCATCAAAACAGCAGCCGCACTAAATTTAATCGGCATCATGCGCGCAGTAATGGTTTGTGATAAAACAATGCTGGCCAATATGCCTGTTACAAAACCACCAATATGCGCGGCATTATCAATACCAGGAATAATAAAACCCAGCACGATGGTCAGCGCTGAGAAAGCTAATCCGCCGCCAAATAACCACCGGAATTCATGCTTAGAAATAGCCGCGCGCTCGCGCCATAAAAAGATAAAAGCAGCGCCGTAAATACCAAAAATCGCACCGGATGCGCCACCAGAAACCGCAGAATTGCCTTGCACAACTAGCGAAACCAAATTACCGCATAATCCACTCACCAAATAAATACACAGGAATCGCCAATGGCCATACATGCGTTCGACCAACTGGCCAGCGTCCCACAGCGCAAAACTATTTAACGCCAAATGCACGGCGCCAAAGTGTAAAAACATGGCCGTACCTAAACGCCACCATTCACCATCTTGCGTTGCCGGGCCAAAATTTGCGCCCCAATTTAATTGTATGCCGTTAGGCGAATGCCAAAAACCAGCGCCGCCAAATAGCATGGCAACAAAAACCAGCACGTTAATACTGAACAATAGTTGAGTTACGCCAATTTTTGGCGTGCGCTGTATTAATAATTCATGAAGAGATTGCAAGAAAATTCCAATTTATTAAGTGTAGTTGTCTGTAATAAAAAATCTGAGCATTGATTACAGTTAATAGTTTAATAGATATTTATGGCAAAACGGTTTAATGTCGAATGATTCGACCTTAACCAATATTCAAGACTAAAATAGTCACAATTTGTATCAAGACCATAATAAGGATTTCACCATGTTATTAATGTTTGACGCCACTATCTCGCCACTTAGCCGCAGTTTAAAAAACTTAAGTTACATTCTAAAAAAAGGTGAGGAATATGCTGATGCTAAAAAAATCGAGCATGCAGACCTATTAAATGCACAACTTTTTGCAGATATGTATCCGTTAATACGTCAAGTTCAAATCGCCACAGATATGAGCAAAGGTGCAGCCGCGCGTTTGGCGGGCATAGAAATTCCGAAATATGAAGATGATGAAACCACGTTTGAGCAGTTGCAAGCACGTATTGCAAAAACCTTGACTTTTTTAGAATCCATTAAAAGCGAGCAGTTAACCGATGCTGAAACACGTAAAATTACTCTCACCGTGCGCAAGGCAGAGCTTAAATTTACTGGTCAAGATTATCTGTTGAAATGGGTGATGCCAAACGTGTATTTTCACGTCGTCACCGCCTACAACATTCTGCGCCATAACGGCGTTGAGCTTGGGAAGCCAGATTTTTTAAGAATTGGTCATAACTAATAATATGTTTAAACAGCCATTAATAACAGCAGAGATTAATGGCTGCAAATGATGCGGTTTCGGCCGGATTGTTTTGCCTGATAAAGCCGTCTATCGACTTCATGGATAAAAGCCAGCGCACTTTCTTCTGATTCTGGAATCAGTGTGCCAACGCCGATACTAATGGTTAATATCTGACTGATTTCTGATTTTGCGTGCAAGATTTGTTCTTTAAAAATCAACTGATGACAACGTTCTGCAACCTTTTTAGCGGCGATTTCATCGGTTTCTGGCAATACAATCACAAATTCTTCGCCACCAAAACGCGCACAAAAATCGCGCGAGCGTGTGGCCGCACTATTTAAAACTTGTGCCACACGCTTTAAACAATCGTCACCTTGAATATGCCCGTAATGATCGTTATATTGCTTAAAATAATCGATATCCAACATGATAATTGAAAGCGGCTGGCTGTTGCGGCGCGCGTTCAACCATTCCACCTCCAGTATCGAATCGAACATGCGGCGGTTCGCCACACCAGTTAAGCCATCTTTAAAGGAAAATTCTTCCAGTTTTTTCTGTAAAGTGATTAATTTTTCTTCGGTTTCTTTGCGTTCGCTAATATCAAACATAAAGCCGACCAGCGATTCAACTTCGCCATTTGGATTGCGAATCACATGCACCACATCGCGGATCCACACATAACGCCCCTCTTTGGTTAGCGCGCGATAATCGGCCTCATGATCGACGCCCTCCTGAGACTTTGAAATGCAATAGTTCGCCACCCATGCCTGATCCTCAGGGTGCATTCTATCCACCCAATCTTGCGATGTCGCCCAACTGGATTGCGACCAACCAAGCAGATTTTCAATCTGCGGGCCAATGTAAGCAAAAGTCATCGTGGCCCAATCTAATTTCCACGGTATCGCTTTGGTAGATTCTAATAAAGTCTTATAAACATCACTTGCTGGATTATTACTCACGGTTACATCGGTCATTTGTCATTCCAAAACTTTGAAAATTTATCCTGTTTGATTATGCTTATTATCACTTACGCTTATTAATCATACGCCTACACAAAATCAATTGAAAAATTTAAATCTAATCTCCATCATGGATGGTCGTAAAAGTTACGTCCCAGTGCAAAAAACACACATTGTCCAATTGCATCAGACAGCATAAACTAAGCAATCCTGTTGCACTTTAATTTGTGAATTCTAGATTTTCGAATTAAAGGTTTATAGGTTCAGGTCATTGCATATATTTTCAATGGAATATTGGGTCAAGTAAATCGCATGATACGCAGACATTTGAAAATTCTAGTTACATTGGTGATTTTACTAGTCATTGGCATTGGCTTTTTGTTGAATCAAAACAGCGCTACGCCGCCGCCATTAAGCGCAGAGCAAAAAACATTGATGCTGATTAGCGATAGATGCGCTGGCATTTCTGAAAATAGCGTTGCCGATAAAAAAGCCGTGGTGGCCTTCCAGCAACTGGAAATTCAGGGCAATAAAGCCAACGTGGTCGTTAGCTGTATGCGCGATAACGGCTATGGTCAAAACCCCGCTTGGTTAAAATATGCACAACCAATTGCAAAAACAGATGCCGAAAAAAACAATATTTCGGTAGATGAAGCGTTAACTGCATTAGCGCGGCGTGACATGTTGCTATTAAATCAAGAGAAAAATCGACCGATTTATTGGGTTAAGTTAAAGTGAGTTTATTAGCTTAGCCTTCTTAAAACGCACATTTAATTAAGCGTGTTTATTAAGTAAGTCTTAAATTAACACGCGCTATTTTTGTACTGTTTTAATCTATCGTTTCCCACGCATTAATACGCTTCTGAGGTTGAGAAACCAAGTGCACATAGTGATAATGTCGCCCGCCTAACCACAAACATAGCCCGATAGTTGCAAAGGCAAATTGCCCAAGCGCCAGCCACAATACTGAATGTAACAAAAGCGGCGCGATTAAGCCAGCAACTGCCGCGCCCAACATGGTTTGCGTAAATGATTGGCAAGAAGCCACTGTGCCGCGAATCTGCGGAAATAAATCCATCACCAATAAGGTGAGCGTTGGCGCAACCAAAGACATGCCCAAAGTATAAAAAAACAGTGGAATCACTGACCAAGGAATGGCCGGTGGATAAAATGAGTGATACAGCACATTGCCTGCCGATGCGCCGATTAACAGCACATAACCAATCAACATGATTTTGCCGACCGATAATTTACCAGCCAGCCGATTAGCCGTGAGCGCGCCTAAAAAGATGCCGCCAACCGCTGGAATAAACTGCCAAGCGAATTGATCTGGCCCTAGACCCAAATGCTTGGTAATAAACACTGGCGCGGCGGCTACATATAAAAACAAACCTGCAAAATTGAATGCGATTGCGCCAGCTTTTAGTTGAAATATCGGTGATATAAATACTTGTTTGTAACTGGCAGCCAAAAATTGTGGGTTAAATGGCGTGCGTTTTTCTATCGGTAATGATTCTGGCAATTTTTTGTAGCAGTACCACAGCAACAACGCGGTATAAACAAACAGCGCCAGAAAAATCGTCCTCCATTCGTAATGCTTGACTATCCAGCCACCGAAAATAGGTGCAATCGCAGGTGCAATAGAAAATATCATCGTCACTAGCGACAACAATCGCGCGGCCGGCACATCAGAATAAAGGTCACGAATGATCGCGCGACCAACCACCACACCAGCACCCGCTGACAAACCTTGCAACATTCTGAATGCCCACAAATATTCCACCGTGTGCGATGCCGCGCAACCCAATGTAGCCACGCCAAATACCGCCAACGACATCAAAATGATATTACGGCGACCAAATGCATCTGAAAGAGAACCGTGCCACAAAATCATAATCGCGAACGAAAACATATACGCTGTTAGTGTTTGCTGCACTTCTATTAAACTTGCGCCAAGCGATGCTTCGATTGCAGGAAACGCAGGCAAATAAGTGTCTATAGAAAATGGGCCTAGCATTGCCAAACCAGCCAGCATTAAGGCTAATATGGTGCTAGTAGGATTTGGATTAACTGTAGAATTGGTTTGCATAGTTTTATTGTTGCTAGTTAAATTAGTTTATTGAATATTTTGGTTAAGTCAGTTTAAATCAATACAAATTCAATCTCTAGTCGCCACATCATACTAAAATAATTTGACATCACTCAACACATTAACTAAATAATCAAACACAACTCTCACGCGCTCGGCCACCGGGCCGCGTTGTGGCCGATACACATAAATGCCCCACGGCGTAGGCGACTGGTCTTGCAATACCGATACCAATTCGCCACTGTGAAGATACTTTGCGCACAGGAAATCAGCGATTTGCCCATAACCAATACCAGCTAACACCGCATCTAACTCAGCATTAGGATCATCTGTAATAAATGCAGGCGAAATTGGAACGAAATCGGGCGCATCTGCAAAATTCCATGGCCACATTCTGCCAGTATTTTGATCAATTAACCCTGTATAAGGCATTTGAAAAAGCGCCTCTATTTTTTGTGGCACGCCGGTTTTTGCAATGAGTTCTGGAGTGCCTACAATATAAAACTTCAATTCGTTTACGCGCCTTGCAACGTTTCTATTATTACTAAAAAAACCGACACGTACGCCAATATCCATCTGATCGGCAACGACATTATCAATCAGGTTAGAAAATCTTAAATCAAACTGAATACCTGGGTGACTTTTTAAAAAGTCAGTTAAGGCTGGCAGCAAGTATTGTTGGCCAAATGAATTGGGCATGGTAATTTTAACCAAGCCCTCTACTGCCTGTGGATTGAGACTTTTTTTAGACTCGAACAAGGCATCCACTTGCTCAATCACGCCTTCACTTTTAAGCGCCATTTGTTTACCGAATTCGGTAATCGTTGTGTTGCGCGTACTTCTATAAAACAGTGGTTCGCCTAACAACTCTTCAAGCTCTTTAATGGCGCGCGTGACAGATTGCGGCGAAATGGCCAAACGAACAGAAGCTTCTCTAAAATTTGCCGATTCTGCTACTACTTTAAAGATACGTAGCATTTCTAATTGATTTTGCATATTGCCATTAATCTACAATTTGGAATTATCAATTCCAAATTATTTCATACAATGATGGTTAACACTATGCGAGTATGCTAATTAACATTAAAGTATAGTTAAGTTTAAAGTGAGTTTATTTAAATACTTAACCAATAATAAGCAGTAAAAATGCAATTATAAAATGCATAAAAAATCTAAGATGTACAAAAAATCAAGGAGCTACATAGCATGATTACTTTAAATATTAACGGCAAAGACCAATCGCTTGATGTGTCAGATGATATGCCGATTTTATGGGCATTAAGAGATGCCGCACATCTGACTGGTACTAAATTCGGCTGTGGCATGGCGCAATGTGGCGCTTGTACTGTGCATCTGGATGGCCAAGCCATACGTTCGTGCATCACGCCAATTAGCGCAGCGGCTGGTAAAAAAATCACCACCATTGAACAGATGCAAAACGATAAAGTCGGCCAAGTTGTGCAAGCAGCATGGAAAGAGATTGACGTTGTGCAATGTGGTTATTGTCAGTCTGGCCAAATCATGTCGGCCACAGCGTTGCTTTCTACCAATACAAAACCGACTGATGCAGACATCGATGCAGCGATGAGCGGCAATATTTGTCGTTGTGGTACTTATCCGCGCATTCGCGCCGCCATACACAATGCTGCAAGCAAGTTAGCTTAAGGAGCCGACCATGAATGCACCTTTAAAAACTCCGTTAAATATTTCAAGACGTACTTTCATTAAAGCTGGCGTGCTGGTGGTTGGCGGCTTAGTGATTGCCTTCTCAATCCCGCATGCCAAACGCTTTTTGATGCCAGGCTCTGTGGCAGATACAACAGCAGACGCGGCGAAAGATGCGACAAAACTACCCACGCCAAATGCTTATTTGCGTATCGGAACTGACAACACGATTACTGTCATGCTTGCACACAGCGAGATGGGACAAGGCATTTGGACAACATTGCCTATGCTGATCGCTGAAGAACTGGATGCAGACTGGAGCAAAATCAAAGTGGAACATGCTTCTGCTGCGCCAGAATATATTCATACCGCTTATGGCATTCAAATCACTGGTGGCTCTTCTACCACTTGGTCTGAATTTGATCGTTACCGTCAAGCTGGCGCGCTGACTCGCGCACTATTAATCAGCGCTGCGGCTGAGAAATTGGGCGTTCCTGCTGACAGCATTAAAACGGAGAATGGCTTTGCAATTAGTGGCGATAAAAAAATCAGTTATGGTGATTTAGCCGAAGCTGCAGCTAAACTGGAAACGCCAAAAGCCATTACGTTGAAAGAGCCTAAAGATTGGAAGATTATTGGCAAAGCCACTAAACGTTTAGATGGCCCAGAAAAGATAAATGGTACCGCGATATTCGGTCAAGATATTCAGTTCGATGGCTTGATGACAGCGATGGTTGCGCGTTCACCCGTATTTGGCGGAACTGTTAAAACGTTTGATGCAACGGCTGCTAAACAAATTAAAGGTGTGCGCCAAGTGGTGCAAGTGCCGACTGGTGTAGCGGTAATAGCAGATAATTATTGGGCTGCGAAAAAAGGCCGTGAAGCGCTAAAAGTAGATTGGGATTTAGGCGAAAATGCCAGCCTTGATTCAAAAGCTCTGCTGGCAGAATACAAAAAAATGGCTGCAACAACAGGGTTAATCGCAGCGAAAGCAGGTGACAATAAAACCGCTATGGCTAAAGCAGAAAAATTCGTTGAAGCCGAATACGCATTGCCTTATTTAGCACACTCGCCAATGGAGCCGCTGAACTGTTCAGTAAAAATTGAAAAAGATGGTTGCGAGATTTGGACTGGCACGCAAATGCAAGGTACGGATCAAACAGCTGCGGCAAAAATATTGGGCTTAAAACCTGAGCAAGTCAAAATCCATACTTTATTCTTGGGCGGTGGTTTTGGCCGCCGCGCCAATCCTGCAGCCGACTTTGTATCAGAAGCTGTGCAAGTCGCCAAAGCGGCAGGCGTACCTGTGAAAACGGTATGGAGCCGCGAAGATGATGTGAAAGGCGGTTATTACCGCCCTATGTTTGTACACAAAGCCAAAATAGCATTGGATACAAATGGCATGCCGTCTGCTTGGGAGCATGTAGCTGTCGGCCAATCCATTATGTTAGGTACACCGTTTGAAGCGTTTCAAATTAAAGATGGCATTGATGCGACGTCTGTAGAAGGCACTGCGGATTCGCCTTATTTAAAAAACATCCCTAATTATCAAGTGAGCTTGCACACTGCCAAAACTAAAGTACCTGTACTCTGGTGGCGTTCAGTTGGCCACAGCCATACTGCGTTTGTGATGGAAAGTTTGATTGATGAACTTGCACATACAGTGAAAAAAGACCCGCTAGATTATCGCCGTGAATTGCTAAAAGGTCATCCACGCCATTTAGCGGCACTTAATTTAGCCGCTGAAAAAGCCGATTGGAATAAACCACTGCCAAAAGGCGTATTCCGCGGCGTTGCTGTGCATGAATCGTTTGGCAGTTTTGTGGCACAGATTGCAGAAGTTTCTGTCAATGAAGGCGAAGTTAAAGTACATCGTATGGTTTCTGCCATTGATTGCGGCCTTGCAGTAAACCCAGACTCTCTGAAAGCACAGATCGAATCATCTGTTTCATTTGGTTTAGGCGCTGCTCTGCAAAGCGAAATCACTTTTAAAGATGGCATGGTTGAGCAATCTAACTTCCACGATTATCAAGTGATGCGTATGGGCAATATGCCTAAAGTAGAGGTGTATATCGTGCAAAGCACTGAAAAAATGGGCGGCGTTGGTGAGCCAGGTTTACCACCTGTCGCGCCTGCGGTGACCAATGCGATTTTCGCGGCAACGGGTAAGCGTATTCGTACGCTGCCGATTGGGAATCAATTGGCTTAAGCATTAAAGAGGCAATATGAAATCTGCTGATTTAGAAGTGTTAACTCGCGCGCTGGAATGGCTGGAAAGCGGCTATAAAGCGCATTTGTTCACCGTTGTGCAAACTTGGGGTTCCGCCCCGCGTTTACCTGGCGCAATCTTGGTCGTGCGCGAAGATGGACATTTGATCGGCTCAGTTTCTGGTGGCTGCATTGAAGATGATTTGGCCGATAAAGCGCGCGATCAAGCATTGCCCAAAACGCCATCCCTTATGGAGTACGGCATTAGCCGAGATGATGCGCAACGCTTCCGTATTCCTTGTGGTGGCCGTTTGCAGATATTTGTAGAACCACTGAATGCTGCAGAACAATTGCGGCCGCTACTCGCTAGTTTGCAGGATAGAAAATTAATCAAACGCTCTGTGAATTTGAATACTGGGCAGATCAAGTTATTGCAGGTTTTGCCTGAAGGTTTGCCAAAAATCGATGGCGATTGGTTCCACACCTATTTTGGGCCGCAATGGCGCTTGCTGATTATTGGTGCCAATCAATTGGGTTCTATGTTGGCGAGCATGGCGCAAGTGCTGGATTTTGATGTGCTGATTTGCGAACCACGCCAAGAGATTCGTGACGAGTGGCACGTGGAAGGTGTAACTTGGATTGAAGGCATGCCGGATGATGTAGTACTGGAAATCCAAGCAGATGCACATACGGCAATTGTGGCGGTGACGCATGACCCTAAACTGGACGATATGGCTTTGCTTGAAGCGCTTAAATCGGATGCGTTTTATGTCGGGGCGCTTGGCTCACATAAAAATCAGGAAAAGCGGCGCGAGCGTTTGCGTATGTTTGATTTGAATGAATTAGAAATTTCCACCATGCGCGGGCCTGTGGGCTTGCAAATCGGTAGCCGCACGCCTGCTGAAATCGCTATCGCCATCCTTGCCGAGCTTATTCAAGTTAGAGCGCAACAGCTAAAAATGGGCACTGGTTTTATCAGTGATATGAGCGATTTAAGTGAAACTCGCTGCCAAGCTTAGTTTTTCAAATCGCTGACTGCCAAATCTGCGGGCGTATCAATATCCGCCAAAATGCCAGCATCATCCGTTGGCAGTAAATAAACTTCATCGGCGTAGCGTTTAATAATAGAACGCGCGCCTTCATTACCTTGCAGATTTTCTAACTCATTACGGAATTTTTCTAAAAAACCAACTGGATGCCCACGCTGGTTTTGATATGTGGGAATCACGATTGAAGCACCATCAGCCACTTTATTCGCTACCGCACGAATGGTTTCAGGTTGAATGTAAGGCATATCCGCCAGCGCGATCACAAATCCATCATTCGCTACTTCAAGACCAGTTGAAAAAAGACTAGCTGAAAACCGAATTCCAGCAGTCAAACTATCCGCCATTTCATGCTCATTTTCATTGCAAAAAATCACCTTTAAACCAGCATTAAGCAGCAATGTCGCCAGCGTTTTATTTTCTGCCCTAAGCACTGCAATACTATTTGGAATCGCTTGAATCAAATGCTCAGCAGATGCCAATGCAATTGGCCGACCATCTGGCAGAAGCTGTAAAAGCTTATCTGCCGAACCGAATCGGCGCGAAAAACCTGCTGCTAACAAAATACCGACCACTTTATTTATTAACCTTCGCCGCGCTTCACTTTTGCTTCATATTCTGCAATATCCACCAGCCCTTGCGATTCAGCAATGGCTTTTTCTTCTGGCGTAATCGCGTCCTGCACCATGTCTAGGCGCTTCCAGGTTGGGATTGGCGTCACTTTACAGGGTTCTGGTACATATTTAGATTGATCGATTTTCTGGTATTTATGAATATAGCGTGGGCAATTCACCCATATTTTTGTCACCGTCACCATAATCAAGTATTTGGCTTCGGTATATTCCGCCATTAAGGCATGCTCACGCACCAGTTTTGCCGTACCTTGTACACGTACTCTATGTGGAGTTTCAAAATCGATAAAAAGTAAGCCCACTTTGCCTTGCGCATCGATATTGCCGACTGAATAGAACATGCCATTGCCGTCAAAGCCGGGGAACACCAGCGTGTTTTCATCCAACACTTTTACAAAGCCAACGCCGCCGCCTTTATATGAAACCGTCGGCATGCCTTCTGGATCGACAGTGGACAGAAAAAACATATCACGCGTGCTAATAAATTTCTTTTCTTCCTCAGCAATCGTTTCGTGTATCCAACCATTATCCAGTAAGTCTGCCAGTTTGGTCGTATTGAATTCCTCTTGTAATGCGCGATGTTGTGGTGAATATAAAGATGCCATTTTTTGCCTCCAAAATTGGGTTAACTTAATCCTAATTATTTAACTTAATTATATAAATCCAGCTATAGATTTTTAGCCTTTTAAATCAATCATGTAAATGGAAAATCTTATTCATGATTTTCCATTGCCCATCTACTTTTAAAACATTGAAAAAATCCGTAAAACGATGTCCTGTCCAATTATCTGATTCTAGCCGAACACTGGCGACTGTGCCCACAATATCGATATTGACGATTCTGGCGACTAACTCTTTAGCAGGCCCATTAGCATCGTTCCAATCGTATAAACCTTGAATAGGCCCTGCAAATAAATCAGTACCGACGTAACCATAAATAGTCGCATCATCATGAAAGGCTGGCTTCATATCGCTGCCCTTGCCAGATTTTGCACCAAAAATGTAATGTTGTATCAACTGCGTAATCGCATCGTAATCCTGAATATTATTGGCTGACATATGATTCTCCTCAAACAATTTTGCTCATATTGACTTATTCAATAGTTGGAATAAATAGTTAATTAAGAATATTATTTGTGCTTAAAAAGAAATAATGTGGGGTGTGTATGTTTAAATCGATTGATGATTTGCGTGTGTTTGTGCAAATCTATGAAAAGAAAAGCCTGACATTGGTGGCTGAGTTGAACCAGACCACGCCCAGCATGATGAGCAAGCGCTTAACGCAGATTGAAAAAGAGTTTGGTGCAAGGCTGTTTCATCGCAGCACCAGAAATATCCAGCAAACCGATGAAGGTCAACGCCTTTACGCCCAAGCGCAGCATCTATTAGAAACGATTGATGATTATGAAAAAGACTGGGGCGAACAGACTGAGCCGAGCGGGTTGATCCGCATAACGGCTTCTGCCTCATTTGCGCGCATCTACTTAATGCCGATTATGCTGCAATTTTTGAAAAAATACCCTAAGATTAAAATCAGTTTTGAGCTGTCCGACAAAGTGCTGGATATCGTTGCAGAAGGGATTGATTTAGCGATTCGTGGCGCACAAATGCACGACTCCAGCTTAGTCGCCAAAAGGCTAGGGCCATCACCAGAAGTGCTTTGCACAACTAAGGCTTATCTAGAAAATTCGCCACCACTTAATAATCCAGCAGATTTAGTCCAGCACAATTGCGTCGTACTGAATGAAAACTACAACTGGGAATTTAAAAACGCAGGTAAAACCATGCATCAACGTGTATCAGGCAGTTTCCAAACCAATTATAGTGAAGCGCTGGTTGAAGCCGTTAAAGATGGTTTAGGCATTGGTATGATTTGCTATTGGCAGGTACACAATGAATTGCAAAGTGGTGAGCTTGTTTTAGCGCTGCCCGAATTTACGCCCGGCAGAGATCAAACCTTATATGCAGTTTATCCATCACGCAGGCATCTACCCACAAAAACCAAGTTATTGGTTGAATATATACAGCAGCATCTTTCTATTCCTACGAATGATGCCGAGTACACGTCGTGAGGAAATTATTTGCGACTTTAAAAATACGTCCAAATGATTGATGAATGGATTGTCCATTTTGTACGTCATATCACGTATTTTTTATATCAATTGATACCGATAATATACTCAAATACATTTGTTTGAGAAATATAATTGTGAAACTACTTTCTGTTAATGTCGCACTACCAAAACTGGTTGAAATTGATGGCAAAAATGTGTTTACTGGCATTTACAAAACGCCAGTAAAAGGCCGCGTTTGGTTGACCAGATTAACTTTGGTTGGCGATGGCCAAGCAGATGCCGGCGTGCATGGTGGTGAGCATCAAGCCGCTTATTGCTACCCTTTCGAACACTATGCCTATTGGCAAAATCGCCTGAATCTGATTAATTTACCGCATGGCACCTTTGGTGAAAACTTCACTATTTCAGGCTTGTTAGAAGAAGACATTTGCATCGGTGATATTTTGCAAATTGGCGATGCCAAAACAGGTGTAAAAGTACAAGTGACCATGCCGCGTATTCCTTGTTTTAAGTTTGGCGACAAAATAGGTTTTCCAGACATTTTGGATGAGTTTTTGCGTAGCGGCAAAAGTGGTTTCTATTTGCGTGTCATTCAAACGGGTGAAGTAGTTGCCGGTGACAGCATCACGATATTAGAGCGCGACCCACAAGCGATTAATATACGCACTACACTGGGCATGCAAAAACTGGATGAAGGCGATGCTGAACTATTAAAACGCGCGCTTACGGTGACATCATTAACCCCTTTATTAAGGCAAATATTTGAGCAGCGACTGGCGAGTAAAGTTTGATTAAATGCGATTAATCTAGTCATACTCATGTGAAATGCTGGATGTATAATCAATGATGTCATACAAATTGAAATCACAATCGAGGTACTAGATGGAATCTTCAATTCACACGCTCAACAATCTATTCGCACAGCTTGGCTTGGCTTCAGACGATGCGGCAATAGAAAGCTTCATCAACTCGCATCAGCATTTAGCAGGCAACTTAACACTTTCAGAAGCGCCATTTTGGTCGACCGCACAGGCTGCGTTTTTACGGGAAGAGATTTTAAAAGATGCGGATTGGGCAGAAGTAATTGACCAATTGAACGCTAGATTACATCAGTAGAAATATTAAAACATCTCAATTAATTTCAGTAAGATTAGTTAATCAGAAATTAAACTCAGAGCCGCCCTGATTTCTTCCGCGCTAAACTGCCTCACTAAGCGCTTCAACTCAACCCCGTCTTTCATAAAAATCAAAGTTGGCCAAAGTTTAATGGTAAATGTCCTGCCCAGTCTGCGACCTTTACCATCTTCGATCTTGATATGGCGAATATTGGGATATATGGCAAGCTCAGATGAAATAATGCTTTGCGCCGCTTGGCAATACTGGCACCATACTGCACCGAACTCCAACATCACAGCACCTGATAATCGATCAATTTCTTCGCGTGATGGTTCAGATGTAAGTTGTGTATTCATATGTTAAATCAATTGTTAGTTAGCACGCTTAAGTAACGTCACCAATGGCATTAAGCTGAACCTGAAGTTGATCTTTATTTTCAACTTCAAAAAGAGCGGGTGGCAACTTCAAAAATGCTTCTATTCGTTTACGCAGGATTGAATAAGTCATTTCAAAAGCCGCATCAATTCCAGCATCGGCCCCTGTTACTTTTGCAGGGTCTTCAACACCCCAATGCGCCCTGATCACTTTCCCTAAATAAGCTGGACACGTTTCATCTGCAGCATTACCACAGACTGTAATTACAATATCTGGCGTAGTCGGCAAACTATCCCATGACTTACTAAAATAGCCTTCAGTTGCAATACCTTTGGATATTAACAAAGCGATGGATTTCGGATGCACGAAACCAGCAGGCTGACTGCCTGCGCTTTCAGCTTTCATTCCAGCAGGTGCTAATGCATTAAACGTGGCTTCAGCTAAGATAGAACGGCAGGAGTTGCCCGTGCATAAAAATAAAATGTTCATTGATTATTCGCAATAACTAATTAGATTCATACCAATTTTTGCTGCGGTTAACTATAGTCACCACTGATAACATGACTGGCACCTCAATCAATACGCCCACAACCGTAGCCAGTGCCGCACCTGAGTTAAATCCAAATAAGGCAATTGCGGTAGCAACAGCTAACTCGAAGAAATTCGATGCGCCGATTAGAGCAGATGGACCAGCGACACAATGGGCAACTTTGAATTTCTTATTCAGCCAATAAGCCAACATTGAGTTGAAGTACACCTGAATAATGATTGGAATTGCTAATAAACCAATGATGATAGGTTGGGCAAGGATTTGTTGACCTTGAAAGGCAAACAGCAAAACCAGTGTCGCCAACAATGCTATAAGTGAAATTGGATGCAAAACTTTAAGTGCATTTTCTAAAGCATTACTGCTTTTTGATAACAACAGTTTACGTAAGATTTGACTAATCAATACTGGCACTACAATAAACAAAGCAACAGATAAAAACAGCGTAGCCCAAGGCACGGTAATGCTTGATAGCCCAAGTAATAAAGCGACTAATGGTGCAAAAGCAAACAACATAATGGCATCATTAATCGCTACTTGAGATAGCGTAAATTTCGGTTCGCCTCCACATAGATTACTCCACACGAAGACCATAGCAGTACACGGTGCGGCTGCAAGCAAAATCAGCCCAGCAATATAACTGTCGATTTGTTCTACTGGTAATAAACCAGCAAATAGATGGCGTATGAATATCCAAGCAAGCAATGCCATAGAGAAAGGTTTAACTACCCAATTAATAAACAGCGTAATGCCAATTCCCTTACTATGTGTAAGCACCTCTTTCATTGCGCTAAAGTCAATTTTAAGCAACATTGGAATGATCATCAGCCATATTAAAACCGCTACAGGTAAATTCACCTCTGCAATCTTGAGATTTCCAATCGCTTGAAAGAAACTAGGAAAGGCTTTTCCCAAAGCAATACCCACTACAATACAGCCAAGCACCCACCATGTAAGATTACGCTCAAAAGTTCCAATTGTTGCTTTTGTCGTTTTATCTGTCTTCATTATTTTCTATAGTTTTCTATTTTGGTTTGCAGGCTGTTACGGGGGGGCAATTTTTAGTACCTGCACAACAATTCTCAGTGAGATAAGTAAGTAAGCCATTCATTGCTTCGTAATTAGCTGAGTAAAAAATAAAGCGGCTCACCTGACGTGAATGGATCAATCCAGCACGACTTAACTCTTTAAGATGAAATGAAAGCGTACTGGCTGGAATTTGAAGTGTTTCGCCAATATTTCCTGCTGGTAGCCCATCTTGTCCAACCTGAACAAGCAGCCTGAATATTTGCAGACGCGCTTCTTGGGCGATAGATGAGAGTTGTAATACGGCTGATTGAATGTCCATACATTCTATATTTCCATAAATATAGAAATATTGTCAACATTTTTGTTAACTTGAATCAAAGTACCAATCAGTTACTGGGTGTTTTAAATATCCCATATTCTTTTCATCATTAACAAAAATTCATTTACAAGCAATTCCGCGATGTTTTTATAAATGTTATCTTTTATAAAAAGCTAATTCACCGTGACATATTTGCTTAGATTTTCGGGTGGCATTTCAATTAGCGAGTGTTTCATTTCGGCCACTTCATCCATTGGCGTTCTGCCAAAGAAACGTTTGAACTCTCTGCTGAATTGCGAAATGCTGATATATCCGACTTTTCTTGACGCTGTTGATGCGCTCATTCCATCTTGCATCATATGCAACCGCGCTTTGTGAAGCCGCGCGGTTTTAAGATATTGCATGGGCGATGTGGCGGTGAGCGCTTTGAAATTCGCATGAAAAGCCGCCACACTCATATTGGCTTCTTTGGCCAAAATCGCCACATCTAAGCCACCTGCGAAATCAGCGTGTATGCGTTTCAACGCTTTGCCAATCTTACTGAAATGGCCTTGATGCATCAACGTTTCACGAATGGCAGCGCCTTGTTCACCCGTTAATACGCGGTAATAAATTTCCCGCATAATAGCATTGCCCAGTATTTGGCTCTCTTGTGGCGAGGCAAGTACTTCCAGCAATCTGACCACAGCGTCAGACAATTTGTCATCCATGGCGGTAGAAACCATACCCAGTTGCGGCAATCCCGCTGGTTGATTATTTGAGTCTAAAGATAGAACCAATTCTGCAACTACTGCAAGGTTAATGCGGATAGAAACAGCCAACATTGGCTCTTCTGGCGTGCCAATAGTCTCACTTTCAAAAGGCAACGGCAGGGACAACACTAAAAACTGTTGCGGGTCATATTGGAATATTTGATTGCCCAAGTAGCCCACTTTTTTTCCCTGCAAGACAACAACGATACTCGGCTCATACAGCACGGGCATTCTTGGCATGTATCGGTTGGCGCGCATCAGTTTCACGCCATCCAGAATAGACAATGTGTAACCCTCATTAGGGGCGAGTTTTAACAGTAATTCAATCATTAACTGCTTTTTCATCATGGTTTTTCCAAATGAACATTGTCATAAATATGCAGCATATTAGGCATTAATCTAACTTTAATGTCCATACTAAAATAGGAATAGGCAATACATAAAGAATTTTAGGCATTTTATTATTCAGCATATAAACCTAAACTTGCTTAACGTTCTGAACCTGTTTTGCAATGAAAAATTTATAGGTAAATGAGCATTCGAATCATTGATTGAAAAGAGGACATGATGAAAATCAGATACAAAATAGCGAATGCATTCGTATTTGCAACATTAGGGTTACATGCGATTTCCAGCTTGGCAGGAATCGCTGATGTTGAGGCCAACTTAAGTAAACTACATATGCCGCCAGGTTTTAAAGTGGAAGTTTATGCTGAAGTGCCAGGCGCGCGTCAGATGACTTTGGGAACAAACGGCAATGTGTATGTTGGCACGCGTGGTAACAAACTCTACGCGGTAGTCGACAAGAACAAAGACCGTAAGGCAGACCAAGTGTTAACCCTGATGGATGACCTAAAAGTTGGCAATGGTGTGGCGATGTACAACGGCAATCTTTATGTGGCTGAACAAAACCGCATTACGCGTGTGCCAGCACCAGATTTCGATTTGAATCTTCCATTCATGCAAATGCGTGAAGTAATCTATAACCAGCTTCCAGATAAAGCCCATCATGGCTGGCGCTATATGACATTTGGACCTGACAATAAGCTCTACGTAACAATTGGCGCACCTTGTAATATCTGTGATCCTCAAGGCATAGAAGCCAGTATCATTCGCATGAATCCTGATGGTAGCAATGTGGAAACCTTTGCCAAAGGCGTGAGAAATTCAGTGGGTATGGATTTCCAGCCAGGCACAAACACACTGTTTTTTACCGATAACGGCGTTGACATGATGGGCGACGATATTCCGCATGACGAACTAAATGCGGCACCTAAAAAAGATTTACATTTTGGTTTCCCATTCTTTGCAGGCGGCAATGCGCGGCAAGCAGAATGGAAGGACAAAACGCCTCCCAAGAATGTCGCTTACCCAGTTGCTGAGTTTCAAGCGCACAGCGCCAATTTAGGCTTCAAATTCTACACGGGCAAACAGTTTCCAACGGAATATCAGAACAGCGCGATCATTGCCCAACATGGTTCATGGAACCGCAGCAAACCTGTTGGTTATCAGTTAGTGCGTGTCACTTTCGATGAAAAGCATCAGGTAAAAAGCACTGAAGTATTTATCGATGGCTGGTTAGCTGATGGTGAAATCTGGGGTCGTCCAACTGATGTATTGCAATTGCCAGATGGTTCACTATTAGTATCTGATGATTACAATGATGTTATTTACCGTGTGAGTTATGGCGAGCAAGCAACAAAACCTGCAGCTAAAGCAGCCGTAACTTCTGCCAAAACTCTCACTGGTTTGCAGATGCCAGAATCATCAATCGCTCATCCTGATGGACGCATTTTCATCACTGAGATTGGTGGCTATGGTAAAGATGGTGACGGTAAAGTGACCGTATTAAATACGGATGGCTCTACCAAAACGCTAGCAGATGGTTTGAATGATCCTAAAGGCATCGATCTTTTTAATAACCAACTGTATGTGGCCGATATGAATCAAGTAGTGCGTATCGACCTTGATGGTAAAAAGACTGTCATCGCTAAACCGACCGATTTTCCAGCTGTTCCTGCCTTTCTAAACGATATTGAGATTGATGGTTTAGGCAATGTCTATGTATCCGATAGCGGTGATGATAAAGGCAAGCATGCGGCAATCTATAAAATAACGCCTGCTGGAAAAATCACGCAGATTATCAACGACAAATCAGGTATTAAGCGTCCGAATGGCTTGTTGATGGATGGTCCTAACAAACTATTAGTTGCAGATTTTGGTACTGGCAAGCTGTTTCAAGTAAGCTTTGATGGCGAGTCTAGTAAAGCTAAAGCTAAAATCGTATTGCTAAATAGTGGCTTTGGCGCTGCAGATGGCTTAGTAAGAGATGCCGATGGCGTGCTTTACGTGAGCGATTGGGCAGGCGGAAAGGTCTGGCGTTTAAGCGAACCTAAAGCCACGCCACAGTTGATATCAGAAGGTCATCAATCATCGGCAGACATCTCATTGTCAATCGATGGTCAAACTATCTTGATGCCAGATATGAAAGCAGGCACGCTGGTTCCATTACAAATCAAATAATCGTCTGAATTAAAAGTCGGCAATGCCGGCTTTTTTCACGGGTACTTTGGTTTATTTTTGGGCTATAAATCAACAGAAAAAGTTTTTAGGCTACTAAAACAGCATAATTTCAGCCTTTACCGTCATCAATTGTTGACACGCCATGGATAAATCAGCAAAGTAAGGGCTCTGTTTAACTCAACCACTATATAAAAGGATAAAAAGTATGAATAAAACTGAATTGATTGCTGAAGTTGCAGCGAGTGCAGAATTGACCAAAGCCGATGCAGGCCGTGCTATTGATGCGGTTACAGCGGCAATCACAGCTGCACTTGCTAAAGGTGACGCAGTAACATTAGTTGGTTTCGGTACATTTAAAGTAACAAAACGTGCTGCACGTACTGGCCGCAATCCTCGTACTGGCGCAGAGCTTAAAATCGCTGCACGTACAGCACCTGGCTTTTCAGCAGGTAAAACATTAAAAGACGCTGTGAATTAATTTTCTTAGCGCTTATAGAATTTATTGATGTAATCATTGGGTTAAGTCATTAAGAAAACATGACTTAACCATCAATTTACATCAATATTTTCTATATTAATTTATATTTTCCCAGTAAAAATAACGCTAAAACTAAACCCACGGTTTAACCCAGAGTTTAGATTTTTAATTACAATCTTGGCATCATGCTGATCTGCAATTTCTTTCACGATAGATAAACCTAATCCAGATCCTTTAGCATCTTTGTTTTGACCTCTGTAAAACCGTTCAAACACGCGTTCAAAATCTTCAGTAAAAATACCTTCTCCTGAGTCATTTATTTCTAAAATGACCTGTTCATTCTTTTGGATGACAGAAATATCCACTTTGGCGTTGATTGGCGAATAGCGAATGGCGTTATCAATAATATTATTAATCAATATTTTAATTTCATGACGAACAGCATGAATGTAAGCAGCATTCGATGTGATTAAACCAACGTCAATCGATTTGGCTAGCGCGAGCGGCAGTAATTCCCCTATGCTTTCTTTAACAAGTTTCAGCAAATCAATAGTTTCCAGCTCTCGAATCTGGCTATTCGGCTCAATTTTAGCCAAGGTCAATAACTGGCTCACCAGTTGTTCAGAGCGATCAATCCCGCCTCTAAGCGCATCAATCGCTTGATCGCGCTCCGATTTATTTTTCGCTTGCTCAATTAAAGTGAGTTGTAGTTTAAGCGCCGTGATGGGTGTGCGAAGCTCATGTGCCGCATCTGATGTGAATCGTTTTAATACGCCAATCATGTCAGAAACTCTAACCATAAATAAATTAAGCGCGTGTACCAAAGGTTTGATTTCCGCAGGCGTTTTATCTTGTGAAAAAGGTTGCAAATCAATACTTTGACGACTTTGAATCGCTTGAGATAACGTCGTTAAAGGAGTTAACGCTTTTTTAATCGCAAAAAAGATAATTAAGACCAACACAGGTATAAATAACAGTTGAGGCGCCAATAAACTAAGCGCTGTTTCGGTGATGGTTGCGTTTCGTAATTTTAATGACTGTGCGACTTGAATGGTCTCTTCATTCACTTTGATGGTAAATAGACGCCACTTTTTATTTTTATAAGCTTGGGTAGAAAATCCCTCCATTGCCGTTGCGGGCACTTTTTCTTTGGCGTGAGAAACATATAAAATATGGTCCTGATTATCGATGATGCGCACATAAAATTCTTGCTCACGTTGAATTTTCCCGCCCGCGCCTAACGTATTTTTATCCTTCTGCGCGTCAACATCATTTGTTGCAGTATCGCGCAACGTTACATGTCGCGCCGCAATGGTATTGGCAACCTGCTCTAAGTTTGCATCATATAATTCATCTAGCTCACTCTTGCTCGTCATGTACGAAACAACGCTAATCAATGCGTAAATGACAATAATGGCTAACGTAATATTAACGAATAAAAAGCGCTTAATTGAATGCGTCATTTTGAGGTGGATTCCTTAACAAAGGTATAACCAACGCCGCGTACGTTCACAATGATTTCAGCGCCAAATTTGCGTCTAATGGTATGAATATGCACCTCGACTGCATTGCTTTCAATTTCATCTGTCCAGCCGTAGATTTTTTCTTCCAATTGATTTCTAGAAAAAATCACGCCTGGGTTTTCTAACAAAACCGTCATTATCGCAAAAGCTTTAACAGATAAACGTTCTGTAATGCCTTTAAAAGTTAAGGTATAAGTAGCTGGGTTTAAAATGGCGCCGCCGTATTGAATCAACGGATCGCTTCGATCTTGTTTGCGTCTTGTCAGCGCTCTGATTCTCGCTTCTAATTCATCCACCGCAAACGGTTTAAGCAGATAATCATCCGCACCACTATCCAAACCTTTTACACGATCTTCAATACTATCTTTTGCTGTAATAATCAGCACTGGCAGCACCTCTCCTCTGCTGCGTAAACTGATTAAAAAATCGATACCAGAACGCTTAGGCAAACCCAAATCTAACAGAATCAAATCATAGGCTTCAACACTTAAGGTTAAATCGGCAGCAAAAGTGTCTTGCACCCAATTGATCGTATGATGCTTCAATGCTTTTTGTAAGCTTTGACCAATCATCACATCATCTTCAATTAATAGTAAGCGCACAAAAGTTTTTCCAAAATAATTAAAGGTTTTTTAAAGATTTTAAGTGGTTAAGTTTTACTGATTACTCATATCACCAAGCTTAGCAAATACGCTTGATTGATACAGAACGATATATTGATAGCGATTACTTAATGGAAACTTAACACTTATTTTGAGTGAATTTAAATTCCAGATTAACGCTTTCAGTATTCAAGCTTTTTAATCGTTAAGTCTTTTAAGTTTCCATTAAGTTTGGCGCTCTATATTTCGCACTACTTAATCGTCTCTGACTTAAAAAATGCACCGCAGGTTTGTCTCTATTACTAAAAACTGTTTATGTTTATCAGCCATTATTTTTATGGCTGGTTGCCAGTCTGTTCCTCAAACAGCGGATAAAGCGGCTGTTTTAAACAAAATAATCGCATACGATCAAGCATTAACGGCCAGCGCATCTGCTGAAACTGAATCTGCAGCAGCGAAATTAAGTCAGCAAAAAACACTCACTGAAACAGAGGCAGTCTTGTTGGCATTAAACAATAATGCTGCTTTTAAGTCACTATTAATCGATTTAAAGTTAGCCAAAGCCGATTTAACCACTGCAGGCTTGCTGCCAAACCCCGATTTATTGTATGCCTTTGGCACAATCAACAAACCCTATAAATACGCGATAGATTTGCCTTTAGAGGCGCTGTGGTTGCGTCCGATAAAACTGCGCGCCATGAAAAATGAAGCGGATGCGACTGCGAATCGCCTGACGCAATCGGGGCTAAATCTGATTAAAGAGGTACGAGTTGCCTACGCGCAACGCGTGTTGGCACAAGAAAAATTGCAAGTGAGCGAATCATCGTACCAATTACGCCAAAAAATTTATACGCTTTCTAACAAACGTCTTGAAGCAGGCGATATGAATGGCAAAGACATTCTCATCGCAAAAAATGATGCGATTATCACCAAGCGCGATTGGGATCTTGCGCAATATGATGTGCAATTGAAAACGGAGATTCTGCTTAATCTGCTTGGTGTAAATAGTTTAGATACAGCACAAAAAAATCGCAATATTCAATTATCGCCTAATGTTATTCCTGCCTGCCAAGCAGTTGATATTGACCACTTGCTCACTCAATCGCTAGCGCAACGTCCAGACATTATCGCCTCACAATTTTCAATCGATGCCAATAAAGAGAAACTGAAATTATCCAATATAAGCTGGTTTAAGTTGACCGGTACTGCGGATGCGACAAGTGGTCAAAATGGGCACGTTCTTGGCCCGACCATCCGCACCACTATTCCAGCGCTCAATCAAAATCAAGGCGAGATTAGTCGGGCAGAAGCGGAGTTAGAACGTGCAGAACTGAACCTTGAAGTATTGAAGCAACAGGCCTTATTAGAAACTAGAACTGCGCACCTTCAATATCAACAATCTTGCCACGACTGGAATGTGCTGCAGGATGAATTAATGCCTTCGATATTAGAAACCATGCAATTAACACAACAAGCCTACGCAGAAGGTGACATTTCCTATTTGCAAACACTAGAAGCAAATCGCCAATTGGTTGATGCGCAAATGCGGCAGATTCAGTTGAAGGCCGAGCTTATTGGCAAATGGGCAGAATTAATGCGCAATATCGGGCCAAAACTGAGTGCGAGTTGATGATGGATTTAAACAAATTACAAATGAAATTTAAAAAGATGAATCGTACTGTTTTGATTATCGCGGCCACCAGCGCACTCACTGTATCCGTTTTGCTGGTTTGTTCGGCCTTAATCGCCAAGCCAAACGAAAGTTTAATGTCTAAAAATATTGCTCAGCCCAAAACGGTTTCTGAAAATGATCTGAATCAAGTGCAGATTACTGAAGATGCCTATCGAAAATTAGGTATTCAAACTGCCGCGCTGAAACGTGAACGCGTGACGGCAACAAAAACTTACGCAGGCGAGCTGGTTATTCCCACCGGCGAAAAAGTCACCGTTACAGCGCCCATTGCGGGCAAATTGGTTTTTGCTCAAAAAAATGGGTTAACTCACGCGTTACAACCTGGGGCGCAGGTAAAAGCAGGCGAGGTGCTTTATTTTATTCAGCCATTGTTAACACCCGATGCACGCGTCAATATGTTGAGTGCGTTAGCCGATGCCGAAAGCTTGGTGAACACGACAAAGGCGCAGCTAGAAGCGGCTGATATCGCGCTGGTTCGTGCAAAAAAATTACTGGATGAACTGGTTGGTAGCCAACGCAATGTAGATGAAGCGAATGCGAACTATCAGTTTGTGTTAAAAAACTTAGACGCTGCAAAAACCAAAAGAGACGTATTAGATCAAGTAGTGAATATCGGCACCATCGCGCCGATGGAAATCAAAGCGCCGCAATCTGGCATCATCAGCAATATTTTAGCGGTTTCAGATCAGCTGGTTTCTAGCGGAAATCCCATCATTGAAATCTCTAAGTTGGATACACTTTGGGTGCGCGCGCCAGTTCCAGCAGGTGAACTTGATGAAGTTAACCTGCTGGCAGACGCAAAAATCACGCCCTTATCTGTTAGTGCAAATGCAATACCACTCACTGCAAAACCAGTCAAAACACCACCTTCAGCAGACCCATTAACCGGCACCGTGCATGTGTTTTATGCAGTGGCTAATCAACAAGCGCACTTAAGCCCTGCGCAGCGTGTAACTGTCACTTTAAGCACGCGAAAAAATCTGCAAGACGTGATTCAAAAACCAACCCAAAACTCAACCGAACATTCAAACCAAGATGCAATGACTGTGCCTTGGTCTTCAATCGTGTTTGATGTCTATGGCGGCAGTTGGGTGTACGCACAAACTTCGCAAACCATTTATGCGCGAAAAAGAGTGTTTTTAGAACGCGTAAACGGTGCAACTGCCGTGATTAGCCAAGGCCCAGAGATCGGCACGCAAGTCGTGACCAATGGCGCTTTGGAACTATTTGGCATTGAAACTGGCTTTGCCCACTAACCCGAATAGGCACTTAATATGCTCAACAAATTAATCCATTCGGCAGTTAAAGCACGTTTGCTTGTGTTGTTTTTGTCCGCACTTCTTATCGCAATTGGCATTAACACGATTAAAAAAGCGCCTCTCGATGTATTTCCAGAATTCGCGCCAGTGAAGGTTGAGATTCAGACAGAAGCACCTGGACTTTCAACCTTAGAAGCTGAGCAACTGATCAGCATGCCTTTGGAACAAGCACTTAACGGCACGCCGAAGCTTAAAACACTGCGCTCAAAATCTGTGTTGGGATTATCTTCTGTTGTACTGATTTTTGAAGATGGCACTGATATTAATCAAGCCAGACAGTTTGTTCAAGAACGTCTCACCTTGGCCGCTTCTAAATTGCCATCAGTCGCAAGACCACCTGTTTTAATGCCACCTTTGTCTTCACTTTCCCGCGTATTGAAAATCGGCATTTCGTCTAAAACGCTTTCGCAAATGGATATTAGCGCGTTGACCATGTGGACGATTAGGCCGCGATTGATGTCTGTGCCTGGCGTTGCGAATGTTGCCGTTTGGGGGCAGCGCGATAAACAATTGCAAATATTGATTAACCCAGACCGTCTGCGCGCTTCTGGCGTCAGTTTGCAACAAGTGATTAAAGCTTCGGGTGACGCGGCCAGTATTGAATCGGGCGGATTTGTTGATACGCCGAATCAACGTATTGCTATACGCCACACAAACCTGACAGCGAAGCCAACAGAGTTAGCAGCAACAGTAGTTGATTTTAAAAATGGTGCACCGATTCGATTAGGCGATATTGCCGATATTACAGTTGGCAGCCCGCCGCCGATTGGCGATGCGGTGATTAATCAAGGCGATGGATTATTGCTGATTGTAGAAAAGCACCCCAATGCCAATACGATTGAAGTGACAAAAAATCTGGAATCTGCACTCGCAGAACTCAAACCTGCGTTAACAGGATTAGAAATTGATTCGACAATATTCAGACCCGCAACATTTATTGAGCGCGCCATTCAAAACCTGCAAAAAGCCTTACTGATAGGCGCAGTATTAGTTGCGCTTATTCTGATGGTATTTTTACGCAATAAACGCGCTGCGCTGATTAGTATTTGTGCCATTCCGCTGTCATTAATTACCGCAGTTTTAGTGTTAACTGCACTCAATATCAGCATCAATACTATGGTGATTGCAGGCTTAGTTATCGCGCTTGGAGAAGTGGTGGATGACGCGATTATTGATGTCGAAAATATTATTCGGCGATTAAATTTGAACAAACAGTTAGCGTCACCCAAATCTAAGCTCAGTGTCATCGTTAGTGCGTCATTAGAAGTCAGAAGTGCTGTGGTATACGCCACGATGATTGTGATGGTGGTTTTTCTTCCTGTGCTGTTTTTAGACGGAATCGCTGGCGCATTTTTTAGACCGTTAGCCATGGCCTATTTATTAGCCATTTTTGCTTCGCTACTAGTTGCGTTAATCGTCACGCCTGCACTTTCCTATCTATTGCTAGATGGCGAAACGCACAGCCAAGAAATGCCTGTTGTGCTTTGGCTACGTCAGCAATATGCCCGAACACTCGATATTGTTTTAGCAAGACCTAAAAAGATATTTATCGCAACGGCGATTGTGTTTCTGACGACGGGATTCGGCAGCCTTTTTTTAGGCTCAGAATTTTTGCCAGATTTTAAAGAGACTGATTTTTTGATGCACTTTCTGGAACGTCCTGGTGCATCGATTGAGCAGATGAAAAAAATGAGTGTGCGCGCAAGTCATGATTTGCTTGCGATACCTGGCGTTAACAATTTTGGTGCGCATATTGGGCGGGCAGAAGCGGCAGATGAAGTGGTTGGTCCGAACTTTACCGAACTGTGGGTGAGTATTGACCCGAAAGTGGATTACCAAAAAACTGTTGCTGCGATTCAACATGCGATGCACGGCTATTCAGGTATTTTTACTGATGTGCAAACCTATTTAAAAGAACGCAGCAAAGAAGTGTTGTCTGGTACCAGCGCCAGCATTGTGGTGCGTTTATTTGGGCCAGATTTGGATGTATTGCGTAAACAAGCTGAAGCAATCAAACAGACGATGCAGTCTGTGGATGGTATTTCAGATTTAAAAGTAGAACCACAGGTTCTGATTCCACAAATTGAGATTCGCCTTAAACATGACGTCGCACAACGTTACGGCATTAATACCAATGACATTCGCAAAGTCACCAGCCCTATTTTAAAAGGCACAAAAGTAGGTGAAATATATGAATCCCAACAAAAAGTAGACGTTGTGGTTCTAGGTAGCGCTGAAACCAAATTAGATTTATCTGCCATCCAAAATCTAGCCATAGATACCGCTTTCGGCACGCAATTAAGAATTAAAGATGTAGCAGACGTTTATTTTATC
Source organism: Methylotenera versatilis 79 (assembly GCF_000384375.1). Lineage (NCBI taxonomy): Bacteria > Pseudomonadati > Pseudomonadota > Betaproteobacteria > Nitrosomonadales > Methylophilaceae > Methylotenera > Methylotenera versatilis. The sequence continues at coordinate 970,949 of NZ_ARVX01000001.1, read as the reverse complement.
GGCATGCCAAATGAAATTAAACGTGAAGCGGTATCACGTCGTATTGATGTGTTAGCCAATGCAAAGGGTAGAGATTTAGGTTCTGTTGCCGCAGAAGTACAACAAAAGGTGTCTGCGATGTCATTTCCAAGTGGCTACTATCCGCAATTTCTGGGTGAACATATCGCGCAAAAAGATGCGGCAAATAAGTTGTTAAGTCTGTCGTTGGTGGTGTTGCTGACCATTATTTTTATCGTGTATATCGATTTTAAATCGTATCGACACACGCTGGTATTTTTACTCTCACTACCTTTTGCAATTGTTGGCGGCGTGATGGGCGTATTTATTTCTGGCGGCGTTGTTTCGTTGGGTTCAATTGTGGGCTTTATTGCAGTGTTGGGTATCGCTGCCAGAAACGGCATTTTGCTGATTAGTCATTACCGACATTTAGCGATTGATGAAAAACTTCAATACGGCATTGAGCTGATTAAGCGCGGCTCAAATGAAAGACTTATCCCGATCTTAATGACTGCGCTAGCGACCACACTGGCATTGCTGCCTATTGTCATCAAAGGTCCAATCTCGGGTTATGAGATTGAATATCCACTTGCAGTTGTAGTGGTCAGCGGACTTTTAACCTCCACTGTATTAAATCTTATTTTACTACCCGCTATTTTCTTAAGATTTGGCGGCGGTAATGCGCAGACTTTAGAACGGCCTTTAAAAGCACCTTTAAAACAACCGTTAAGACAATTGATAAAGCAATCTTAAAAGTTAGTCCCTATACCCACTGGAAACCCTATATTATGTCCTCAATAATTATAAATGCTAGGTACAAATCTATGCTACTTCAAGGTGTGCTTAAAACACAAACGCGGACTATTTTACTGGTCGTCGTGTTCATTATGCTGACGGGTAACTATTCACTGTTTCATGGCATCTTGAATATTTATCCACTTACTATTGCAAACGTGCCTTTTCTGATTTCGCTGGCATTATTTTTCACTTCGCTCACCGCCATCTTTTTCTTGCTGATTTGCTATGGAAAATTAACGCGTTGGACACTCGCTTTATTTTTAATCGTCGCGTCACAATCCGCTTATTACATGGACTATTTAGGGGTGATTATCGATACGGTCATGATAGACAATATCATGCAAACCAACAGTAGCGAATTTGCCAGTTTAATCACGTTAAGTTTGGTTGCCAAAACCATTTTTTTAGGCATCATCCCGGCTTATTTCGTCTTAAAATATTGTCCAAAACCTGGCACTATTCAATCAGAATTAAAATCTAAATTACGTCATGTATTATTATTTTTACTGGCAATCGTGTTGTTAATACTGCCATTTACAGCCGATTACAGTTCATTTATTCGCGAGCATAAAATCGTTCGATTCTATGCAAATCCCACTTATTCGGCCTATTCAGTCATTAAGTATGTAACGCAACAATCCAGTATTTCTTCTCATCATATTCCCTTAAATAAAATTGCAGATGATGCCGTTTTACTAGACCCACCCACTAGCAAAAAAGAGTTGATTATCTTGGTGGTGGGCGAAACAGCGCGAGCAGATAGATTTTCTTTGAATGGCTATAAACGCGAAACCAATCCATTACTATCTAAACAAGATGTTGTCAGCTTTAGCAATGTCAGTTCTTGTGGTACATCGACTAGCGTTTCTGTGCCTTGCATGTTTTCGTCCTTAGGGCGCGAAAAATATGACAAAGAAAAAGCACTAGAGCAGGAAAACGCCTTAGATGTATTACATAAAAATGGCATTGCCGTATTATGGCGAGACAATAACTCCGACTCGAAAGGTGTTGCAACGCGCATAGACTATGAGGACTTTAAAACGCCAACACACAACCCTTTGTGTAAAGGCGAATGTAGAGATATTGGCATGTTAAGTGGTCTGGATGCGTATATTGCGGCACACAAAGATAAAGACATGCTGATTGTGTTGCACCAAATGGGCAACCATGGTCCAGAATATTATCGCCGCTATCCAAAAGAGTTTGAGCGCTTTAAACCCGCTTGCCAAACAGGGGAATTGAGAGATTGTACGCAACAAGAAATTGATAATGCTTACGACAATGCTGTTTTATATACCGACTATTTCTTATCTGAAGTGATTAACTTTTTGAAGAAATATGACAATCATTACGAAACGGCGATGTTATATGGTTCAGATCATGGAGAATCATTGGGAGAGCATGGCATTTATTTACATGCTGCGCCTTACGCAATTGCACCTAAGGAGCAAACGCATATACCCGTCATCGCATGGACTGGTCAAAACTTTGATTACAAATTACAAGATATCCAGCCATACAAAGATGCGCCACTGAGCCATGATTATTTATTTTGCACAATATTGGGGGCTTATGAGCTTAGCTCAAAAGCGTGTGAAGGCAAAAATAGCATGCTGAGTAAAAATAGTAATGTAAAACTTTACAGCGCGACAAGAGAAGTTTTAGATCAAAAATTAGATTAACTCATGGATTAGCTGGCGGATTAACCACCTATGGAACGTTGGATTTTATACGCACTGATTTCAATGCTTTTTGCTGGCTTTACTGCGGTGATTGCCAAGCAAGGATTGATTGGCATTTCCGCTGAATTAGGCTTAACGGTAAGAACGGCTTTTGTCTGCATATTTATCATTATTTTTGGCCTATTAGCCGTTGCGCCTGCCGAAATAAAGTCACTTCAAAAAGCCAACTATATATGGCTGGCACTTTCTGCATTAACAACCGCTGGCTCTTGGATTTTTTATTACAAAGCACTCAAAATGGGCGATGTAGCCACGGTTGCGCTCATTGATAAAGGTAGCGTTGTGGTTTCCATTTTGTTGGCATGGTGGATATTTAAAGAAGTGATTACGTTGCGCATGATTATTGGTGCTCTGCTCATCGTCATTGGGGTTTTAGTGATATCAAAAAAATAAACCCATATTGTTTATGATCATTACATTTTTGAAAAGTTAACGACGCTTAGATGACTAAATCTATACAAGACACGGTAAGCAAAGTAGCTGAAGTAACGCTGACATTTTGGATCATCAAAATCATCGCTACCACTTTGGGTGAAACAGGCGGCGATGCCTTATCTATGTCGATGCAGTTGGGCTATCTGGTTAGCTCGTTTATTTTTTCAGCTATTTTTATAGTCGCAGTTGTCGCGCAAATTAGGGCAACTCGCTTTAATCCAGCACTTTATTGGGTGACGATTATCGCAACCACCACATTGGGTACGACTTTAGCTGATTTCGCTGATCGCTCGCTCGGCATCGGCTATGCTGGCGGAACGACACTTTTATTTTCGCTGCTGATTACTTCATTATTTATTTGGTATCGCTCAATCGGCACCATTGCCATATCCAGCATTCACACACCCAAAGCTGAAGTTTTTTACTGGGTAACCATTCTATTTTCTCAAACGCTTGGCACTGCGCTGGGTGATTGGACGGCAGATTCTGCAGGGCTGGGTTATGTGGGTGCCGCAACTATTTTTGCAACGCTGCTATTAATAGTGGCCGCGCTGTATTTTTGGACAAAGATATCTAAAACCCTATTATTTTGGTCCGCTTTTGTACTAACGCGTCCACTAGGCGCCGTTGTTGGCGATTATTTAGACAAGCCAATTGCTGCTGGCGGTTTAGCATTAAGTCGATACACTATCAGCGCTTTAATGATTATCATCATTGTAGTTTTGCTAAATGTCTATCCCCAACGTGCGGTGCAAAAAACGTAGGTTTTATGGTTTTAACTGATCCGTAATATGCAGGCTAAATTTGTTGCTGTTAGCGGTTATTCAGTTGACAATCCAGTTAGGAAACGAAGCCTCTAAACACTTTGATTTAGTGCTGATTACACTGCTGATGTGACGCATTTTTAGCAGATTTTTTCAGTTGATTATCCGTAGTATTGATGGCGTAATTAGCCTCATCAAACTGACCAGCTACTTGAATGGATTTATTATTCACGAATAAACTTGGGTCTTTAGGTTGCGAGTCCAAAAGCACATTAACCTGCTTATTAATCAAGTTAATATTTGCATCACCCTGAATAACAGTTTGCTGCGTGTTCACCCAAAATACATTCGAAGTTGCTATGCCATCTTTGATATCAAACCCGAATTTGCCACAATTTAAAGTGATATTTTTATCACCGCGCAATGATAGCCAAAATAGCTTGCCGAAGTCCAAACCCAACTTAGCATCTAGCTTGTTTGAAATCACACCTTTCCCAATTGTTACATTTGCATGACCAAACATATTATTAGTGATTTCGGCTAATGAATTTCCTTTTGAGTGAGCATTCACTGTTACATTTAACGGCGCAGATACTTGGTTTTCCAAATTTTCATTAGCTAATAAACTTTCAATTTTAAGCTTATTAACAATAATATCGCTTTGAAACTCAGGTAAATCTTTGTTTACATTTAAGGTAGCATTAGCTGAAAGTTTGCCGCCATTGATTAAACCATCCTGAATTTTTAAATCGAATTTTCTCGCATTTCCGTTCGCTTTTAAGGTTAAGTTACTAAGCGTAATCTTGTTTAAATGCGCTACTTTTTTAATTTTCAACACCAAACTCAACTGTGATTTTTTTAGATTTTCTATTATGGAAGATTGATTTGTTGAGCCGAGTTTTAGTGAATTGGCTTTGGGTAAATTAGAATGAGCTGAATGTGCGTCAGATTTTTTTAGCTGTTTGAATAGGTTAAGTAAGCCTTTAAAATTGATTGCTTCGCTAGTGAAATCACCTTTTATTTGAGGCGTATCTTTGTCATCCAAATAACTGAAATTCCCCTTTAAATCCGACCCATTAATACTCCCAATAAAATGATTCACTTGGTATTTATTTTTCGATTTAACGATATGCGTAGACACATTAAAAGCATCTTGTCCTGCTAATTTATCCTTACTGACGATATTAACTAAAGAAAATAAATTTCCGGAAATCTTCATGTCAGCATCAATTAAAGGATCTTTAAGAACGTCACCTAATTTACCGATTATGCTGACTTTATTTTTACCTTGATTCACAAAACCATCCACATTAAAGAGCGCATTGGTTTGCTGAAAAGTCACTTTGGCATCCGTCAATAGTTTGCCGTTAAAAGGCGCTTTCAGATAATTGCCTGAAAACGTAACGCTGTTTGACATTTTTTGCGATTTTAGATTGGAGTTAGGATTAGGGTCTATTTTGGCAATTAAGTCTAAATCTAAAGCATGATTTTTAACACGGATGACACTACGTTGAACCGTTAGCGAAAGCACAAGATACTTTCCTAAACCCTTGTAATTAGGATCTAACAAACGCCAATTACGTAATCCATCGTTCAATCTTTCCAGATTCACTTCACTATCAGACAGTGTCACATGAACGATTCTAGCTTTTGGGTTTAGTAAAAATTGCAACGCATTAAACCTGAAAGAAATTTTTTTGGCCGAAATTAATGGTCGCTTATCCGCCCACGATGCATTAGGAATGTATAGGTTTTCAAGCTGAATAGTTGGATTTAAAAACCCTGAAAAATCCACATCTAGCTTGCCTATCTTAATGTCACGTTCTGACTTTTGGCTGACATAACTAACAAGAAATGGTCGAAACCAATTCCAGTTAAACGTAGCCAAAAATGTGATGAAAACAATTAAAACCGCAAATATGATTAATGGTACTTTATAGTGAATTAAAGCGTCTTTTATCTTGAATGATGAAAAGGCAGACATTTGGCCAATGCTAGCTAATGTCTTTTGGTTTTTTATTTCTAGCAGAAATCAACGCATGACGATCTCGAGTTAGCGCTAACTTTCTCAAAGCGATTTCTTGCCCTAGTGCTTTTAAATCAATATTGCTTAATCTTAATTTGGGGAATATTTGCTCATGATCTTCTTTAACGTGATGTTTCACATATTCTGCCAAAAATTTTATTTGGTCGTCAAAGCAGTTTCCTGGCAAATAAATAGCTTCAATATCCGCTATTAAAGCTTTCAAACCTTCATATTCAATAATCGGCTCTGGTAATGTAGCGCCTTTGTCTAATATGGTTTTAACTAACGGGTAAAAAATCTCTTCTTCCACTTGAGTATGCACCAACAATTCTGTGCATATTTCTAAAGCCAAACGCTCTTTTACTGAGGTGGTTTCCGCGTTGTTGTAATCTAAAAATAAATGGGTTAAATAATCATGATCGGCCGTTAATAAAGTGATTGCATCTGTAGATTTTGAGTCCTGCGTAATGGAATGCTGAAAAGTAATAAATTGTTCCAAATCAATGCACTCCATATTTTGAATAACGCTACTTTTAAAGCTTTTGTTATTATTTGAAATTGTTAACATGTTTAACTCAATAATTTTTTACGAAGCGAATTATCCTTTTAATTAGTGCAATCACTTATCAGCATAAAGTGGATTCTGCTGTCAGTAAATTCTGACAGATGATTGATGGTTAAATCTTGACGGATAAATCATCGTCATTCACGCGCAGCAAATGGTAATCAAGAAAAAACGACTAAACAATTAGATAAATTGTTTAGTCGTTTAGATTTAAATTGACGTATTTTTAAGTGTTAACTTGATATTTCTGCCGCAATTGCTCAATAGAACAAATGCTCATATAACTGGTGCTTAAACATACTTTTTAGATTTTATTTCACACGCTTATATTGTGCTTTTGCGCGGCGTTTTACTGACTAAAGCACCTTTAGATTTAAAAGATTTCAGAATAATATTGGGTAAAAAAGTCAGCAAAACCAATACTAACGCGCATACTAGATACATCCAACGGATTGAATATGCCGTCACAAAACTTGCTGCTGGCTTTTGCTGTTGCACAAAGGCATAAAACTCTGGCGTGTCTTGTCCTTTGATATATTTTGCTTTTATATCGCCCGCAAGCGACTTGAGATAATCATCCTCGAGCTGAGATAGAAATTGGTCATATTCGGCACTTGCGATTGGCGGATCAGGTTCATCTTGACTAGCATCAGAATAAGTGACGCCAACTGCACCCGAATTGTTGTTATCATTAATTGGCCAATAGCCTACTCGCTTATTAGCCGAGTTGAAGCGCGGCACAGCTACTTTTGTTGCTCCGCCGACACCGACAAAAACAAAGTTTTTCCCTATTTGTACGCCACTTAAGTCTTGTTTAATGGTGACATTCACTCTTGGTGCTTCGTCGCCATCGGTAAAAAATAGCATTTGCGCGGGCACATTTAATGAGTCGAATACATTTTCAGCAGCCTTTACACCAAAACTCAGGCGACTGTTACCCTTCCAAGCCATACGCCATTCTAAGTGTGAAATGGTGTCTGTAATCACGTCGTAATTCGCGCATACTTCTAAAGGCGTAATCAGCAAAGCGACGTTATCGGAAGCAAAAATACCCACACTGATATACGTGCCGCATGAAGAAGTCTCAACGATTTTTTTCATCATTTGTCGCGTATAGGCTAATCGACTCACCGCCTGATTGTTCAGTTTCTCATCTTCCGCATTCATGCTTTGCGATACATCGGCAACCAATAAATAATTATGTACCTTTTGCTCCAATTGAATCTCTGGCTTGACTAGCGCCAAAGTGAGCAAGGTAATTACACCAATATAAAGTGCGGTTTCATAGTTATTCTTAGCAAATTTGATGAATTTTTTCATGGCAAACCAATCGGCAAATTGCTCAATTCCATTGTCGACTGATCTTTAGGCGCCGCTTTCATATTGTTAAACATGACAGAATTTAACAAGCTTAAATTGAATTTTGCAGGCAAAGATTGCGGGGACAATCTTAACGATTGCTCATAGGCAATTTTCGCTTGCGAATACGCATAACGCGCTTCGTCCTGCAGTGTGCCGTCATCATTAATGCGCCGAATCAAGCCAAAAATAAACAGATTATTACCAATGTTATATTGAATTTTCGCCTGTTCGGCTAGGCTTGGTGAGGTATCTAATAATTGGCCATAAGTCTGCACCGCGTGTTTGTAATCACCTTTTTTGCCTTGACCATAAGCGGCAGCAAATTTTTGCAATTCAGGATACGATTTATCGGTAATCTGCTGTTCAGATTGGATGGCACGATTCACTGTGACGATTTTGTTGTATTTAACAATCTCATAGACGCTACCAATCAAACCGATTATCAGCAGTAATCCAAAAACAAGATTACCTTTATGCAATTTTTTTACCATGAATACACCTTTAAGTTTTTGAAGATCAATATAAAAACGCCGAATACCAGTGCAAAAATAATCAAATCACGTGAGTAATCATGCCCTGGAATATTCACAGAGTATTGAATGATATTTTTTTCTTTTGAATCAATATATTGCAACGCAGATTGCAAAGTAGCTGGATTATCGGCTTCAAAAGCTTTGTATTTTATTTTGATGGATTTAAAGAATTTATCCAAAGCAATCGCATCAGGCACGCTGTCAGCAGGATAAACTTGTTTAGTAAAAATACTAATGTCATCTGGCTCACGCAGCACGATCCAGTAGAAATTTAATTTTTTACCACTTAACTCTTCAGTGATTTTTCGCTTAACGCGCGGGCTCAACTTGCCTGCACCATCAGACAATAAAATAATGGCGCGCGAGCCAGAACTCTGAATATTATCAAAAAGAGTGACTGCCTCTGTTACGCCAGCGCCAATATTGGTTTGATTAATTGCTGGGCCAGTCGCTGCATTGATGGCGGAATGAATCGCATCGATATTGGTAGTGATTTTCATGCCATATAAAGATGAGTTAGTGAAACCAACTACGCCCATCATGTCATCTGGGCGTGAGTCGATAAATTGCGTAATCAAGCGCCTAGCAGCAGCAGATTTAATCTCAGCGGCACGACCACTATTTGATTGGCCGGCGAACGGATGATCCATACTCACGCTACGATCAATCACAAAAACCGTTTGTGCGCCTTTGCCCACTTTCAGCACTTTTTTGCTTGCGCCTTGCGGTGAAGCCAGCGCCAAAATAAGGCTCAATATGATGGTGGCGATCATTGTCTTCACCACGTAATTCGCAATGTCTGACGGCCTGTCTACCGGAATGATCGGCAGCCAGGAATACAGTTGGCCTTGATGGCTTTTAAACCAAAATGGAACGAATACAAGTGGCAGTAAAAATAATACCCATGGATGCAAAAGCGTCATTTAACGCCTCTTTCACAGTTTCTGAGTGCCTTACTTAACGTGATTAATGCATTGATATGTGTTGCGCTATTTTCGTTTTGGTCAGAGAACAGCGCCGCATTTGAGCGCTCAAAGAAATTGATAATCTCTGTTTGCATTGAAGCATAAGCAGGATTTGCCAAAATAAACGCCTTTACATCGCTGGCAAATAAATTCGCACCATGAATTTTATTAAAAGCTTGATGCATATAAAGCAAAGCTTTTTGTTCGCTCGCTTTGTCTTTATTGAGTTTTTTAATTTTGCGATGCGCTTGCGCAAAAGCGCCGTTCATAAATGGCAGCCATTGTTTATCTGCATTGATATATATCAACCCAATCGCACCGACAATCAACATGCTAAACAATGTAATCAGCTTAATCTGATGCTGACGCAAATCGATTAATGTGGGCTTGTATTGCGGCTGAACATTGTCTTTGGCATTCTTGATTCCAGTTGGCACCAGCGATGCCTGCCAAAAACGCCATGCAGGAATATCGACAGAAAATGCCGTCTGATTATTGCCAGACACTGCAATGTGCTCTGCTGGCAATTGCATCACAGTTGGTTTAGCGGAATAGCCGAATACTTGATAAGTTAACCTAATTTTATAGGTGGTTTTTTGATCACTTTTCTTGGTTTCTACTTTAATATCATTTAGCTCAACGCCGTCCTGATTCGCACCTTTCACTGGAAATGCGTTCTTGCTGATTTGATACGGCTTTGATACTTCAATCTCTATTTCTCTATTGAGTAAATCCCCAATTTGAATGCCGACACTTTTTGATGGATTTATAGTGTTAACTATTTTGGCACTGGATTCTTGCGCAGCCCAACTTACATTGCTGAAAGCGATTGCACCAAAAGTCATCATCAAATACAGCAATTTAAAGCACAGCGGTTTATGGATTATATTTTTCATAGGCTCATATATTCTTCAAAATAATGTGACATCGCATCTGCATCAAATTTACCGCTGATGTAAATCGCTTGGGTATCGAAACGAGAAAACAGAGTTTCAAGCGCTTCTTTTCTTTCCGCAAATGCGCCTTCTAACTGTTTTCTGACCGAATCTCTAAAAAATAGCGTTCTGCTAGCGCCTGTTTCGGGATCGATCATATTGCCGAAACCAAACTTAGGCAGTTTTTTGTATTCGTGCTCATCCCACAACACGATAGGCACAATTTGGTGTGCTGACATCGCGTTAAATGCTTGCTCGATCAAATGGTTCGGCATATGAAAATCAGACAGCCAAAATACCATTGACTTGTTTTGGCTTAAATATTGCGGCACATCCAAAATACCTTCGGAACTCACACGCATTTTTTCGTAATCGTCTAATTGCGCTATCGTTTCAAATGCGAGATGCAAATGGTGGCTTAAAGGCAACGTGAGCTCTTCTATCACATGCTCGTTATAGGCAATAAAGCTGAACAAATCGCCGGTTTCTGACGCGGAATAAGCAATCGATGCAGCGATTTCTTTGGCTTGATCTAGCTTGCGCACATTGCCGCGATACTGCATCGAGCTAGACAGATCACACACCGCGAAAATAGGCGTTGTGTTGTCTTGGTTAAATATGCGCACCTGCACTTGCTCGTAAGGGTCGCGTAGCGTCTGGCGTAAATCCATGCGTCTGGCATCTGGATAATCAATCAGCGAAACGTTGCTTTTATACTCAAACCCCAAGCCGCGTTGCAAACCTTTATGCCCACCGAAATGGACGCTGTTGGATTTCCAAGGAACCAGATAGGTAAAAATCTTGGCGTAATTTGGGATCATGCGTGGAATCCTGACGTTAAGCTTTTGCTGGTACAGCGACTGTGTTTAATATTTGTGATGTCAACTCACGCGCCAGTTGTGTTCTGCGGTTTTCATACATGGCGTTAAATACTAATCGATGTGCAATCAACTCATGAAACACTGCATGAATATCTTCAGGATACAAATTATCGCGATTGTGTAGCCAAGCATTTACGCGCGCGGCTTTCAGCAACATGCCCATGCCTCTTGGGCTGGCGCCGGTGTGAATCAGTCTGTTCACATCGACACTATCCAACTTAACACCGTATTTTTCTGGCGATTGGGTCGATTCCCATAAGTCCAGCGCATAATCTTCCATCGTGCTACTGGCTTTGATGTGGCGTTGCAAAATGTCAGAAAAAGCATTCAACTGATCAAATTGCAATACATTGGATTCCACCTGTTTAGTCAGGCTTTCTGCATGTTGGAACTTTAAGTTGAACATGAGTGATTTTCTAAGCTCGCGGTCGGCAGGAATATCAATCGGGATTTCCATCATAAAGCGATCGCGGGCGGCTGAAGGAATTTCAAAGGTTTCGTTTTTTTCGACTTGGTTTCTATCAGCAAATACCACCATGTGCGGTAAACGATATTCTTTTTTGAAAGCACTGATATGGCGCTCTGCCATCACGCGTAGCATCAAAGCATGCACTTGCGGTCTGGCGCGATTGATTTCGTTGAAAAAGAACACGGATAGGTTCTCACCTGCGCGTAATAGCGGACCTTCATCAATCTTTGGGCGACCGTCTTCGCCCAAATAGGTGTGGTAAATCAAATCATTCGGCATTAAGTCGACAGTGCCTTCAATACGCTCGTAAGCGCCGCCAATACAGCGGGCGATTGATTGCAGCAAAGTGGTTTTACCAACGCCAACACCACCTTCGAGCAATACGTGGCCGCGAGCAAAAATGGCCGTATTCATCAGTCGAATAGCTTTATCTTGGCCAACAATGACTTTCTTTACTTCGTTCTCAAGTTTCAGTGCGTGACTGCGCCAGTCGGTAAGCTGAACATCGGTAGATGCAATATTCATAGATTTCCTATTTAAAAAAATATAAAGTACAAAATATAAATACAAAGTCAGCTAAAGCTAGATTACTAAAAGTTGTTATGCTTAAAGTTGTTTTCACTGGACTTTTGTAGTAGTATGCAGACAGGTCTGTTCACTTATTTACAGTCTACTTCAAGAGTTCTAGAAATTGCAAGGGATTTTGTCAGTATATTTTTAGGGGTAATTTACATTGAACCAGGTACGAAGTTTTTATATGGAAAGTCTGAAGCACTTGAACTTCAGTCGTCTGTTTTCATTGGATTTTGTTGAGTATTTGAGCGCGCTAATTAGGCCTTCTAATGCGCAGCTGCTAAAACTTTGCGCTGAGCTTAAGTATTGGAATATTGACCGTATTTCTAAAAAAACCGCCAATCAATTACCGCACGATTTAACGCTGGAAGACGTGAATGCCATTAAAAAAATGATTCATGTTGCCATTAACAAAGCGTTGATTAAGTATCCAGAAGTAATGTCTGACCAACTGCTATTTTTAACAGTTGGCGCCATACAGATACAATCGCAAACCAGCTCCGATAAAGCATGGAGATTAGTCAATCAATCCATCGTTAACCATTTGAACTCACAAAAAGAAAAACGCTTTTTTGCGATTGGATTTTTAATCACGGCTATTGTGATGTGTGTGTATATCACCAGTGTGAACAATGTTAAAAAATTAGATAGCCATCACGATGTTCCACAATCTCCGCTTGAAGTGTTTGGAATAAGCGAACCAGTCAAAAGTGATGCCGACCCTGTGACCCTGAGCATGCTAAAACTGACGTATCACAAAATGCAAAGTGGCACTTGCCAATTACCGCAGGCAGCCATGTTGCCGCCTGAACAAAGACACGCTTTTTTATTGTTTATAAACAAAGGTGTGGTTGAAGTGCAGCATGTAGAAAATCTTAGACTTGCTATCAATTATGTTAATTGCCTCTATCCACAAGAGCTGATGCATCCATCGCCCTCCATTGGAAATAGGTTATAAGGAAATATGATGAACATGAATGAAAAAATACTCGCAACAGCAACCATGCTTTTTGAATCTAGAGGCATTCAAGCCTCCGGTATTGATACGATTATTGCAGAAGCTGGCATTGCAAAAGCGACGCTTTACAAATACTTTCCGAGTAAGAATCTGCTGATTACCGCTTACTTAAGGGATAAATCGGATAAGTTTTATGAGTGGTTGAATGCAAGACTGGTATCAAAAAAAGCTAACTCGATTGATATACTGATCTCACTATGTGAATTGGTGGAAATATGGATTGTGACGCCTAAGTTTCATGGATTGCCGTTTCACATCGCATCTGTGGAATTTCCAGATCCAGAGCATCCGATCAATCAATATTCCGCAGTATTGGCTGTTGAATTACAAGGTTATTTAACCAAGATTGCAGAAACGGCGGGGGCAAAGGATCCAGAAGCACTTAGCCAGCAACTCACTATTTTATTTGAAGGCGCGGCATTATTGGAAAGACTAAGCCCAGGTTTAGGTGCCGCTGAACGCGCGAAAAATGCAGCCATCACCTTAATTAAAGCATCTGTATAAAAGTAAAAAGCTGAATTTTTCTTTCGCCGAACTATTTCTAGTTATTTCTTTAAAAGCGCGATTGCGTTCATACAGTAACGCAAACCACCTTTGCCCGGACCATCTGGGAACACATGGCCTAAGTGCGCATCGCAAGTATTACAGGTAGTTTCCACACGCGTCATGCCATGTGCGTTATCCAAATGATAAGCGATCGCGTTTTCTTGAATCGGTTGGCTAAAAGAAGGCCAGCCTGTTCTGGAATCAAACTTTTCTGAAGCATCAAACAGCAAATTATCACAGCATCTGCAAGCGTAAATGCCTGACTCTAATACTGAGCATAATTCAGAACTAAATGCTCTTTCAGTTCCCGCTTCTCGCGTGACCCAATATTCCTCGTCACTCAATTGCTGACGCCATTCTGCTTCTGTTTTAACTACCTTCTTTTCTGGCTTAAGATTGCCTTCACGGGCAAAACCCAATACATCATTCCATGTCAGCATACTGCTTCTCCTGATTGAATTTTTATACTTATCTGAGCTAACTAAACTTGATTTAGTTGCATGATTTTAATTACGTAAAAATTATGCCGTATTCTACATGAACACTAAAAAGTGAGATTAAAAGCAGTATTCTTTCTACTCATTTTTTAGAGGTGAATGATTGAAATTATTATTAATTGAGCGTTAAGTAACGGTGAGCTAAATGTGCACAGCTGCTGTTGAACAGAAACAATCTGATGCATGGTCATTCACAATTCCAACCGCCTGCATCCAAGCATAAACAATGGTTGGGCCTACGAATTTAAAACCGCGGCGTTTAAATTCTTTTGAAATCTCTTCAGAAAGTGGCGTTGTGACAGACACATGTGAGCCATCGCCTTTTAATACTTTGCCTTTTGTAAAAGACCAGCAAAACTCACTGAAATCCTCACCTCTTTCCAGCATATCGCAATAGATTTTTGCACCTTTGATGGTTGCCTCAATTTTGGCGCGAGCGCGAATAATTCCTTCGTCATTCATCAAATGCTCTATGTCTTTTTCATCGAATTTTGCTACTTTTACTGGATCAAAATTAGCAAATGCTTTGCGAAACGCCTCACGCTTTTTAAGCACGATAATCCAAGCAAGCCCCGCTTGAAATCCTTCCAGCATTAGCATTTCCCAAAGCATACGTGAATCACGCTGCGGAACTCCCCACTCACTATCATGATAGGCTTGCATCAGCGCATTGCTTTCTGCCCAAACACAGCGTTTGCGCGTACTTACTTCTTTTGAAGATATATTTGGACTCATTTTACCTATTAGCAAGCTATCTAGTTTTTAATCATAAATGTAATAAAGTTAAAAATCACCTTTATTTCCTGCTTTAGTAAGGTTAAGTTCTCTTGGATCATTTGCATGAGACCAATCAAATTCAACCAGTCCAGATTCCAAATTCAACCGTTTTAAAAGTTTGTGCGCATCGAAAGGTGCTTCACTTTTATATCATTATCGAAATAACAGTAGATATCGCACGATTTTCTTACTAACGGTTCTTGGTCAGAAACTAAATTAGTACTTTTTGGTTGTCCGCCTTCGCTCCATGTATCTATAAAAAGTTTCTAAACGGCCCTATCTACCAATGTAGTTGCTGTAATATATGTACGAGATTGACCAAGTTTCAGTTGTGTTGATTGGAACCTACAAAACCTAGTAAAACTCAAGTAATATGGTTTCACTATAATAAAAATTTAGGTGTGGAATGAAGCTTGATGTGCGTACAACCATGGTGCTACTCGCAATGCTGTCCATCATGATTTCGGGTTTAATACTACTAGCCGGTCTTCGTACACGAAGTTTTACTAGCATAAAACAATGGTCAATTGCTAGCTTATGCATTGGTTTGGGCTTAGGGTCTGCTTATTTTTTCAGAACAGTAACACCTAGCGCTAAATTAGCTGTTGTCGTTGGCTCAGCACTAGTGGCCTCTGGTGTAGCTTTGCAATTCACTGGGATACAATCTTTCAAGCTGAGCCGCATTTACAAGGGATTAGCTATTTCCTATGTCGCTGTGACTATACTTCAGACTTATTGGTTTGAATTTATACAAATAGATATTAGCGCTCGTTCTATTGCGAACTCACTTTTGTTGTCTATAGGGTACGCAGCATGTGCCAGCCTGCTTTTGCGTAACACTAAACCTCCACTTAGAGCAGTCTTATGGTTTACTGGTTTGTCGTTTGCCTTGCTATCAGTAGTCATGCTGATAAGGGCAATTGTAATCGCGCACTCTTTAGAGGTTTATAGTCTTTATTCAAATACTCCGATTAATCCGATTACTTTTGTTATCAGTTGCGTACTTCAGGTGTGTGTTGCGTTTGGCTTCATGTTAATGTTGAACCATCAATTCATAGCAGAAATTGAAAAAATAGCTTCTAGGGATACATTAACAGGAGCTTTCAATCGACGTCAGCTTGAACAAGAGATAGTACGGTTACAGTCGCGCTTTGAACGTACAGGCGATAAATTCTCTTTAATGCTAATAGATGTAGATAATTTCAAATTCATTAACGATAACTATGGGCACCCCAATGGCGATGAAGTCTTGCGCAGATTAACCAATATAGCAATTGCAACCATACGGGTTGAGGATTATTTTGCGCGTTATGGGGGAGATGAGTTCTGTATTCTACTTCCCTCAACATCAACTGACAAAGCTCTTATCGTAGCTGACCGCTTAAGAGAAGCATATGCCTCGACTACTTTTGAATTCGGAGGAGAAGTTATGAAAAGTTCGATTAGTATCGGAATTACTGATTCTTCTAAAATTGGTTTAGAGTCCAGAAATCTAATTGGTGCAGCAGACCGAGCACTCTATAAAGCCAAGCAATATGGTAGAAACAAAGTGGTTTTTTACTCGGCATCAGATAGCGTATGAATAACACTTTAACTCAGAAATTCTTACAAGTGACAGTTGATATTCTTTCAAACAGATTGCCGTAGTCACCCTTCGACTCAGATTTTGAATGTCCGCTATGTATGGGCCGAAAAACTGCGACATTAACGGCTCTAAACGGACGCTCAGTCTAGCGACCCCATCTTAACTAAATTCATCCGCTGGAAGAAGATCAATAAGCGAAAGCTGCCTGGTGTTTCTTCACGAACGCTTCCCACCGTACGGGTTCTTTACCAGTAATGCCTGAAAAATTGTCGAATGTCTCGTCCACGCCGGGAATGGCATAGGCGGCAATGCGTTTGAAGTTATCGCACACGCAGTTCATATAAGCCATTTCGGCACCGGCTACCCGCATGTTCTCCAGAAAAATCTCTGGAGATAAGGACTCGTAGCGGAACGGCTGCCCTAACACTTCGGACATAATAACCGTGATGTCGCCGTATGATTTGGCGTCATAACCTAAGCGATACGTTTTACCGGCATGTTTGTCTGGGTGTAAAAGCGTTTGTGCAGCGACTAAGGCAACATCCTCGCCATCGACCCAGCTAAACGGAGCATCTCCGGTGAATTGCTGGATGACGCCATTATTCACCGCCTTCGTGCCATCGTAGCTGAGTAAATTTTGCATGAAGGCTTCCGGTCGCAAGTGCGTGAATGAGAAACCTGACCACTCAATGTACCGCTCCACAAACTGATGCCATGCCCAGTGCCCAATCGTCGTGTCGTCACGTCCGCAAGCACCGAGATGCACAATATGCTGCACACCGGCCAGCTTGGCTTTGTCCAAAAATGCTTTGCTCTGGCGCAGCATGTCTACTGAATAACCAGTCACAAGGAAGACTCTGTCGATTCCTTGTAACGCGGGTGCCAAGGTCTCCTCTTTATCAAAGTCGAGGATGACCGTACGAATACCTTGCGTTTCGAAAGCTTTGGCCTTGGCGGGTGAACGTGCTGCGGCCACTAACGTGATGGAGTCATCGGCTTGAAGGAAGCGAAGTGTGTCGCCGCCAATTTGACCGGTAGCGCCAGTAACGAGAACGGTTGGTTTCTGATTGTTCATCTGTAAATCCTATTCTATGGTGGATGTAATGTCTGGCTGCTGAGCCCTTCTCGACTTGGTCACATGCTCGGCGCAGCTTGAAAGCACAAGCTTACTATAAAATTTATTTCAGATTAATGGTATATTTTACTATTAAATGAGAATTTAATTCATTAATAGGAGGCTTGATGTATTCTTCGGAGCGTTTGAAAGGCATAGATGTGTTTGTCTGCGTTGCAGATATGGGCAGCTTTACAGCAGCGGCTGCACGGATGAACCTAACTAGTTCTGCTGTAAGCAAGGGCATCGCCCGATTAGAAGGCAGACTTCAAACACGCTTATTCAATAGAACTACACGACGTCTGTCGCTGACTGACGCTGGAACGGAGTTCTATCGCACGTGTACAGGAGTATTGGCAGATCTTAAAGAGGTTGAGTCGTCTCTTCATTTGGAAAACACAGAGCCTCGTGGAAAGGTTCGTATTGACCTACCTGCGTCATATGGGCGCTTGCATGTACTACCGGTCATTCTGAAATGTATAGAAGAGTATCCATTGCTAATACCGCACATTACGTTCTCTGACCGATTCGTCGACCTTGTTGAAGCAGATATCGACATTGTCGTGCGAATCGGTGGCTCTGACGTCTGGCCTAATGTCTTAGGACATCACTATTTAGGCAAGGCTCGAAATATATTTTGTGCTTCACCCACGTATCTAAGCAAATATGGCGAACCCTTAAATGAGCTAGATTTAGAACATCACAGTTGTATTGTATATGGCGAAGGTCAAGGCATGGTGAGTCCTTGGTACTTTTCCGAAACTAAGACTGGATACACTGAACGCCGAGTAATGCCAGCGCGGATTGCTATAGGTGATGGTGAGGGTGAGTTAGTTGCGGCAATAGCCGGACATGGAATCGCTCAGTTACCAACATGGTTGGTCAAGCACGAGATCGAAAAAGGCACAATAGTAGAAGTTCTTCCAAACTTGGCAACGGATGGCCTGATACTGAACCTTGTCTGGCTCAAAAGTCGTCAAGCTCTTCCCAAGGTCAGTGTTTTACTAGGGGCGCTCGCCGCAGGATTGACGCTACCAAGCACCAACTGAGTCTTCAATAAACGGGCAA
The DNA here is from genome assembly GCF_000384375.1 of Methylotenera versatilis 79. NCBI lineage: Bacteria > Pseudomonadati > Pseudomonadota > Betaproteobacteria > Nitrosomonadales > Methylophilaceae > Methylotenera > Methylotenera versatilis. The sequence continues at coordinate 952,299 of NZ_ARVX01000001.1, read as the reverse complement.
AAGATACGTCCGTTTCGGGCCGACCTATGCCAGCTTACTAAAGACAATAAGCGGCCCAAAGCAGACATTGATAAATAGCACCGTGCTTACAACCCTATATAAATTGATTTAAATTTATATAGGGTTGTAAGTAGTCGGTCGGTCCACTGTATTTTCGATATGTTGCATAAATTAATTTAGAATTTTACTAATTAGCCATATACAGAGTTTACGGCGCATCATCTTGCAGCTAGTTTCCTTAGTACCACATAGAAAACAGGCGTTAGAAACAATCCAAATAGCGTTACACCAAGCATGCCCCCAAATACAGTGATACCCGTAGCCTCCCTAACTTCACTGCCTGCGCCATGTCCTAAGAGCAATGGGACAGAGCCTGCAATAAAAGCAACAGAAGTCATGATGATTGGGCGCAACCTCAAGTGGCATGCCTCAAGTGCTGCTTCTATGATGCCCATGCCTTGAAGTTCCAACTCACGCGCAAATTCAACAATCAGTATCGCATTTTTGCATGCCAAGCCCATTAGTACTACAAGGCCGACCTGTACGAACACGTTGTTGTCACCTCCTGTGAGCCATACTCCGAATAGCGCTGAACACATACAAACAGGAACAATTAGAATGACGGCGAGAGGTAGTGTCCAACTTTCATATAGGGCAGCTAGCACTAGAAAAGCTAGCATGACAGACAGTGGAAACACGACTGCCGCGGTATTGCTTTGAGAAACCTGCTGGTAACTAAGATCTGTCCATTCCATCACGATTCCTGGGGGTAGCGTCTTCTTTGCTATCTCCTTTAGTTTAGAAATAACTTCAGATGACGATAGAATTTTGGGGTCTGAATCACCAATAACATCAGCTGCTGGATAGCCATTATAACGAACGACAGGATCAGGCCCAAAAGTTGGTACTACCGTCACCATTGATCCAATCGGCACCATTTCTCCATTAGCATTACGGGTACGTAAATTAGTGATATCTTCAGGTTGCTGGCGAAATTCAGTATCCGCCTGAACCATGACTCTGTTTACACGACCGAATATATTAAAGTCATTTACATAGGCAGATCCAAGATAGATTTGCATGGTGTCAAAGATATCTGTCATAGAGACGCCTTGAGCTTTTGCTTTCTCTCTATCTACCTTCACTTCCAACTGTGGAATATTAGATTGATATGAACTGACTGGGTATGTCATACCTGGCGTATTCGCTATTTCAGCTTGAAAAGCCTTAAGTGCATTTTGAAGTGCGCCATAACCTAGACCTGCTCTATCTTCCAAATAGAGTGAGTATCCCGAACCATTGCCAAGCCCTTGAATAGGTGGCGGTAACAAAGCGTAAGAAAAGCCGGACTTAATTTCAGCAAACTTGCTATTTAGCTCATCATTAATCGCTGCTGCACTCCTGCTACGCTCATTGAAAGGTTTTAGAATAACGTATGAGGTGGTGAAGTTGGGCGTATTCACTGACTGTAAGGCATTTAAACCAGAGTATGCATTGACCATCTCTACTCCCTCGACTTGCTTAGCAATAGCTACCATTTTGCGTGTCACGTCATCAGTTCTTGATAAAGATGCACCTTCTGGCAATTGAGAGCCGGCAAAGAGGTACAGCTTGTCTTGAGTAGGTATAAATCCGCCCGGTACTGTATGAAACAAAAAAGCGGTTACAATCAACAAAATAGCATATACAGCAAACACTGGTCCCCGATTACTAAATGTGCGCGAAACAATCGTTTGATATCCTTTTGAGCTACGCTTAAAGAATCTATTAAAAGGATTGAAAATCCAGCCAAATGCAAATTCAATTCCACGCGATAAAGCATCTTTGGGAGCGTCATGTCCTCTTAACAACATTGCCGCCAATGCAGGTGACAAAGTTAATGAGTTAACAGCTGATATGACCGTTGAAATTGCGATAGTGACGGCAAACTGTTTGTAGAACTGGCCAGTTACTCCTGACATGAACGCCATTGGCACAAAAACAGCACAAAGCACAAGTGCGATAGCGATTATAGGACCTGAAACTTCCTGCATTGCAAGATGAGCAGCCTCTTTTGCACTATGACCAAGTTCAATATTTCTCTCTACGTTTTCGACCACTACAATGGCATCATCTACAACAATACCTACAGCAAGGACGAGCCCGAACAATGTCAATGTGTTAATTGAATAACCAAATAGATACAAAAATGCAAATGTTCCTACTATTGAAACCGGCACTGCAATGAGTGGGATAATTGAAGCTCTCCAACTTTGCAGAAATAGAATAACAACTAAAACTACCAATATGACTGCTTCAAACAATGTGTGTTGAACTGCACTAATGGAGTCTCTTACAAACGTAGTGGGATCCCATACAGCACGATATTCAACGCCTTTAGGAAATCTTTCTGCTAGCTCATCTAATTTTTTATACACTTCATCAGCGACACCAAGTGCATTTGCCCCTGGTGTTAAAAAGATACCGAGCGATGTTGAGTTATTCTCATCCTGATATACACGTAGCGTATAGTCACCAGCTTCAAGGGCTACTCTGGCAACATCTGAAAGACGAACAACTTGGCCATCAATACCATTTTTTATAATGATGTCTCTAAATTCTTGCTCCGTCACCAGTCGACCACGCACATTGATTGAAATGAGCGAGTCTGTGTTTTTAGGAGAGGGTTCAGCACCAAGTTGGCCCGCAGACACCTGCACGTTTTGCTCTCGAATTGCGTTGATAGCATCAGTAGCCGTAAGCTCCCTAGACGCTAATTTATTTGGATCTAGCCAAATACGCATTGCGTAATCACCGGAGCCATAGAGCCCAACGTCACCGATTCCATTTAATTTTGAGAGTTCATCTTTAATGTGCAATCGCAAATAATTGCGCAGGTACAGAGAGTCGTAACTATTGTCTGGCGAAAAAAGACTCACATACATCAGCGGGGTAGGCGATTGTTTTTGGGTTGTCACTCCAAACTGGCGCACTTGGTCTGGTAATCTTGTTAAGGCCTGACTTACTCTATTTTGTACGCGAACCGCTGCAACATCAGGATCCACATCCGATTTGAAGGTAATAAACACTTGCAAGCTCCCGTCAGAGCCTGCAACCGACTTCATGTAAATAATGCCTTCAACACCATTTATGGCCTCTTCAAGCGGAATGGCAACGGATTCTGCAATTTCCTTCGGGTTAGCGCCAGGATAGGTGGCACGGACCACGACACTCGGTGGAACCACCTCTGGATACTCACTAACTGGCAATTGAGGGATTGCAATAAGGCCAATAGCGAACAGGATAATTGACAATACAATTGCAAAAATCGGTCGATCAATGAAAAATTTAGAGAAATCCATTGATGACTCCTATTTATTAATTGAGTTATTTGGAGATGCGGCTTTGGTAGAAGATAATTCCATAGACACAACGTTTGGTTTCACTTGTGCGCCTGAAAAATAAATTCTTTGTAATCCGGCTATAACTACTTTGTTATCTGGCGCTAGCCCAGATTCGATTACTCTCAGTCCGTTCCATGTTCGGCCAAGCACCACATCTTTTCTGACTGCTTTATTGCCTTCTTCTAAGATATATACATAGTTGCGATCCTGATCAGTAAGAATCGCTTTGTTATCAAGAAGAATCTTCTGAGTATCATCATCGCCGGCCATTTGGACACGAGCGTACATTCCTGGCGTAAATAACCTATCTGCATTATTGAGTTTTGCGCGGGCACGAATGGTGCCAGTAGTAGGATTGATTTGATTGTCGAGAAAATCTACGTTACCTAAGTGCGGAAATCCTTGCTCATTAGCCAAGCCAACTCGCACCTGCGCGCCTCCCTCGCTTTTACTCTTCCTTCGTGCTTCTGACTTGTAACGCAAATAGCTATATTCATCTGGGTCAAAATAAACGTATACAGGGTTTTGTGAAACGAGTGTGGTTAGAGTGGTTTGATCGGCAACAACGAGATTACCAACAGTTAAAATAGCTCTACTGACACGCCCGCTGATGGGTGCTCGTACTTCAGTAAAGCCTAAATTCAACTTAGCTACTTCCAATGCAGCTTCAGCATCCTTAATATCTGCTTGAGTTTGCGCTTGAGTCGCTTGACGAGCTTCAGTTTCCTCTCTTGAAATTGCGTTATCTTTCAATAAGACTTGAGCGCGATTACTTTGTGATTGAGCAAGAGCATCAGTAGCAACCATTCGCTCATGACGCGCGGCCGCACTGTTCAAGGTAGCTCGGTACGGGCGCTGATCTATGAGAAACAATAAATCTCCTTTTTGAATTTCATCCCCTTCTTTGAATGCAATTCTTTGAATATATCCGCTGACACGCGGCCTTATATCCACAGATTCAATTGCACTTATGTGGCCATTAAATTGATCCCACTGTTGGATAGATTGAAATAAAACGGTTGCAACATCGACTTCAGGAAATGGAGCGACTTGAGCTTCCTTCGCTTTTTTCTCGCATCCATTTAACATGGTTGTAATTAGCAGTATCCCTACGGCTATTAAAAATGATTTATTTGAAAAACTTTTGACTATTGATTTATTCAAGTCATTCATGACGTTGCTCTTATCTATGTTAATTTTGATGCATTGATTGTTAACGATTATTTATGATCTATTTATTCAATAAAGTTGAATCATTGGAAATATTTGAGGGCACTATAATATGGATATTAAGACTATATTAGTAGTAAGGATTTTTGTATAACTCATTCAAATATTTTGAGTTTTTTAAGTTACAGCTCCTGTTTTTGGCCGCTAAGCATCTAATAACGCATCTTGGTTATCAGTACAATGAAGTTAGTACTTAACCATTTAATAACTCCCCATATTATTCCATGAAATATTGAATAGAAAGAAAGCCGCCAGCGTCCAAATTAGCAAGCTGATATGAGTAAGTTGTAGACCTTCTTGCTTAATCCAATAACCGAACCACAGACCACCTAGATGCATGGTAAAAAGACAAGCAGAAAATGAAGCAAGTGCAATATTTAACCAAGGTTGTGCCGCAGTGAGGTCGCATGCAATGACCAGCTTATAACTTCCTATCCAAAATGATAAGGCTGCAATAATTTGGAGTAGCAATATAAATAACAATCCAATCTTATGTAAGGTTACAAAAGATAGGGCTCGATTTAAAAGTGGTGTATTGATTACAGGTGGTAGTGTAAGTGGCGCCATAGACATGATATTGCCAATAGCAGCTATTGAGCTTTGGAAAGCCTGATAGTTATTAATAATTGCAATAGTTAACCATACCGTCAACCCGATAGCGTGAATTGCCTGAAATAGCCAAATAGAAGTGTGTAATGTCATATTAGATACTTGCCCTATGGTTAACTAGTTGTACTGCATGAGTTTTTGCATTGTTTAATTTTTAATGATTCTGTAGGCAAGAATGGCTGCCAGGGCAGGCGCGATGGCAAACGAACCAAATAACCACACCGCGGCAGATTGCACGCCTTCAGTACCATTATTCAGACCTGCCGTATTAACCACCAATCCTGCTGCTGCTGCACCTATTGCCATTCCGTACAATTGAACGGTGGTGATGGCCGCTGATGCCATATCTTCTTCGTTGGCGGGTGCTAGGGTTAATACCTGAGTCACTAAATGTGGCCATCCTATTCCTACACCAGCTCCAGCACTAAAAAGGGTCAAACCGCAGAGTAATGTTAGTAAATTGAGTTCTAATGCTAAGAAATTGGGAATGACCAACGCTAAAGCCAGTAGGCTAATAGTGCAAAGCATTGGGCCTATACGTAATAAACGCATGGCATTTGCACGATGGTTACCTGAAGAAAGTAGTGAGCCTAAACTCCAGCCACCTGCCATAAGTGCCGTTAAATACCCTGCGGCTAAGGGTGTGTAATTGTGTAAAGTCTGTAAAAAATAAGGCACAAAAATTTCAGTAGTTGTACCAATAAGCAATAAGGCAATGCTTGCATAAGTGGCACCTAACGGCATGTTAATCATTGCGCCGCTGCTAGGCAGCAATCGTACAGATGTTCGTTTGTCCCACATAATTGCAGTACCACCTAGAATTAAGCCACTAATAAGGCCAATACTCTGCCAGATGATTTCCATTGACATGCTGCCCGCTGCGACTGCTAATACAGAACAGGTGAGTAAAAAGATTTGAGTCATTGGAATATTCGGTGCTTTATTACTTGGCGATTTGAGTTTTGTGTAAGGACGTAATTGAGCAGATACTAAAATTCCTTGAAGTAGTGACACTGGAAGTAATATCCAAAATGCCCAGCGCCAATGACCTAATTGTGCAAACAAACCGCCTACTGCAGGGCCACAAAGTGTTGCAACTCCCCACATGCCAGACACTAGTGCAACTGCACGCGACCATAAAGACGAAGGAAATACAACTCGAATAAGTGCATAACTTAATGCTGCAAGGATGCCGCCTCCCAAGCCTTGTATGCTGCGTCCAATGAGCATTAAAGGCATAGATATTGCAAATGCACAAATCACTGAACCTATTGCGAATATCATTAAGACTGATATATAAGCTTGGCGAGCGCCTAATATATAAAACAATTTAACTGACATTGCAGCACCAATGATGGAAGCCACCACAAAAAGCGTAGTGTTCCAGGCATACCAATCTAGCCCACCAATCTCTTGCACAACTGAAGGCAGCACCGTGGTAACGATATGCACATTAATTGCGTGCAGTGCTACACCACCAGTTAATGCCAGAGCGAGTAAGCCATTTTTACCTTTAAGCAAGTCTCCCCATGTCGCGGTAGCGGATAAGGGGGTTGCTTTTCTGATACTTAACTCTTCCAAATCCAACCCTTTCATCGCTCGACAAGACAGCGAAGTTCCTCTATTATCCAACCAATAGCTTGGATAATAGAGGAACAATATGAATAATGCAAGCATTGTCTTTGATAATTTAAATGCGGAACCCACTGCAGACCGCATCTTATTTTTTATCAAATCGAAAGGCCCTACATCCACAGCTGCGCTTTCAAAAGCATTAGAGATGACCAGTGAAGCTGCGCGGCAGCAAGTACAAAAACTGATTGCCTTAGGGTTGATTGAAGGTCAGCAGGAGGCGATCTCTGGCGTGGGACGGCCTCGCCAAAACTGGGTGCTAACTGAAGCTGGTAATAATCGATTTCCCAATACACATGCTCAATTAACGGTGCAGTTAATAGGATCTATTCGGCAACTTTTTGGTGAAGAAGGCTTAGAGCGCTTGATTCTGCAGCGTGAAGATGAGTCGCGCAACAGCTACCTTCAGGCTTGCTCGGGTAAATCTTTGCACGAAAAATTAAAGCAGCTTGCAGCAATACGATCGAGCGAAGGCTATATGGCAAGAGTTGAAATAGATGGGAATGATTGGTTGTTAATAGAAGATCATTGCCCAATTTGCGCTGCAGCCCGCACATGCTCAGGATTTTGCCGCTCTGAGTTACAACTCTTTCAAGATGTTATTGGAGATGTTGCTAAAGTAACACGCGAGCAGCATCTACTTTATGACGCTAGACGCTGTGTTTATCGAATTACACTGATTGCTAAGTAGGATGTATGTAAAGCTCATCAAAATCCAAGTGTAGACGCAATAATGGATATTTGAAGATATCTATCTAATAATTAAAACTTTGAATAACCAATAAAGGATACTTTGTACGCTTAACAGGCCTACAACTTAGAGCACAAAGCGTACTTGTGATGCTCGGAATGATTGAAGTAGCCTAATGCACATTCTGCTCCATTTGTTAATACCTCCTTAAATGCAGTCATTAGAATCAACAACTTACCCACCAATAAAATATTAAGATCCGTTTTTTTAAGGTATTTTTTAACATTAATTTTATGCAATAACATAGCAATTTCTGAAGTTATTGTTGGCCGCGTTGTGGGTGTAAAGATGGGCATATCGAAGCTTGGTGGTTGCATAGAGCCACAGCGGCTACATATAACCGAACTTCCAGCTTAAACTAAGTCGCAGCAAATCGAACTTTATGCTATTCAATTGATTTAATTGAGTTTTTATATTTATTCAATAGTTGGATTATTTTTTGCTCTACCTCCTTTGCAGTTCAACAATATAAGGGGGAAATAGATGAAAACAAAATTAAAACAAAAATTGATATTGGCCGCAGTTATCGCAGCTTACTCAATGTCACAAACCGTGTTCGCTGAAGATAAAAGTGAAACAGTTAACCTTGAAAAAGTAAAGATTATTAGTACCACACCGCTATCTTCAATTGGCTTGCCAATTAACCAAATCCCATCAAATGTACAAACGCTTAATGCAAAAGATTTGGAGAAGTCTCAATCACTGGACATTACTGATTACATGACACGTTATTTCAGCGGCATTAATATCAATAATATTCAAAATAACCCATTGCAGATGGATGTTAACTATCGCGGCTTTATCGCTTCACCGTTACTGGGCTCTCCCCAAGGACTTTCTGTTTACGTAGATGGCGTACGTATGAATCAGGCCTTTGGCGATGTGGTCAGTTGGGATCTCATTCCAAAAAATGCAATCTTGGGCATGCAATTAATGCCAGGATCCAACCCGCTGTTTGGATTAAATACATTAGGTGGCGCGCTATCAATTCAAACTAAGGATGGGCGCAACTCACCAGGTGGTGCGCTTCAACTCACTTATGGATCATTTGATAGAAAAATAGCCGAATTTGAATATGGCGGCTCACAAGATAGTTTGGATTGGTTTGTTGCTGGGACTTATTTTGATGAAAACGGCTGGAGAGATAAGTCACCAACTGACTTTGGCCAACTTTTTGGTAAAGTGGGATGGCAAGGTGAAAACACAAATCTTAAATTGACGTACTCCTATGCAAATACAGATTTAACAGGTAACGGCTTAGTGCCTAAATCACTCAATCGTCGTGATTATGATGCTGTCTTTACATCGCCTGATAATACAAAGAACAAATCTAACTTTGTAAATTTGCAACTAGATCACTTCTTTACCGATGCGGTTAATTTATCCGGTAATGTGTACTACAAAAAATTGAAAACTAACACATTAAATGGCGATATGAATGATGAGTCTCTACCAGAGGTTCCCGGTGGCGCAGGTCAATCAATGGGCACCAATTATGGTGGAGCGAGTGCTGCAAATAATTGTCTTGCGCAGGTTTTAGCGGCAGACGAGCCTGGTGAGAAATGCCCTGGGGTGATTAATCGTACCAGCACAGTGACAGACACTTTCGGTCTGTTTTCACAGGTTAGTGTAGTCAACAAATTGTTTGATTTGAACAACTCCTTCGTAGTTGGTGCAGGTGCGGAATATAGCAGTATTAAATTTAATCAATCAGCTGAATTTGCTGATATATTTGGCCGCGCTGCAGTTGGCACTGGATATATGGCAGATGGTACCAATGGCGATATTGATGGTGATCCGGATGACAGAAGAACTAAATTAAACAGCAAAAATGTTGTGTATAGCATTTATGGTACCGACACACTTGCGCTTAACGATAAGTTAAGTTTAACTGGTTCAGCACGCTACAACCACGTTAGGGTTGCAAACCGCGATCAGTTAATTACGGATAGATCTGACCCTGGCACTTTGACAGGTACACATCATTTCAACCGTATTAACCCTGCAGTTGGGTTAACTTATGCGCATACAGAAACCCTTAATTTCTATGGTGGCTATAATGAAGGTAGTCGCGCACCTACATCTGTTGAGCTAGGTTGTGCTAACGAAGATGCGCCTTGCCGTCTACCGAACTCTTTCGCTGGTGACCCACCTCTAAAACAAGTGGTCACAAAAAGCTGGGATGCTGGTGTGAGAGGTCGTTTTAATGATGATATTAAGTGGAGCGCAGGTGTATTTACTGCAACCAATTATGATGACCTTCAATTTGTAAGCGCTGGTAGCACAGGTGCAGGCTTCTTTAAAAACTTCGGTGAAACAAGAAGACGTGGTATTGAGGCAGCTCTTTCTGGTGATTACAATGCATTGAGCTATGGTGCAAGTTATACCTTTCTAGACGCTACCTACCAAAGCGGCGAAACTATTAACGGTAATAACAATAACTCTGGTCAACCTGTATCAGCTATTGAGGGGAATGGTGCTAACTTAACGCCTGTAAGTAGAGTAGTTAGCATTAAAAAAGGTGACAAGATTCCGCTTTTACCAAGAAATCAACTCAAATTATTTGGTAGTTATAAATTTACACCAGCATTTGAGTTAGGTGCTGACGCTCAAATATATTCAGATGCTTTTGTACGCGGTAACGAGAATAATGACCACAAAGCTGGCACCGTTACTTACAATTGTGTTGGTGCTGTAAATGCTGACACAGGTGCAGTTAATGCGGCTCCATGCGGAAACAGAACGAAGCAAGGTGAGTTTAAAGGCGGCGGAAAAATAGGTGGCTATACGCTTGTTAACCTTGTCGCTAGCTATAAAATCCAACCGGAATGGAAGCTTTTTGGCCGTGTAAACAATCTGTTCGATCGTGAATATGCGACAGCAGGACAATTAGGCGCAGATCCATTCAACTCAGGCGGTAACGTTGCTTTAGGTACAGGAACGCAAGCGAATAGAAGTACAACTATTGGTGATACGTTTGTTGCTCCAGGTGCTCCACGCTCAGCATGGGTTGGCGTTCGTTATGAGTTTGGCGCTAAAAAATAGGCTTACCCATCTTTGATGGAATAAACTATTTATCAATGCTCGCATGTTAGGACCCTCTAAAATGCGAGCAATTTATATCAAATGTGAATGTCCTTTAAGAACCACTACAAGACATCAAAATTGAATTAAAAATAGCCGGCAATGCCGGCTATTTTATTTACTTGATTGGAGGTTAGACTAACTCGCCAGCTTTTCATTTTCGCCACATTTACAATGTTAACTCTCATATGCCCATAAAAAAGCCTGAATTATCAGGCTTTTTACTAGTGCTTTATGCGGTTGGTACTGGCGACTTATGAGGTTGAACTAGTCGCTTATGGGGTGTCGCACAACAGTACAGTCGCACCTCATTTTAATCAGTTTACCCACACTTACTCTCACCACAATTCAAACAAGTCAAACAACCATCCATGATAATCGCCGCTTTGGTTTGGCATTTATTGCACAGTTGTGCGCCTTTTGGAAAGCCTTCCGCGTTCATGTCTTCGCCTGATTTCGCATGTTTTTCTAGATACTCTGCTTTTTTCTCATCCACCAATTTTTGTTGATGTTGGTCTAAGCCTGGTTTTTTAAGCATGCCAATTTCTTGCAGATGTTGCTCTACGACTTCGCCAATCTCTGCCACCAAACTTGGTACGAATTTGCCGCCTTTTTTAAAGTAGCCGCCGCTTGGTTCAAATACGCTTTTCAGTTCTTCCACCAAAAACGTCACGTCACCACCTTTACGAAACACAGCAGACATCACACGGGTAAGGGCGACTATCCATTGAAAGTGATCCATGTTTTTGGAGTTGATGAAAATCTCGAACGGGCGACGGTGCTCTTGCGGCGTGCCTTCGTTCATCACTACGTCGTTAATGGTGATATAAAGCGCGTGCTCTGTGACTGGCGTTTTTACTTTATAGGTGCTGCCAGTGATTTTTTCTGGGCGGTCTAGCGGCTCGCCTAGTTGTACGATTTTCGCATTCGCTTCTTTAAGTTCTGCGGTTTTTGTTTTGTCGTCTTCACTCACTAGCGCATAGCCAGTGATTTTCTTTTCAATTTTAACTGCCATGATATTTCTCCTTTATGTTGTCATTCCGACGAAAGTCGGAATCTAGTGTCTTTATAAATCACTGGATTCCGTGTCGAGCACGGAATGACAATCTACTAAGAGCAACGGACTGTTAATCCGTGTTCCCTATAATCTAAAACTTCCCGTAGTAACCTTCTTTAAGCGCATCGTATAAATTCGCCGCGCTATGAATCTCACCATCATATTCAATCTCTTCATTACCTTTTACTTCTAACTCAGTGCCGTCATCTAGCGTGAATTTGTAAGTGGTATTTTCCAGATCTTTTTCAGTCACCAGCACGCCTTGGAATGCCTCTGGATTAAACCTGAAAGTGGTGCAACCTTTTAGGCCTTTATCGTAAGCGTAGAGATAGATGCTTTTGAAATCTTCAAAGTCATAATCGGTTGGCACGTTAATGGTTTTTGAGATAGAACTATCAATCCATTTTTGTGACGCAGCTTGAATATCCACATGCGCTTTTGCCATGATAGTTGATGAGTCTAGGAAGTAATCGGGTAACTTTTCATCTTCTTTATCGCTAAACGGCATCGCTTTTGGGTTAATTAACTCGCGATATGCCAATAATTCGTAAGAGAATACATCAACTTTCTCTTTTGATTTTTTGCCTTCGCGAATCACATTGCGATTGTAATGATGCGCAAAAGATGGCTCGATACCGTTGCTGGCGTTGTTAGCCAATGAAAGTGAAATAGTGCCAGTTGGCGCGATTGAGCTATGGTGCGTAAAACGCACACCTTTAGTAGCGATTTGGTTACGCAAGCCTTCTGGGAATTGCTGCATATAGCGGCTATATTTGCCCAACAACACTTTACCTGCCACTTTGCTGCCGACTTTAATGCCATCCGCCGCCATTTCTGGGCGTTTCGCTAGCATGTCTGCGGTTACTTCAAACTTCTCTTCCATGATAGGCGCAGCGCCTTTTTCATCGGCCAATTGCACGCCGATTTCCCAGCCCACTTCTGCCATCACGCGCGTCACTTCATCGGTGAACTTGATTGAATCTTCTTCGCCGTATTTCATTTTCATCATGGTGAGTGATGAGCCTAAACCCAAATAACCCATACCGTGACGGCGTTTGCGTGCGATTTCATCGCGTTGTTGCTGCAATGGTAAGCCATTGATTTCAACCACGTTATCTAACATACGCGTGAAAATAGCTACCACTTCGCGGTACTCAGCCCAATCAAAATGCGCTTCATCCGTAAATGGTTTTTTCACAAATTTAGTCAGGTTAACTGAACCCAATAAGCACGCACCATAAGGCGGCAATGGTTGCTCACCACATGGATTAGTCGCGCGAATATTTTCGCAGAACCAGTTATTGTTCATTTCATTCACGCGATCAATCAGGATAAAACCTGGCTCAGCGAAATCGTAAGTGCTGGACATAATTACATCCCACAAACGGCGTGCTTTGATAGTTTTATAAACGCGGCAAGCGACTTTTCCTGCGTCTAAGCCATGGTCTTGCGTTAAGTATTTACCTTTAACTGGCCACTCGCGCCACACCACATGCGCTTCATCGTTTACATTTAAGCCGTCAACAATCGCTTCTTTTTCCGTCACAGGGAAAGCCAGTTTCCACTCAGCATCCGCTTTTACCGCTTCCATGAACTCTTTTGTAATCAAGCAGCTTAAGTTGAATTGGCGTAAACGGCCATTCTCGCGTTTGGCTTTAATAAAATCCGTCACATCAGGGTGTGAAATATCAAATGTTGCCATTTGTGCACCACGGCGGCCACCAGCGCTGGACACGGTGAAACACATTTTGTCGTATATATCCATGAAAGATAATGGGCCGCTGGTATAAGCACCCGCACCCGCTACGAATGCGCCTTTTGGACGCAATGTGGAGAACTCGTAACCGATACCGCAACCCGCCTTTAGGGTTAAGCCAGCTTCATGTACTTTGCCTAAAATATTGTCCATGCTGTCTTCAACCACGCCAGACACCGTGCAATTGATAGTTGAAGTGGCTGGTTTATGCTCTAACGCACCCGCGTTAGAGGTGATGCGGCCAGCTGGAATCGCGCCACGGCGCAATGCCCATAGAAATTTCTCATGCCATTCATGGCGTTTATCATCCGTTGTTTCTACATCGGCCAGCGCACGCGCCACGCGTGAGTAAGAATCATCTATATTCTGATCAACGTGGTCGCCATTTTTGGCTTTTAATCGATATTTTTTATCCCAAATATCCAGTGAAACCGCTTGAATAGGGATTTCCTTTGCGGTTTCATTCTGCATATTTTCGCCTACTTTTTTTGCTGTTTCTACTGCCTTTAACATGGCTTACTCCCCTGATTTATCTCTGACTCAATGTATAACTAATGATGCTTTAACCTGAATGAATGCTAACTATGTGATTTATATTAATAATCACAAAATTTTTGTGTAAAAAAACTGCTTTAACACAACATGTTGTGTCTTGAATGGAAATTTAGGCCTTTATTTTGTGTACGTCAATACTAATTTTAAAGTTAATTTTGCACCATTTTGGTGTGTTAAGTCATTAAACAAGGCCAGTATTTGCATTGAGTTAAGGTGAGTGATTACTTACAGCACATTAAATTTAAAAAATAAATTTCTCGCTTAAATAAATGGTTTGTGTATGCGGTGGTTGTCAGAGCGTAAGTTGAAAAATGAAAATATTAGAATTAAGTTCAATGGTGATAAACGCTGGTCTTTTTGCGTATTAAACAATCTAACCGTAGATGCAATTGAAATAATAATTTCATGCATATGAATGTGTGTATTTGATGACTCGTTCAGTCAGGTATCTACATCTTGCGATGAAGGCAATGCAATCCAAAAAATGACTGTAACGACCTGCTAGATAACTATATTCTGCATTACTAGCAAAACTTAATTAAGAATTTTTTTATCAATAAAGATTAACCCAAAATTCTAAAATATGTCAATTTCGAGCATTTAAAAACTAATAGCCAGTCTCATTTAATCGATTATGCAACATGCGAATAATAAGTGGCCATGATGGATATTTATGGGAATATCCTGGTACAAACTCTACTTGCAAACCACCCTTGGCAATTTTGCGCCAGTAACGTCTAAAAAAGCCTAATTGATAATAACCAAACACGCCCCAGCGGATGAAAAACAAATTTACTTTGCCTGAATAAGGCTTAAGTTCATACATCGCTTCAGCAGGTTTTTTGACATATTTAATACGATTACGCGGATCTTCGACTGGTTTGTTTGAACCAGTGTTAATAACTTTCAGCGTGTTAGTTATTTTAAAACGGGTATCTTGTTGTTTAATCGCATCTCTTAATGCATAAGCTTTAGCACCAAGCCTGTCTGTCCAATCAAATAGCTTTCTAAACACACGTAGCATCTTCGTTTTTTCAGTGACATCGCGATCAACTAATCCTAAAAAACCAATTTTGTAGCCGCGTTGCATTAGCAAGTTAGCTACTTCTATCGAAATGTAAGCAGCGGCACAGTAGCCTGCAATTAAATAAGTTTGTGACGGAATCGTGCGCTCAATTTCATCTGCATAATATTGGCTTAAGGCAGTAATCACATCATGTGTTGGCTCTACAAAATCGTACGTACCACGCAGGCCATAAATCGTGCGCTCTTTACCGAAAATACTAATAATTGTGCCCATTTCTGGCGGACCGCCACACCAAATTAACGGTAATTTTGTTGCATTTGGTACATCGTGGACTTTAATCAGTAAAGATTTCTCATTGACACGCTCCCCCACCCATGAAGAGGTAAGCATGAGCAAGCCGCGATATAATTTAGGTGGTAGCGTATTCATTAATATTGATGCATCTTGAGGCATAGTTTCACTATATTCCATCTATTTTATTGCAACCGCTTGGGTATTTAATGCCCGTACACGCCCATGCAACTTAAGATCACGACTTGTAAGCGTAATTTGCATAGAGTAGCTTGGCATCAAGTGAAAATAATTATCGCTTAAAGTGCAATTGGGTACATCAATTGTGACGAAAAACGCAGGTTTATTTGTGCTTAAACTCAGGCAATAACAGTCAATTTCTACTTGCTTCAATGTAGCCACAATATCAACATCTTGGCGATTTTCTAGTGTTAAACTTGGTTCTACAAACACTTTTTGACTAATGATTTCACCATCTAAATTGGTGAGTTTAGCCACCGTTGCCACAAAGCCGCGCGCACCAAAGCGGTAGGCATAACTCGAGTCTACAAATCGTCCCAAGAATGCATCAACGCTAATACGCTTAACACTGCGCGGCGTTAATTGACAGGCTTGTGTAGCACGCTCAAATAAAGAGCCTTCTGCTGTGATCAAAGCGATTTCAAGCTGATAATCTAACAATTCCGCACTATCATTTGCCAAGTAAACGGCAAGGCCTTCCAAACCTTCGTCTACAAATAAAACTGTGATAGGTTGTGACGCGCGCGCTAAGCCGTAAAACGGCGATTTTGGTACACCAAAGCTATCAATATAACCCCAACCTGCGCCAGGTTTTAAATCGTGTAGCAGCCACACCAAAGCGGCGCGGCCTTTCGGCGCATTTGACCGAAATATTGCCATGGTTCGTTCAACTACCTCACAGCTTGCTGCGCGGCATAAATCTAAATAGCGTTGCGGTTGCGTAGCGCGCAGCGATTTAACGTTAACACCAAACAATTGCTCAACGTAATAATCAGTAATGTCAGCAAAATCCCAACCTGCGCCATTGTCTCTTGGTACACCTTCTTTCCAGTGCGGATGATGGGTTGGTAACAACTCTTGATTAAAAAATTGAATCAAACTGGATTCTTCTGGCACATGCGAAAATGCTAAGCATTCAGCAATAAGCTGGCCTTTAAATAAACGTGCATCGTCAAAATCACGCATATAACCACCAACGCCGTAGTAATGTGAACTGCCATTATTATTACCTACATGAAACGGAATCGTGTCTGACATTGGGCTAGAGCTGATATAGGTTACGTTGGGCGCGAATTGTGCTGATAAACCCTTCAACACATCATCAAAAATAGGATTTCCTAGTTGATTTAAATCTAACCCCATCATAGATGCTTGTTGCGCTACTTCGCTATTGCCCGCCAAAATACTTAAACAGGCACGGTTACCGTGTTTGTTTAAAAACTGAGTTGCCTCAACCGTCACGCTAGCCACAAAATCCGTATCGGTATCAGGATAATCAAAATTGGTAAAGGCAAAATCTTGAAAAATCAGTATGCCGAGCGCATCGCACAGTTGGTAAAAATCATCACATTCGTACGGCATATTGCCAGGAATACGCAACATATTAATACCCGCTCGCTTGAGTAGATTCAAACGTTCACGTAAATCTTCTGCGGATGTTTGCAAATTGGCTGGGCTCATCGGTGTCCAACATGCACCACGTAAAAAAATTGGTGTGCCGTTCATATTAATTTGGTTGTCTACTCGCGAAAACTGCCTAAAACCATAAAGACCTAGCTGTATTTCACAATCTGTATCTAATACCAATTTAAATAAATAACGTTGTGGCTTACCGTGTGTATGCGGCCAATACGCAGCGACATTTTGTACATCGCCACTTGCCTTAATATAAATCATGTCTTGTTGCTGACTAATATTAACTGGGTAATGGGCGACCTGTGTTTGAGTCGATTCATCTATCACTAACAAAATGACGCTTTCTGGCGACTTAACCAAACTTTTTAGCTGTAAATTCAGTGTAAAAACACCTGTATTCGGCAGCGATAAATGCGTATCTATTTGTGAGGATTGCACCAAAAACTGTTGTTGAGTAACTAATGATATTGGCCTGTAAGCACCGATTAGTTTAGTTGCCGAGGCAAAACCCAGCATATAACCCAGCGTTGGCGTGCGAATAAAGCGTAAGTGTCGCTCATTCACCAATTTTGTTGAGTGACGGCCCCGTGCTTGTTTTTTCGCTAATAAAGGCGCGATTGCTCTGAAACAAATATATAGCTGATTGTTCGCTTGTAAGTGTGCGCTCACATTCACCAAGTGTGTCTGGAAAGCGTTCCGCGATTGCACAATTAGATTGCCGTTTAAAAATACATCTGCGTGCGTAAGAAGCCCATCAAATTGTAAAAAATTTACCGTATTTGAATGAGTAGTCGCGTTAAAGCTAATACATACCCAATGATCATACTGATCTAATTGTGCGTCTTTCTGTACATCGTTGCTTGTGATGGTGCCAGGTACAGTTGTTACATTAAAAATTGCATCTTTTGGAATATCAGCAGGTATTTCGTAAACGCCATCCTCAGTTGTTAGATAAGAAAACTGGTAACCTGCCTGCGTATTTAGAGTTTCAACTGTTTCACCCGCTAATGATAAAAAGGCGTGTGGTATTGCAGAATTGGCGTCAGACACTGTCATGACATTTAAGAAAATGCCACATCCAAATGTTGGCTTGCTAACTCATATTGTGCCGCCATTTCTACGAATATTGCCGTTAAATCAGTCGGCTTGGCGCTATAGCTGACACGAGCAAGCTTTAATACCAGCATTTTAGCGGCAGCAGAGATTTGCTCAAATGCGTTTGCAGAAGCTTTTAGATTCTCATCATCAGCATTTAACCAGCGCAAAAAATGCGCGCCTAATTGATGTGCCGCACCCAATTGCCGTAAAGCCACAAATGTATAGGCATGATAAAACGCTTGTCCACCTGAAATCATATTTTGCTGATGCTCAGCCATTACCAAGCCGTGTTGCTCAATAGGATTGCGACGTGGTCGCTTTTTAAGGTGAAATTTTGCGCTGGTAAATGCCAGTGCGCGTAGTTCATCTTGGGATAATACTTTTAGCATATCAAGCTTCACCAACTCACAGTAAGGGGGTAAATATCCCTTTTGAGCGCTGATTAACGGCCGCAAAACACCGTCAAAATCCTCACCATTTAGCTCAGCAAATGCTGCATTATGAAAATAACGTAACACTTTATTTTCGACATCAATATGCGTGATTGCTATGGTGGTTTTAACATGGTTAACCAGATAATCGATTCCTGCGGTGTCGGGCAAATGATATGCATCTGCTTCAAGCAAAGGCACGGATCCGCGCTGTATTTGCGTCACAATTTGATCGATTAGTAAGCGATACAGCGATAGTTCTTCTATGCGGATACCATATAGCTGCATTAAATCGTGACCTGATGGCTTGCCGAAAGTCCACTGATCACCCTCAAAATCGACTGCCAATGTATAGGCTAAGCAAGCTGTTGGCTCAAGCCCTAAGCTGTAAACTAACTCAATAATCAAATCACCATAACAGTTGGTTTCACGAAAATTTTGATTAAAACCGTGCAGCGTATGTGGACTAAACATCGCGGGTGTTAAATTAAATAATTGCTGTTGCGCGCTCATCAAACAGACTCACATCATCAAAGTTTGGCGTACGCTGGCAGGCCAAGCTTTCATGTCAAAACCATGTGTTTTAAGCAAACCAATAACTAACCTATCAATACCAAAACCCAAACAAGCCGTGTGTGCACCTTTTCCATCTGCAGTATGAATGCCGAATATATGGGCGAAGTGGTCTTGATGATAATTAAATGAAGCCACAGCAGTGGGTGAATCTTCACCCCAGATCGGCACTAACAATTCAAATTTAAGCTCTAACTCTTTTTGGCTGGCTTTCATCATTCGGCCGCCACGGCCAAAAAAAGGATCACTAGCAGTATCTAAAAATACAGGTAACCCCAATGACTCAATCAATCCCTGACCTCGATTAAGCCAATCGCTACGCCATTTTTGAACATCTGCTGGCGAACCGGCACGGACATTTTCACGTATTTCAAAACTCATCAAACGTGCAGGATCATTGGATGGTTCATGTCGAAAACAGTAGCAATTTAAATCGAATAATACGCCGCCATCTGGTAGCGTACCTGCAAGCGTTGGGTATAAGGGATAACAGCTGGCAGGTGTTAGAGTCACTTCAGTTTGCACTAAATGCGGTGACCAATCGCCGCCACTTTTCACCGTTTCAACTAACGTAAGTTGCTCTTTATCGCCTCCAGAAAAAGTACTGATAGAGCCACATAAGTTAGGGAAATTTTCCATATAACCCACTTTACGCAGCAATTCGCGTGGTACGACTGGCGGAAAGCAAGCTTTTACCGCACCATCTTTTTTGGATTCGCGATCAATCATGCTTTGCAAGCTGCTCACCAATTCGACTAGAGGCGCTGCGCGACCAACAATGCCTTTTACGCCGCTATCTAGTAGTAGTTTGTGTTGAAAAAGCTGTGCTTTAAATGCCAAATGCGCATCATCAAGTTTATCCAATTTTGTCCCCTTTAATTTGCCGCTTAATTATTATTTTATGACGACTTAACTTAAGACTATTTTTAATTGCCTTTATGCACCAGCAACATTGCCGCATTAGTTAATTGGATGCGGTCGTTATGCACCATCATCACGGACGAATGCGCATCGCGCAGATGCCGCCCTAATGAAAATGGCCCATTATTCTTGTAAGCCTGAATACCACATACACTTAAAGCTTCACTCACAATTGCCACCACAGCACGTGAGCTATTCAACTTAAGTGTATTAATCCGCAATGAAAATGCCAAACTGGATAGTTTTTGCAGGTCTTTAACGGCTAATGCTTCTGCGTATTCGCGCGCTAAACCAAATACTTCGTATTCCATTTTTTGCAGCTCGGCGTCTAAATCGGCCACACGATGTGCGCCCATTGGCGTTACACCTGGATTAGAGCGGCCTTTGGCACGAAATAATTCGCGCGCTTTACTTACCGCATCTGTCGCTAAACCTAACCACCATGAAGACCAAAAAATATGCGATGTTGGCACCATTGTATAGGTGGCTATATCTGCAAATGGTGTGGATATCACTTGCCAGGCAGCGCCTTTTGCAACAATAGTGGCCGGCGGGCTGCAAGTGCCACGCATGCCTAAAGTATCCCACACGCCTTGATCTTGTAATTGAAATTGGCCTTTTTCAGCAATCACTAACACTTGATCGCCACTAGCTGCATCCACATTTTTACGTGCGGTAATCATTAAGTCATCGGCATAACTACCATAAGAAACGGTAGTCGCTTTTTTGGTCAGCGTGTAACTATCGCCTTCAACCTCTACCGCGCAATTACTACTGCGCATATCGCCACCAGGCCCTACTTCAGAAGTGACCGAGGCGATAATGCGATTATCACGTGCGACTCGACGTAAATAATCTTGCAGCTGAACATTATCATTAGCGTGATGCACAACCGACAAAATTTGTGTGTGATGCATCGCTACGATTGATGCAGTAGCCGAACAATATTGTCCTAAAATCCAGCAGCCACGCGCTAATTCAATAGCATCTGCGCCTACGCCACCAAACTCGACAGAAATCGGTGCTGCAAAAATACCCGTTGCGCGTAACGCCGTGATAGCCTCAATCGGAAAGCGGCTGTTCGCATCAACATCAACCGCATTGACGCTAGCAATCTCGCGGCCAATACGTTCTATGTCTGCAAGTCGCGCGTCAACCTGAGCCTGATTGGCTAGCATCTCTAAGCTTGCAAGCTAGTAATGGCATTGCTAATCGCACGTACGCTTTCGAAAACATCGCGGCGCAGCATCGCATCGGGAAACTCAAGATCAAATTCTGACTCAAGCCCCAACATTACCCCCACCGTTGCACGTGAACTCATTCCCGCTGCAAACAAATCATCGTCTAAATCGAGATTGCCAGCGTCTTGATTAAGCTCCGCTTGTGATGCCAATACTGCCTTAACGCGCACATAAACTTCTGTTGTCATATTTTGCATGTTAATTAACCTTAGTAAAATTGTTTAAGTTCAAATTTGTTACAATTATTTACAATTAATCCATTGTAATCACTTTATTAAATAAATCTATCACCTAAATGGGCTATCAGATAACGTATATTTTTCATCCAATAAGTCCACTTACTCAGAATTCAATTGCTTAAAATTATGTAATCAGTTGAAATCGTATTTCATACAACGCAAAAACTGGGCCACTTTCGTGAGAAAATAAAGTATGTCTCAATTTATTTACAATCTCTTGCTGTATTTAGTGTTGCCATTCGTACCGCTTAAATTATGGTGGCGCGGTATTAAGCAGCCCGCTTATCGTCAGCATTGGGCAGAGCGTTTTGGTTTTTATCGATTTAAAAGTGTTAAGTCTGTTATTTGGCTGCACTGCGTTTCTGTTGGCGAAACGCGAGCTGCAGAGCCATTAATTAAAGCCTTATTATTGGCGTATCCGAATCACCAGATTTTGCTTTCCCACACCACGCCAACTGGGCGCGACGCCAGTGAGCAATTATTTGCGGATAGTGTGCTACGCGTTTATTTGCCCTACGATTTACGGTTTGCGGTGAAGCGTTTTTTAAAGCATTTTCAACCTAAAATTGGTTTATTAATGGAAACCGAGCTTTGGTTTAACTTGATCGCCACGTGTAAAAAGCGTGATATTCCATTGCTGTTATTAAATGCGCGTCTTTCAGAGAAATCCGCTAAAGGTTATGCAAAACTGGGCAATTTAGTGACGAATGGTTTGCAAAGCTTAAAGGCAGTCGCGGCGCAAACCACTGACGACGCCGCACGCTTACAGATGTTAGGCGCGTCAAATGTGACGGTTTTTGGCAATTTAAAATTTGATGTAAAACCGCCAGTTGATGCTGTAGAAAAAGGTTTAAAACTACGACATTTATTCAACGCTAATAAAGAACGCATTGTTTTTTTAGCCGCCAGCACGCGCGAAGGTGAGGAAACATTAATATTAGAAGCCATCAAAGGTTTAAACCTGCTCACAATCATCGTACCGCGCCATCCGCAACGTTTTGATGAGGTGGAAGCATTAATCAAACAAGCTGGCCTAAATTATCAGCGGCGCAGCCAATTATTTACGCCAATTGATGCAAGTGTACAAATCATTTTGGGCGATAGTATGGGTGAATTATTCAGCTATTACGCCGCTTGCGATTTCACTTTTGTGGGCGGCAGTTTACTTGAATTTGGTGGTCAGAATTTGATTGAAGCCGCTACGATAGGCAAACCGATTTTGATTGGTCAACATACTTATAATTTTGCTGAAGCCAGCAAAAATGCAATCGCAGCAGGCGCGGCGATACAAGTGAGTGATGTGATTGAATTGCGCAACAATATTCAAAATCTGTTGAATAATCCACAACAATGTCAAAAAATGCAACAAGCCAGCCTAGATTTCAGCCAAGCGTCAACTGGCACAACGGTTAGAGTAATGCAGCTGATTGCAACGTATTTAAAAACTTAAAAACAATCTACAGTTGCGATTAATAAACTTAATACTTAGCGAATCAATTTAGAGACTTCTTTGAACGCTGGGTGATTCGCGTTGCCCAACCACTCAAACAAGACCGATTCAGTATTGGTAATAACACAGCCAGCCTCACGCAGGCGCGCAATGGCATTAGCCTTATTTGCAGGGTTACGCGAAACAATTGCATCTTCTAGCACAAACACTTGCTTGCTCATTTGTTTCAGCGATAACGCCGTTTGCAAAACACAAATATGGGCTTCCATACCAGCCAGTATTATTTGCGATTGATCGCGATGTAATTGTTGATTAAATTTTGGTTCACCGATTGCCGAAAAAGCGGTTTTTACGATGGGTTTAAAGTTAGTCTTAACCTGCGTAAAATGCTGCTGAATTTCTGGCAGCGTTGCGCCTAAACCTTGTGGATATTGCTCAGTGACAATGATTGGCACATTAAGTAATTGCGCCGCTTGCGTCAAAATACTGCAATTTTTAATCGTTGATTGCATCGCTTCCAAAGGCATCGCATTCACCAATTTGGTTTGCATATCCACAATCACTAATTGGCTTAATATCTGTTGTGCGAGCTGGCCCATGTTAATTACCTAACAATAATTGCTGATTAATATCTTGTAGATCGGCTTCTGCCAGTAAACCTGTGGCAGATTTTAAACGAATAATATTCACTAGATAATTGTAGCGCGCTTGTAACAAATCGCGCTTGGCAGAGAACAATTGCTGTTGTGCGTTTAACACATCCACACTAATTCGTACGCCTACTTCGTAGCCCAACTGAGTTGAATCTAACTGGCTTTGACTACTAATCAACGCTTGTTCTAATGCCTTTGTTTGCGCGATGCTGCTATTCAGGTTTAAAAATGCCCTTTGCGTTTCTAAGTCGGTTTGGCGGCGCGCAATGTCAATATCATCTAAAGCTTTTTGTTTATTCAGCACCGCTTGCCGCGTGCGCGAGCTGATTGCGCCGCCTTGATACAAAGGGATTTGCAGTTGCAGCCCAATCACCGCATTAGTCAAATCAGTACCAAACCCATTGATTCCGCCATTATTGTAATTATCGGTATATGCCGCTACCGCATCTAAAGTCGGATAATGCGCAGCATTATTACGCTCAACTTCCTGCTCGGCAAACTTAAGCGTATCTTGCTGAATGGCGATATTCAGATTATTTTGCAAAGCCACTTGTTGCCAATTTTGCATCGATTGATCCAATTGATGCACTTGAATATCACTTTTCACCGTGGCAAGTGTTGACGGTAAAATGCCGGTAATCGCCTCAATCTCATGCTGAGCGATTTGAAATTCATTGACTGCGGCGATTTCTTGCGCAACGATTAAATCAAAACGCGCCTGGGCTTCATTTACGTCTGTAATCGTTGCACTGCCCACTTCAAAAGTCGTTTTTGCTTGGTCTAACTGACTCAAAATCGCTGTTTTTTGTGCTTTAATCAGCTCGATTTTATCTTGTGCGATCAGCACATTAAAATAGGCTTGTGTGGTGCGCAAAATAAGATTTTGTTGGCTTAAATGATATTGTTTATCGGCAATACTCACTTGCGTTGCACTTTGGTCCATTTGCACCAGATTTTGCTTACGGTAAATGGGCTGACTCGCTTCCAAGCCGTAGTTATAACCTTCAAAATAGGTCGTTCCCGGAAGACGCGGGAAGTTTGAAGTAACATTATTGAAGGCGAGATTACTGCGTGTGCTGGTTATGCCAGCATTAAAATTAACCGTTGGACGATACAAAGCTTTGCCTTGCTCAATAATTTCTTGCGCGGCTTTATTGGCGTTTAATGCAGAGGCTAATACGGGATCATTGGCTAATGCTTGATGATAAACATCGACTAAACTCAACGCTTTATCCTGTGGCACGTTATCTTGCGCTTGCAAAGTCATTGGCAACGACAATAAAGCCGACAATGACAAGGCCAACATAAGGTTTTTGGCGCGCATATTAAAATTCAAAAGCGTTGGCTTGTGGCGCATTCACCAGTTCAGAAATACAAGTTTCAAACAATACATCTTGCCTAAAACTGGTTTCTGATAATCGTTGAATCAAGGTAGCCTGCATCGCTGGCGCAGTTCCCAGCACAATAAACATCGCACCACCAATTGCCAATTGATTACGTACACCAGCTGGCTCAATCGGTGATGAGGCGGTATAGACAATCAGATCAAACGGTGCGCTTTCAATCAAGCCAAGTGCAGCATCGCCCACGATTAACTGCACATTTTGGATATTATTTTGGGTTAAGTTTTTAGCAGCTTTTGCACTTAATTCTGCATGAACCTCTACTGAAATAACCTGTTTGGCTAAACTAGCTAATAACGCAGTCATATAGCCGCTGCCAGTACCAATATGCAAAACATTGTGCGTTTTTTGCACATTCAGCGCCTGTAAAATACGGCCTTCTAATTTTGGGCTGAGCATCAATTGATTCAGTCCAATTGGAATCTCAATATCTGCAAATGCTAAACCTTGATACTCCGCAGAAATAAAGTTTTCGCGCGGGATTTCGTTTAACAGCGCCAGCACGACTGGATCTAGCACTTCCCAGGTACGAATTTGCTGTTCTATCATATTAAAGCGCGCTGTTTCACGCTGCATATTAAATCCCGCAGTTTCGCGCTGCGCATTCAAGTCATTAGGTAGGTTAAAATTTCTATTAGTTAACGTTGTTTCTGGCGTCATTTTAGGCACTCTCAAGGATTTAATTGCATTATAACTGATGTACTTAAGCCATTTTACATCTGGTATTCAAGTTAGTTTTCAAGTAGTTTCACAGTCTATTCTGGCGCTTTAACGCGAAACCATGCTGCATATAATGCAGGCAAGAAAAGCACAGTCAATAAAGTAGCTACCGCTAAACCGCCCATAATCGCTACTGCCATTGGGCCAAAGAATACACTTCTGGTTAACGGTATCATGGCTAATATCGCCGCGGCCGCCGTTAATACAATTGGTCGGAAGCGTCGTATAGTGGATTCGATGATTGCATTCCAAGCGTGTATTCCGTGCGATTTATCTTGCTCAATCTGATCCACCAGGATCACCGAGTTGCGCATAATCATGCCCGATAAAGCGATTGTGCCCAGCATAGCCACAAAACCAAATGGTTTATCAAATATTAACAACGCTATTGTGACGCCAATCAAGCCCAAAGGCGCGGTGAGCAACACTAAAAATACGCGTGAAAAACTTTGTAATTGCAATATCAGCAAGGTTAATACCGCCACCAAAAACAATGGCGCACCTTTGGCCACCGATGCGCCGCCTTTAGCAGACTCTTCTACCGCACCACCTGTTTCAACGGTTACACCGAGCGGCAAATTGGCTTTTATTGCCGTTAGTTTTTCTTCGATTTGCGCAGAAACGACCGGCGCCTGCAAGTTGCCGCGCAAATGCGCACGCACGATAATGGAAGGCACGCGATTACGCCGCCAAATCACGCCTTCTTCGAATTCGGATGAAATCGTCGCAATTTGCGAAAGCGGAACCGCAGTTTGACTACTTGTTGATTGACTACTTGGCGTTTGATTATTTGCACCGGCATTCTGTGTATTAATCATCAAATTTGCTAGGCGCGATAACTGTGTACGCTCAACCTCTACACCGCGTGCGACTAAATCGATGCGCTCATTGCCTTCTCTAAATTCAGTGATATAGAGTTCGCTAATCGCCGCATTGAGCACATTAGCAATATCCGCCGAGCTAACGCCCAACAAGCGCGCTTTTGCTTGGTCAACATGTACTTTAATCACTTTACTTGGCTCTTCCCAATTAAGCTGCACATTAGTTAACTGATTATTTGCACGCATTAAATCGGCAATTTGGTGCGATATGGTGCGAATTTCTTCGATATTGGTGCCTGCAACCCGAAACTGCACAGGAAAACCGACTGGCGGACCATTTTCCAATCGCAAGACGGAAGCTCTTAATGCAGGGAAATCCTGTTCAAATAGATTGAGCAAATCTTTGCGCAACGCTTCGCGGTTTTGTAAATCTTTACTCAAAATCACAAATTGAGCAAAACCGCGATGCGCTAATTGAATATCTAATGGCAAATAATAACGCGGGCTGCCTGTGCCGATATAAGCCACAAAATTATCGATCCCTTTATTTTTAGCGTTCCAAGCGCGTAGCCAAGTTTCCAGCTTTTTCACTTCCACATTGGTTGCTTGATAAGACGCACCTTCGGTCATGCGCAAATCGACCATTAATTCTAATCGCGTGGAATCAGGGAAAAACTGCTGTTGCACTTTGCCAAAACCCACAATTGAAAGCGCAAACAACAATAGCGTTATCACAATAACTGTTTTGCGATAACGCACACATGCGGTCACTAAACGCCGGAATGCGCTGTAAAACGCCGTATTATAAATATCGTGATGGTGATTATCATCGGGTTTATCAGCCCAATTAAATTTTGCTTTAAACCATGTTGTTAACTTAGATGGCTTAGGTTTTTGCGCATAATCTGGCAATAAATGGTAACCCAGATACGGCACAAAAATCACCGCAGCTATCCAAGAAATAATCAGCGCAATGGCAGAAACCTGAAAGATGGAGCGTGTATATTCGCCTGTGCTGGATGCCGCTGTCGCAATCGGCAGAAAACCAGCTACGGTTACTAAAGTGCCAGTGAGCATCGGCATAGCGGTTGATGTGTAGGCGAATGCAGCAGCTTTCGCCCTTTCCATGCCTTGTTCCATTTTGGATGACATCATTTCTACCGCGATAATTGCATCATCTACCAATAATCCAAGCGCTAAAATCAATGCGCCTAAAGAGATTTTATGTAAGCCAATATCAAACAAATTCATCACTAAAAAAGTGGCTGACAGCACCACAGGAATAGTAATCGCTACGACAATTCCCGTGCGTAATCCCAGCGATATCAAACTAACGCCCAACACAATCACCAGCGCTTCAACCAATGACATCACAAAATCATTAACAGAATGCGCCACTATTTTTGGTTGCGAGCTAACCGTTTCAAAGCTTAATCCTACAGGCAGATTTTGTTGAATATGCGTGATTTTTTCATCCAGCGCATGGCCAAGCGCAATCACATCGCCGCCCTCACGCATACTCACGCCCAATAATAAGGTTTCTTGGCCGTTGTAACGCACCGCATCTTTTGGCGGATTTTCATAGCCGCGATAAATACGCGCAACATCGCCCAATTTAAAATCTTGATTATTAGCGCGCAATCTTAACTCGCGCAAATCTTCTAAAGTGCTATATCGTCCGGAAACTTCAATGCGAATGCGCTCCTTCGATGAGTCAAACGTGCCGCTTTTAACCACTGCATTTTGTGTTTGCAGAATATTAATGAGCGTCGTTGTGCTAATCCCCAACGTAGAAAGTTTGGCGTTTGAAAATTCGATATAAATACGCTGTTTTTGCTCACCGAAAAAATCTACTTTGGCTACATCTTTGGTCTTAAGCAGTTCTGCACGGATGATTTCTGCTTGTTTTTTTAAGCCAAAATTATCAAAACCATCGCCTGTTAAGGCATACATGCTGCCGTAAACATCACTAAATTCGTCATTAAAAGTAAGACTTTCAATGTTCTGCGGCAAAGTGTGGCGAATATCGCCGACTTTTTTGCGCACTTGATACCAGATTCCTGGGATATCTTTAGAAAAAGTATCGTCTTTAATCACGATAAATATCATCGACTCACCAGGGCGCGAATAGCTGTTGGTGTAATCCAGATGCGGTACTTCCTGCAATTTTTTTTCTAACTTATCGGTGATTTGCTGCTCGACTTCAACCGCACTTGCGCCTGGCCAACTGGTGCGAATCAGCATCACTTTAAAAGTAAATGGCGGATCTTCTGATTGACCTAATTTGGTATAAGCAAACAAGCCCGAAAACGTTAACATCAACATCAGATATAACACCAATGTTTGGTGGTTAAGTGCCCATCTGGACAAATTAAAGCCAGTTGTTTGCTGGTCTTGCGTATCTTTAGCGTCACTCATGGCTAAAACCCTTGAATTGGGTTTCTTGTATTGGTTTCACTTGTTGACCATCAGTTAACGTATGCGCACCTGCAATTACCACCAACTCTCCCGCGCGCAAACCTTGCGTAATTTTTACGCCATCCTCAGTGAATTGTCCTGAGATAACTTTACGCGCATGCGCTACACCAACATGGTTTTTTACGTTATCTATCACCCATACACTCGTTTTACCGTTCAGCTCTGTTAATGCGGTAGACGGAACCACGATATTTTCGGATACATCATGCTTGCCAAATCGCACGCCTGCAGTCATACCAAATTTAATCGCCTCATCTGCATCGTTTATGCTCACACGCACATCGAAAGCACGCGTTGCAGAGTTAGCTGCAGGTGCGATTTCGCGCACTTTTCCTGTGTAGGTTTTTTGTGTATTTGTAACTGGACTATCTTTATCGGCAGTATTTTTATCTTGGTTTGCCCAAAGCCTAACCGTCACCGCGTCATCCAACTTTAAATCTGCCATATGCGACTCTGGCACTGCGACTAACACCTCAATCTTTTGAGTATCGACAATTTGCGCAATCGCCTCACCTTCATTCACCACTTGGCCCGGTTCAGCGCGAATCTGCGTCACAACGCCATCTCTATCTGCAACTAAAGCGGTATAGCGTGATTGATTACTCGAAACAGCCGCTTGTGCTTTCACCTGTTGCAAGCGCGCTGTTGATGTTTTCAATTCTGCTTCGCGTAAATCGAGAGCAGAAGCTGAAATGAATTTTTTATTAAACAGACTACGCTGGCGTTCCACTTCTGCTTGCGCTAAAGCATGGTTGGCTTCTGCAGCACGCACATCTGCCAAAGCTGCAGCCGCGGTTAAGTTGGTATCAGCGGCATCTAACCGCGCAATTATTTGGCCTTTTTTTACTTGCTGCCCAATATCCACTTTGCGCTCAATAATTTTGCCGCCAATTCTAAAGCCAAGATTTGATTCATAGCGAGATTTCACTTCGCCTATCAACACCATGCCCTCGTTTAAAGTCATTTCACCTGCAACCACAACCAGCGCTGGACGCGGCGGCGCAGGCACTTCTGCAGGTTTTTTACAACCTACCATCAATAGACTTAACACAATTAAACTGACCATTTTTTGCTGCATAATTAGCTTTCGTTTATTATTTCTTTATGGTTATCACATTATCCGTCATGATGGCTCTTTCAGCATGCCGCGCATCAAGGTTAATTGCATCATCAGCAAACGCGCCTCAATTTCACGCCAATTCACCCACACGTCATTCGCCATACTAATATGCAAAGCGCAAACACCGTGCATACCCGCCCAAATAGTTTGTGCAATTAGCTCTGAATCTGTTAAATCTGACTTAAATTTATTCGCCAGAAAAACTTCATTAACCACGGTTTTTAATTGAAAATAGGCATCTTGTTCAGCATTATTTTGTTGCAGCGTGGATAATTTTGGGTCGCTGAGTGGATGTTCTGTCATAAACATCATGCGATAGTGATTGGGATAATTTAAGCCGAATTGCGCATAAGCCCAACCGAAAGCCAGCAAGCGCTCAACTGGGTCACTAATGCTTAAATTGCTTTTTAATGCGTTGGCCAACGCTAAAAAATCCGTATCGCAAATGGCACGGATTAATGCTTCTTTATCGGCAAAATGCAGGTAAATGCTGGTGGCAGAATAACCAATACGCTTGGCTATCTCACGCATCGTCACCGCTTCTGGACCGCGCGATACAAATAGCTCACGCGCTGCATCCATAATTAAGGTGCGTAATTGCTGACGTTCGAGCTGTGTTTTAGGTTTTGGTGGCATTATAAATAACTTAAACTTAACATCGTTAATTTAACAACGTTAAGTTGCTGTGTCAACAACAACTTAACCTGTTTTTTAGTGTAAATTTTAGTGCGGGATTTAAGCCTTCAAATAAGGCTTGTATTGAATTTGAGAAAGAGATAAATCAGCAATAGAAAGCAGTACATCAAACAATGCGCTGGTAATCAAAACATCATTACTTAACACTTAAATACTTGTAATTTTTGAATGCTTATAAATAAAGCACGGCAGGGAAAACGGTTATCGCGAACACAAATACCAACCACTCCATATTCCAACGTTCTAGATGCCCAGTGAAATGCAGGGTCAATACAGCAATGGCTAGCGCGTAATAGAGGGCGATGAGTATCATAGTTAACCTACATTATAATTATGTGAACGACTACGGCATTTATAACATTTTTTGCTGAAAAAACCTATATTAAACACTATATTTATTGCAATCTAAGGCCGATAATCACTCTCAAATTTAAAGGCATTTGTTGCCTTTTTAGTGGTTTTCGCGTACATTGCAAACATTGCTAGGGGTCTGATTTATTTCAAAATAAGCCAGTGAGAATCACCCTTTGAACCTGATGCGGGTAATGCCGCCGTAGGAAAGCAGCTTCACAAGCTTTCCTACAAATTTATAGTGGGTAAAGCATCAAAATGCTTTCCTACCAATCTAACCAAAAAAGTAATCTTACTTTTTTGCGCTTGCATAAATGAATAGGAACGCACCATGAACGCCACCGATAAAAATCTGCACAAAAATTTAGCCAAATTTTCAGGCGAAACTGCCGAAATTGATCCAGACACTAAAAAATCTTTCGCAAACTCGCGCAAAGTTTATATTCAAGGTTCACGACCAGACATTCAAGTCCCATTTCGTGAAATCTCACTTTCAGATACACCGTCTATGTTCGGCGCAGAAAAAAACCCGCCTGTGATGGTTTACGATACTTCTGGCGTTTATACAGACCCAAATGTAAGCATAGATATTCGTAACGGTTTGCCTGCTTTACGCGCTGGCTGGATTGAAGAGCGTAACGACACGGAACAATTAGACGGCCCAAGTTCAGCATTCGGCCAAGAACGTAAAACGGATCCAGCGTTAGCTGAAATGCGCTTTAACTTAACACGCTTACCGCGCCGCGCAAAAGCTGGCGCAAACGTTAGCCAAATGCATTACGCACGTAAAGGCATTATCACGCCCGAGATGGAATATATCGCGATTCGTGAAAATCAACGCCGCGAGAACATGAGCGACTTATTACAGAAACAGCATAAAGGTCATGATTTCGGCGCGAGCATTCCAGCAGTTATTACGCCAGAATTTGTACGTTCTGAGGTTGCATTAGGTCGCGCGATTATCCCAGTAAACATTAACCACCCAGAAATCGAGCCGATGATTATTGGCCGTAATTTCTTGGTTAAAATTAACGCAAACATCGGTAACTCTGCGCTTGGTTCTTCAATTTCAGAAGAAGTTGAAAAAATGGTGTGGGGCACACGTTGGGGCGGTGATACTGTGATGGATCTTTCCACCGGTAAAAACATTCATGAAACGCGTGAATGGATTATCCGCAATTCACCAGTGCCAATCGGAACTGTACCAATTTACCAAGCACTGGAAAAAGTAAACGGCAAGGCCGAAGATTTAACATGGGAAATCTTCCGCGATACATTGATTGAACAAGCAGAGCAGGGTGTGGATTACTTCACAATCCACGCTGGCGTACGTTTAGCCTACATCCCAATGACCGCAAAACGCATGACAGGTATCGTGTCACGCGGTGGTTCTATCATGGCGAAATGGTGTTTAGCGCATCATAAAGAATCTTTCCTGTATGACCATTTTGAAGACATCTGCGAAATTATGAAGCAATATGATGTTGCCTTTAGTTTAGGTGATGGTTTACGCCCAGGTTCCATCTACGATGCTAACGATGAAGCGCAATTTGCTGAACTGAAAACATTAGGTGAGTTAACCCAAATCGCTTGGAAGCACGATGTGCAATGTATGATTGAAGGCCCAGGCCATGTGCCGATGCATTTGATCAAAGAAAATATGGAACTGCAATTAGAGCATTGCGGTGAAGCTCCTTTCTACACTTTAGGCCCATTAACCACGGATATCGCACCAGGTTATGACCACATTACTTCGGGCATCGGCGCGGCAATGATTGGTTGGTACGGCTGTGCGATGCTTTGCTATGTAACACCAAAAGAGCATTTAGGCTTGCCAGACAAAGAAGATGTGCGCGTTGGTATCATCACTTACAAAATCGCGGCACATGCGGCTGATTTGGCAAAAGGCCATCCCGGTGCGCAGATTCGTGATAATGCACTTTCAAAAGCACGTTTTGAATTCCGTTGGGATGACCAATTTAACTTGGGTCTTGATCCTGAAAAAGCCAAAGAATTCCACGACGAAACATTGCCGCAAGAAGGCGCAAAACAAGCGCATTTCTGCTCAATGTGCGGCCCGCATTTCTGCTCAATGAAAATCTCACAAGATGTACGTGATTACGCGGCAGAACAAGGCATTGGCGAGCAAGAAGCTTTGCAAAAAGGCATGCAGGACAAAGCCATTGAGTTTGTGAAAAAAGGTAGCGAGGTTTATCAGAAGGTATAAGTTTTAACTCTGTGCCAGATTAAAAAGCCAGCGAAAGCTGGCTTTTTAATCTTATGTAGTAATTAACTGAATAAATTGCTACGTATTTTTATTAACGTATTTATTGTCCTGCGCGTAAAGATGACAATCTAAAGCTTGTGCTCTATATCTATCAGTTAAAGTTGGTTCACAGGATTTTAATTCTTTTGAACTTTGAGCAATTTTATTTAGCTCTTCATAAAGGTTTTTTGAATTGGATTTGATATTGTCCGCCCTGAATAATGCCTTCGGACCGTTGTGGGGAATAGTTCTTGATGCAGGGGACAAAAGTGTCACTTTTTTTCCTATGCGAGTAATTAACGTTTTGTGAAATTTATTACCCAAAAAAGCCCCTGTTGAAGCAATGTCTCCCAATGCATTAATATTTCCATTGTCTGATAATGCTTCATTAAGCATTGCAGAAATGTTCATAGCATCGCAATCTTTTAGCCAATAAAATGCGGGGGTCATAGCTTGTAAACTATACCGAGCAACCCATAATCGCTGCTCATTTGACAAATTTATTAGCTCCCTCTCTCTATACCATCTCCAAGTTATTGCAGAATGTGGAATAGCAAAAGGATCTCTTGTAGTCATCGCTATCCAACCCGCAATTTCTTGTTCGTTTGTTTCGGGGGTAATAGTAAAACTCATTCCTTTTACGGGAATGGCATCTGGAGCATCCTGAATGATAAATCTGGTATGTTCAGGATTAGATCTGTCCTCGGACAAAACGAAAATTTCACTTCCCTTAGGCGCTTCAACTACTTTAGTAATTTTTTCCAATAAGGAGTGCTTAAAGTAATCAATTCTTCTATTAAGAATGTCATCAATATCTCTAGAGTCCATCATGTGATTTGCAGCACTTCGACGAACATATGTTGTTCCCATATGCAAAACCGTTTGAGTTTTGCCACTTAGGTGAATAAATGACGCGTCTTTTGTAATTAAATGTGTTCGGTCATATGATGGGGGTATAAAAATAACTACTAAGTCTTTATCGTCTTTTTTAAATTGCTTAGATCTGATTCGAGTGATTGGAGGATCTATATTTTTATTAATTTTTTGGATGAATTTATTCACATCAACTAATAGTGTTAGTTGATCTTGAGGTAAACCAATAATTTCAAAAGTTGCATTTTTAACACCAAACACAAGATACCCCCCAAAAGTGTTTGTGAAAGCCAATAAATCTTTTGTAATTTCTAGCCATTCCTTATCCGTATTTTCAAAAGCAATTTTAAAATCTATGAGTTCAGTTTCTTCTTTGAAAGTGACAAGACATTCGAATATGTCTTCCGACAAAGGATCATCAGATTTTATACATTCATTAATTGTTATAGGCATATTGTTTTTATTAATTATGGGTTAATCGAACTTATATCTCATATAACTAAAGAGAAAATAATTGCACTCATCTTTTAGAGTAACAGGCCAGCCAATATTTTCAAAATAAAGCAAACTTTAAAAAAATTGTCAGTTCACACTTTATTATTTTATCGGCTTGTAAATAAATCATAAACCGTTATTGAAAAAATAAATGTTTTAACTTTATTAAGGTTAATGATTCAAATTATCAAAATTTATTGTAGAATGCGCACCCTGTCAATGATGACGGGTGCTTAGCTCAGTTGGTAGAGCGTCGCCCTTACAAGGCGAATGTCAGCGGTTCGACCCCGTTAGCACCCACCAGCATTAACAGTCAGCATAACCTGCTAGGAGTGGTAGTTCAGTTGGTTAGAATACCGGCCTGTCACGCCGGGGGTCGCGGGTTCGAGTCCCGTCCACTCCGCCAACATTCTTGTAGTAGCTTCTATTTAAAGTCGTTTTCTATTTAACCTGCATTTCATATTTGCCCTTTAGGCAAACTCCGTCTGTCAATTACAGCTTTAATTTTAGTAAGTGGATGATTGCATTTACAAAATAACAATGAATAATTAAGGACTTGCTACTTAATTTTGTTAAAATGCCAATATTGCCCACCAAGTATTAAGCCTATTTTGACCACGATAAAAATCACCAAAAAATCCAGCGAAACCTCATCAGGAAGCAAAGCGCCTGTACGGCGTGTTGACCCAGCTAGACGCGACAGGACGCAACCGCCGCCAAAGCCTGTGATTAGGGATGCTGTAGATGTAGCAAAATCGACTCAATCGCCAAAAACTGAAGGTGGACGCCAGCGCAATCATCGCTTTGATGGTAAAGCGCACGGTGAACCATTTGCCGAACAGCGGAGTGATACAAGGTCAGATACCGGCAAGCCAACTGAAGGCAGACCCGCCTATAGCAAGTCAAATGAAAATAGACCACTGAGAAGTGAGTTAAGGGCCGAAGTGCCTAACGATTCTAAGCCTGCCAATCATCAAGATTCACCTAAGCCACATAAGCCAGCAGGTAAGGACACGCGCATTACGCCACGCCCTGATAAAAATGAGCCGCAATATCGTCAAGCGCCGCGCCGTGGTGGCAAAGTGCGCGATGGTTATGATGCGGTTGCCACGCCACAGTATGGCGCTGCGGCAAAAGCGGCTTATAAATCATCACCTGTAAACGTAGAAATGCCGCGCCTTTCTAAAGTGATGGCAGAGCGTGGTATTTGTTCCCGCCGCGAAGCAGATGAATGGATTGTGAATGGCTGGGTGAAAGTGGATGGCGAGATTTTGGAAACGCTTGGCACACGCATTAAGCCAGATGCTGAGATTGTGATTAGTGCTTATGCCTATGAACAACAAGCTGAGCAAGTAACGATATTGCTGCATAAACCGGTTGGCTATGTGAGCGGACAAGCGGAAGATGGTTATCAACCTGCGATTGTGCTGGTTCACCCCGATAACGAATGGATGGATGACCCAGATTTAAATAGCTACAACGCTAAAGAATTTCAGCGTGGATTTTTACATGGTCTTGCGCCAGCAGGGCGCTTGGATATTGACTCGACGGGTTTGTTAGTGCTCACTCAGGATGGCCGCATCGCACGTCATTTGATTGGTGAAGATTCCAGTGTAGAAAAAGAATATTTAGTGCGGGTTGAAGGCGAATTAAGTGATGCGGATTTGCAGCGCTTGAATCACGGTTTAAGTTTAGACGGCGAAAAACTCAAGCCAGCTAAAGTCAGTTGGCAGAATGAAGACCAGCTTAGATTCGTTTTACGTGAAGGCAAAAAACGCCAGATCAGACGTATGTGTGAGATGGTCGGCTTGTTTGTGGTCGGCTTAAAACGTGTGCGGATTGGCAGTGTAAATTTAGGTAAATTGCCGCCAGGTCAGTGGCGATATTTAAGAGATAACGAACGTTTTTAAGTTATGCTAATAACGTTGTGATATGCGCTTTATTATTTTCAAATTTAGGAGAGAAAAATGGGTTTATTTGATGGCATTGCTGGTAGCGTATTAGGAAAATTCGGCGGCGAACAAGGCGGCGTTGCGCAAGCTGCGCTGGATTTGTTCAACCAAAATGGCGGCTTAAACGGCATTTTGGAAAAATTTAAAGAAGGCGGATTGGGCGAAGCAGCCGCTTCATGGGTTGGCACAGGTGAAAATGCTACTATTTCAGCCGAGCAGATTTCTAGCATTTTAGGCAATGGCACGATTGCAGAATTAGCCGCTAAAGTAGGCATTAACCCAGAAACATTAAGCGCACAAATTGCAGAACATTTACCTACGTTGGTGGATAAATTAACGCCAGATGGGGAAGTACCTGCTGAATCGGGCAGTTTATTATCAAATGTATTGGCTATGTTGAAATAACTTAACCAATTTTTCTGATTAATAATTAAGACTTGATATTGCGTTTTAATATACGTTTAAAACAGTTTTAGTTTAAAAGCGACATAAAAGATTCAACTTAAAGGGTGCACTCGCACCCTTTATAATTTTTCAAACCTGCTAAAATGTAAATCAATAAATCCCAACACTTAAAAAGCATCAATTATGGACTTAATACTATTTTTTAAAACCATCATCATGGGTTTGGTTGAGGGCGCTACCGAATTTTTACCCATCAGCAGCACAGGGCACTTGATTATTGTGGGCGATATTTTGGGCTTTTTATCCAAAGAAAAGCGCGATGTTTTTGAAATCATCATTCAGTTAGGCGCAATTTTAGCAGTGTGCTGGGCGTTTAAAAAACGTCTAGTCGATACTGTGACCAATCTGACAAAAGAAGCAAAAGCACAGCATTTTGTACGCAATTTGCTGATTGCATTTTTACCGGCAGCATTACTAGGCTTGGCTTTTCACGGCATGATTAAAGAATATTTATTTTCACCGTTCACAGTAGCCATTGCGCTGATTGTTGGCGGTTTTGCCATTTTACTCATCGAAAAACTGCCACTTAAAACGCCCACACAAAGTGTCGATGACATTAGCAGCAAACAAGCATTACAAATTGGCTTTGCTCAAGCGTTAGCATTAGTACCTGGCGTTTCGCGCGCGGGCGCA
Organism: Methylotenera versatilis 79; assembly: GCF_000384375.1. Classification (NCBI taxonomy): domain Bacteria; kingdom Pseudomonadati; phylum Pseudomonadota; class Betaproteobacteria; order Nitrosomonadales; family Methylophilaceae; genus Methylotenera; species Methylotenera versatilis. The sequence goes on along the minus strand of NZ_ARVX01000001.1, from coordinate 914,389 downwards.
ACCATTTTAGGCGGCATGATTTTTGGGCTAAACCGCACTGTAGCCACTGAGTTTTCATTCTTTTTAGCTATCCCCATCATGTTTGCCGCCACTGGTTATGATTTACTTAAAAGCTGGCGCTTATTGAATGCGGACGATTTAACGGTTTTTGCGATTGGTTTTATCACAGCATTTTTATCAGCTTTAATTGCGGTTAAGTTTTTAATTCGCTTTGTGCAAACACATAATTTTGTGCCATTTGCGTGGTATCGCATTGTGTTTGGTGTGGCCGTTTTATGGTATTTTTGGTGAACTAACTAGTTAACTGTTAATCCCAAATTAACTCACTTAAATTATTGATTTGTTTCAATAAACTATTAGATAATTAAAGCAGTGATTTGACTCTCGTTTTAAAGTGAAAACGTTGGAAAAGAGAAAATAAGATGAACAAATACATTAAGTATGCGCTTTATGGCGTTGGTGGCATTGTTGCATTGGCTTTGTTGATTGCCGCTTATTTTGCTGCGACCTTTAATCCAAACGATTACAAAGACGACATCATTAAACTGGTGAAAGATAAAAAAGAGCGCACGCTGAATATTGAAGGCGATATTAAGTTAAGTTTTTGGCCAAAAATCGGAGCTAATTTAGGCAAACTGTCTATTTCTGAACATAAATCTGACACCGAATTTGCCTCTGTAAATAGTGTTAAGGTGGCTTTGGCAGTGTTGCCTTTGCTGAAAAAACAGTTGGTTGTCGATACCATTTATGTAGATGGCGCAAAAGCTAATATCATCAAATACAAAGATGGCACCACCAATTTTGATGATTTATTGAGCAAAGACGATACGGAGTCTGAAACCATTAAATTTGATATTGATGGCGTGAATGTCATTAATTCTGCAGTGAATTACAGCGATGAAGCTTCTGGCGCAAAATACAGCGTGTCACAATTCAATATGCAATCTGGCCATATCGCTTTAGCTGAGCCAATTGATTTGCAAACCGATTTTGTGTTAACTGCCAACCAACCTGCAATTGCCGCCAATGTGACTTTAAAAGGTAACTTTTTGGCCGACCCTGAAACTAAACACTTTCAAGTAAAAGGCTTAGATAGCCATATTACAGGCGAGATGTTTGGCGGCACCGATTTGGACATTAAAGCAACCGGCAATGTGGATGCGAAAACTGAGCAATTGGAATTTTTGGTCGACGGATTGCAATTGGTCGCTTCTGGCAAATTTGATGGCAGCATGCAAACGGTTGATTTGAGCGCGCCAGCGATTAGCATTTTAAAAGATGAAGTGAATAGCAAAAAAGTCACTATTAGTTTCAACCAAGAAAAAGCCGACGGAAATTTGAAAGCCAATATGGTGCTGGCAGATATGAAAGGCTCACCTAAAGCCTTGCAAAGCAGCGGCATCACAGGCGATTTATCCATGGTACAAGGCAAACGTACAGTTACAGGCACGTTTTCATCGCCATTCAGCGGCAATATCGATAACTTGATATTCGATATTCCAAAATTGGTTGGCAAATTAGATGTAAAAGATCCTAGTTTGCCAAATGGCAGCATGAGCGGCTCATTCAATCTAGGCGCGCACGCGGATATTAAAAAAGAGTTAGTTAACAGTCAATTTGACTTAAATATTGCCGAAACCAAACTGGCTGGTGATATAGATGTGGCGAGTTTTAAAACACCTAATATCAAATTTAACTTAAATGCAGATAAACTGGATTTAAATAAATTGCTGCCAAAATCTAACGAAACCAAAGCCAGCACACCTACAAAAAGTAGCAACAAACCGACAGATTTGTCAGCACTTAAAAACTTATTGTTAGATGGAAAATTAAATATCGGTAGCATTATTTATGAAAAATACCGTGTGTCTGGCTTAAACGTGGCAATTAAAGCAGACGGTGAAAAACTCAGTTTGAGCGGCTTAAACGTTAAAGTGGATAACAGCCAAATCAAAGGTAGTTTAGCAATCAGCCAATTTGCCAAACCTTTGTACACATTCAATTTAGATATCGATCAAGTGGATGTCGACCAATATGTGACGGCTGATTCTGGCAAAAATGCGCCTAGCACCAGCAAACCCGCCAGCGATAAACCATTAGATTTAAGTGCATTAAAAGCCTTGAATGCGAATGGCTCAATACGCGTTGGTAGCCTTAAATATGGCAAAACCAAAGCCAGCAATATCAATATTAATCTAAAAGCCGATGGCGAAAAACTGAGCTTAAATCCATTAAGTGCGAAAGTAGATGATAGTCAAATCAATGCAAATCTGGGGATTAGCCAATTCAGCAATCCCGCTTTTAATTTTGCGATCAATATCGACCAGTTGGACGCTGATCGATACATCACCAAAACCGAGCCTTCTGCCAAAACTGAAACGACTGCAAAAAATTCAGCCGATACGCCGATTGACCTGAGTGCATTAAAAAAGCTTAATGCCTCTGGTGAGGCAAAAATTGGCAAATTAAAACTGGCCAATGTAAAAACACAAAATGTAAACATCGGCCTGAAAGCCAATGGCGGCATAGCAACTTTGTCACCTTTTTCTGCTAATTTATATCAAGGCAGTATGAGCGGTTTGCTAAAAGTGGATGCACGCGCAACGCCAATCATCACGTTTCAACAGAATATGAAAAATATCGCCATCGGCCCATTAATGGTCGATGCGATTAATAATGATATGTTGAGCGGCACTGGCGGCGTGAATGTAGATGTGACGACACAAGGTGCCAGCGTGAATGGCTTGAAAAAAGCACTAGCGGGCAATGCCGCACTGAATTTGGCAAATGGCGCAGTAAAAGGTGTGGATATTGCAGGCAGTATTCGCGATATTAAAAGCAAAGTGGACTTTCTAAAAACCAAAGAAACTAACGCTGATAAATCCAAAAAAACCGATTTCAGCGAATTAACCGCAACCTTTACCATTAAAAATGGCGTGGCGCACAATGAAGATTTGGCCATGAAAGCGCCTGTTCTGCGCCTAGCAAAAGGCGACAGCCGCGGTGATATTGATATTGGTAATGAAACGATTAACTATCTAGCTAAACCCACCATCGTCAAATCGCTTAAAGGACAGGGCGGGGCAGATTTGGATGAACTTAGCGGTATTGGTATTCCAGTTAAGATTACCGGCACATTTGCTAGCCCAAAATATGGCATGGATTTCGCCGCCATTGCGACTGCACTAGCACAATCTAAATTGCTGGATAAAGTGGGCGGTGAAAAAGGCGCGGCTGTAAAAGAGCTCATTAATGGCGGCGATAAAGCAAAAGCGCTGGAAGGTTTGTTAAACAAGAAAAAACCAGCTGATTCTGCAGCAGGTAGCGAAGCAACGCCTGCTCAGCCAGCTGAAGAACCTAAATCATTAAAAGAACAAGCCAAAGAAAAAGCATTGAAAAAACTGCTCAATTTTTGAAAAATTGAGCATAGGTTAACGCTTTAAATTCAGTCTATTTTAATAATCTTTATTATGCCCTGGCGCGTTTTCACTGTTGCCAGGCCCGTTACCATGTTTATTATGGCCTGGTGCGTTCTCACTGTTACCAGGTCCGCGAGGGTCATGTCCTGGCGGTACTGAATAACATGCTGCTACTAGACATACACAAAATAGCATCATTAACACTTGTTTCATTTTTCAATCCTTAATCAGTTAAGCGGTGATATATCATGTTGCAAGAAATCCATCAAAATAGCAAAACGCCTTTTAAAAAAACCCCATGACTTCATTCTCGCAACATATTATCGACTGGCAAAAACAGCACGGTCGTCACGATTTACCTTGGCAAAATACTGTAGATCCTTACGCAATTTGGGTATCAGAAATCATGCTGCAGCAAACCCAAGTGACTGCGGTGATTGGTTATTACGCTAAGTTTATGCAGCGATTTCCCAGCATTGAAATTTTGGCAGCTGCAACGCAAGAAGCCGTTTTGCAACATTGGAGCGGTTTGGGTTATTACTCACGTGCGCGCAATTTGCATGCGGCGGCACAAAAAATTATGGATGATTTTGGCGGCGTTTTTCCACACCAATTTGAGGATATTCAAAGTCTTTCTGGCATCGGTCGCTCTACTGCGGCGGCGATTTCTACTTTTGCGCTCAATTTACCGCAACCGATATTAGACGGTAATGTAAAACGCGTTTTTGCCAGACATTTTAATATTGCTGGCTACACGGGTGCACCAAAAATAGCACAACAATTATGGAAAATCGCCGAACGTGAAAACCCACAAGGTTTGGATAACTGCAAAAATGCAATTAATTACACGCAAGGCTTAATGGATCTAGGTGCAACACTTTGCACACGCACTAAGCCAAAATGTCCTATCTGCCCAGTCAATAGCAGTTGTGAAGCGCTGGCAAATGATCTGGTTAAAACCTTACCAACACCAAAGCCACGTAAAACCTTACCAGAAAGAAGTGTCACCATGCTGGTGCTGATGCATCAGAATGAAGTCATGCTGGAAAAACGTCCGTCTAGCGGAATTTGGGGTGGTTTGTGGAGTTTGCCAGAAGTAACTGATGGCGCAAATATGCACGAAATCGATTTGAAATACTCCACCGCGCTAGAGCCGTTAACGCATGTATTTACGCATTTTAAGTTGCATATCTCACCGCAACTTGTTTATATTGATCGGCTAATTCCACAAGTAAATCAAGCAGCAAAAATTTGGCTGCCGCTTGGCGAAGCGATTGCTGCGGCGATTCCGACACCTATTCGGAAAATTTTGATGTCAATTAAGGCGTTAAGCCAGCAGAATATTTAGCCAAAAAAATCGTTAACTAGCACAACAAAAAAGCCGAATAAATCGGCTTTTTTACTTAACTCAATTTTAATGCAGATATCAATGTGGACGTGATTCCAAGATTCTATCTGCCAGCATTTGAAATCGCGGTGAAACGAATTGTCGGCTTTGCGAACCTGCATCGACAATTGATAATAATTCTTCAATCGCCGATCTAAAACCCAACTCGAATAACCAATAATCCGATTCATTGATTGCAGATTTTTTGTCCGTATTAACCTCTGCACAAAGTCGCTCGAAAGCTTCCTTACATACGTTGCGTTCAGTCATAACAATGTCTCCGAATGTCTTCTTTACACATTAATACTAAATACGTATTTTAGCAATCGCGCTATCGTGCATAGCCAAAATGATTTCAGGCGATGATTTTAAGGTTAAGTTAACACCTAAATTAACCTTAAAATCCGCTTACTCTTGTTTCTTTATTTTTGGTCCCAAGAATCTTCCCACATGCAATGTTTGATTTTGTGACGGTTAGCAATCAACTCATCAATGCTTGGTTCGTCATTTAATGCGCGTTTGATGGCTAATTTAGTCGCGTCATAGTTATTTTTATACATATCCGCTTTGTCTAAATTGCCTTCTTTTTCTAAAGCGATACATCCTGGGTCAATCCATACCAAGCTGATAATACATAATTCGTTCACTTGATCTTTCGGAATAATGCCCTCGATCACGCAATCTAAAATCGCATCAGCAGTTGCAGCTTGAACCACGCCGCCAAATAGGCTGACATCAGTGCTGCCTTTAAGCGTTACTTTTGGCACCGTCATACAAACTGGACGCACCAATTGGTTAATATCACGCACTGCAAACATAGCTGTGTGGCCTTTGCTTTGCGCCATTAAGTTAGCAAATGCTTGGCCTACAGGACCATCAACAGCGCCGATTAAAATCTCTGGCATAGCCGCAGTAACGTCTTTGCCTTCGGTATATATAGTGGCTTCGCCTGCTTTAAAAATGATTTTTGACATAAATTTCTCTCTTGGGGTTTAGTAAAAAGTGTTCAGTGATAAAGTGTTTAATCAAAAGTGTTAATGATTAAAAGTTTTAAAAGTCTATTTTAACAAATGCTTGGCATTGCTAACAATTAATCTTGCCTGTGTTTATTTTAAATGCGTCTAAAATTTATCACATTCAATCCAGCATCAGGCGCATATCTACATGCGGAATCTGCACATCGGTATATTCCTCGCTGATTATTTGAAAACCCGCTTGCTGATAAAAATGAATCGCATGTGTTTGTGCTGATAAATCAATCTGCCGGCTGCCATGGCTGCGACAAATATTGATCGCTTCACCCAATAACATTTTGCCCACGCCCAAACCGCGCCAATGACTTAACACCGCCATACGCCCAATTTTTCCATAATGAATAATGCGTAAACAGCCAATCGCCTGATTGTCATGCATCGCCAATAAGTGCACGGCACCACCGTCAATGTCATCCCACTCAAACTCTGGCGTCACAGATTGCTCATTAATAAACACAGTCGTCCGCACTTCGCGCAAATTACTTTCCGCCTGCTGCCAAGTGACACGTTTAATACTCACTTGTTTAACTGAATCTGGTTCAATTAAATCCTGCTTAACAGGGCTATTTTGTATGGGTAATGGCAAGATTTTGTCCTTAGATAATCGCTACGGCTTGCGTGTTAAGCCTGTTCAGTGCATGATTCAGTTTGATTTTTTATCATCTAATTCGTTAAAGGCTCATATGCAACGTTATTTATCTACTCTTGCTCGCATTTTACTCGCACAAGTTTTTTTATTACAAATCGTTATGTTAATTGTTGGATTTTTCAGCAATCCTGATGGTTATCAACAATATCAAGCTGGCTTGGGCAGTTTAGGTTTACCAGGTATCTTCGCACCATTGATTATTTTGGTACAGTTAGTCGGCGGCTTGGCTTTGTTGTTCGGCTTTAAAACTAAATTTTTTGCGGTATTCATGGCGATTTACGCCATCATCATCTCAGTATTATTACATTTACCTGTGTTGCAATATTGGGCGATTGCAGGCGGTTTATTGATACTTTCTCTCAATCCAGTCACGCCATTCAGCTTAGATAATCTTAAAAAATCTTAATTTATTCAAGTTTTTATAAGGTTAATGCGATAAAAAAAGCGGCTAATGCCGCTTTTTTTATTCCCACTCTAAAGCTGGATAAAGCGTATTCACATTACGCCGATTCGCAATATCAAATAACAGCCATTTGTCTTTTTCGCTCGCAGCGGCAGTATCCATCGCTTTGCCCATATCACCTCCGTTTTTTATCACCGCGCGAATGTCCGTCAACAACGCATTTAAATAACGCTGTTCGTTATTCAGAGCAGCCACCCAATCTTTTGCAACAGGGCCGTGACCAGGAACCACTTGTTTCGCAGGATAGGTTTTAAGTACGTCAATCGCCGCAATCAGTCCTTTAATATCGCCTTCAACCACAGGTGTGCGTTCTATAAACAGTAAGTCGCCTGTAAATAAAGTGCCCGTCTTTGAATCGATTACTGAAATATCCGTATTCGTATGCGCGTTCGGAAAGGGCGTCACTTTTAACGTTCTGCCACCTAAATCTAAATCTGTTGGCGCTTTAATAAGTAAAGTTGGCTTAACGATAATGCTGCCTTTGGCATCTTCACCTAAATATCTCACATTCAATTTATCGTACGCTTCTTGACGTAATTGCATTGCATCTGCCAGCTTAAAATGCCCGACAAACTGTGGCTTATCCTGCAAAAAGACTGCATTGCCAAAAATATGGTCTGGATGCACATGCGTATTGATGACGTATAAAATAGGCTTGTCGGTGACTTTCTTAATCGCCTCGCGCAATTGCTGACCCACTTTTAAACTACCTCCAGTATCAATCACCGCAACGCCACGTTCGCCCACCACAAAACTTATATTGCAAATATCGCCTTGATAACCTTCATCAATATCTAAATGCTTGCCGTGATGCACATAAATGCCATTCCCTATATCTTCAATCGCAAAATTATTTGGTTTAACATCGGCCTGCACACAACCGATTAACGCTAAAAAACACAGCATTAACAATAAAAATTGACTCAATATTAACGACTTATTTATACGCATTTTTATCTACTTTCTGAAAGTCTTGCAGTAAGGATTTTTTCCCATGATAATAGCCCTATCATAATAGTTAGGCCAACGTTTAGGTGTGATGGTTGTCACATAGGTGCTTAATTTAAATAAATGGAAGATTTGTATGACGAATAACGCATCACGCTATACCAAAACCGCTGTAATACTACATTGGCTAATCGCCATCGCCATTTTAGGCATGTTCGCTTTGGGTTGGTATATGACCGGTTTGCCAAAAGAGGGCGCCAAACAAATATCGTATGACTTATTTGATTTAGGCGTTTACACATGGCAATTGGCTGAAGAAGCCACACCACGTACGTTTTATTTCAATCTGCATAAGTCTATTGGCATTACACTATTCGGCTTAATCATTATTCGTATTCTTTGGCGCATCACGCATAAACCACCTGCGCTACTTACCACTTACAAAGTTTGGGAACGTAAATTAGCCACTGGCACACATCACTTTCTTTATTTATTGATGATTGCCATGCCATTAAGCGGATTGATCACCGCTGTTTCCAGCAAATATGGCGTGAAATGGTTTGGCGTGCCGTTTATTAAGGGTTTAGATGACGCTGGTTTACGTGATATTTTTGAAGCGGCACACGAAATAATCGCCATCATTATTTTAGTCGTGCTGTTTTTGCACATCGCTGGCGCGCTTAAACATAAGTTTATTGATAAAGATGACACGCTTAAACGCATGTCGCTCTAATTATTAGCAAAATACTTAACACTATTTTTACATTAAAAAAGCCCGCAATTGCGGGCTTTTTATTACTGATGATACTGCTTACTATGTTCTCGAACTGCGGCAAGCATCGCCGCTGCGTTTTCAGGCGGCGTCCATTGTGTGATGCCGTGACCTAAATTAAATACATGACCGTTGCCATGACCGTAACTGGCTAAGATATTCGCAACTTCTTTTTCGATTGCTTCTGGTGTTGATAACAAAATAGCTGGGTCTAAGTTGCCTTGCAGCGCTACTTTACCGCCAACACGTTGACGTGCTGAACCGATATCGACAGTCCAGTCTAAACCTAATGCATCTGCGCCAATCTCTGCTTGTGCTTCTAACCATAACGCGCCGCCTTTGGTGAAAACGACGCTGGGAACTTTACGACCTTCGTTATCTTTAGTTAAGCCTGCCACGATTTTATGCATGTAGTTTAGCGAAAATTCTTTGTATGCATTGTGTGAAAGTGCGCCACCCCATGAGTCGAATATCATCACTGCTTGTGCGCCTGCAGCGATTTGCGCATTTAGGTATTGAATGACTGTTTGTGCGGTGGTTTCTAAAATATGGTGCAGTAAATCTGGTCGCGCGTAAGCCATTTTTTTGATATTTAAAAAATCCGTACCGCCTTTGCCTTCCACCATATATGTCGCAAGCGTCCACGGACTGCCTGAGAATCCAATCAGCGGCACGCGGCCATTAATCGTTTTGCGAATCTGGCTAACGGCATCAAATACGTAATGCAGTTTTGCCATGTCTGGTACGGTTAACTTCTGTATATCGGCTTCTTCGCGCAAAGTACGCTCAAATTTTGGGCCTTCGCCTTCTTCAAAATATAAGCCTAAACCCATTGCATCTGGCACGGTGAGAATATCAGAGAACAAAATAGAAGCATCTAATAATGGATAACGATCTAGCGGTTGCATCGTCACTTCAGTCGCAAAATCTGGGCTTTTGCATAGCTGCAAAAAGCTACCCGCGGTTTTACGGCTTTGTTTATACTCTGGCAAATAACGTCCAGCTTGACGCATCATCCACACTGGCGTGTAGTCTGTGGGTTGGCGCATCAGCGCTTTTAAGAATGTATCGTTTTGCAATTGACTCATGATTTACTACCTAAATAACGACTTAATTTTCGGCCTAATAAAAAAGGACACAAAGCAGTTTTACTTTGCATCCTTTGTTTTCTAATTCACTTAACTAAATTCAAATTCAGTTTGGCTATTTAACGCGGCAGTGTGGATGAACCCATTAAGAACTCATCTACGGCTTTTGCCGCTTGGCGACCTTCGCGAATTGCCCAAACCACCAAGGATTGACCGCGACGCACATCACCCGCAGCGAATACTTTAGCCTTGCTGGTTTTATAACTTTCAGCGCCCTCAGTGGTCGCTTTTGCATTACCGCGATTGTCTTTTTCTACGCCAAATGCATCTAACAATTTTTGCACTGGTGAGACAAAACCCATCGCCAATAATACTAAATCGGCCTTAATCACAAACTCAGTATCAGCAACTTCAACCATTTTGCCGTCTTTCCATTCTACTTTACAGCCTTTTAGCGCGGCCACTTTACCATTTTCGCCAATTAGTTCTTTAGTGGTAATAGACCAATCGCGGTTCGCACCTTCTTCATGCGAACTTGAAGTACGCATTTTAAGTGGCCAATTTGGCCAAAATAGCTCTTTATTCTCTTTTTCTGGCGGCTGCGGCATTAACTCAAACTGCGTGATACTTAACGCGCCATGACGGTTTGACGTGCCTACGCAGTCAGAACCTGTATCGCCACCACCAATCACGACAACGTTTTTATTGGTCGCCATCACTTGGTTAGCAATCGTGTCGCCTGCGACCACTTTATTTTGCGGCGTTAAAAAATCCATTGCGTACATCACGCCATCTAACTCGCGACCTGTGACGGGTAAATCGCGTGGATGCTCAGCACCGCCAGCTAAAATAACCGCATCAAATTCTGCTAATAAATCATCCGCAAGCACATTTTCGCCCACGTTTTGATTGACGCGAAACTCAACGCCCTCGGCTTCCATCTGCGTCATACGACGATCAATATGGAATTTTTCCATTTTGAAATCTGGAATACCATAGCGCAACAAACCACCGATGCGACTACTTTTTTCTAATACAACAACGTCATGGCCAACGCGCGCTAACTGTTGCGCAGCGGCTAATCCTGCAGGGCCTGAGCCCACAATCGCGACTTTCTTACCTGTTTTGTGCGTTGGAACTTGCGGTGTTACCCAATCGTTTTCCCATGCTTTATCGATAATCGCGTGCTCAATCGACTTAATGCCAACCGGATCAGCATTAATATTCAATGTACAGGCAGCTTCGCAAGGCGCCGGGCAAATACGACCAGTAAACTCCGGGAAATTATTAGTTGAATGCAACACATCGATTGCGCCACGCCAATCTTGGCTATAAACCAGATCATTCCAATCCGGAATAATATTATTGATTGGACAACCAGTTGTACAGAACGGAATGCCGCAATCCATACAGCGCGCGCCTTGTTGCTTGGCTTGATCGTCCGTTAAATGCAGCACAAATTCTTTGTAATTCTTAACACGATCAACGACTGGTAGATTTGCTTCTGCCAGTCGTTCAAACTCCATAAAACCTGTTACTTTGCCCATACTAATAAGCCCTTACCCATATTTAATTTTTTTTGCCGTGTTTTTAGTGTTAACTTTTTAACAAGCAAGTTTACAGCCAACTTTGTGTAAGCACGTTATGCTGCTACCAATGCCTTGTCTTCAGCCAACTCAATCAACGCACGTTTATATTCGTTTGGCATCACTTTTACAAATTTAGCTCTGTAATTTGCCCAATCTGCCAACATCGCACTAGCACGCACGCTGCCTGTGTATTTGGCGTGATTTTCAATCAGCGTTTTCAATGTGATTTCATCTGGCTGATCTAAATGATGTATTTTTCCAACACAAGATTCTGCAGTTTCCACTTTTTCTAGCGACACCATGCTCATGTTGCAACGTCTAGCAAACAAGCCATCTTCATCGTAAACATAAGCCACGCCGCCACTCATCCCTGCAGCAAAGTTTTGGCCTGTTACGCCTAAAACGACTACCGTTCCGCCTGTCATATATTCACAACCGTGGTTGCCTACGCCCTCAACTACCGCAGATGCACCAGAATTGCGCACACAGAAACGTTCACCTGCCACGCCTCTAAAGTAGCTTTCACCTGTGGTTGCACCGTACATTACGGTATTACCGATGATGATATTTTCGTGCGCAATACCACGGAACGCGACTGGCGGTTTGATGGTGATACGTCCGCCACACAAACCTTTACCAACGTAATCGTTACCTTCACCCGTTAATTCAAACGTGATACCTTTGGCTAAAAATGCCGCAAAACTTTGGCCAGATGTACCAGTGAAATTCACGTGAATCGTGTCATCTGGCAAGCCAGTATTGCCATAGCGCGTCGCAACTTGGTTTGATAACATGGTTCCAACAGTACGATTTGTGTTGGTGATTGGAATATCTAACACGACTTTTTTGCCAGTTTCTAATGCGTCATTAGCAAGCGTGATTAACTTGTTATCCAACGCATTAATTAGTCCATGGTCTTGCACGTCATTATTTTTGCGTGAGACACTGGCTGGCATTTCTGGCAAGTGGAATACTTTACTGAAATCTAAGCCATTGATTTTCCAGTGATCGATACCTGCTTGCATATCCAGTAAATCGGCACGACCAATCAAGTCATCAAATTTGGCAATACCGATTGAAGCCATTAATTCACGTACTTCTTCAGCGACAAAGAAGAAGTAATTCACCACATGTTCAGGTTGTCCAGTAAAGCGTTTACGTAATTCTGGATCTTGCGTAGCCACGCCAACTGGGCAAGTATTTAGATGGCATTTACGCATCATGATACAGCCTTCAACTACTAGCGGCGCCGTTGCGAAACCGAATTCATCTGCACCTAACAATGCACCAATCAGCACGTCGCGGCCTGTTTTCATTTGTCCGTCAACTTGCACAACTACGCGACCGCGCAATTGATTCAGCACTAAAGTCTGCTGTGTTTCAGCCAAGCCTAATTCCCACGGCGTACCTGCATGTTTGACTGATGAGATTGGCGATGCGCCAGTTCCACCATCATGACCTGCAACCACGATGTGATCTGATTTCGCTTTCGCTACACCTGCCGCTACGGTACCGATACCAGTTTCAGAAACCAGTTTTACCGAGATTGAGGCTTTTGGATTGGCATTTTTAAGGTCATGAATCAATTGCGCTAAATCTTCAATTGAATAGATATCATGATGTGGAGGCGGTGAAATCAAACCCACGCCCGGTACTGAAAAACGCAATTTAGCGATATATTCTGAAACCTTATGACCAGGTAATTGACCACCTTCACCTGGTTTTGCACCTTGTGCCATTTTGATTTGAATTTGATCGGCTGAAGCCAAATACTCAGCAGTCACACCAAAACGACCAGATGCCACTTGTTTAATGCGTGAGCGCATAGAGTCGCCCGCTTTAAGTGGAATATCGCGCACAATATTTTTGGCGCCAATCACGTTTGCCATGGTGGTATCACTAGCTACTGGAATGAAACGTTTCGCGTCTTCGCCACCTTCACCGGTATTTGATTTACCACCAATTCGGTTCATCGCGATGGCTAGAGTTGCATGCGCTTCGGTAGAAATAGAACCTAAAGACATAGCGCCTGTAGCAAAGCGTTTGACGATTTCTTTGGCTGACTCAACTGAATCTAGTGGAATGGCTGAACCCGCTGATTTAATTTCAAACAAGCCACGCAAAGTCATATGGCGGCGCGTTTGGTCATTAATTAACGCGGCATATTCTTTATAAGTCGTCGCAGAGTTAGTACGTGTCGCATGTTGTAATTTTGCGATGGAATCTGGCGTCCACATATGCTCTTCGCCACGCACACGGAATGCGTACTCGCCGCCTGCATCAAGGCTATTCGCCAATACAGGATCATCGCCAAAAGCACTTAAATGTAAACGTTCAGCTTCTTCTGCGACTTGATCTAAGCCTATACCTTCGATATTAGTCGCAGTGCCAGTAAAGTACTTGTCTACAAACGCTGTGTTTAAGCCAATTGCTTCAAAAATTTGTGCGCCACAGTAAGACTGGTATGTAGAAATGCCCATTTTCGACATCACTTTGTACAAACCTTTGCCGATAGCTTTTACGAATTTTTTGGCACCTTCGTCATTTGTTTTACTATTTGATTGGTCATTCGCCATATGATTAATGGTTTCAAACGCTAACCATGGGCAAACCGCTTCGGCCCCGTAACCAGCAAGCAATGCAAAATGATGTACTTCGCGCGCAGAGCCTGTATCTATTACCAAACCAGTGCTGGTTCTTAGGCCATGTTGCACTAAATGCTCATGTGTTGCAGAGCAAGCCAGCAGGGCAGGAATCGCCAGGCGGTCTGCACTAACGTTTCTGTCTGACAGAATTAAAATATTAAATCCATCATGCACTGCGCTTTCTGCAGCACTTGCAATATTCGCTACCGCAGCAGCCATGCCATCCTTACCTAATGTTGTAGGGTAGGTAATGTCTAGCACTAAAGATTTATATTGGTTGTGCGTGAGCGTTGCAATAGCTTTTAATTGCTCTAACTCATCCAGCATTAATACTGGCTGTCCAGCTTCCAAGCGCATTGGTGGAGTAGTTTCATCCACGCCTAACAAGTTTGGTTTAGGACCAATAAATGTCACCAACGACATCACCAATTCTTCACGAATCGGGTCAATTGGCGGGTTAGTCACTTGTGCGAATAACTGTTTGAAATAGTTGTACAGCAGTTTTGGTTTGGCTGACAACACAGGTAATGCTGCGTCATTACCCATAGACCCGGCACCTTCTTCGCCATTAGCGACCATTGGTGCCATTACAAATTTGATATCTTCCTGCGTATAACCAAATGCTTGTTGTGTATCTAACAAGCTGGCAGCCATTTCTAGCTTGCCCTCTACTTTTGACATATCGCTCAAAAAGTAGCGTGTTTTTTCAATCCATTGTTTATAAGGTTTGGCTGTTGCTAGCGCATTTTTCACTTCAGCATCGCCAATAATACGGCCTTCTTCAGTATCAATCAGCAACATTTTTCCTGGCTCTAAGCGCCATTTTTTCACGATTTTTTCTTGTGAAAAAGTCAGCACACCCATTTCAGATGCCATCATCACTATGTCGTCATCTGTCACTAAATAGCGAGCAGGGCGCAGACCGTTACGGTCCAATGTTGCGCCAATCATGCGGCCATCGGTAAATGCTACCGCTGCTGGGCCATCCCATGGCTCCATTAATGCTGCGTGATATTCATAAAAAGCTCGGCGCTCTTCATCCATTAGCGGCTTACCTGCGCCATCTTTTGCGCCCCAAGCTTCAGGAATCAACATCATCATTGCGTGTGGCAATGAATAACCACCAGCGACTAACAACTCTAAACAGTTATCAAAACAAGCTGAATCTGACTGACCTTCTGCAATTAATGGCCAAAGCTTCTCTAAATCCTCACCAATCACGCTTGACCTCATTGTCTCGTGACGCGCTGCCATCCAATTCACGTTGCCTTGCACGGTATTGATTTCACCGTTATGCGCAATCATGCGGAATGGATGGGCTAAATCCCAAGCAGGGAAAGTATTAGTTGAAAAGCGTTGATGCACTAGCGCTAGTGCTGAAACGACGCTTTCATCGTTTAAATCCGTGTAATAAACGCCTACTTCGTTCGCCAACAACATACCTTTGTAAACAATGGTACGTGAAGATAACGACGGTATGTAAAAAGCGGCTTTGTCATTTAAATTTAAAGCGCGTACAGCATGCTCAATACGTTTACGGATGACAAACAATTTACGCTCAAACACATTTTGATCTGAAACTGTGCTTGCAATAATCACTTGTCGCATAATCGGCTCAACATCGCGTGCAGCTTGGGCAATATTACTATTGTTCACCGGCACATCACGCCAACCAAGGAATGTTTGGTTTTCTTCTGCAATGATTTTTGTGATTAGCGCTTCGCAAGCTTCACGACTTTTTGCAACTTGCGGTAAAAAAACATTACCAACTGCGTATTGACCTGCTTCTGGGAGACTGATATTCAGCTTAACGGCTTGTTTACGCATAAATGCATCTGGCATTTGCATTAACAAACCTGCGCCATCACCCAGCTTGGGATCGTAACCTGTCGCACCACGATGCGTTAGATTGGTGAGCAGCTCCAAACCTTTTTGCACAATTTCATGGCTTTTCTTACCTTTAATGTGCGCAACAAAACCCACACCACAGGCATCTTTTTCGTTTGCTGAATTGTATAAACCTTGATTTTTAGGAGCTAGGCTATTTTGAGCCATACTTTTAGCCTCCTGTATTTCAGTTTTTGGGTTTAGCACTTCAATCTTAAGTGTCATTTCGGATTGCATATTCTTAGCCTAATAATTCTGTATCAAAACATTTAGCGGAACCTTCAATAATACCGTTTAATGCTTTCAAGTTCAATCGCTTAAGTGCAGATTGATGATATTTTCAGCGCAAAAAAGCTCTATCAAACTAAAATAATTTGACAATGCAAATGAGAATGATTATCATTTGTAACCAGTGCATTGTTTCTCTAATATAAACTGAAAAGGAACTTAAGATGAAAGAAGCTTTTTGCGAAAAACTTATATTAGCGGATAGCCTAGGCGTTCGCTTAACTTATTGCCAAGACTGCAATGTGGTGGAGCTAGAAATCGGCGCGATTTCTTTGCGCCTGAATCCAGATGTGATTCAGCGCGTTGCTAATCTCATGATGAAAGCAAGTTTACAGCTAGACCATATTGAAGCGGTTAATCGCACTATGAACTCAAGCGAAGCAGGACAAAGCTCCAGATTGCAAATGACGCATTAAAAATGCGTTAATCTAAACCCTACAAAGCTGCGAAAGCTTTTTTTGCGGCTTCAATCGTGTAGGCAATATCTGCATCAGAATGTGCGGCAGAAACAAAACCTGCCTCAAAAGCAGACGGCCCCAAATAAATACCGCTATCCAGCATGCTGTGGAAAAAACGATTGAAATGGTCTTTATTGTTATCTTGCATGATTTCAGCATAGCTGGTCGGGCAATTCTCACTGAAATACAAGCCAAACATGCCGCCGACATTTTGCGCATTAAACGTAACGTTAGCTTGTTTGGCAGCTTGTTTTAATCCATCCATTAAACGCTTGGTTTGAGCCGTTAATTTAGTGTGAAAATCTGGCGCTTGAATCAAGTTAAGTGTCGCCAAACCGGCACTTACCGCCACAGGATTACCAGACAAAGTACCTGCTTGATACACCTTACCCAGCGGCGCCAATACACTCATAATATCTTTACGTCCTCCAAATGCGCCAACTGGCAATCCGCCGCCAATCACTTTGCCTAATGTGGTCATATCTGGCGTGATATTATACAAAGTCTGCGCGCCACCCAAATGCACCCTAAATCCAGTCATCACTTCATCAAAAATAAGAATTGCGCCGTGTTTGGTACATAACGCACGTAAGGTCTGCAAAAACTCCATTTTTGGCACGATCAAGTTCATATTGCCAACTACTGGCTCAATAATCACACAGGCGATCTCATCGCCGCGCTTGTCGAATAAATCTTGCAATTGCTGCGTGTTGTTGTATTCCAGGGTTAAAGTGTGAGCGGCTACACTTGCTGGCACACCGCCAGAATCTGGCTCACCAAACGTTAACAAGCCAGAACCTGCTTTTACCAGCAAGCCATCTGAATGACCATGATAACAACCTTCAAATTTCACAATCGTATCGCGGCCTGTAAACCCCCGCGCCACACGGATTGCGCTCATCGTCGCTTCTGTGCCACTACTATTTAAACGCACTTGTTCCATACTTGGCACGAGCTTGTTAATCAGCACCGCCATTTCCAGCTCAAGGCCTGTTGGCGCCCCAAACGAAAGACTATTAGCCGCAGCAGCTTGTACAGCAGCAATCACTTCTGGATGTGCATGACCGACAATCATCGGGCCCCAGGAATTGATGTAATCAATGTATTCTTTACCGTCGACATCCCACAATTTGGAACCCAAACCTTTTTTAAAGAATACTGGAGTGCCACCTACTGAGCGAAAGGCACGCACTGGCGAATTAACACCGCCTGGAATTAATTGTTGGGATTGTTCAAATAACGATTGATTAAGTGATGTCATGTTTAATGCTTAAATAATTGGGAAAATTGTTGAGAGGATAATTTTACGTCATCTGCAGTAAAAATTGCCTGAATAACGGCAATTGCATCTGCACCTGCCTTCAAGACTTGCGACGCATTTTGCAAGTTAATGCCGCCAATGGCGACACTTGGAATAGTTAACTCATCATGCGCCCGATTAAACAGACTTAAATCCGCTACAGGCGCATTTGGCTTTGTATTAGAAGCAAAACAAGCGCCAAAAGCCACATAATCAGCGCCTTGATTTTGTGCAGTTAAAGCCAAATCGAAACGGTTATAACAAGAAGCGCCTAATATTTTACCCTTGCCTATTCTGGCTTTAACTTCTGCTAAATCACCATCATCTGCGCCTAAATGCACGCCATCTGCATCTAAAGCTAAACATAACTTAACCGAATCATTAATAATCAGCGGCACATTATATTGCCTACACAAAGGCAGAACAGCCTGCGCCTGTTGAGTTTGCAGCTTATGATTAGCTTGCTTATTGCGATATTGCAGAATATTGATGCCGCCTTGTAGCGCGGCTTCTACTTTTTTGACCAATAAATCGGTATCGTCAATATCGGGCGTAATGGCATAAAGCCCATTAATGCTGAATGAAAGGGATTTTTTCATCTGAATCTGTATCATCGTCTCGCGCCCAAAAGAAGCGGTCGGGAATAAATTGCCCCATGCCTGGACGAAATGCATTTTTAAGTGTTTGCCAAGTGTATTCTTGCGCCTCTTGAATCGCTTCTTCCATACTCAAGCCATGCGCCAAACAAGCCGCAATTGCGCTGGTTAATGTGCAACCAGAACCATGATAACTGCCTGCAAGCCGTTCCCAGTGATAAGCTTTGAGCAAGCCACTTGCGCCAGATGATGTTGAGCCGTAAAGCGAATTGACCACATCTGTGCTGCGTTCGTGCGTGCCAGTAATTAACACATATTCCGTGCCCATATCCAGCAAACGTTGCGCAGCCTCTTCTAATGAAGTGTTTTGGATTTCATCACCTTCATCGAAAAACGCTAAACGGCGCGCTTCCAAACTATTTGGCGTAATCAATGTGGCTTGCGGAAACAATAACTCGCTCATCGCTGCCTGCATCTCTTCATTAGCCAACTCATCACCACGGCCAGAAGTCAAAATAGGGTCAATCAGCAGCGGCACATCTGGATAATCAGCCATAATTTCTGCAATTACCGCAATATTTTCTACGCTACCGAGCAGGCCCAATTTAAACGCAGAAACCTGCACGTCCTCTAAAATCGTACGCGCTTGCTCATTAATCCAATCAGAATCCAGCGCCATTACGCTTTCCACGCCCACAGTATCTTGCACAGTAATACCGGTAACAACAGATAGTGGATGGCAGCCAATACTAGCTAAAGCTAAAATATCGGCTTGCAAACCTGCGCCGCCGCTCGGGTCTGTAGCGGCAAATGTTAAAACGGTTGGTGGAGTTGGTGTCATTACATTCTCTCTTGGAGCGGCTGGCGGGAATCGAACCCGTGTATCAAGCTTGGGAAGCTAGCGTTCTACCATTGAACTACAGCCGCAAAATAATCATTTTAGCTAAAACGTTATTTTACTGCCTTTTTGCTTTAGATGCAGACTGAGCGATAAAACAGACTAAAACTCCAACGGGTCAATATCCAAACTCCAGCGGATTTTTGCAGCCAATGGCAACGCGCTAATTTGCGGCATCCACATTTTGAGCAAGCGCTGCAAAGCAACGCGACTATTCGCCTGCAATAATAATTGCGCGCGCTCCATGCCTTTTAGACGTTCCATTTGTGGACGAATCGGATCGTAAATCATGACGTCGTTTTTTAACAACTGCGCAGCATTAATAGCTTTGTTGAGGAATTGCTGTACTTGCGCGTAATCATTGGCTTCTGCTCGTAATAATGCAAAAAAACTAATCGGTGGAAACTGCATTATTTGCCGCTCTTGCAAACACTCATTAGCGTAGCTGACGTAATCTTGTGCACGTAAGGCATTAAAAAGTGCATGTTGTGGAAAAGCCGTTTGTATCAATACTTCACCTGCTTTTTCAGCGCGACCTGCACGCCCGGCAACTTGCATCAGCTGCGCAAATAGTCGCTCACCTGCGCGGAAATCCGGGCTATACAGTGCGCTATCTGTGTCGATTACCCCAACTAAAGTCAGGTTTGGAAAATCATGTCCTTTAGCAAGCATTTGTGTACCCACCAAAATATCGATTTCTTGATTGTGTACTTGGGTTAACAAATCTGTCAGCGCATTTTTGTTGCGCATGCTGTCACGGTCAACACGCGCTATTCTGGCTGTTGGCAGCAAAGTTTGCAGCGTTTGCTCCAATCGTTGCGTGGCTTGCCCAATTGGACGCATATCTGCATTACCGCAACTTGGGCATTGCAATGGAATTTTTTGTTCATGTCCGCAGTGATGGCATTTCAATCTTTTTTGGCTTAAATGCACCACCAACCTTGCCGAGCAGCGCGTACAAGGCGCAACCCATTGACAGGCATTGCAGTGTAAAACGGGTGCATAGCCACGCCGATTAATAAATAATAAGCTTTGCTCGCCTTTGTCTAAACGTTCGCGCAAAGCCTTAATAAGCAGAGGCGACAAGCCATTTTCAGTAGGTGATTTTGCAATATCGATACAAAAAATATTCGGCAAAACAGCATTTTCCACCGCACGCTGCGTAAGACTGAGCAAACCATATTGCTGCTTTTGCGCGCTTTTATGCGTTTCGGCAGGCGCACTTGTTGCATTGAACCAAGTTTCCAAAGAGGGCGTAGCACTGCCTAAAATAATGGGAACATTTAGCTGTTTAGCGCGCACCATTGCAATATCACGCGCATGGTAACGCATGCCATCTTGCTGCTTATATGAGCCATCATGTTCTTCATCCATCACAATCATTTTTAAATGGGGCATTGGTGTAAACACACTTAACCGCGTGCCAATCACAATTTTTGCTGTGCCAGAACTGGCGGCGAGCCAATTTTGTAAGCGCTCACTTTCGCTCAAATTACTATGCAGCGTGACTAATGGAAATTGACTTAAGCGACTTCTGAAGCGCGCTTCTAATTGTGGCGTCAGGTTGATTTCTGGCACCAAGACCAAAACCTGCGCACCATTTCCTTGTGCATTTCTCTGGTTAAGTATTTGCTGCAGCACTTGAATATAGACTTCAGTTTTTCCGCTGCCAGTGATGCCAAATAATAGCCAAGGCTTAAAATTGTGAGTGAGTGCTAACACACAATTTATGGCGTTTTCTTGCTCAACATTCAATTGCGGCTCAACAGCAGACGTTGGCATCGAGGCTTTAATCGCCAGCACTTCTTGTGCGCTAACTACATTTAACTGCTCAAGCTCAGTAATTGCTTTGCGCCAGCCAGTCGATACTAAACTCAACTCTGCCTCAGTAACACTTTGCTGACTTCGCAAAAGCGTAATAATCCGATGCATCAATACTTTGCGCGCTGGAATTTGGCTTGTATCTGCCTGGTCAATCAAACGATACGCAAATTGTTTGCGGGAAACCGCTGGCTTGATTTGACGCAAACGTAATGGCAGCGCCGACATTAAAGCCTGCCCCAGCGGGTAATGATAATAATTGGCACAAAACTGCAGCAATTTAAAAGTCTGGCCATCAAATACCACATCATCAAATATATGGCTGACTGATTTTAATTTTTCTATTGGATAGTCAGACGTTTGCGCAATACCCACCACCACGCCAACCAAATTGCGACCTGCGAAAGACACCACAACCCGACTACCAACACGCGCAACAAAATTGCCGCTTAAATAATCAAAAGTTCGATTTAGCGGCACATCTAACGCAATATTTAAAACAATGGGCGACATATTGATGGGTTATTGAGCCGAGCTTTAAGACTAGCTTAGATTAAAAGTCCTGCTTGGGTTAAAATATACCTTTTGTATTATTTGTAGCGACTTGTTTTCGGGTTTCATGACGATTATCCCGAAAGCTTAACATACTTGAAAGCGTATTCTTGAAAGCCCATTTAACCCATTTACTCACCAGCGCTGCCAGCGAAATAGGCGCAGATATTGCCGAAATCCAATTAGTGCTTGAGCGCCCGAAATCTGCGGAACATGGCGATTTTTCCAGTAACTTAGCGATGGTGTTAGCCAAATCTTTGCGTAAAAATCCGCGTGAATTAGCCACTAGTTTAATCAATGCATTGCCGCAAAGCGAGTTTATTGCAAAAACAGAAATCGCAGGTGCAGGTTTTATTAATTTCTTTTTAAACGCGCAATCGAAACAAAGCGTGATAAATGAGATTTTGTTGCAAGGTGAACAATTTGGGCGCAATGATTCTGGTAAAAGCGAAAAAGTACAGGTGGAGTTTGTATCTGCAAACCCAACGGGGCCTTTGCATGTTGGACATGGCCGTGGCGCAGCAGTCGGCGATTGTTTAGCGCGTTTGTTAGACGCGAACGGCTGGGATGTGACGCGCGAATTCTATTACAACGATGCTGGTGCGCAAATTGATAATCTTGTAATTTCAGTACTGGCGCGCGCTAAAGGTATTGCGGTAGATGACGCAAGTTTTCCTGAAAATGGCTATCGTGGTGATTACATTGTGGATATTGCCAATGCCTATTTGGCGAAAAAAACTGTTGTGGCGGATGATATGCAAGTCACTGCCAGCGGCGATTTAAATGATACTGAATCTGTGCGCGCGTTTGCGGTCGCTTATTTGCGGCATGAGCAAGATTTAGACTTAAAAGCCTTTCAAATCAAATTTAATGTATTTTCGCTAGAAAGCAATTTGTACGAGACAGGCAAAGTTGAAAAAACCGTTCAAGCATTAATCAAAAACGGTCATACATATGAACAAGATGGGGCGATGTGGTTAAAAACTACTGATTATGGCGATGATAAAGACCGTGTAATGCGCAAAACTGACGGTGGTTATACTTATTTTGTGCCAGATGTCGCTTATCACTTGGATAAATGGAATCGTGGCTTCGTGCGTGTGATTAATGAGCAAGGCGCAGATCATCACAGCACGATTACGCGTGTGCGCGCTGGTTTACAGGCACTGAATGTGGGCATTCCGGCAGCTTGGCCAGATTACGTTTTGCACCAAATGGTGACCGTGATGCGCGGTGGCGAGGAAGTGAAATTGTCAAAACGCGCTGGCAGTTATGTCACCTTGCGCGATTTAATCGATGAAGTGGGTTGCGATGCCACGCGCTATTTCTTGGCAGCGCGTCGTGCCGACTCACAATTAATCTTTGATATCGATTTAGCACGCGCGCAAACGAACGATAACCCTGTGTATTACATCCAATATGCGCATGCGCGTATTAATAGTGTGTTAACACAATGGAATGGTGAAGTTTCCAGCCTTAAACAAGTCGATTTAAGTCCACTTAACATGCCAAATGAAGCAAAATTAATGCAACGTTTGAGTGAATATCCTGAAGTAGTCAGCAATGCAGCGACTGAATTGGCGCCGCACACTATTGCGAATTACTTAAAAGAATGTGCAGCTGATTTGCACAGTTATTATAATGATACGAAATTTTTAGTAGACGATGTGCCAACTAAATTGGCGCGTATGGCGTTAATCGCCGCGACACAACAAGTGCTGAAAAATGGCTTAGGCTTGTTAGGCGTGAGCGCACCGAATAAAATGTAAGCAGCTGATTCAAATAGCAAGTCGAGCAAAACAGTCTTGCAAGAACTATATAATATTTAAGTAATAAGCCATATTTAAGGACGCAACATGAGCAAAGATTATAAACCCGCTGCGAAAAGAAACGGCACGAGTAGTAAAGGCAACCCGTTTTTTACCGGTTTGTTAGTTGGCATATTGTTAGGCGTTGGCTTGTCAGTTGGCTTGACCATGTACATTAAAGGCACGGATAGCCCTTTTAATGAAAAGAAAATATCTCAGCCGAATAAGGACACTTTAGCTGAAAAATTACCCAAACAAAAAATTGCTACCGATAACGCTTTACCGTCAGAAGAAAATCCGGATGATTCTGCTGCGAAAAAAACCGATAATCAATTCGATTTTTATACCATTCTGCCAGAGACTGAGAGTACCGTTACCGAAAAAGAAATAAAAGACCGCGCATTAACGGTTAAAAAAGACAATTATTTTCTGCAAGTTGGCGCGTTTCCAAATGAAGCAGATGCCGACAATATGAAAGCAAAATTAGCGCTGCAAGGCTTTGAAGCGGTTGTGCAAACGGCAACCATTCCAGAAAAAGGCGTTTGGCATCGCGTGCGCGTTGGGCCATTAAGTGATATTGATCAAATTAACAAGATTAGAGGCGATTTAACTACCGCTGGTTTTAATACTGATTTAATTAAAGTACATACTGAAACTAAACCGCAGTAATTTGTCCTACAATTTGTCATCTTTTTAGGTCGACCAATCGTTTAATTAATGCAAACCGTTGTTAACAATTGATTTGTTAGCTCGATCATTTGCGATGTTGAATGCATTTAGAGTAATCAAATTTTTAAAAATAACTATCTCAAAGTAAATTAGGAACCATCCATGAAAAAGTTTTTAAGTATATTAATGCTGTTGTTAAGTACATCTGTTTTAGCTGACCCAAAACCAGGTGCAGAATTTGATGCGGTTGCACAACAAATTACCACTGACGTACCTGCCAAAATTGAAGTGATGGAAGTTTTTTGGTATGGCTGCATTCATTGCTATCAAATGGAAGCGCCATTAAATGCCTGGGTAAAAAAATTACCAGCGGATGTTTATTTTAAACGTATGCCTGCGCTGCCACGTGCCGATTGGGCGCCGATGGCAAAAGCTTATTTTGCGATGGAAACATTAGGCATTCAAGAGAAATTACACGCGCAATTGTTTGATGCAGTGCATAAACAAAAAGTGTTGAACCCAACTGACGAAAAAGCAGCGATTGATTGGATCACTAAAGCCAGTGGTTTAGATAAAGTTAAAGTAGAACAAGCCTTTAAATCATTCACCATTAACACTAACTTAAATCGTGCCGCACAAGTTTTCCGTGCATCTGGTGCAACTGGTGTACCAAGTTTGGTGATCGATGGTAAATATATTACCTCTAGCACCATGAGTGGCGGCAACCCAGAAGCGCTAAAAGTGGCTGATTACATTATTGAAAATGTACGTAAAGAAAAAGCAACTCAAACTACAAAAGCACCTGCCGTAAAAAAATAGTTCAGAAATAACCAAGCTCAAAGTTTAACTAAGCGGCTATTAAAGCAATTAGTTAAAATTAGATTAAGGCTTATGTTATTACACCTGCTATATAAAACCAGCCCGCTGATGTTCACGCACAGCGGGTTCTTTATGCGCTAAACTTATTGCTAACATGCAAAAAATCTTTATTACGGGCGCATCCAGCGGCATTGGCCAAGCATTAGCGCATGAGTACGCAAAACGCTATCAACATGCTGGATGCATCATTGGATTAGCGGCTAGACGTAGTGAGCACTTACAAACTTTAGCTTCAGCATTACAAAATCAATACCATATTACCTGTACGATTTACACTTTAGATGTACGCGACAGTTTGGCGTGCAAATTAGCTGCAGATGATTTTATACAACAACACGGCGCACCCAATATTGTGATTGCCAATGCTGGTGTTAGCCGCGGCACGTTGACTGAACATCGAGAAGATATACCGGCTTTTCAAGCGGTGATGGACATTAACGTGATGGGCATGGTGCACACTTTTCAACCATTTATTCAAGCGATGATTGATGCTGCAAAACCTAATATCACAACCAATAGCAATGTAATACTTAACCCTCAAAACAGTGCAAAAACTGCGCAATTAGTTGGCATCGCCAGCGTCGCAGGTATTCGTGGCTTACCTGGCGCGGGCGCATACAGTGCAAGTAAGGCCGCTGCAATTAGCTATTTAGAAAGCTTGCGTGTAGAAATGGCGGTACATCATATCGCTGTTACCACCATCGCTCCAGGTTATATTCGCACGCCGATGACTGACGTTAACCAGTACAAAATGCCATTTTTAATGGATGTAGATATTGCTGCGAGCAAGTTTGTAAACGCTATTGAAGCCAAGCGCCGCTTTGTGGTCATTCCGTGGCAAATGGGTTTGGTTGCAAGATTCATGCGTTTAATACCACCATTTTTGTGGGATTGGGCAATGAAAAAAGCGCCGCATAAACCAAGAACTAATTGGGATTGGTTGTAAGATTTTTAAGTAGTTTTTAAAATATTTAGTCTAGCTGGATACTAGTCGAGCCAAGCGTGTAGGACTAGACCGATTGTAATTTTTTGGTTTTAGCGCGAACATTCGCCAATATAAATTTTCTAAATTATTGCTTTATAAATGAGTTTAATACCTTGCCCAATATACCCTTAATTTATGCATGAAATCACCTACCTGATTGCCTGTGAGCAGTGTGACGCGGTGTTTCAAAAACTGTCACTTGCTAATGGCGAAATTGCCCGTTGCACGCGCTGTGGTGCGGAAATGGATCGCAACGCACAAGGTCGGCGTAACCATCTTTTGCCATTAACAATCGCCAGCCTTATCATGTTTCTTATTGCCAATACTTTCCCAATCGTGGAAATGGAGCTGCAAGGCTTGCATAGCCAGACGACTTTGATTGGCGCGGTATTGTCGTTAACCACCGAAGGCATTTCACTGGTGGCGTTGCTGGTGTTAGCAACCACTATTTTGTTTCCGTTTATGCAGATGCTTATCTTGTTTTACCTGTTGGTACCTTCGCCTGATCCGCACAGCCGTCCTGGTTTTAGCCCGTTGATACGTCTTATGCAGACATTACGGCCTTGGGGAATGGTTGAGGTTTTCATGCTGGGCGTGTTGGTCGCGCTTATTAAGCTATCGAATATGGCGACAATCATTCCTGGCATTGCTTTGTGGGCATTCTGTTTGTTAACCGTCATGCTCACGGTCGTCGTGTCATTTAATCCGCGCTATCTGTGGCAGTTGGAAGATTCTGCGCAAGAAGCCGCTTAATGCAAGATTCTGAAACAAATATTGACGATATTGCCTTAAAAAATAAGGTTAAGTACACAACTCCACGTTACGATAGCGACGATTTTGATTTGGCAAACTTCGACACGGCCCGCAGTTTAGGTATATTGACTTGCCATCAATGCAGCAAACTGTGGAAAGGCGCGCAGCAAGGCGAGCATTGCCCACATTGCAACGCGACACTACATATTCGCAAGCCTGATAGCATCAACCGCACTTGGGCGCTGCTGATTGCCGCATGCATCTTGTATATTCCAGCGAATATGATGCCCGTGATGATTACCAGCACGTTCTTTGACACGCATCAAGATACGATTCTCAGTGGCATTATATTTTTCTGGATATCTGGTGAATGGGGACTGGCAGCTGTGGTATTTATCGCCAGCTTTCTGGTGCCGTTGCTTAAGCTAACATCTTTGTTTATATTACTAGTCACCGCACAAAAAAAGAGCGATTGGCGGCGTTTAGAGCGGGCAAAGTTATATCGCATGGTAGAGCTCATCGGCCGTTGGTCTATGCTGGATGTGTTTGTCGTATCGCTACTCGTTGGTTTGGTACAGATTCAAGGGTTTGCCCAGATAACAGCTGGCGTGGGCATTGTGGCTTTTGGCGCAGTGGTCGTGTTAACCATGCTTGCCTCGCTTAGCTTTGATCCACGTCTGATTTGGGATACTGCAAATTCTGCGACCACGAAGTCGCAAACACCAACGCCACTGATTACCAATAGCAATAACGACTCGCCTAATAACGACATGGCCAAAGAAAGTACAACATGAGTGAAGATGTTAAACAAGACACTTTAGGCAACTTACCTAAACCGAGCCGCGAACAACAGCGCAACTGGCTGCCATCGCTAGTGTGGTTAATACCGATTATTGCGGCAATAATCGGCATCGCGCTGGTGGTTAAAATATTAGTCGATCGCGGCCCAATCATCACCATCTCGTTCCGTACTGGCGAAGGTATAGAGGCGGGTAAGACCAAGGTGAAATATAAAGAAGTCGATATCGGCGAAGTGCAGACCATCACGCTCAGTAAAGACCGTTCGCAAGTATTAGTCACCGTGCAACTGTCTAAAAACGCTGAAAGTTTCACTGCGGTAGACACGCATTTTTGGGTTGTACGACCACGGTTAGGCGCATCAGGTATTTCAGGTTTAGGTACATTACTATCGGGCGCCTATATTGGCGCAGATGGCGGAACTTCAGAAGATAGGACCAAAGAATTTACTGGATTGGAAGTACAACCAACGGTAACGCGTGACGCTTCAGGCAAGCAATTCATTCTGCATGCAGATGATTTGGGCTCACTGGATATCGGTTCGCCGATATTTTACCGCCGCATCAAAGTAGGCCGCGTGTCTGCGTATGATTTGGATGCAGATGGCAAAGGTGTCAATTTGCGCATTTTTATTGACACGCCTTATGATAAGTTTGTCGGCGTCAACACACGCTTTTGGCATGCCAGCGGACTGGATATTCAAGTCAATTCCAGTGGTTTTAAAGTGAACACGCAGTCGCTCGCGACCGTTATTTTGGGTGGGCTGGCATTTCAATCGACTGATGATAAGCCTGGTGCGCTGTCCAAAGAAAACACCACTTTTCTACTGGCACAAAATCAAAATGATGCGTTTAAAGCGCCAGATGGCCGTTCAGAAACCGCTATTTTGCACTTTAATCAATCCATTCGTGGCTTAACACCAGGCGCGACAGTCGATTTTCGCGGCGTAGTATTGGGCGAGGTGAAATCGGTCGGCATTGAATACGATCCAAAACGCCGCGAATTCGATATGCCAGTGGTGATTGAAATCTATCCAGCAAGGTTAGGGCGTAAATATGCCAAGGATGAAGCGCAATCGC
This sequence comes from Methylotenera versatilis 79, assembly GCF_000384375.1. NCBI lineage: Bacteria > Pseudomonadati > Pseudomonadota > Betaproteobacteria > Nitrosomonadales > Methylophilaceae > Methylotenera > Methylotenera versatilis. The sequence continues at coordinate 885,624 of NZ_ARVX01000001.1, read as the reverse complement.
CTTATTCTCAACAGCAACGCATCCAGTTTATGGTCAGCCGTGGTTTGCGCGCGCAATTGCGCACCGGCAATTTGCTCACTGGTCAGCTTTATATCGCACTCGATTTCTTCCCTAAAGCGCCAAAAGTAATCCTGCAAAACAGTGAACAAATTGAACTGCCGACAATTCCGAATGGATTGGATGAGTTACAAACGCAGATTTCCACTATCGCCAACAAACTTAGCAAAGTACCGTTTGAGGAGATTGGTCATGATTTGCAGAAATCATTAGCGACCTTAAACAAAACCTTGAGCAGTGCAGAAAAACTAGCACAAACATTGAATCAAGATGTTGCGCCAGAAGTGACGGCGGCGATGAAAGACGTACGTAAAACGCTGGATAATGCAGATCGTACGTTGTCTAGTGCAAATCGCACCTTGTCTGAAGATGCGCCATTGCAGCAAGATTTGCGTCAAACGCTGCAAGAGTTATCGCGTGCAGCGGCATCGATTAAAGTGTTAACCGATTATCTGGAACAACACCCTGAATCGCTGATTCGCGGCAAAGCACCTGATAATCCATAAAAAAGAAACCATACGTAGAGTACGTTAATAATGGCTTTATACTGAAAAAGTGATATAAAAAATAGGAAAACCAGATGAATTTAACCAAATATACCGCGTTAATATTTGCGCTTGCAGCGATGTTAACTGCTTGCGTAACGCCTATCAATGCGACGCGTTTTTATACATTAGCCAATACTAATGCAGCAAAAAATCAAGCGGAAAACGTAACCGCAGTAACGCCGATTGCTATTGAAGTATTGCCAATTAATGTTCCAGAACGCCTAAAACGGCCACAGCTAGTCATTACCACTAATAACGCTTCACAATTGAAGATCTTGGAACAGGAACGCTGGTCATCATCATTCAATGATGAGCTGCAGGACGCATTTGTCAGCGGCATCAGCAGCCAGTTAAGTGCTATTGATATTTCACGTGGTGGTCGCACAGCAAACCAGCCCACTTACCGTATTGCCATTGTGTTACAGCAATTTAACGCCACACCGGGTGAGCAGGTACAAGCCAACTTCGGCTGGACTATCACGCGTCTAGATGCTGGCGCGCGTTCAGCTGAAAGGCGCGCGCTATCATGCCAAACCACTATTTCTAAAATGGTGAGTAACGATATGGACGCCGTGGTAAAAGGTGTGCAAGAAGCGGTCGCAGATGTGATACAGGCAATTTCTGCGAATGTCACTAGTCTTAATAGTGGCGAAGAGGCTAAATGCAATAGCTAGAATAATCAGTGTTACTTCCAATAAAAAAGGCTAACATTTCGTTAGCCTTTTTATTTAGTCACAACATTACCTTATGCGTTAAGTAATAATTTAAATACTTAACGCTTAAACCTAACGAGTAATCGGTTTATAGCGAATACGCTTAGGTTTAGCACCTTCTTCACCTAAACGTTTGCGTTTATCCGCTTCATATTCTTGATAATTTCCGTTAAAGAACGTCCATTGCGATTCACCTTCCGCCGCTAAGATATGCGTGGCGATACGGTCTAAGAACCAGCGATCATGTGAAATCACCAATACGCAACCGGCAAACTCTAGCAACGCATCTTCCAACGCACGCAAAGTTTCCACATCCAAGTCATTTGAAGGCTCATCTAGTAGCAATACATTGCCGCCAGAAATCAGCGTTTTAGCCAAATGCAAACGTCCGCGTTCGCCGCCAGATAATTGACCAACGATTTTCTGCTGATCGCCACCCTTAAAGTTGAAGCGTCCAATATAAGCGCGACTTGGTGTTTCATAACGGCCGACCGTTAAGATATCTGAGCCGTTGGCGATTTCTTCAAAAACGGTCTTGGTATTAGCTAAATCGTCGCGGCTTTGGTCTACATAAGCGAGCTTAACGGTTTGACCAATATTAACTTCACCGCTATCTGGCGTTTCTAAACCCATGATCATTTTGAATAATGTCGATTTACCCGCGCCGTTCGGGCCGATAATGCCGACAATCGCGCCAGCTGGTACACTAAAGCTCAAATTATCAATCAATAATCTGTCTTTAAACGCTTTAGTGACGTTGTTGAATTCAATTACTTGGTCACCTAAGCGCTCACCTGCAGGAATAAAAATCTCCTGAGTTTCATTGCGTTTTTGGTATTCCGCGCTGGCTAATTCTTCATAACGCGCGATACGCGATTTACTTTTGGCTTGGCGCGCTTTCGGGTTTTGGCGCACCCATTCCAATTCCGTGTTTAAGGCTTTGCGACGTGATGACTCTTGCGACTCTTCAAGTGCCAAACGTGCTTGTTTTTGGTCTAACCAACTAGAGTAATTTCCTTTCCAAGGGATACCATGCCCGCGATCAAGCTCTAAAATCCATTCAGCGGCATTATCAAGGAAGTATCTATCATGTGTTACCGCTACGACTGTGCCTGTAAATCTCACTAAAAACTGCTCTAACCATTCCACAGACTCTGCATCCAAATGGTTGGTTGGCTCGTCTAGCAACAACATATCGGGTTTGGATAATAGCAATTTGCACAGGGCCACACGGCGTTTTTCACCACCAGATAATGGACCGATTTTTGCATCCCAAGGCGGTAAACGCAGCGCGTCAGCGGCAATCTCTAACTGCGTACTTAAATCTGAACCGCTGGCGGCAATAATGTTTTCCCACTTGGCTTGTTCTTCAGCCAATTTGTCAAAATCCGCGTCTGGCTCTGCATAAGCAGCATACACGGCCTCTAGCATTGCCTGCGCCTGCATCACCTCACCCATGCCGCTTTCTACCTCTTCACGCACGGTTTTTTCAGCATCCAACTGCGGCTCTTGCGGCAAATAACCAATGGTCATATTCGGCTGCCATTGCACTTCGCCCTCAAATTCTTTATCCGCATTGGCCATAATGCGCAATACGGTCGATTTACCAGAGCCGTTTAAACCCAGCAGACCGATTTTTGCACCTGGGAAGAAAGATAAAGAAATATCTTTGATGATTTGCCGTTTTGGTGGCACGATTTTACTCACGCGGAGCATAGACATTACATATTGAGCCATAGCGATAACTTACTAATTTGAAAGAATGAAAGCTTAACAGAAAGCGGGCTTAACTGGTAAGCAGGGCAGGCTTGTATAGGTATAATGCACTCACTTAAATTAACTTGCTAAAACCATATGGCGCTTAAATCCACCATCTATAAAATTGACTTAAATATCGCAGATATGGACAGGCAATATTACGCGCAACATAGTTTAACGCTGGCCAAACATCCCTCAGAAACCGATGAGCGTGTGATGGTGCGGCTGATTGGTTTTGCGTTATATGCCACCGAAACGCTTATTTTCGGCAAAGGATTAAGCGATGACGAAGAACCTGATTTATGGCAAAAAGACCTAACTGGCGCGATTGAATTGTGGATGGATGTTGGTTTACCTACAGAAAAAGATATTCGCAAAGCAGCAGGGCGCTCCAAACAAGTCGTCGTCGTTCTATACGGCGGACGTATTGCCGATATGTGGTGGACACAAAATAGTAAAGCTGCATTAAAAATTAACAATTTAACGGTCATTAATCTGCCAGAAACCCAAGAATTAGCCAATATAGCTAATAGAAGCATGCAAATAAGTTTAACGATTCAAGATAGCCAAATATTGGTGAGTCATGATGGTGGCAGCTTTGATATTACGCCAGTTACTTTGAAAGAACTTAACACTTTTTAAAGCTTAATTTTTCACACTGTCTGACAGATTTTTAGGACATAGTCCGATAAATCCCACAAGGTGAATCTAGTTTAATAGCGTTTAGGATATGTTTCCTTAACAATATTGGAGAACAACATGATTAACGCTAACGAAATTAAACCAGAAATGCCTGTTGTCTGTTCGCAAGATGGTCAGTTTGCAACAGTTGACCATTTGGAAGGTTCAAACAGCATTAAATTGAACAAAGATGAAAGTGGTGAGCATCACTATATTCCTTTAGATTGGGTAGTTTCAACCGAAGACGGCAAAGTGAAAATTGATCGCTCTGGCGAAGAAGCGATGCAGCAATGGTCAACATCACCGCGGTCTAGTTAAGTAAGTTATTGGTCATAAACGTCATACAATCAGTTAGATAGCTGGTTGCATGATTGCTTTTAAATCAATTAGTCTTTGGTACTTCACACAAAAACGCTTCTTATTAAAAAGTTGATTCGTAGGAAGCACCTAACTGTTTCAATAGCAACAGTTGAGTTTGGAGTTACACCTATCTCTTTGTTTTTAAATGCTTAGTGGAATGGCGCGATTATTGCGTATTCCACTGAATCTATTTAGGCAATAAGAGGTATTCATGAAAAGTATTCACGTGTGGGATCTTCCACTTCGACTATTTCACTGGGCTTTAGTCGCCCTTGTGATTGCAGCTATAGTTAGCGCAAAACTAGGTGGGAATGCCTTGGATTGGCACGTTCGATTCGGTCTTGCAACATTAGCTCTGCTTATCTTTCGCTTACTTTGGGGATTTATCGGTGGAACCCATGCTAAATTCTCAAACTTTATTCGCGGACCTAAAACGATATGGGCGTACCTTAAGGGATTAGCTGACAAGCCTTTAGGCCACAACCCAATGGGGGCGCTTTCGGTCATCGCGATATTGCTAGTTTTATTCACGCAGGCAATTACTGGTTTATTCTCGAACGACGACATCCTGACTGAAGGGCCGTTATATGCACTCATCAGTAAAGACACCAGTGATTACCTGACACATCTTCATACGCTTAACCAATACCTTATGTACGGCTTACTGGCATTGCATGTAGGTGCTATTTTGTACTATCGACTGTTCAAAAAGGAAAACTTGGTACGCCCTATGCTGACAGGCCGTAAACAAGTTCATCCATCTATTGCAGAAATCTATAACGGGAGCGTAGGTAGTTTGCGCTCCGCAGTGGTTGTCATCTCTGCTAGTTCAGTTTTAGTGTGGTTTATTGCAACCTATTGGAAGTAAAAGATTACTCAACTAGTAAAAAAAAGCATGTAAAAAGGGCATAAGAATCAACGTTCTCATGCCCTTTGTATTTACAGAAATACAATTGGATGATTAGTTAGTGACAAGCGCTTTAGCTTCAGCGAGTGATTTTTCTACTGACAACGCAATCTCAGAACCTACTGGCAGATCAGGCTGTAGTCTTTCCCATAGCTCAATCGCAGTTTTGTAATCTTGATGCTTAAAGGCAATAGAAGCACCTAACATCAATGCATTGGGCAGATGCGGATCAATTTTTAATGCCCTGAAAACAAGCGTTTCCGGCTTACCATCGACCTTGCGGTCATTCGCCATTGCCAGTACCACAGCATAGTCTGTTAATAACTCTGCATCATCTGGCGCCAGCTTTTCCGCCTTGTCAAAAGCAAATATCGCTTCATCATAACGATGCAACTTGCCATACGCCCGCCCCAGTAGCGCCCATCCAGCTGCGTCATTCGGGTCTTTATCGAGTTTTTCACGCAACGATTTCAGAATAGGCTCAATTTGAGCCGCATCTCTATCAACACTCTTCGTTTGCTGAGCCAACAGCTCGTTAATAGCCGTTGGATGGCCAATTTTTTGATAAATCAGTACAGAAAAAACAGGCAAGGCAATTAATAACAACACAGCGAGGCATTTATCTGCAGTGAATGTAAGTGTCTTTGCAACATCGCCCCCAGCCTCATCCAATAGGCGATGTTGCAGCTCGCTGTTCGCAAGTTCATATTGTTGCGCAGCCAACACGCCGCTGGCTCGATCTTGTTCGAGCTCTGCGAATTGTTGGCGGTATAAAGCCAATTTCTCACTTTGTGCATCTGTTGCTATTTCACGTGCTGGCTTTAACAAAGGCGGCAATAAAATGGCCAGGCTGGCAATCATTAATAGCGCTGCGGCACCCCAAAAAATTAGCATCATGATTCCTTGTTTATAAGATCTGAATTTAATAGCTCGGTCACTTTGCGTGACTCATCAATATTTAGCGGTGTAGCAATAATTTGTTTCTGGCGGCTACGCAATATTAAGCCCAAGCCAATGACTCCAGCGACCAGCAACAAAAATGGGCCTATCCATAGCAACACAGTTGTTGCTTTAACTGGCGGGCGATACAGCACAAAATCGCCATAACGCGCGACTAGGTAATCTATAATTTCCTGATCACTTTTACCCTGCGCTGCCATTTCCCGAATTTCCACACGCAAATCTTCTGCAAGCGGCGCGTCAGAATCGGCCAAAGTTTGATTCTGGCAAACAAGGCAACGCAATTCTGTAGATAAACGATGTACCTGAACTTCAAGCTGTGGATCGACTGCCAAGGGGTTTGCTTCTTCAGCTAACAACGGTGTGGTCAGCAATATCAACACGATGAATGATAGAAAATGCCTCATTCCGCCTGCAGCCTTTTGACCAGTGGCAAAATTTTTTCCGTCAGCAGTTTGGATGTAATAGCGCCAGTCTGCTTGTAACGAATAATGCCTTTTTTATCAATTAGATAGGTTTCAGGCACGCCATACACACCATAGTCGATACCTACGCGTCCAGTTTCATCCATTACAGATAAAGTATAAGGATCACCGCCCCCGTTTTTTAACCATTTTTGTGCAGCATCTTGCGTATCCTTGTAATTGATTCCATACAAAGGCACTGCTCTTGTTTTCGCCAGCTCAAGCAATAGCGGATGCTCTTCGCGGCAAGCGGCGCACCACGATGCCCATACATTGAATAACCACACCTGATCTAACATCTCTTTAGGGGAGAACGATTGCTGCGCATCATCCAGCCGTGGTAAAGAGAATTGTGGTGCAGGTTTACCCACTAGCGGCGAAGGCACATCGCTGGGATCATGCTGTAAACCCACTGCCAAAAAGCCCACTAATACGACAAATAATATCAGCGGCCCCAGAATCAACAGGCGCTTCATGCAGTCACGCCTTTTGGCACAAGCTTACTAGCTGCTTTATGTTTGCTAGCACGATAGCGACGGTCACTTAATGCCAGTAAACCACCAAGCGCCATCAACGCGCAACCGCCCCAAATCCAATCCACCATAGGTTTGTAATAAATGCGTACACTCCAAGTACCATCCTGCAACTTTTCACCCAGCGATGCGTACACATCGCCTGTGATACTGGCCGCAATTCCCGCTTCGGACATCGGCATATTCTGCACGATGTAGATTCGTTTGGAAGGCTTTAGCGTTGCGATTGCTTTGCCGTTTTTAGTGACCTTGATCGCGCCCTGAGCGGCTATATAATTGGGTCCTTCAATGTTTTGCACGCCTTCAAAAGTAAACGCAAAACCTGACAGATGGGCAACATCGCCGATTTTCATACGCACCGCTGTTTCGGTTTCAAAACCCTTAACGATAGTGACACCCAAAATAAAGATGCCGATGCCAAGATGCGCAAACCACATACCCCACCACGCTAGCGGTACACTGCGAATACGCGTTAGCACTGACTGATGATTTGCCGTCAAGCGTTCGCGCAAGGTTTGCAATGAAACGAGCAATACCCAAGCCGCCAAAAATAAACCCAGACCTATCATAGGCGCCCAGTGCCCAAGCCATAAAGGCAATAAAGCTGCTGTTGCCAGGCTGATGAAGAATGCCCAGCGCAAACGTAAAGCCAGTTCTGGCAATTCAGCTTTTTTCCAGCGCGCTATTGGCCCGACTCCCATCAAAAAAACCGCTGGTGCCATTAACGGTGCAAACACACTGTCAAAATAAGGTGGGCCTACAGAAATCTTGCCTAAGCCAAGTGTATCCAAAAAAAGTGGATACAGCGTGCCTAATAATACTGAACCAGCTGCCACTACGAGCAACACGTTGTTCCCGAGTAAAAAGCTCTCGCGGGATAGCAGATCAAACGCGCCGCCTTTGCCCACGCTGCTTGCGCGCCAGGCAAACAAGGCCAGTGAGCCACCGATGACAATGACGAGAAAGGCCAATATAAACAAGCCGCGCTCCGGATCGGTAGCAAATGCATGTACTGAAGTCAGCACACCTGAGCGCACGAGAAACGTCCCTAACAAACTCAGTGAAAAAGCACTTATCGCCAGCAATACCGTCCATGCTTTAAAGCTGCCGCGTTTTTCGGTGACGGCCAATGAATGAATGAGTGCTGTGCCGACCAGCCAAGGCATGAAAGACGCGTTTTCAACCGCATCCCAGAACCACCAACCACCCCAGCCAAGCTCATAGTAAGCCCAGTTACTGCCGGCCATAATGCCGATAGTCAGGAAAACCCATGCCATAGTCGTCCAAGGACGTGACCAGCGCGCCCATGCTGCGTCCAGCTCTCCCCCCAATAATGCCGCAATAGCAAAAGCAAACGCCACGGAAAAGCCCACATAGCCCATGTAAAGCATAGGAGGATGAAACACCATGCCAGGATCTTGTAACAAAGGGTTCAGGTCGCGACCATCAATCGCTGCCGGTATTAAACGCTCAAAAGGATTGGATATCGTCAGTAGGAACAGTAAGAAGCCGACACTGATTAGACCCATCACACCCAGAATTCTGGCACGTGTGATTGGTGGCAAATGCTTGGAAAAGAAGGTGACGGCGACTGTCCATACATTCAAAATAAATGCCCAAAGCAATAATGAGCCCTCATGCCCACCCCACAATGCTGCCACACGGTATTGCAAAGGCAGTTTTGAGTTGGAATTGGATGCCACGTAAAGAACAGAATAATCCTTAACGGCAAAAGTGTAGGCGAGTGATACAAAAGCAACTGCCACCAATAAAAATTGGGTGCGTGCTGCGGGTTTTGCTAACGCCATCCAGGCGACATTGCCTTTAGCTGCTCCCCAAATAGGAAAAACGCCTTGTAACACAGCCACCAGAAGTGCCAGAATCAATGCAAAATGACCTATTTCCGGAATCACGACTTATCCTTTTTTTCTATGATTTGTTCTGTGTCTTTTCTTGTATTGAATGAGCTATTTGCTGACCCAGCTTCTTGCGCGCGTTTCAATGCCTCAGCGGCTTCAGGTGGCATATAGTTCTCATCATGTTTTGCCAGCACTTCGCTGGCTGTGAATTGACCTGCGGCATCTAGCTTGCCTTGCGCGACGACGCCTTTTCCTTCTTTAAACAAATCCGGCAAAATGCCTTGATAGCGCACGGCAGTACGTTTCGCTAAATCCGTCACCGCAAAATGTACGGTCAAGCCATCTTGGTCATGCTGCACACTACCTTGCTCTACCAAACCACCTATTCGAAAGCTAGTGTTTTTTGGCACTTCGCCATTGGCGACCTGAGTTGGCGTGTAGAAAAACACCATATTGCTACGAAAAGCATTGAGGATGAGGGCTGCGGCTAAGGCGACGATAAGCAAACCCCCGCTTATCCAGGCTAATCGTTTATGTCTTGCTTTCATTGATATCTTTCATTTTCCAATTTAATTCGATGCTATCTGCTGCTTGATTAGTTGAATCGCTTTATGACGGCGATGGCTCAGAGATAAGAGTTCCCATATTGCAAGCAGCGCCGTCAAACCGAATGATCCCCACACATAAAAGGCGTAGCCGCCCATGGCTAAGAATTCACCGAGTGTCTTCCAATGCATGATTAATTGACCTCACTTAATGGCTGCACCCAATCGGCACGGCGTTCGCGCTCAAGGATGATGCTACGCAAGCGACTAAGCGCCACCGCAATCGCATACATCCAACACGCCAGTGTCATCAGCAACATACCAGTGAGCATGATAGAGGCCATTTTTGGCGCAGTCGTCACGCTGACAGAAGCGCCTTGATGCAAGGTATTCCACCAGCGTACGGAAAAATAAATAATAGGTATATTGATAGCGCCAACCAAAGCTAATAGTGCGCCAGCACGATCAGCGCGACGCGGGTCATCAATCGCGGCCTGCAAGGCGATGAACCCAATATAGAGAAATAGCAGAATAAGCTCTGAAGTCAGGCGTGCATCCCATACCCACCATGCACCCCACATCGGTTTTCCCCATAATGAGCCTGTGACTAAAGCAATCACTGTAAACAGCGCACCAGTAGGTGCAAGTGCTTGCGCCATCATGGCGGATAGTTTTGCATTTAGCGCCAGACCTATACCTGCCCAAGCCGCCATAACCAGATAGATAAGCATCGACATCCAAGCTGCCGGCACATGGATAAAGATGATGCGGTAAGCTTCGCCTTGCTGAAAATCGGTAGGCGCAACTGCGAAGCTGATATAAAGACCCGCAACCAATAGCAAAGAAGCTAATCCATAAAACCAAGGTACCAGCTTGCCTGCCAACGGATAAAAAGCCGCGGGCGATGCATATTTGTACCAATTAATCCCAAACGTCATAAATAGTTTCCGTATCGTTTATATTGTTATTCAACTGCGATGCGTAAGGCGGTTGCGCTGGCAAAAGGCGCTAATAGCAGCGCCAATAAAGTGCTAGCCGCCAAAAGCGACAGATTCGCCTCTGCACTAATACCAGTTTGACTAGCCGTTACCGCGCCAGCGCCAAAAATGAGAATAGGTATATAAAGTGGCAACACCAATAGCGCGATCAGCAAGCCGCTACCTCGTACTCCCAACGTTAATGCAGCACCGATAGCCCCAATCAGGCTTAAAGCAGGTGTGCCTAACAATAAGGACAACGCCAATATCCACAAACTTTGACTGTGCATGCCGTACTGCAAGGCTAATAATGGTGAGAGCAATACCACAGGTAAGCCAGACACCAGCCAATGCGCCACGATTTTGCCCAAGGTCAACAGGCTAAGGCTATGTGGAGAAATGACCAGTTGCTCAAGCGTGCCATCGGCATAATCAGAAGCAAATAGCCTGGATAAAGAAAGCATACATGCCAATAACGCTGCCACCCAGAGTACGCCCGGACCTAACTGGCGCAAAATGGCAGGATCAGGACTCACGGCCAAAGGAAACAAACTAGCTACCATCACAAAAAAGAACACCGTCGTGGCGATATCCGAACGGTTGCGAAACGCCTGCAAAAGGTCGCGCTGAATAATGGAAATAAAGCCAGTGCTCACTAATGTAGCCTATAGATTTGGATGTCATCGGAAGCAATATCCACAGGTTGATGCGTAGTGAGGATGACCATGCCACCTTTTGCAAGATGTTGACTGATTCGACCTGCTAACAAACCGGACATTTCGGTATCCAGCGAGGCGAAGGGTTCATCAAGTATCCACAATTTGGCAGGCGTGTGAATATTTGCAACAGATGTAGCAATAGCGTCTAACCATAAACGCGCCAATGCCACACGGCGCTTCTGCCCTTGAGAAAGATAACGAGTAGGTAAATACGCCTGACGCTGCAGCCCAACAGCTTGTAAAGCTTGGAGTACCTGATTTGAAGCTAAGTTAGACTGAATTTCCTGCTGGTTAATGTTGGAAGAAAACAACAAATTTTCGTGGGCACTCAAGTCTTCTTTGATCGCGTTCAAGTGTCCGATATACAGCAATTGCGATTGAAAAGCTTCGGCACGCCGTTGGATGTTCCGCTCATTCCATAAAACAACTCCGGATTCCGGTTGCAACAGTCCGGTCAGTACTCTGAGCAGACTACTTTTGCCTGTGCCATTCTCACCCAAGATATAAAGCAAACTGCCGGCTTGTAAGTGCAGGTTGACCTCTTTAAACAAAATGCGGTCACCGCGAACGCAACTGATGTTTTGAGTGACCAGGTTTTGAGTTGTCAGATGTTGAGTTAACGACACATTTTGGGTGGAAGACATAAAAACCTACTGAATAAGCTTATTAATATGATTGAAAATAATGGTTCAAAAAAATGGCGCTAACATCAGCGCCATTTTTGCAGCACATGTCACGATCCAACTAATTATTCATGATTAACTGACAGGTCATCTTTAGCTTATCCAACTTAATCTCTAGTCATTATTTCTTGTCAAAATTACTTCTTATCTTTTACGCGGTAATCATCATGGCAAGCTTTACAAGTTTTACCTACTGCGCCCACTTGAAGCTTCAGCGTATCAAGGTCTTTAGCGGCAGCTGGTAACTTGGCAGCTTCGAACTGGAATTTGTCTGCAGCTTCTTTAAATTTAGCATTCTCTTTCCAAATTTTGGGATCTGACTTATGAGTACCAATGTCTGTACCAGGGCCGAATGAACCAAACGGTAACGTAGATAACGCTTCTACGATGTTGGCAGATTTTTGTGCCAAGGCTTGGTCATATGGACGCTCGCCTTTTGCAATAGCACCAAGAACAGAAAAGTTACGCCCAATGACATTAAACACAGATTGGCGATAACGCACTTCCTCTTCTGGTTTAGGTTCTGCAGCAAACGCTGCACTTACCATCGTCAATGTTGCTGTTAATGCAAATGCGCCTAACACGATTTGTTTAACTAATTTATTCACAGTTAATTCCTTGATAATTATTTTGAGAGATTTTAAGTGTTAAGTCTGGACTTTAAAATTGAGCATGTTGCACTTTGCAATGCCCACTTAATCTCGCAAACTAGCCAACACCAATCGATTTTAAATGCAATTACTATGCCACCCTTTAAAATCAACTAGTTACCTATTTTTCTGCTCTTTTTTATGATGATTTGCTTAATTAGCAACAGCAAATTGTTTAATCTCGTACAGTCAACTGAGCTAAAAACAATCACCTCTTTATAATTTTTCCTAATATAACAACTAATTATCATAACTCTTAATTATTAATAGTTATTTGCTTATTCCTTTTTGTTGTTTGTTCAAAAACATCTTTTTTATCTAGCGAGAATCCTTTCCAATCTTGACAAAATTAATGCCGACTTATGTCCCATTCACAGCAGCAGTGTTTCAAAACGCTGATGATGCTGCAACATTTAGCGCCACTTTATTTACCTCATCCAAGCTCTTTCAAAAAATAATTAAACGCCCTACAAAAGCCTTGGATATTAGTTCTAACAACTTTATCGACCCCCATTTTTTTAATTTTTTTGCCTGCTGGCATGCTCTTTGCCAGAAGAGACCGTCCATGTAGTCCATCAAAAAATTAGGGAGTTTGTAAAAATGAGCTTTAAACAATCGCAAAATAGCGACTCACCACCAGCCAATCGTTTACCTTTTCGACCGTCTAAAGTGACGATTGCAATTGCTACTGCTTTGAGCATTTTTAGTGCTAACCCCGTGTATGCTGCGGATGACAAAGTGGTCGATGAATTGCAAGCCGAAATTACGCGTTTAAAACAGGCATTGCAAAAATCGGAGCAGGAATTAGCTGCGCAAAAAAATACTGCGGCGCCTGCCAGTAATGAAACAGCGGCAGGCGCCGCGCCCGCTGGTAATGCAACTGAAAACAATACAGCTGCAGCTCCGCCTCCAGAAGAAGCCAATAATTTGGATGCCGTTGTGGTACGTAGCCGCAGTAAACTTGAAAAATTGCATGATGTGCCGCAATCGGCTTCGGTATTATCAGGCGCCGAACTAAACCGCGAGTTGGCACTAGATCTTGGCTCTATCACGCGCCGTACCGCTGGCATTCAATTTAATCAGAACAATACGCGTGGCGGATCTTTATCGATTCGTGGTCTGGGTAAACGCTCATTTACAGAAACGCAAGATCCAAGCGTTGGCCTTGATGTTGATGGCGTTAGCTATGGACTCACACAGTTAGGCAACTTTGACTTTTTTGACGTTGAATCAGTGACCGTTTTGCGAGGCCCGCAGGGTACGGCGGGTGGTAAGGGCGGTAGTACCGGCCTTGTCAGCATCAATACACGACGCCCATCATTTGTGCCTACTGCAGATTTCTCGCTGACTTACGGCCAGCGTGATGCTCTAGTCGCCAAAGCTAACCTTGGCGGCACAGTGGTCGAAGATTTGCTGGCATGGCGCGGTTCTTTCATCGCCGACCGCGGACGCGGCTTTTATGACAGCGAATACGACAAGAACTACAGCTTCTATAACAGAAACCGATTGGCAGGGCGCGCGCAATTCCTGTTAACACCCACACCAGAATTGACCGCACGTTTCAGTTTTGATCTAGAACCTAAAGCGCCGCAGGTAGAAAACGGCCTGACCTTCCGCCACGACCAGCCACTGAAATACGATAACGGTTTATACAGTGATCCTAGAGGCACCACCGCCAAAGCCAAACTGGCCGGATATATCAGACCCACCGTCGCGACCAACCCCAACAGCCCCACAACCTTCGTGGGCGCGCGCGACTGGTTTGTAGGACGCAGTTTCAGCGCCGATGGCCGTACCAACAAGATTTATGACTACAATGACTATGTCAGCAAAAAGCTATTACAAAATGAAAATCAGGGACAGACTGTCACTAACAAAGGCGCTTCAGCCGAGGTTAATTACGACTTCGAGAACAATACGCTGACTTCGATCACGGCATGGCGCAGCTATAGCTTTGATGCCCACAACGATGAAGGCACACCATTCGATATCAATCTTAATGGCGGCGGCGGTGTCGATTATCGCCAATACAGTCAGGAATTCCGTATAGATTCCAAGCCCGGCGAGCTGTTCGATTACCGCGCTGGCATCTATGCACTGCGCACCGAAGACACTATCTCGTCCAAAACAGGCTGGGGCGCAGATGCAGGCGCCTGGTTTGCCAACGAGGCTCAATACAACGCGCTTGATAGAAACGCTGGCGTGAATCGCGGCTCGGGTTTGGCTCTGCTCAAGGACTCTTTGGACGACGGCTATACTAAGGCAGACACGAAGGTAGATACCAATAGCAACGCGGTTTATGGCCAGATCAACTGGCATTTGACCGAAGACGTGAATCTGCTGACCGGGCTTCGCATCACGCATGAGGATCGCACCACCGAAGATACGAAGATTTTGGCTTCCAATGGCATAGGCGCTGCGCTTAACCCAGTATCCGTGCGCGGCGTAGCCACTGGAGGTTTCGCATCTGATGGCTCTGGCAACTTGGGCGCAAATACGCCTGCGCAGTTGGCAATGGCAGACGCTGTGGCGGCCAAGTATTTCGGTGCAGCTAACTATGGCGCATTATCAACCGATCAGAAACTGCAGATAGCTAATGCTAAAACCCTCCGCGCAGGGCAAATCGGTACGCTCAGCAACGGCGTCAAGAGCAGTTATCGCGATGTATTGTTCACCTCATTGGTTAGCCCTAGCTATAAGATCAACGAAAACTTCACTGCATATACCTCTTGGCAATATGGTGAAAAATCTGGTTCCGCACTCAACGTCAATTTCGTCAAGGCAAACGTTAAACCTGAAAAAACTAATGCTTTTGAACTGGGTCTGAAATCGGAGCTGCTCGACAAGACGTTAACACTCAATGCGGATGTTTATTATCAAGATATTCGCGATTATCAATCGACCATACGTGCAGTTGACGAATTTACCACCGCCACCAATATTGCTACAAACCAACCAAATCCGCTGGCTTACTTAAGCGTGCAAGGTAACGTTAAACGCGTGAAAGCAAAAGGGTTCGAGCTAGACGCGTTCTATTCGGGTATTGATTACACAACCGTGCGCTTTGGCTTGGCTTATACGGATGCGCGCTACGCCGATTTTGACAATGCTGCGAAGCCGGATGAGTTGACATACTTAGCGCCAAACTTTATCAGCCAGACTGGCGATACTCTGCCAGGCGTTTCAAAATGGACCTTCAATCTAGGCGCTGAATACCGTCGCCCAATCGTCGACAAGATATTCCATACCAGCTTCAACACCAATTTCAACAGCCGTTATAACAACACCGATACGCTTTCGAGCTATGGCTGGGTAGATGCCTACAGTCGTACCGATGCCTCAATCGGTCTTACGTTTAAGAATAATTTTGACTTGAGTCTGGTGGGACGCAATATATTCGATAACCGTGAGCATGAAGAAGGTTGGACCAGTTATGCGCCGTTTCCTTATCCACGCTGGATTGGTGTAAGTTTCAGCGGCAAATTGTAGTCCGCTTGCTGCGCCAGAATCTAATACCAAATCTAATATTAAGTTGCTCTTTTAGGGACTTGGGGGATTTCCTCAAGTCCCTTTTCTTTTGCAATTTCCATGTTTAACAAAACACTCAACTGTTTGCCATACAACAGCAGTCATCATCATGTGCACAAAATTCAGCAAGTTTGTTTCGAAAAACAGCTGATTTAGGACTAATTGAGGCAATTTCGCTTGGTATGGTTTTTGCATTTAGGTATTGCTGTTCTTATGTGGGGTTTTGTAGTTTTCGATAAGTACAGCCAATAGTGCAACCTTTGTCTGGATTCATTAAAAAAATTCATTCCTGACATCTATACGGAAATACCTGGAGTTCCTCCCCATATGTGGATAGTTAGCATTGCACTTCGCCGCCCTTATACTTTTGTAGTGGCTGCTTTACTCGTCGTCCTGTCTAACCTGTATGTACTGCGCAACATGTCGACAGACATCTTCCCCAATATCAATATTCCAGTCGTCGCCATGATTTGGGAATACAGAGGCATGACCTCCAAGGAAATGGCGGACCGTATTGCTGGGCAGGTTGAGCGATCGATGAGCCTGATTGATGGTATTGAACATATTGAGTCGGTTTCTTTCTCTGGAGCCTCAATCATTAAAATATTCTTTCATCAAGGTACCGATATCAGAACCGCACTTGCACAAGTGATGGCAAGCAGTAACTCTGTATTTCGTTCGCTGCCTCCAGGGATTAACCCGCCGCAAATTATTCAATACTCAGCATCAGATTTGCCGCTTCTGCAGATTGGATTATCGAGTAAAACGATCCCGGAAACCGAAGTTGCTGATTTAAGTGGCAATGTTTTGCGTAACGTTTTGCAATCCAAAAAAGGCTTGGCGCTCACACGTCCATATGGCACCAAAGACCGCCAGATATCAGTCGATTTAGACAGCACCGCACTGTTAGCAGATGGTTTGAGCCCAGTCGATCTGGTCAATACCATGGCCGCCCAGAATATGATTTTGCCTACTGGCTCTATTAAGTTAGGAGACACTGAGCTGGATGTCACCTTGAACGGTTCTATCGCCAAAATTGCTTCGATTGCTGATTTACCTGTGACCACGATCAACGGCAATACTATATTTGTCCGCGATGTAGCTCAAGTGCGCGATGGAGCTGGAGCACAGACCACTATTGCACGACAAAATGGCGAGCGCGGCGTGCTCACTTCGGTATTTAAAATAGGCGACATCTCAACGCTGGAAGTGGTGGCTCATGTCAAAGAATCTATCCCCAAAATTCTCGACCAAATGCCGCAAGGGATTGATTTAAAACTGATGTTCGATCAATCGCTATTTGTAAAAGCTGCCGTAGATAACGTGTTGCATGAAGGCCTGATCGCGGCTAGTTTGACAGCTGCTTTGATTCTGCTATTTCTTGGCAGCTGGCGTAGTACCTGCATCATCGCCGTTTCCATTCCGTTATCCATCATGTGTTCACTCATCGTGCTATACCTGATTGGTGAAACCATCAACTTGATGACCTTAGGTGGGCTGGCACTTGCCGTGGGCATATTGGTAGATGATGCTACGGTAGAGATTGAGAATATAGAACGCCATATGGCGATGGGCAAGCCGATACATCAGGCCATTATGGACGGTGCAGCGGAAATCGCAGTGCCTGCATTCGTTTCCACGTTGTGTATCTGTATCGTATTCGTCCCCATGTTCTTTTTAAGTGGCGTCGCACACTTTTTGTTCGTGCCGCTTGCAGAAGCGGTGGTATTTGCCATGCTGGCGTCTTACATCATTTCGCGTACGTTGGTTCCTACCTTGGCCATGTACCTGCTGGCCAATCATGAGCATGATCATGGCCTAAGTCAGGGTAAGGCTAAGGTTCAAGGCTGGTTTTCAAGCATACATCAACGATTCAATCGTGGATTTGAATTGTTGCGTCAGCAGTATGTTTCCCTGCTCGCTGGCTTGTTAAACCGCCGTAAACTATTTGGCGCAGGCTTCTTGCTATTCTGCCTGCTCTCACTTGGCTTGTACCCTTTGCTTGGACAAGATTTATTCCCCCCCGTGGATGCCGGGCAAATTCGTTTACATTTGCGCGCCACCTCAGGTGTGCGGATAGAAGAAATGCCCAAGCTGGTCAATGCAGTTGAGGGCGTCATCCGTGAACACATACCGCAAGACCAAATCGGGGAAGTGCTGGACATTATCGGTGGCCCTTACAGTACCCGCAATACGTTATTTGGTAACTCTGGCACTGTAGAAACAGCGGATACGGAGATTATGATTTCTCTGAAAGCGGGCCATCGTGATTCTAGCGCTCAATATATCAGCAAACTGCGGTCGGTACTACCGAAACGCTTTCCTGGGATTGAGTTCTTTTTCCAGCCAGCCGACCAGATCAGTCAGACATTGAATTTTGGCATCCCGGCGCCGATTGACATTCAAATCATGAATGGTAAACCTGAAGAAATCACGCCGCTTCTTGTCGCACTTAATAATAAGGTACGACAGATTCCCGGTATTGTGGATGCCCACGTTTACCAGCGCTGGAGCAAGCCTACACTCGATCTGGAGATGAATCGCACACAACTTAATCAGCTGGGACTTTCCGCCAGGGATGTAGCGCAAAACCTATTAATATCCTTAAGCGGCAGTATGCAAACCGCCCCAAGTTATTGGCTGAATCCGGCCAACGGTAACTCTGTCAATATCGGCGTGAAAAGTAACGAGCTTGTATTGAACAATCTGGATGCACTCCTGCGCACTCCGGTAGGAACTGCTAACGGCAGCAACAATACCCAATTACTGGGTAATCTGGTCACAGTGAAACGTTCTTACCAGCAACCAGCGGTCACCCATTACAACAGCAACAATGTGTTTAATATCTACGCAAACGTGCAAGATCGTGACTTGGGTTCAGTAAGCCGCGACCTTGAACGATTGGTGGAAGAAACTAGAGGCCAACTACCCAGAGGCGCAGAAATAGCACTTCGCGGACAAGTTGAAACCCTCAACGATTCCTTTACTGGATTGGCTACAGGTCTAGCTGTCGCTATTCTGCTGGTTTATCTACTCATTGTGATCAATTTCCAATCTTGGCTAGATCCGCTCATCATTATCAGTGCGCTTCCGGCAGCACTGGCCGGTATCGCGTGGACGCTTTATCTAACTGGCACCACATTAAGCGTACCAGCCTTGACCGGCATCATCATGACTATGGGCGTGGCGACTGCTAATAGTATTTTGGTGGTCTCATTTGCCCGCACCCAATTACAAAAAGGCACCACAGCCGTAATCGCGGCACTGGAAGCCGGTTCAACACGGTTGCGCCCTGTGTTGATGACGGCTTTTGCGATGATCGTGGGGATGTTACCCATGGCCATCGGCGTTGGCGAAGGTGCAGAACAAAACGCGCCGCTCGGCAAAGCGGTTATCGGCGGTTTATTGTTTGCCACCATTTCCACATTGATTTTTGTGCCTATCGTCTTTGCTGCTTTACATAGACGGTCTAAACATAGTCACGACCATTCGTCACAACTTTCGTCGCATGCGGCGAATTTACCCAATCCATTAACATCTGGCCATTGAAAATACTATGACTGATATAGCTCCCAACATTCTTGCTCAGAAATCCACTTCCAAACGTCATCCCCTACGCATCGCTGCTTGGCTGGGTTTTGGGTTTGTCATTGTGCTGATTGCCAGCGGCGGATTACGCTTTCTTGCCAATGCCAAGGCTGTCAATGCCTTGCAACAACATACTCAAGAAAATCTAATCCGCAGCGTTAATGTGACGTACCCCAAAACCGATAAACTCAAAACCACTTTAATGTTACCTGCCAGTTTGCGCGGTTATAGTGAATCTGTGGTCTTTTCCCGCAGCAATGGTTACCTCAGCGCTTGGTATAAAACCATAGGGGATACGGTCAAGAAAGGTGAATTACTCGCTAAATTAGAAACTCCAGAACAGACCCAAGAACTCGCACAAGCCACAGCCTCACGTGAATTGGTCAAGACGCGCTTAGCGTTGGCAAAGCTCACCCAAGAGCGCTGGCAAACTTTACGCGACCATGATTCTGTACCGCAACAAGAGCTTGAAGAGAAACGCAGTATCTACCAACAAGCGCTTAACGAGCTGACTATGGTGGAAGCCAATATCAATAGACTTGAACAACTACAATCATTTCGTCATATCGTCGCACCGTTTTCCGGCGTCATTACCAGGCGCAGCATTGATATTGGTGATCTGATTACACCTAACAGCAAAGAGTTATTTGCGCTCACCCAGATAGATAAGCTGCGATTAAGCCTGTGGGTTCCCCAAGTATATGCCAGCGAAATCAAGTCCAATCAGGAAGTAGATGTTTCCGTGAGCGGCCTAAGTGAAAAATTCAAGGGCAGAATCGAACACTTATCAGGCGCCATTGACCCTGTCACACGTTCGCGCCAGATAGAAATCGTTTTGGATAACCCGGACCGCAAACTGATTCCCGGAGCCTATGCCGAAGTTAGCATTAACTTAGTCAAGGCGATTCCCGCTCAAATCATTCCGCCTAGCGCTTTGGTGATCAGTAAAAACGACCCATATGTCGTTATCGTTGATAAAGAGAATAAAGTCAGGTTCCAAAACGTGAAAATAGGACGCGATTTGGGGAAAACCATAGAGATCATTGATGGCATATCGTCAGGCGACACGTTGATATTAAGCCCGTCCGAATTGCTTGAAGAAGGCGAAAAGGTGATCCCAACTTTAATCACCTTGAAAGACCCGGACGATAAAAGCCAGAAAAAAGTAGCCGAGAATATTAAAAACCCCAGTGAAAAGAACCCATCGCCTGATGGAACAGCAAAACCATGAGCTTAGCATTCAAAAAGAGCTTAAGTTTAAGCCTGCTCAGTATGAGCCTGGTCGCTTGCTCTCCTTGGCAGATTTACCATAAACCCGCGATTGATTTGCCCGTTACTTGGCAAGAAGGCTGGCGACCAGCCACACCCCAAGATAGCGTTCCAAAAGGCGAGTGGTGGCTACTTTTCAATGATGCAGAATTGACTCGATTATCGCAGGCAGCTATTGCACATAATCAAAGTTTGAAAGCTGCCTTTGCCAGTGTGCAACAAGCCCGTGCGCTTTCCCGCGTTTCGCAAGCAGCGTTATACCCATCTCTGGATTTCGCGGCAACAGCCAGTCGCACCCAGCCATCTGCCAATCGCCCAAATAACGCAAGAAACGCATCCGTTTCTGCCAATATTCAGCAAAATATCAATCCTGTATTCGTCGCTGGATATGAAGTGGATCTATTCGGCCGCATTGCCCATGACATTGAGTCGGCAAAAACTTCATTACAGCAATCCCAAGCAGATTTTGAGAATCTGAAGTTAGTACTCACTGCCGATGTAGCCAGCAACTACTTTAATCTGCGTGAACTAGAGTCCGAACTGGATATTTTGAAACAAAGCATCGAGCTGCAAACTAAAGCTGTAAAGTTTGCCAAGACAAGACATGAAGATGGCGTTGCTACCGGGCTAGACACGATCCAGCAACAAGCTTTGTTAAGCAAGACTCAGGCACAACTCAGCCTTACGCAACGTCAGCGGGATATCACGCTACATGCACTCGCTACCTTGACTGGTTCAACTGTGAACAATTTCAAAGTGATCAATGGCAACTTACCGACGGCGATCCCAGAAATACCGATTGGATTACCCGCTGACGCGTTGGAAAGACGTCCAGATGTTGCCGCGACAGAACGCGCGGTCGCCATAGCTAACATCCAAATTGGCGTTGCCAAAGCAGCCTGGTACCCATCATTACGTTTGAGTGCCACACGCGGTTGGCAAAGCACCACCGCAGCAAATCTATTCGATGCACCTAGCGTTGTGTGGTCTTTGGGTATTAGTCTGGCGCAGACCATATTTGATAGTGGTCGTAATCAAGCCCAGATTGAATTTGCCAAAGCCGGCCATGAACTGGCCTCAGCGGAATATAGGCAAACCGTATTAAACGCCTTGCAGGAAGTGGAAGACGGGCTTAGTACCGGGCGCTCTTTGACTGATTCGCTGCGTGATTTACAAGCTGCGGAAGCTGCTTCAGCTAAAGCAGCTGAGATGATTGATGATCGCTACAAAGGCGGTATTGCCAGTGTGCTGGAACTCATCAGCGCGCGCCAGGTTCTACTAGATAATCAACGTCAGCTTCAAGTCGTCAGAGGCCAGCAATTAGTCAATGCGGTGTTTTTGATCAAATCACTCGGTGGCGGTTGGCAAAACACGCTACCTGTTCAAAACTCGCAAAACGATACTAAAAAAACGGTTAAGTCTGTCGATTAGCCTTAAGCCTTTTGCAAAGCCTGTTTGACTTCTTGCAACACCGATGACCAATCACCAATAGCTGTTTGCCTGAATAACCTTGCTGTTGGATACCAAGGGCTGTCGCTACGACCTAAGAGCCAGCGCCAATCAGGGCTGTAAGGCAACAATATCCAGACTGGCTTGCCCATGGCGCCAGCCAGATGCGCAACAGCGGTATCTACTGTAATAACCACATCCATTAAAGTGATGATTGCTGCGGTATCTGTGAAATCTTTTATATGTCCACCCAGATATTTTATTTGGGGATGCTGATGAAAGAATTCTGCATCCCCTTCCCGCAACTTTTTTTGTAGCCCATAAAAATCTGCATTTTGGTCCACTATTGACGCGAGCTCTTGTAAGGCTATAGAACGATTATGATCATTCGAATGCGTCGCACTGCCTGCCCATATCAAACCTACACGCGATTTTGATTGATTGACCAGCCCAGTCCCGCCCAGCTTATTCCGCCATGCACGTACTTTTTTAGCATCAATCGCAATATAAGCTGACGTATGAGGGATAGTATCTAACTTGGTAGCAAATGCTTTGGGCAAGCTGAGTAATGGGCAATGGTAATCAAATTTCGGCAGTGAATGACCACGTGCGATAAGCAGATCGACACCTTTTAAAGTTCTTATCAAATTAACCAGTTGCGGTTGTACTTCTAGCACCACAGTCGCTCCCAGCGTTTTGACTAAACTGGCATAGCGGCAAAACTGTAATGTATCGCCAAGCCCCTGTTCGGCATGCAATAAGATAGTTTTACCCTGCAAAGAGTCTGTGCCGTCCCATAAGGACTGTGTAAACAAATGTTTTTCTGCGTGAAGCTCAGACGCCCAGCGCCATTCGTACTCCTGCCAGCCCGGTTGATAGTGACCGGCAAGTAAAAAGCATAAGCCAGCATTCCAGCGTGCATCTGCATAATCGGGCGCATGAGTTAAAGCAAGCTGATAATTTTCTTGGGCATCATCCAATCGGTTGAGCGCACGCAATGCATTGCCTTTGTTATTCAATACCTCAGGGTGATTCGGCATCGTTTGCAACACTTGGTCATAGCTATGCACGGCATCTTGAGGGCGATTTAAGCTACGCAATACATTACCGCGATTGAATAATGATGGCGGATGATCAGGTTCAATCGCCAAAGCGAGCTCAAAGTAGGTTAGAGCATCATCGTTGCGTTTAATTTGTTGCAAAATAATGCCGACATTGTTGAGGACATTTGCCTGATGTGGATGATCGGCCAAGACTTGTTGATACAAATCCAATGCCTGTGACCAATGACCGTTTTGGTGATAAGCCAAAGCCTGGTCTAAACGCGATGGAGATGCGTTAACGGTCATCGTTTAAATTTTGTTTTTGCTATAACAAATCTGGTTAGCGTGAATAAAAAAACTGAGTGCCTAATAAGATTTAGGCACTCAGTTAATTTTAAAAAAAGATTAATTATTGCTAGCTGTCTGTGGCTTGATACCGATTGCTGCTTCTATATCTTCCAACTTGGTGACACGTGGGCCATGTAACGCAGCAATCTGCTCAACATTCAACTTGAGACGCTTGATATTGTCATACAGATTAGCCGTGTAAGGGTTTACGCTAGTAGGCAAGGGCGCACCAGCTGCAGGTGGCGTATAGGCATCCGCTTCAACCAGCACTTTGTCATTTGGCAAATAAACCAATGCGAAAGCATCATTATGCGTATTACCAGCGATGGTATAAATCTCTACAGGATGGGCTGCATCTGGCAACACTAGCTTGTCTGAAAAGGTTTTAAACTTTGCAGGTTTATGAGAAGCGGCCAAGCGATCAGGACTAAGCGTATGCGCATTGGCCCAGATTTTTTTGTAATATGGCTCATTGAGTTTATGCGTCACAATCGTTGCGCCTTCATCCACATAAGTACGCAAGCCGCCAGAATGGTCAAAGTGATGATGTGTATTCACTAAAAAAGTGATGGGCTTGTTCGGGATGATTTCTTTCACCTTGGCAATCACCGCTTCTGAGCGCGCTTCATTTAAAGGCGCTTCAACCAGAATGATTTGGTTTGCCTGCTCAATCGCCACGCTATGGTGGGTGCCGCCTTTCAAGTAGAACACTCCCGGCACAAGCGGATCAGATGTCACTTTAATTGATGTGTCCGCCTGGCTTAACTCGGCAGGTACCGTAATATTTGCCTCAGCATTCGGCGTTACAGATTTAACCGCTAAAGCCAATACAGGATAACCGCCTTGTTTGCGGAGGATATTAGAAGGGAAAGAAATGCCGCTGTAATCTTTGTAATCGCTATAACTGTACTCAACCAATGTATCGCCTAGCACTGGGCTATCGATCCAAGTCTTGACATTGCTGACCTCATTTTTGGCATTGATGATGCCGACATACTTATTCTTACCCTGCGTGAATGAAACTTCCACGCCTTTTTTTACTTTTTTCGATGTGGCATTGTTAGCTTGCGCAGCTTTCAGAAAGCCTTGTGGTGTCGCCCAAATCTCTGACACGCGCTCTTCAACTGCGGCTACTTGTGGTTGAGCAACAGGCGCTGAGTCTGGCGCAGCACCCGCTGCTGGCGCTAAATTCCAAGCCGTATTACCACTCACATATTGATCAGGCTTTTGCTCAACCGGCACTGGGCGAACACGTTTAGGTTCAACGGCTTGCTTACGGGTAATCTGTACACGTTCAGCAGGTGCTTCAAAATTGATGGTGGCTTTATAACTACTTACATTGAATTGCGGCCAAGATGAGCTTGGATTCGGCGCTTGGCCAAATTGGTACCAATGCCCGGCGCCTGAAAACTCAATCGATTTTAATTGAGTTGCACCAAGTACTTCAGTCGAAGCAGCAAGTGATGGCGCATCTTGTCCCCAGGCTGAAAATGAAGCCACTGCCAAGGCAATAGCGGTAAGCTGGCGCAGCTTTAAACCACCTGTCTTAGAAGTAATTGTTGTTATTACTGACATCTTTAATCCTTTAGCTCAAATATTAAAAATTCATTCATATGAATGTTATTAGTTGCGTTGCAAGTCCTGTGCCAGACATTTTATAATGCGTAAAATCACAAAAAAACACCAGATAACATATTGTTTTTAATCACTAATATTAAATACAACCGAAAACACAGGGTATAAATCGAATAAATATGCACATTGGTTTGTTGTTAGGGAAACAGCAACAAAAAAGCCCACTGTTGTTTTTCAAACAGAAGGCTCTTAAATAGATAGTGTATTTTATTCTAAGCGATGCTTGAATGGCGTACGGCTGTCTCCATGATAACTAGAATGCTGATTGAGGTCGTGAAGATCATTCGCACCAAGTTTGACTGAGATATTTTTTTGGTCACGAACCCTAACAATTCGTTGATTTGCGACCAAGTTAGGAAGGTCAATTTCTATAATTTCCTGAAGATTAAGCTTCTCCCCATCTACTACAGAGAACGAAATTCCAATATTATTATCCGTCAGCGCCTGATAATTACCATATAAGAAATTTAGTTTAGTTATAGTGGCTCGCATCTTGAAAAACTTTTAGCTTAATCATCCCCTTTAAAATCATCATGGCAAGCTTTGCAACTGCGCGTCACTTTGCCGAACTGCTCTTTGATAGCCGATGCATCATTAGCACTCGCCGCTATTTTGGCTAACTCGGTCGCTTCTTTACTAAAGTTATTCGATAGTTCTGTAAATTTCGCTTTATCTTTAAACACCTCTGCGTTAGCGGCTGTTTCATGCCAACCCTTGCCTTTTTCCGTACCAGGCACAAATAAAACTGGCAATCCTGAATTGGCGATGCCCGCGATTGCATTGGCAGCAGCGACCACCTCAGCTTTGTTGTAAGTTCCCTGAATCGAAGACTTGATACGTGAAACGTTCCATTCAATTATGCGGTAGGCGGACTGTCGCCATTGAATCAATTTTTCAGGTTTGGGTGTCTGCTCAGCCAGAGAAGCCGTTGATGTAACCATAAGCACTGTTGTAACAATGACTGTAGCAATGGACTTAAGCTGTATGGATTTAATCTGTAGTTTTGTCATATTTTCTCAATCAAGACTTCTAATTACTTATTTAACTCGACCTGCGTAGCCCGTCGTTAACATTGGGATTTTATAGGCATCCCCACGACCAACTACGTAAAGTGTCTTTTTATCTTTACCTGCAAAAGCAAGGTTTTGCGGCGCTTTCGGCAGTTCAATAATGCCTAGTGCTATGCCGGCCTTATCAAACACTTGAATGCCAATAGTAGTCGCCACATATAAGCGACCCTCCGCATCTATCGCCAAGCCATCGGCGCCACTGCTAAATCCATTTTCGGCTTTACGATAGCCGTCAAGCAAGGCGAATTTATGACGTGGCCCGATGGAGCCATCTTCTGCAACGTCGTAAACAAACACATATTCGCCGAAAGTATTCGCAACGTATAAAACTTTCTCATCCGGGCTAAGTTGAATGCCGTTAGGGCGTTGAATGTCCGTGATAATCTGCACCAACTCACCACTTGGCTTGATATAGTAAACTGCTGGTTGGCCCGTTGAGGCTTCTCCCGGTTTAGGATTTATGCCAGGATCCGTGAAATACACACCGCCTTTTTTATCAATGACCAGATCATTTGGACGATTTAATGGCTTACCGTTAAATTGACTCGCCAACACTTTTGCATGCTCTTTTGGGTAGATGATGCCTACGCTAGGTTTCAACGTTTGCACTGCATATAAATCACCATTGGCTGAAAACGCTAAGCCATTTGCACCATTGCTTTCCGCGATGAAATTGCTCGTATTGCCATCTAGGCCAATTTTAGTAATACGGTTTGCTTGCGTTTCAGTAAAGATAAAACCACTGCCATCTGGTAAAGCAATGGGGCCTTCCGTTCCTGTAAAGCCGTTTTTAATCGGCCTTAGCTCTAAACCGCCAGCGATTACTCCTGCAATTGGTGGCGTCACTGCTGGGGCGACGGCTTCCTCAGCAAATGCTGGAAGCGCACCAATAATGGTTACTGAAGTAAATAATGTGCCTAGAATCCATGACTGTTTAAGTATGAGTGATGGTTTTTTTGTTTTCATGTTGTTTCCTTTAAGCGTTGGTACGCTATGTAGTTATATGGTTTATGGCATGTCAGAAATATATTCTGCCAATGCTTCTATCTCAGTATCTGTCAGTGACTTTGCAATCACATTCATCACCTGGTCAGGGCTATTTGTCCGTGCCGCAGATCGCCAGTTGCGTAATTGTTCACGTAGGTAAAACTGACTTTGTCCAGCAATGACAGGGTTAATATCATTCGCGGAATGACTGCCTTTACCATCCATTCCATGACAACTTTTGCAAGACATGATGTTGCGTTTTGAATCACCACGCAGAAACAGATTCTGCGCGATTGCGTTTGTTTTACTGCCTTTACCTTGCATAACGGGTTGATTAGCAAAATACGTAGCAATATTCTCTAAGTCTTCGTCATTAAGGTGCTCTACCATTTTGCTCATCACAGAGTGTTTGCGCTCCCCTGATTTAAAATTGCGCAATTGCTTGAACAAATATCCAGCATATTGTCCCGCAAGCTGGGGCACGCCAATGCCGGATTTTTCTAAGGAATCAGCATTCGCATGGCACTCAATACAAAGCTCTGACTTGGATTTGTTTTTACCCAGTTCAAGATTGCCGCCGCCAAAACGGATGGCAACATCTTCTTGATCTACAAATGTGGTTTCAGCCATGACAGGTGGAATAACGTTTGGAATGACAAAAAAACTTAACATGCTAAATAATGCAAAATAATTTCTAAACAAACTTACTTAGACCCTATTGCCTTATTTGGGCTTGCTGCCGCTATTTTCTCAACCACTTCAAGCGCTTTTCCTACATTTTCTGCAGGTTTAATGCCGCCAATTGTCGCGGCAATTTTGCCATCCTGCGTCACCACGAAAGTCGTGCGTTCTGCATAACCGTGATTGATGTCTTTACCGCGCGTGTCTTTCTTACCAGCTACGGCATCGCGTATCGCCAATTCATAAGATTTTGAAATCTTGCCATCAATATCTGTAGCAACCGATACCTTGCCTGCGCAATAATCAGGGTCTGCGGAAAACTCATTCAGTCGCTCAATATTGTCCAGCGACACGCCGACGACTGTTGCTTTCGCAGCAGCAAATTTTTCATACTTCTGGGCAAATGTATGCGCTTGAACATTGCATCCACCAGTGTAAGCAGAAGGGTAAAAATACACGACAACCGGCCCTTTTTTCAGCGCTTCTTTGAGTGAAAAGGTATAAGCCTTGCCATCCAGAGATGCTTGAGTGGTAAAGTCCGGCGCTTTATCACCTTCTTTAAGCGCAGCAGCGGCTGGTAATGAAATCACGCTAGCCAACAAGGCCGTAAGTAGTAATCGTTTCATGGGTAAATTCCTTGAGTAATTGAATATAAAGGTTGAATCAAGCTTAAAAAGCTAATCCTTCTTTTTATAAATTTTGTGGCAAGCTTTGCAGGTTTTAGATAAAGCCACAGCATTTTGCGAAGCGGCGTCAAAGTCGTTGGCTGAGACTGACTTTGCAATCAAAGCAGAAAGATCACGACTTTCCTGCGCCCATTTCACGCCATCAGCGGCATCTGCTTTCTTGAGGAAAAATGCCTCGACTTCATCAAACATTTTTTGCATTTCTGACGCTTCAGAGGCAGATGCTGCTACATCTTTCAAGGCCAAGTTTGAAGTCAGACTTTTATTTAAATCTTCCATCGCTGTCATAAAGTCTTCGTCGACTTCACTATAGGAAAATACGGGTGTAGTAATAGCTGCCATTGCAATTAAGGCAATTGCTAAATATTGATAAATCTTTTTTTTCATTTTTACTTTAATTACAAACTTGTAGACATAAAGCACTTAAAATATTTAAGTGTTAAGTAGTGGGCAATGGCACACGAAACTAGTCATGTCTAGTTCCGTGTGCCATTGATATAAATACCCACTTATATAAATAATAATTAAGCCAGTAACTCTTTAATCACTTCACCATACACAACAGTCGGACGCTCAGAACGGCCATCATGCAAGAACGTGGTTTTCAAGTGATCAAGGCCCATCAGTTGCAGAATTGTGGCGTGCAAATCATAGGTATCTACTGTTTTTCCTACAGACTGCAAACCGACTTCATCTGTTTGGCCAAAAGTGGTACCAGCTTTAACGCCAGCGCCCGCCATCCATTGTGTATAACCCCAGGGATTATGGTCACGGCCTGTACCGCTTTGTCCGTAAGATGTCCTGCCAAACTCCGAGGTCCACACGACAAGCGTAGATTCTAGCAAGCCACGAGATTCAAGATCGGCCAGTAAGCCTGCAATCGGCTTATCAACAGCCTTGGCATGGGCGCCATGATTTTTTTCAAGATCTTGGTGTGCATCCCAGTTTCTGCTTTCGCCCTCAATATCAGTAGGGCCTGAAACAACTTGAATAAAACGTACGCCACGCTCAACTAGGCGGCGAGCACGTAACATATTAGTACCGTAATCCTTAGTTGCTTCGTCGTTTAGACCATACAACTCTTTGGTTGCATCAGTTTCTTTACTCAAATCTACTGCTTCTGGCGCTGCAGATTCCATACGATAAGCTAGCTCATAAGAACGCACTCTGGCTTGCAACTCTGTATCTTCGGGATAACGCTCACCACGTTTTTCATTCAAGCGTTTCAGCAAATCAAAGTTGCCGCGTTGCTGGCCAGCAGCCATTAACTCAGGGCGCTCAAGATGCAAAATAGGCGATGCCCCTGGACGGAATGCCGTACCTTGATACACAGCTGGCAAGAAGCCTGAACTCCAATTGACTGAACCAGCTTGTGGCTCTTTTTTACCACCATACAGCACCACGTAGGAAGGCAAGTCTGGATTTGCTGTACCCAGCGCATAGGATATCCAAGCGCCTAATGAAGGGCGGCCTGGATTCAAATCGCCGGTATTCAATTTGAGGATAGAAATATCGTGTGTTGCACCAACCGTGGTACTAGATTTGATAAAGGCAATCTTATCTGCATGCTTAGCAATATTAGGTACTAGGTCTGAAAACCATGCACCACTTTCCCCGTGTTGCTTCCACTCACGCTTTGAAGCGTAAAGCTTGCCGACGCCACCTTGCGTACTGGTCTTGATACCTTTCAGGAATGAAGCGGGTACTTCTTGGCCAGACAACTTAATCAGGTCGGGTTTGTAATCATATAAATCTAACGTACTAGGTGCGCCATCCATATGTAGCCAGATGACGGATTTAACCTTAGCGGCAAAATGTGGCTGTTTAGGCGCTAGTGGATCAATAAGCTCTGCCGCTTGTGCAGCTGTTAAAAAGCCAATACCTGGCAAGAAGCCGCCGGCTGCAATGCCCCCTAGGCCTATGCCGGCTTTAAGTAAAAAGTCTCTGCGAGATTGATTGTTCATGATGCTATCCTTAATATTATTCAATTATTTTATAAAAGTTGTCTGGGTTTAAAATTTTTGCCGATTTAAATCTTATTGCTTAAAACCGGTAACTAAACTCGTTGGAATTTGCAACTGTATGCACCAGATCAACCAAAGCTGCGGCTCGAATCGGATTGGTCACTTTTGCATCTTTTAAGCCAGTCGGCAACGCAATTGCCAGTTTTCCATCCGTGCTTTTTTCTTGAACAATCTCTTTTTCGTGATTGGTCAGGAATGAAACCAAAGTGGCTTTTTCTGCCTGATCAGGTTTACGTGCAAACAGTATCTGATACAACTTATCCAACTGTGCAGATTCATCATTGCCCGCCTCGCGTATCACGCGACCAGCCAATGCCTGAGACCAACCAAACACTACATCACTATTAAATAGCGCCAGTGCTTGCAGTGGCGTGGTTGTTACGTCACGCTTGCTATGCACTTGTTGTGCAGAGGCCATATCAAAAGTTTCCAGCAATGGATAAGGCACACTACGACGCGTAAATACATACAGGCTGCGTCTATTGAAATCCTTGGAATCTTTAGAAACTTCCCACAAATTGCCTGCGCCCAAATTGCCCGGAACAGGTGGGAATACGCTTGGGCCGCCTACTTTTTCTTCCAGCTGACCAGATGCGACAAGCAAGGAGTCACGAATTTCTTCGGCTTCCAAACGTTTGCGTGGGAACACCGCTAACAGCTTGTTTTCAGGATCCGCTTTATAGGCATCTTCACGATAAGATGAAGACTGACGGTAAACGCTAGATAGCAATATTTCACGCTGCAGCTTTTTCACGCTCCAACCCTGCGATACAAAATTGCCTGCTAAATAGTCCAGTAATTCGGGATTACTTGGTTTGTCTCCTGCACGGCCGAAGTCACTGACTGTACGTACAATGCCTGTTCCAAAATACTGATTCCAAACGCGATTCACAAATACGCGCGCCGTAAGCGGGTTTTGCGGACTGGCAATCCAGTTGGCAAGCGCAGTACGACGGCCCGATGAAATCTCGGTAGGCACGATATTTGGCTTCTCATCCGTTAATGCAACCGGGAAAGCTGGTTGAACTTCATCAAGTGGGCGTTCATGATTACCGCCAAAGAACACAAAAGTAGGCGGCGCATCACTATGGCCGAGCTCAGTCATAGCTGAAATAGTGTCTGAGCCTTTAGCTGGTTTAAGCTTGTCGAACTTCTTCAGATCATCACCAAGTTTTTTATATTGCGCATACTTCTCTGCATTACCTGGCACATAATTATCGCTTTCTTTCTCTGCAGACTCTTTCAGATAGGCGCCTAATTCATTATCGGTAGTGACATTAGTCAAGCGATGATTTACCCAGCGATCCAGCGCATTCCATTGTCCTTCTGGCTTGAATATAGAGTCGCGGCTATCAGTTAAGTAACGTTCTTTGTGATACTGTAAGGCCTTATCACGTACCGTATCTAAAATAGCAGTGCGCTGCGCACGGATATCCTTGGTAGCCTCTTCCCACTTGGCCTGCACCTGTTGATACTGGATTTCCTGATCATTTTTGGGAGCCGGAACATTGTCTACTGCGCTGACATTAGAAAAGAAAGCCTGTAAAGCAAAATAGTCTTTTTGCGTTACTTTGTCAGCCTTGTGGTTATGACATCTGGCGCAACCCACAGTCGTGCCAAGTAATGCCAAACCAACAGTATCTGTAATGTCAGTAGTGATTTGGTATTTACGCTGAATAAGATCACGTGAGTTACGATTATCGGGAAAACCAGCGATAAAACCCGTTGCGACCAATGCTTCTGTGTCACCTGGGAATAACTCATCTCCCGCCAACTGCTCTTTCACAAAGCGATCAAACGGCTTGTCCTGATTAAACGAGTTGATGACATAATCGCGGTAACGCCACATATTTGGACGTGTCTGGTCACCTTGAAAACCGGTGCTGTCCGCATAACGAGCCAGATCCAGCCAGCGACGTGCTTGGCGCTCACCATATCGAGGTGATGCCAGTAAACGGTCTACTAACTTTTCATAAGCATTCGGCGA
The DNA here is from genome assembly GCF_000384375.1 of Methylotenera versatilis 79. NCBI lineage: Bacteria > Pseudomonadati > Pseudomonadota > Betaproteobacteria > Nitrosomonadales > Methylophilaceae > Methylotenera > Methylotenera versatilis. The sequence goes on along the minus strand of NZ_ARVX01000001.1, from coordinate 852,915 downwards.
ACGGTCTTCTACAAAAGTACGCACTTCTTCAGTAGTGGGAATCACACCCCAAGCATCCAAAGTAGCACGACGAATATACGCTGCGCGATCAGCATCTGGAGACGGTTTGATGCCCTTGGCTTCTAATTGTGATAGCACAAAAGCATCTACTGGCGTACGCACCCAGGCCTTTTGCTTTACTACTGGTACCGCTTGGTTTTGTACCTGTTGCCATGACCACAGCTTGGCGGCAGCAGGTTTTTTTTGCTCAGCTTGTGGCTTTGCAATAGTATCAGCCGCAGCTTTTTCTTCCGCCGCATAGGTTGTCGCTGTTGAAAATGCCATCAACACCGCAAAATAAACGGTCTTTTTTATTAAATTATTTAGATTACTCATTTACTACTCCCGCATTATTCATTTACCACTCCCGAGTTATGTATCAATTGCGTTAGCCTCAACGCGTTGCGGCTTTAACTGCTACCAAAGCAAGCCTAGAATCTGCAAAACATGGGCTATTTGGAAAAACCGACTCACGAGCTATAGCGCAACTATTGTGCCACTCTGTATACGCAACTTGAAAATACCTGGGTTATGTTTCTATATGGTTGATTTATAACTATAAAATAAAGAATAGTGATCAATAATTAATTTTATTGAGCATTTACATGTTGATGATTCTGGTGATGTAGGAACAGTGTTTTACGTTTTTTTTGTTGCTACAGAAACAGCTATTAAATTAAACCACTCTTACCAAAAATCGCAATTCGTCTCACCGCAAAATAATTAGGTACTTAAATTCGTCATTTATAAATATCCAAATACTAAAATTTAATCTACTTTTTTGACTGCACTAGAAAATTTGCTTTTTAGACGAGAGAAAAATTTTACGATAAATACGCAAACTTCCTATATGCATAATGAGTATATGTAAATAACTATATATAATTATTAATTAGATAGAAAGTTATGTATATTCACCGAGTTATCATTAGGTCAACATCCATCAGCATGCAATCTAAACCATGGTTATCTAACACTGAGTTGCGCGGCTTTCAAGACGATAGCAGTCATGGTGTCATCGAACATCCTAATCCTTCGGCTGTTAGCTTATCCATCCGCGCAAGTGCGCTGGTGTTCAACGACCCAAAATCTAAAAAACTTTTAGCACTGATTGAAAGGGTGGCCGCTAGCGACGCAACCGCATTAATTATTGGCGAAACTGGAACAGGTAAAGAATTAATTGCTAGGCGTCTGCATGATTTAAGTGCGCGCAGAAATGGACCTTTTGCAGCCATTAATTGCGGCGCCTTTTCTGAATCATTGGTAGAAAGCGAATTATTTGGTCATGAAAAAGGCTCATTTACGGGTGCCATTTCCGCCAAAGAAGGCTGGTTTGAGAGCGCAAGTGGAGGGACTTTATTTTTAGATGAAGTTGGCGATTTGCCTTTATCGACCCAAGTAAAACTGCTTCGCGTTCTTCAAGAAAGAGAAATCGTACGCGTCGGCTCACGCAAGCCTCAAAAAATCAATGTCAGGCTAATCGCCGCGACAAATGTCAATTTGGAAGATGCGGTAAATGCGGGAAATTTTAGACAAGATTTATACTATCGAATCAAAGTTGTGCCGATTGAGTTGCCACCACTGCGCGAACGCATCGGCGACATTCTTCCGCTAGTGAATCATTTCTTAAAAGTTTATACGGGACGTTTACATACATCGACACCACACCTATCAGCCGCTTCAGTCCATGCCTTAGAAACCTACGCATGGCCAGGTAATATTCGAGAGCTAGAAAACACTATCCACCGCGCTTTATTGGTCTCTTCTGGCGGTGTAATTTATCCTAAAGATCTGCATTTACCTTACATTACCAGTAAATTTACACCCATAAGTGTTCATGAAAGTGATGATCACTTCTTAAATGTTCCAACAACATCAACCGAGGTTAGATCTCAAGATATTGAAAATCTGCTTTCCAGACTTTTCAAGCAAGAATTACCTAATTTATATGAGCTAATCAACGCGATTACTGTGCGCAAAGCGTATGATCATTGCAATAATAACCAAGTACATACCGCAAAATTATTAGGTATTAGTCGTAATATTTTGCGTGCACGTTTAAAAGAATTGAATCTGATTGCTTAAGGCAGAACTTAAGTTAACCATTATTTTTAAGCAAAAAGCCTAGTTAGTTAGGCTTTTTGCTTATGAAGTTAACATATTAAAACCTCAAAAAATATCATCTATGCTTAAATTTACAGGTGGTTTTGACTTGCAATCCCCTGATGCCGTGCCGAGCAACGCAGACGAATCAGGAGTTTTCGGCGAGGACTGTCTGAGCGAAGCGAGTTCCGCAGCCGCCTGATTCGTTGAGTAGCGCAGGGAAACCGAAGGTCATGGCATGGGGTGTCGTTTACTTTGGTTACTTTCTTTTGGACAAGCAAAAGAAAGTAACTTGCCGTCGGGCAACCCTGACTAGTTTTAAATCTAGTTAGGCTCTTTTATACTTTTCATATATTGATTATATCCATGCAGTGATAATTGGAGGTAAGTTGCACCGCCAACACCGCAACCAAATAAATATGAAATCCAACGTCTTGTAGAGTTCCAATCCCCGTCAATATCTGAACCAGATAAATAAGGGACCCAATAAAGTAATTGATAAGCTCCCGCACCAATTATGATGACATATCCCAAAAAAGCCCCTAGAAAAAGTATTTTTCTAAGCAAATATTTTTTATCAGAAAAGTAATATAGTTTAAAACTATATTCACCTTTTTCGTCAATTTGTTCTGGTCTGTAAATTACAGCCCATATCATGTAAATGACGCTTACCAAAATATAAATAGAAAGTATAACTAATAGAGTTCTTAGAAAAAACTGCATATGAATTCTTTCTTATTTCATATTAACTTATCGTTACTCAACCGTGACCGACTTAGCCAAATTCCTAGGCTTATCCACATCCGTTCCCTTTAACAATGCCGCATGATACGCCAGCAACTGCACTGGAATCGTATGCAAAATAGGGGATAGTATGCCCACATGGCGTGGTGTGCGTATGACATGCACACCTTCAGACTCTGTAAAGTGGCTATCGGCATCGGCAAATACAAATAGCTCGCCGCCGCGCGCTTTGACTTCTTGCATGTTGGATTTTACTTTTTCTAACAATGCATCATTTGGCGCAATCACTACCACTGGCATGTTGTTATCTACCAATGCCAATGGGCCATGTTTAAGCTCACCGGCAGGGTAAGCTTCTGCGTGAATATATGAGATTTCTTTGAGTTTAAGCGCGCCTTCCATAGCGATTGGGTAGTGCACGCCACGGCCTAAGAATAGCGCGTGTTCTTTGTCACCAAAGCGTTTTGCCCATTCGCGGATTTGCGGCTCTAAATTCAATGCAAATTGCACGCTGCCGGCCAATTGGCGTAATGCGCCTAGATATTCTTGTTCTTTTTCGGTGTTAAGTATGCCTTTTTGTTTAGCTAAAGTGGCGGCTAATACAAATAAAGCCACTAATTGTGTGGTGAATGCTTTGGTAGATGCTACGCCAATCTCTGCGCCTGCACGTGTGTAGAAAACCAATTGCGATGCGCGTGGAATCGCACTTTCTTGCACGTTACAAATGCTTAAGCTTAATTCTTGGCCTAGTGATTTGGCGTGTTTTAAGGCTTCCATCGTATCTAAGGTTTCACCCGATTGCGAAAGCGTGACGATGAGTTGATTGGGATTTGGTACCGATTCACGATAACGATATTCACTGGCGACTTCTACATTGCAAGGTACTTTCGCGATACCCTCTAACCAATATTTGGCGGTTAAGGCGGCATAATAACTGGTGCCAGCGGCTAATATTAAGATGCTATCCAGCTGCTTAAATACATCTGCTGCACCTTTGCCAAATAGCTCTGGCCTAAATGCGCCGTCATCGATTAATGCCTCAATGGTGTCGTTAAGTGCTACTGGCTGCTCATAGATTTCTTTTTGCATAAAGTGGCTGTAAGGGCCAAGCTCTAAGCTTGCTAGCGAAACATCACTAGTATGCACTTTACGCGTGGCTAAGGCGCCATCTTTACCGTAAATAGTCACAGCATCGGTTGTTAACGTGGCGATATCGCCATCTTCTAAATAAATCACTCTACGCGTCACAGAAAGCACGGCTGAAACGTCTGAAGCGATAAAATTTTCATCCTCCCCTAAGCCAATCAACAGCGGACAGCCTAAGCGCGCACACACCATCAAATCGGGTTGACTCACTGCAATCACACTAATTGCAAATGCGCCTGTTAATTCAGCGATGGCGGCTTTGGTTGCGGCTAATAGATCAGACGATTTTGCGAAATAATGATGGATTAAGTGAGCGATCACTTCGGTATCAGTTTGCGAATAAAATTCGTAACCAAGCGCTTTTAATTTTGCGCGTTGTTCATCGTGGTTTTCAATAATGCCGTTATGTACCACGGCGATTGTTGGATTTTCTTGTTTAGGGGAAACATGCGGATGCGCATTACTTTCAGTTACGCCGCCATGCGTAGCCCAGCGTGTGTGGCCGATACCAACAAATCCGCTTAATTTTAAATCGTGCGCTTTTTCTGTCATCGCGGCTACGCGCCCAACCGCCCGCACACGCTCAATGCCGTTGCTATTGAGTATTGCAATTCCAGCTGAATCGTAGCCGCGATATTCCAGCCGACTTAAGCCTTCTATTAGCGTAGATACGACGTTTCTTTTAGCGACTGCGCCTACAATTCCACACATAATGATTCTTTCTAATGCTTAATTTTCTATTTACTGCAATTTTTTTAAACGCTGTTTTACTAGTTAATCTTTTTTAATTTTTACTGGTCGTTTCCAACCCAAAATGGTTTTTTGTTCTTTAGCACGACAAAAAGTTAACGCATCGGCAGGGGCATTTTTTGTAATGGTTGATCCTGCGGCAATCGTCGCATTTTTGCCAATGGTCACTGGTGCAATCAACTGCGAATCGGAGCCAATAAACGCGCCATCTTCAATGATGGTTCTGAATTTATTCGCACCATCGTAATTACAAGTGATTGTGCCTGCGCCAATATTGACACTCTTACCAACGCTGGCATCGCCCACGTAGCTCAAATGGTTAATCTTGCTGCCAATGTCTACTTGCGCATTTTTAAGCTCTACAAAGTTGCCTACGTGCGTATCTGCCGCCAATGTAGTGCCGGGCCTTATTCGTGCATATGGTCCGATGCGGGTATTTTCGCCAATTACAGCATCATCGATATGCGTAAAAGCAGCAATCTGTGTACCAGCAGCAATCGTTGCATTCTTAATCACGCAATTAGCAGCGATTTTTACGTTATCGCCTAATGTGACATTGCCTTCGAATACGCAATTCACATCAATTTCCACATCGCGGCCGCAACTGAGTGCGCCACGAACATCTAGCCTAGCAGCATCTTTTAACGTAACGCCTTGCTGTAATAGTCGTTGCGCAACACGCGATTGGTATACGCGCTCAATCTGGCTTAAATCTATTTTAGAATTAATGCCAGTCACCGACCATTCATCCGCCGTGATTTCTGCAATGACATTTACATTATCTTTAACAGCCAGCTCAACAATATCGGTTAAATAATACTCACCTTGTGCATTGTTATTACTTAAGCGACTTAACCAATTTTTTAGATGAATATTTGGCATCGCCATAATGCCCGTATTCACTTCGCTGATTTGTCGCTGCGCCTCTGTTGCATCTTTATGCTCAACGATTGCTGTGACCAGATGGTTGTTACGCACGATGCGACCGTAACCAGTTGGATCGGCTTTATTAAAAGATAAAATCGCCAATTGTTTATTAGCGCTTTCAATTAATTTTTTGCAAGCTTCAACATCAACCAAAGGCACATCACCTAGCATAATCAAGCTGGTTGCATCGTCACTCAAATAGGGGATTGCTTGTTGTACCGCGTGGCCTGTACCTAATTGCTCGGCTTGATTAACCCAGTCTATATTCTCATGCGCAAATGCTTCACGCACTGTCTCACCGCCGTAACCATAAACGACAATGATTTTCTGTGGATTTAAGGATTTTGCACAATCGATCACATGCGCCAAAATTGGCTTGCCACCAATACTATGCAGCACTTTTGGCTTATTTGAATGCATGCGCGTGCCTTTGCCCGCGGCTAAAATCACAATGTTTAATGGCGTCATTTTTTGTGTGTTTTTAAGTGTTAAGTACTGGTTCTTCAATTCAGAAAGTATAACAAAAAAGGCAGCCTAAGCTGCCTTTTTGCTGGTCTAGCTTTACGCCAAACAATCCATGTTTTTAATGCGTTTTACGCAAACGTTCAATCGCATGGATTTGCGCCATTGCTTCTGATAACTCCGCCTGCGCTTTTGCATAATCGATATCAGAAGTGCGATTTTTCATCGCTTCTAATGCCGCTTCTTTAGCTGCAATTGCTTTCACTTCATCTAGATCAGCACCACGTACCGCAGTATCCGCCAACACAGTGATTAAACCTGGTTGCACTTCTAACAAACCACCAGAGATGAAAATCAACGTTTCTTCAGCTTGATCGGTTTGTTTGATACGTAATGCACCTGGTTTAATAGTCGTAATCATCGGCGCGTGGTTTGGGTAGATACCCACTTCACCAGCACCCGCAGGCGCAACCACAAACTCGGCTTCGCCTGAGAATATACTTGCTTCTGCGCTTACTACATCGATATGAACAGTATTTGCCATAATTTTCTCTTAACTTTTAAAGTTTAATGTTCTAAAAACTTATTAGTTTAAAGTTTTGGCTTTTTCTACTGCTTCTTCAATACCACCCACCATGTAGAAAGCTTGCTCAGGTAAGTGATCATACTCACCAGCAACAATGGCTTTAAAGCCTTTAATGGTTTCTTTTAATGGTACGTATTTGCCTGGCGCGCCAGTAAATACTTCAGCCACGTGGAATGGTTGTGACAAGAAGCGTTGGATTTTACGTGCACGGCCAACAGCTAATTTATCTTCTGCTGACAATTCGTCCATACCCAAAATCGCAATAATGTCGCGTAACTCTTTATAACGTTGTAATGTTTGTTGAACGCTACGTGCTACGTTGTAATGCTCTTCACCAACAACCAATGGGTCTAATTGACGTGAGCTTGAATCTAGTGGATCAACCGCTGGGTAGATACCTAAAGATGCAATGTCACGTGACAACACAACTGTTGAATCCAAATGCTGGAACGTAGTAGCAGGTGATGGATCGGTCAAGTCATCCGCAGGTACATAAACCGCTTGGATAGACGTAATAGAACCTGTTTTAGTTGATGTAATACGCTCTTGTAAACGGCCCATTTCGTCAGCCAAAGTAGGTTGGTAACCTACAGCAGAAGGCATACGGCCTAACAACGCTGATACTTCAGTACCGGCTAATGTGTAGCGGTAGATATTATCAACGAAGAACAATACGTCACGACCTTCATCACGGAATTTCTCAGCCATTGTCAAACCTGACAACGCTACACGTAAACGGTTGCCTGGTGGTTCGTTCATTTGACCAAACACCATCGCTACTTTTGATTCTTTCATGTTATCAAGTTTAATAACACCAGCTTCTGCCATCTCGTGATAGAAGTCATTACCTTCACGCGTACGCTCACCCACACCGGCAAACACTGATAAACCTGAGTGTTGTTTTGCAATGTTGTTGATCAACTCAAGCATGTTAACGGTTTTACCTACACCCGCACCGCCGAACAAACCAACTTTACCGCCTTTAGCAAACGGGCAAACCAAGTCAATCACTTTAATACCTGTTTCTAATAAGTCTACAGATGGTGATAGCTCTTCAAAAGTAGGCGCTTTTTGGTGAATGGCACGACGCTCATCACACTCAATTGGACCAGCCTCATCAATTGGGCGACCCAACACGTCCATAATACGGCCTAGAGTTCCAACACCAACTGGCACAGTAATTTGTGAACCTGTTGATTTAAACGCTGTACCACGTGCAAGGCCATCAGATGAGCCCATTGCAATCGTACGCACGATGCCGTCACCTAATTGTTGTTGTACTTCTAGCGTTAAACCAGCTTCGGCTTGGCTAGATGCATCATCAATAATCAATGCTTCAAATACATTCGGCATTTGGTCACGTGGAAACTCAACGTCCACAACAGCACCAATACATTGAACAACTTTACCAATTTTTACTTGGGCTTCTTTAACTTGATTTGCTTTTGCCATTTTCTATTCCTAACTTCTTTTAGTCAGATTTAATTAAATTCTAAATTCGTTCAACTATTAAGCGACTGCCGCTGCGCCGCCAACGATCTCTGAAATCTCTTTGGTAATCGCCGCTTGACGCGCCTTGTTGTAGATCAGTTTCAAATCGCCAATCACTTCTTTCGCGTTATCAGATGCTGATTTCATCGCCACCATACGTGATGATTGTTCTGAAGCCATGTTCTCTGCAACTGCGTTGTACACCAATGACTCTACATAACGCATCATTAACTGATCTACCACTGGTTTCGCTTCTGGCTCATAGATGTAATCCCAATGACCAGTAGGGCTGCCCAATTTTTCACCTGTTAACGGTAGCAATTGCTCCATTACTGGTTCTTGCTTCATGGTATTGATGAACTTTGTGTAGCTAATATAAAGTTGATCAATTTCGCCTGCTTCATAAGCATCCAACATCACTTTGATTGTGCCAATCAACGTTGCTAAATGTGGCACATCGCCCAAACCCGTAATATGCGATTTAACATTCGCGCCTACGCGGTTCATAAAACTGAAACCTTTGTTACCAATCGCACTAACAGTGATTGCTTTGCCTTCAGTTTCCCAGTTTTTCATTTGGTTAACAGACAAACGCAACATATTGGTATTTAAACCACCACATAAGCCTTTGTCTGAACTCACCACAATCAAACCAATGTTTTTAACCACATCACGCTTAATTAAATAAGGATGTTTATACTCTGGGTTTGCAAATGACAAATGCGCTGCAACGTTACGAATTTTCTCAGCGTATGGACGTGAGGCACGCATTCTATCTTGCGCTTTACGCATTTTAGAAGCAGCCACCATCTCCATCGCCTTGGTGATCTTGCGTGTATTTTCTACACTTTTGATCTTGGTTCTAATCTCTTTACTACCAGCCATTTTAGAGTCCTAGATAGTCGATTAATTAGTACGCGTTAGTCGCTTTGAAGTCTTGAATTGCCGCTTCAACCGCTTTTTCGTTATCGCCAGCTAAGTCTTTGCTAGACTCGATACCGTCCATCAATTTAGCGTATTTAGAGCCCATGAAGCCGTGTAATGCACTTTCAAAAGCTAATACTTTATTGGTTGGAACATCATCAAAATAGCCTTTGTTAGCAGCCAACAAGGTAATCGCCATTTTTGAAACGCTTAATGGGGCGTATTGCGCTTGTTTCATCAACTCAGTAAACATACGACCGCGGTCTAATTGTTTACGTGTTGCTTCATCCAAATCAGAAGCGAACTGCGCAAATGCAGCCAATTCACGGTATTGTGCTAAGGCTAAACGTACACCGCCGCCTAGTTTTTTGATGACTTTAGTTTGAGCAGCACCACCCACGCGAGATACTGAAATACCCGCGTTGATTGCTGGACGAATACCCGCGTTAAACAAATCTGTCTCTAAGAAGATTTGACCATCGGTAATTGAAATCACGTTAGTTGGCACGAATGCTGAAACGTCACCAGCAGCTGTCTCAATCACTGGCAATGCAGTCAATGAACCCGTTTTACCTTTAACAGCACCGTTAGTGAATTTTTCTACATAATCTTCATTCACGCGAGCTGCACGCTCTAACAAACGTGAGTGAATGTAGAACACGTCACCTGGGTAAGCTTCACGTCCTGGTGGGCGACGTAATAACAATGAAATTTGACGGTAAGCAATCGCTTGTTTAGTCAAATCATCATACACAATCAATGCATCTTCACCGCGGTCACGGAAATACTCGCCCATTGTACAACCAGCATATGGTGCTAAAAATTGTAGTGCTGCTGAGTCAGAAGCAGTTGCTGCAACAACGATTGTGTAGGCAAGTGCGCCGTTTTCTTCTAGCTTACGGACCACGTTTGCCACTGTAGAAGCCTTTTGGCCAATCGCAACGTAGATACAAGTCATGTTCTGACCTTTTTGATTGATGATGGCATCAATCGCTACTGCTGTTTTACCTGTTTGACGGTCACCAATAATCAATTCACGTTGACCACGGCCAACTGGCACCATTGAGTCTACTGATTTCAAACCTGTTTGCACTGGTTGTGAAACTGATTTACGCGCAATCACGCCTGGCGCCACTTTTTCAATTTTGTCAGTCATTTTTGCATTAACTGGGCCTTTGCCATCAATCGGCTGACCTAACGCGTTCACTACGCGACCAATTAACTCTGGACCGACTGGCACTTCTAAAATACGACCTGTACATTTAACAGTATCGCCTTCAGTAATGTGCTCGTAATCACCTAAAACCACCGCACCCACTGAGTCACGCTCTAAGTTAAGCGCTAAACCAAATGTGTTGCCTGGAAATTCGATCATCTCGCCAGCCATCACGTTTGAAAGGCCGTGAATACGGACGATACCGTCAGTAACTGAAATAACTGTACCTTGAGTACGCGCTTCAGCTGAGGTAGAAAAATTTTCTAATCTGCTTTTAATCAGTTCACTGATTTCTGATGTAGATAACTGCATTTATGTCTCTCCTGTGCCTTAAGCTGATAGCGTATAGGCTAAATTTTGTAACTGACCTTTGACGGACGCGTCTATCACGGTATCGCCAACAATAATTTTAATGCCACCAATGAGCTCTGCATCTACAGTTACACTGGCTTCAATCTTTTTACCAAACTTAGCTTCAAGACGTTTTACGATATCTTTAGTTTCAGCAACGCTTGGTTTAGATGCAGCAATAATTTGCGCATCTAATGTGCCTTCATCCAATGCTTTTAACTCTTCAAAGGCACTGGTAATAGCAGGCAAAATTGACATGCGATTATATTCAACCAACACTTTAATCAGGTTCTGTCCCTGCTCATTGAGTTTGTCGCCACACACTTTTAAAAAAGTCTTTTCTAAGTCGCTTGAGACTACTTTTGGATCTTGAATATAAGCCTGCATTTGTGCATCGTTAGATACAGCTGTGGCAAAACTTAACATCTCAGACCATTTAGCCAGCGATTTTTGCTCTTTACCAAGCTTGTAAGCCGCAACTGCGTATGGCCGTGCGATGGTTGATATTTCAGCCATGAGTTATAGCTCCGCCGCGAGTTTAGATAGCATTTCAGAATGCGCTTTGCCATCGATCTCTTTACGTAAGATTTTTTCAGCGCCAGCGATTGCCAATGCTGAAACCTGCGCACGTAAACCTTCTTTAGCGCGGTTTACTTCTTGATCAATCTCAGCTTTTGCACCCGTAATAATACGGTCGCCTTCTGCTTTAGCATTGCCTTTAGCTTCTTCAACGATTTGTGTCGCACGTTTTTCAGCCTGACCAATAATCTCGCTGGCTTTTTGTTTGGCTTCTGCAAGTGTTGCTTCTGATTTTTTAGCCGCAACTTCTAAGGCACTTCTGCCTTCTTGTGCTGCTGCCAAACCGTCAGCAATTTCTTTTTGGCGTGTTTCAATCGCTTTTAATAGCGGTGGCCAAACGAATTTCACTGTGAACCAAATCAACACAGCAAATGCGATAGCTTGTGCGATCAGTGTAAAGTTAATGTTCATGTTTAATCCAATTAAATTAAGTCAGTATAAAAATTTGAGTCATTGTGCATGACTCAAAAAATTAATTTGCTGCTGCTGTAACAACGCTTAATAATGGGTTAGCGAACGCGAACATCATAGCCAAACCAACGCCGATAATGAAAGAAGCATCGATAAGACCTAATAGCAAGAATACTTTACCTTGCAATTGTGGAATCATTTCTGGTTGACGTGCAGCACCTTCTAAGAAACTTGCACACATAATACCGATACCGATACAGGCACCTGCAGCGCCTAAACCAATAATTAAACCAATACCAACGCCTGTGTAGGCTTGAATCAATGCTAATGCTTCCATTTTATTACCCTCTCAAAAATTAAACTGCACTTTATAATCAAAAACTATAATTACTCTAAAACCACTTACTTAAACAACTTAAAACTAATTAATGCGATTCATGCGCCATTGCTAGATATACAACCGTCAACATCATGAAAATAAATGCTTGTAATGCCACGATTAAAATATGGAAAATTGACCAGCCAGCGCCTAAAACCGCACCAAATATCGTGCCAGACAAACCCGTAGCAGCCCACATACCTAATAACAAGAAAATCACTTCACCTGCATACATGTTGCCGAAAAGACGCAATGAATGTGAAAGTGGTTTTGAAACGTATTCAATGAGGTTAAACAAGAAATTCAATGGCAGTACCCAGAATTTGCTACCGAATGGCGTGTAGAACAACTCATGCAACCAACCGCCAAAACCCTTAACTTTAATCGAGAAGAAAATCATCAAAATCCAGACCGATAAAGCTAGGGCAAATGTGGTGTTAATGTCTGAGGTTGGTACTGCGCGCCATTTGTCAAAGCCAATGCCATGCATAAATTTAGCGAAAATATCAATTGGTAGAAAATCCATGGCATTCATTGCGAACACCCATAAAAAAACCGTCAGCGCTGTTGGGGCAATAAAGCTGTGACGGTTACCGTGGAAAATATTTTTAACTTGGTCATCAATAAAACCAAAAACCAGCTCAACAAAAGCCTGACGCTTGGTTGGCACGCCGGCAGTTGCGCCACGCGCTACCCACCAGACCAAACCCATTACCAGCAAACCCAATACAACTGATGTAATCAATGTATCGATATGCAATGTCCAAAAACTGCCATTGCCAACTGATTGCGCATTAAAACTTAAATGATGCGAAATATATTCTGATGGGGTGAGTACGTGTTCTGCGTGTTCTGTAGCCATATCAATCCGAATTGCCCCAAATAGGCGCTTAATTAAAAGTTACTTACCTAAAATCTAAAACTGTAGTTTTATATTTCTAATTCTGTTTTGTCTAACTTACTCATTGCCGCGCCAGAAAACAAAGCTGCGCCTGCCAAACCTGCAATCAGCGCAAACGGCACCAATTGCTTATAAACCTTAAAGGTAATAAATAGCAGCACAACAATGATGATAATTTTAACTGCCTCTGCTTTTAGCAGATTAACCAATACTGTTGCGGCCTCTTTACTACTACGTTGTGCGATTTTAGAAGCGAAAAACGCACCGATTGTGACTGATAATCCACCAGCCAATGCTGAAACACCTGCATGCAAACCTGAAACAACTAACGCAATTAGCATTACAACGACTGTTGCGCCTAATTGCCACTGCAACATTTTGCTAAATACTTTATTTGAATCTAAGCCTGTTTTTAAGTTAGTCGTTGTTAAGCCTGACTTTGAATTTTGCTCTTCTGTCATTTCTGTTTTCTTATCATTTCAGTTTGATTGAAATGGGCTTATCAGCAAAGTCCGCGATTTTGAATTATTAAGCGTTTTTAGTCAAGCGCTAAGTGTAAGTAATTACAATAAGTTTCACGCAAAATGAAACACTTAGCGCATCATTTTACGAATAATCTCATCCAATTGATCCAAATTACTATAGTTAATTTTAAGCATGCCGGATCCATTTTCTTTAGCTGAAATATTCACGCTGGCACCGATTTTTTCACTTAATGTATTTTGCAGGGTTAAAACGTCATGATTGACCGCAGTTTTCTGTGGTTTATCGTTGTCATTTGTAGTGTCATTCTCAGCTAATTTTTTCACCAGATTTTCAACATCGCGCACCGATAAATTTTGTTGCACTATTTTATTAGCCAGCATAATTTGTTGCGCCGCATCTAAGCCAATTAACGCTCTAGCGTGGCCCATATCCAATTTGTTGTGCATCAACATGGCTTGTACTGGTGACGACAATGACAAAAGTCGTAGCAAATTGGATACCGCCGCGCGCGAGCGCCCAACTGCAGTAGCAGCTTTTTCGTGCGTCATGTCAAACTCATCAATCAAGCGTTTAATACCTTGCGCTTCTTCTAATGGATTTAAATTTTCACGCTGGATATTCTCAATTAATGCCATCGCCAGCGCAGATTCATCCGCGATTTCACGTACTAAAACAGGCACTTCTGTTAAACCAGCCAACTGCGAAGCGCGCCAACGACGTTCACCGGCAATGATTTCATATTGATTAGCACCAACATTGCGCACCAAAATCGGCTGCATTATTCCTTGCGCGCGAATCGAATCAGCCAACGTTTGTAATGCAGCATCATCCATATAGGAACGCGGTTGATATTTGCCCGGCTGCAATTGGCTCACATTCAACGTCATTAACGCATCGCCATGTGCAATTTCTTCGTTGTCATTTGCTAACAACGCGTCCAATCCGCGTCCTAAACCTTTTGGTTTAACCATTTACCGTACCCTTTAATTGCGTTGGTGACTCTTTAAACTTTTGATTTTTATGGATAATTTCTGCTGCTAAGTCCAAATAAGCAATCGCTCCTTTGGACGTTTTGTCATAAATCAACACTGGCAAACCGTAACTCGGCGCTTCGGCCAAACGAATATTGCGCGGTATCACTGTTTTATAGACTTTATCGCCAAAATGGCTGACTAATTGCGCAGACACTTGGCTAGCCAGCATATTGCGATTATCAAACATGGTGCGTAATAAGCCTTCGATTTCCAGCTTTGGATTTAAATGTGCGCGCACTTTTTTGATGGTGTTCACCAAATCAGACAAACCTTCTAGCGCATAATATTCACATTGCATCGGAATCATCACTGTATCAGCCGCTGTTAATGCATTTACCGTGACCAAATTGAGGGCAGGGGGGCAATCGAGCAGCACATAATCGTAATCAGAAATCGCTGAAATGGCTTGTTTTAAGCGCATTTCACGTGCCAATTCATTCACCAGCTCAACTTCTGCACCTGCCAATTCACGGTTAGATGGCGCAATATCAAAGCCTCCTTTTTCGCTTTTTACGATGACTTCTTTTAAGCTTTTTTCACCGATTAGTACATGATAAATACTGAGTTTAAGATGTGATTTATCAATGCCGCTACCAGTGCTGGCATTGCCTTGCGGATCTAAATCAACCAACAATACTTTTTGTTTTTTAGCAGCCAAACTAGCAGCCAAATTCACGCAAGTGGTGGTTTTACCCACGCCGCCTTTTTGATTGGTAATCGCTAATATTTTCATCAATTATTCTTTGTCATTAAACATTATTAAGCACTGTCGTTTTTAAATGACGGTATTTTTAAATACAACCAAATGCCGCTCTGCATCCAAACCCGCAACTTTCAGCGGAATAATATTGCTTGGCAAAATCGGCAAACCATCTAATTCGCCAGAAGGCATCATACCTTTCATGGCAAGCCATTGACCATTTGTTGCAATCAAATGCTTAGTTAACTGAATAAACAAAGCAATTTCTGAAAACGCTCTTGATATCACTATTTCAA
Source organism: Methylotenera versatilis 79 (assembly GCF_000384375.1). Taxonomy (NCBI): domain Bacteria; kingdom Pseudomonadati; phylum Pseudomonadota; class Betaproteobacteria; order Nitrosomonadales; family Methylophilaceae; genus Methylotenera; species Methylotenera versatilis. Next base: position 837,390 of record NZ_ARVX01000001.1, on the reverse strand, counting down.
ACGGTTCACTCGGCTGAAAATTTTCTACACGCGCATGCATAGCGGTTAAATTATCCAAACCCAATTCGCCTTTTACTTGGCGCATAAAAATGGCTTTCTTTTGCACTGTATCAATCGTCGTCACTTGCAATTCGGGTTTACATATCGCCAACACAATACCTGGCAAACCGCCACCACTGCCTACATCTAATAAATTTTTACTATTGATATGTGGTAATACACTTAAGCTATCCAGCAAATGCAAAGTCACCATTTCCAGCGGATCGCGCACCGCCGTCAAGTTGTACACTTTGTTCCACTTGTTTAACAAGCTTAAATAAGCCAATAATTTTTCTTGTGTTTCGGCTGCTACTGCCAAACCCATACTGGCAATACCTTGCGCTAATAAAATCGCCTGACTCATGCAGCTTGCGTGTCAGATTTAATATCTGGGCTAATTTGGCTGGCTTGTTTTTTATGTTTACGTTTTAAATACACCAATAATAAAGAAATAGTCGCTGGCGTTATGCCAGAAATTCGACCAGCTTGACCAAGCGTTTCTGGTTTATGTTGGTTTAATTTTTGGCGCGCTTCAATACTTAAGCCATGCACATCGGCATAATCCAAATCCAGCAACTTAATATTTTCACTGCCTTTTTGCTTAGCGATTTCTTCTTGCTGTCGCGTAATATAACCTTGGTATTTCGCGGCAATTTCCACTTGTTCACGTACAGCTGGGTTCAACTCACCCAACTCAATCCCATCCAAAAAGCCTTCGCCCAAACTTAACATGTTTTCGTAGCTCACTTCTGGACGGCGTAATAATTCAAACAGGCTATATTCGTGCTCTAAAGGTTTACCCAAAATGGCTGCTTGTGTTTCACGTGAAACATCATCTGTCGCCACTTGCACAAATGTTTTTTTCAAACGCTCTTGTTCGCGTGACACCGCCTCTAATTTCTTCTCAAAAGCGCTCCAGCGCGCATCATCCACCAAACCCAATTCACGACCCTTGGTAGTTAAGCGCATATCGGCGTTATCTTCGCGCAACTGCAAACGATATTCCGCGCGCGAAGTAAACATTCGATATGGCTCTGTTACGCCAGTAGTGATTAAGTCATCCACTAACACGCCCAAATAAGCCTCATCGCGGGCAGGGCACCAGCTTTCTTTGCCTTGCACGTATAAAGCTGCATTTGCGCCTGCTAATAGTCCTTGTGCAGCCGCCTCTTCGTATCCAGTTGTTCCGTTGATTTGTCCAGCAAAAAATAAGCCTTGTACGGTTTTGGTTTCTAGGCTGGATTTCAAACTGCGCGGATCGTAGTAATCGTATTCAATCGCATAGCCTGGCCGCAAAATATGTGCGTTTTCTAAACCTTTAATGGAGCGCACTAAAGCAAGTTGAATATCAAATGGCAAACTGGTTGAAATGCCATTCGGATAAATCTCGTTGGTGGTTAAGCCTTCGGGCTCTAAAAACAGTTGATGTGATTCTTTATCGGCAAAACGATGGATTTTGTCTTCCACACTTGGACAGTAACGCGGACCAACGCCCTCAATCACGCCCGTGTACATCGGCGAACGGTCTAAACCACTACGGATAATGTCATGCGTGCGCTCATTGGTATGCGTAATCCAGCAGGGCACTTGTTGCGGATGTTGTGCCACATTGCCCATAAATGAGAACACTGGGGCAGGATTATCGCCTGGCTGCTCTAACATCACAGAATAATCAATCGTACGACCATCAATGCGCGGTGGCGTACCAGTTTTTAGCCTGCCTGCTGGCAAACCAATTTCACGCAATCGCGCCGCCAATGAAATAGCTGGTGGATCGCCAGCGCGACCAGCGCTGTAATTTTGCAAGCCTACATGAATTAGGCCACCCAAAAAAGTGCCTGCTGTTAACACCACACTTTTAGATTTAAAACGTAAACCAATTTGCGTCACCACGCCTGCCGCACGGTCGCCATCTAAAATAATGTCATCAACCGCTTGTTGAAATAACCATAAGTTTGGCTGATTTTCTAGTTTGTGACGTACTGCCGCTTTGTACAAAATACGGTCTGCCTGGGCACGTGTGGCGCGAACAGCTGGGCCTTTAGATGAATTTAAGATACGAAATTGAATGCCGCCAATATCAGTCGCCTGCGCCATTACGCCGCCAAGTGCATCGATCTCTTTAACCAAATGGCCTTTGCCAATACCGCCAATGCTGGGGTTGCAAGACATTTGGCCCAATGTTTCAATGTTATGGCTGAGCAACAGGGTTTTTTGCCCCATACGCGCAGCCGCCAACGCAGCCTCAGTGCCAGCATGACCACCACCAACAACAATCACATCAAAAATATCAGGAAAATTCATTTAAATAGTGCTTACACTTCAATAAGTTAACAATCCAGATTACATGAATTGTGTAAAGCATTAGATTTTACTGCAAAGAGGGCGTTAAGTCATTTAAAAACAGCAAGATATAACGAGTTAATATTTGTCTTTTTAGCATGTTCCACGTGGAACAATATATTTAACCCTGATTTTAAAATAGCTTATATGCCCATTGCGGCAACTCCCAGTCTTAGTCCCATGTCGTTTAATCAAAAAATCGAGATGATTTTTTGATATCTCTCAAATAAAAATATTATTTAGCTACATTTTAGAAGTAACTTTAATATTTACGAAAAACTGTTGCTGTAATTGTTCCATATGTAGAAATAACTCACATTGTTTCACGTGAAACACTTCACAATCATTTACATGGCCAGCCCTTGACCATGCTCAGCGACGCGCCTATAGTAATGGGGGCGAATACTGTAATGTACTAAATATCAAAACTGGGCAATCCGTCATTTAGTATGCTATCCAGCCTTGATATTTAGCACTTATGCCTTAAGTAATATTCCGTAAAATTGAGTTTTACAAATTAGTTTAGGAGAAAATGATGGCCGATATTCAAGAACATAAAGCTACACTCGCAAAATACACTTCCAACATCAATGATGCTGCGCTGCAAGGCATGGCAAGAACGTATGCCTTAGTTTTATCTAAACAAGACTCTCGCCTTGTATCATGTGGTGACCCGACTGAGAAGCAAACTGTACGTGAGAACTTTTTAAAGAAAAAATTAGGTCTGACACATTCAGATGCTGTGCTAGATGCGGCTATTGATGAAATTTGTGCAAAAGTAAAAGAAGATCGCCAGAAATCGCGCTTGGTTTTCTACTATTTGTTAGCGGAAAAATACAATCTATTAGCTAATTTTGTTAAATAAGTTAATCCATTTTTTGTATTAAAAAAGGCGCTTTTGGCGCCTTTTTTATCTGTGCTTAATGTTTTATATTGAGCCTGATTATTTACCTATACAAAATTTACTGAAAATTTCACCCAATAAATCATCTGGTGTAAATTCACCTGTAATGCTGCTTAGCGCTTCCTGCGCTAATTTTAACTCTTCAGCTACTAACTCTGCTGCATTGATTTGCGCTGCTGCGTTGGTTAAGTGGTTTTCCACTTGTGTTAACGCGCTCAAATGTCGCGTGCGCGCCATAAAAACACCCTCAGCATTTTGCTGATAGCCCGCGATATTTAATAAATGCTGTTTCAATAAAGAAATGCCTTCGCCAGTTTTGGCCGATAGGTAAATATGCGTTTCACCAGCAATTTCTGTGATTTTTGCAGATTCTTTGGTCGCATCTATTTTATTATGTACCCAAATTTTGCTGATTCCTTGCGGCAAGCGGTCTAAAACGATTTTTTCAGTCCCCCCAATACCATGAGCCACATCTACCAACAATAATGCGATCTGCGCGTTTTCTAGTGCTTGATATGTTCGGGCAATTCCAATCTTTTCTACTTCGTCTTCTGTATCGCGCAAACCAGCCGTATCAATAATATGTAAAGGTAAGCCATTGATTTGTATAAAACTTTTAATAGAATCTCGTGTGGTTCCAGCAATCGGTGTAACAATTGCGATTTCTTCACCACTTAATTGGTTCATCAAACTGGATTTCCCAACATTTGGCCGACCGACTAATACGATATGCATGCCTTCACGTAATAAGCTGCCTTGTTTGGCTTTTGCAAATACCGATTTTAATTCCTGCGCAATTGCAGCCAGTTTTACAGCGACATTTCCCTGTGTAATAAAATCGATTTCTTCTTCGGGGAAATCCAAACAAGCTTCTACATACATGCGCAAATTAATTAATTTGGCTAATACGGTATTAACGCTATTTGAAAACTCGCCTGACAATGAGCGCATCGCACTACGTGCAGCTTCAATAGTTGTTGCATTAATCACATCTGCAACCGCTTCAGCTTGGGCTAAATCTATTTTGTCATTCAAGTAAGCGCGTTTAGTGAATTCACCTGGTTCAGCTTGACGTGCGCCTAGTTGAACGCAGCGGGCCAATAATAATTGCATCAACGCGGTGCCGCCATGCGCTTGCAACTCTAAGACATCTTCGCCAGTGTAGGAGTGTGGATTTTGATAATAAATCGCGATACCGCGATCGATTAACTGTTGATGTTCATCGTAAAACGGCAAATATGCCGCATGACGCGGGGCAGGGCATGCGCCCAGAGTTTGTGTTGCGATGAAATTACTTAATGGCCCAGAAACTCGCACAACACCAATACCACCGGCGCCACTGGCTGTGGCAATGGCGGCAATGGTATCAATTGAATTTAACATGCGGTTTCACCAGATCATTAAAGCAGGCGATACACAACGCCTATTTTTTGATGTTGCCTTTTTTTGCCAATGCCGCCGCGTGAATGGTTTTGTTCACATACCATTGTTGCGCGATAGACAATATATTGTTCACCAACCAATACAACACCAATCCAGCAGGAAAGAAGAAGAAGAACACACTAAATACCACAGGCATGACTTTCATCACTTTAGCTTGAATAGGATCTGTCGGCGCTGGGTTAAGGAAAGTTTGAATAATCATGGTTGAGCCCATCAAAATAGGCAAAATAAACCATGGATCGGTAGCAGATAAATCTTGAATCCAACCAAAGAATGGTGCATGACGCAACTCTATAGAAGCAAGCAATACCCAGTAAAGTGCAATGAAAACAGGTATTTGCACAATAATTGGTAAACAACCACCCATTGGATTGATCTTTTCCGTGCGATACAATTCAAGCATCGCTTGTTGCATCTTTTGCTTATCATCGCCGAATTTTTCTTTCATACTTTGCAAACGCGGTGCTAGTTCACGCATTTGCGCCATTGATTTATAGCTGGCTGCAGAAAGTGGGAAAAATGCCGCTTTAATCAATATTGTTAGCAAAATAATCGCCACGCCCCAGTTATTAACAAGGCTATGGATTTTAGATAGCACCCAAAATAATGGCTTAGCAATAATGGTTAACCATCCGTAATCTACCGCGTATTCTAAGCCTGGTGCCGCTTTGGTTAATACATCTTCATTTTGTGGGCCTGCGAATAATTGCGCGCCAAATTCCGTGGTTGTGCCAGCGGCAATACTTGCATTCGGCGTTACAACACCTACCGCATAAATATTGTCAGATAATTTTTTGGTATAAAACTCGCGCTCAACACCTGCTTTTGGAATCCACGCACTGGCAAAATAATGTTGCACCAACCCAACCCAACCATCTTTAGTGGTTTTAGATAAGTTGGTTTTTGCCATCTCGCTAAATTTAATCTTTTTAAATTTATCTGCTTCAGTAAAATACGCGCCGCCTGTAAAGGTTGGCATCATCATAGAACCTTGATTCGATTCACTATCGTGCACAATTTGGTAATAAGCTGAAGGCGTGATTGCTGCTGAGCTGGCATTATTGATTTGATAACGCACATCAATCACGTAATTGTTGCGGTGGAAAGTATAGATTTTATCGACTGTTACGCCGTTACCAGCCCAAGTAAGACGTACTTCTTGCGACTCTTGACCATCTACTAGCGTATAACTATCGGCGGTACTGGTAAACTGTGATTTATGATTCGGTAAATCTGCGCCCATTAAACCCGATTGCGCCACATAAAACATTGGCTTGAATGCATCATCCATTAATACAAAATTACCATCTTTGCTATTAGACGCAGCATGCTTGTTTAATACCAAATGGCGCAAGTCACCGCCGATTGTATCAATTTCCGCTTCAAATAAATCGGTTTTTACTTTAATGCGCTGGCCATTAGTCAGCTTGAAACTACCGTCATTAACATTTGTTTGCGACACGCCAGCCGCGCTGCCTGCTGTTGCTACGCCATTGGTAGCAGGTGATGTTTGAACTATCGGTGCGGGATTATTCTTTTGCTGCCAAGCATCCCATAACATCATGATTGAAAAAGAAAAAATAACAAATAAAATTAAACGGCGTGTATCCATGGTTTCTATAATCGATCTTTAGTTATTGCGTTTGTTAAATTGGTTACTTAATAAATATTTAGACAAAGTAATATTAAGGTACAGGGTCGCTACCACCAGCATGCCAAGGATGGCAACGCGCCAATCTTTTGACACTTAAACCGGCACCACGAATAGCGCCATGTTTTTGTATACAGGCAATTGCATAATGCGAACAAGTTGGATGGAATCGACATTGTTGTCCAAAAAATGGACTTAATGCAATTTGATATAATCGAATAAAAGCGATTAAAAATCGTGTCATCAATTTTGCCATGTTCACAGTTTGCAAATATACATGCATGTGGTGCTATGCATCTGTTTTTACTGAATTCTTTGCAATTAACTTAAACGTTAACTGTTCAAACTCATGTTTAATCCTATTAAAATCGGCTTTTTCAAAGGCTTTTTGAGCCTGAATCACCAAATCGATTGCGGGTAAATCATGCTGGCTTAATCTAAATAATTCCCGTAAAACACGCCGCATATAATTACGTTTAACCGCTAATTTGGCTGTTTTTTTTGCCACAATCAAACCCAAACGCGGCCCATTCAATGCATTTGGTTTAAACCGCATCACCAAATAAGGTGTTGCAATTCGTTGTCGCAAATTAAAAACGGATGAGAAATCATCCGTTTTAATTAGCTTGGCTTGTTTAGGTAAACTAAACTTAACCATTTTCTATCATTAAGTACTCATACTTAAGTATTAAGTAGGCAATTAACGTTAATCATTAAAAGCCTTTAACTTAAAAACTTAAGAATATTAAAGACCTAGACGCGAACGACCTTTAGCGCGACGAGCTGCAATAACAGCACGGCCACCTTTAGTTTTCATGCGTACTAAAAAGCCATGTGTACGTGCACGACGTGTTTTAGAAGGTTGGTAAGTACGTTTCATTTAATTCTCCGCAAAAGCAATATGCAACAAAGCCCTCTATTAAACACGATTAAGTGTTGTTTTGTCAACCGATATTTAGTTTAACAATCAAGCTAATTGCCTGTGGATAAGTAAGAGTAAACAAGCTAAAATAGAAAGATTAACGCACGGTTTTTACTCTAGTTTTGCTCTAGCGTTTTTTCATGAAAAACTCACTAAAAATAATGGTTAACTAACCTGCGTATGGATGATTAACGGTGCATATAAATGTGCAAGCCATTCATTATAAACGCATTCACAACACTAACGCTTGGGAGGGCAGAAAACAGATGCATAATTTTTGGCCTACTTGCCTGAGGCGTTTTGAACAAGAGTTATCAACACAGCAATTCAATACCTGGATTAAACCGCTGCAAACAGAGTTGATTGAAAACGCTCAGGGAAGCAATGCCATTCGCGTGCTTGCGCCAAATAAATTTGTGCAGCAATGGGTAAAAGACCGGTTTCTAAGCAAAATTGAATCGATTGCAGCAGAATTATTGCCTAATAATTTCACCGTTGAATTGTGTATTAATCCATCCAAGCCTGAAAATACAGAGAAGAATAATCTTAGAAAAAATCCTGCTCAAAATTTCAGCGACATTATCCGTTCGCCTTTGCAAAAAGCCAATGAAACACAAAGTTCATCTAAAAAAGATACGCCAATTAAAATAGCGGTTCCTCGCAATGCTGAACGCGCATCTGGCTTAAATAGCAGTTTTAATTTTGATAATTATGTCACCGGCCGCGCCAATCAGTTGGCCCGTGCAGCCGCAATTCAAGTGGCTGATAATCCTGGTCAATCTTATAACCCGCTATTTATTTACGGCGGTGTGGGTTTGGGTAAAACGCACTTATTGCAAGCCATTGGTAACCAATTAAAACAACAAAAACCTGACGCCAATATTCGTTATTTGCATGCGGAACGTTATGTATCCGATGTAGTGAAAGCTTATGAAAATAAAGCTTTTGATGAATTTAAGCGTCAATATCATTCGCTAGATCTGTTATTAATCGATGATATTCAATTTTTTGCTAAGAAAAATCGCACACAAGAAGAGTTTTTCTATGCTTTTAATACCTTAATTGAAGAGAAAAAACAGATTGTTATCACATGCGATACTTATCCAAAAGAAATTGCAGATGTAGATGAGCGCTTGCGTACGCGCTTTAGTTGGGGTTTAACGGTTGCAGTCGAACCGCCAGAATTGGAAATGCGTGTGGCAATTTTGCTTAAAAAAGCGGAAGAATCTAAAGTGCATATTTCGGAAGATGTAGCTTTTTTTGTGGCGAAACAAATACGATCTAGTGTGCGCGAATTAGAAGGTGCGTTAAATAGAATTGTGGCGATGGCAAATTTTACGGGTCACGCCATTGATATTCATTTAGCTAAAGATGCGTTACGTGATTTAATTGCCGTGCGCGGTCGACAAATTACCATTGAGAATATTCAAAAAACCGTTGCTGATTATTACAAAATAAAAGTCGGCGAGATGTACAGCAAAAAACGTTCGCGTAATTTTGCACGGCCGCGACAAATCGCGATGAGCCTTGCGCGCGAATTGACGAATCATAGCTTCCCTGAGATTGGTGAAGCGTTTGGTAGTCGTCATCACACAACAGTGATGCATGCATGTGATGAGATTGAGCAGTTACGCTTAAATGATCAAACGATTGCGCGAGATTTAGGCTTTCTAACGCAAGTGATTCGTGATTAATAAATAGGAATTAGAGGGTTGAACGGCTGTGTATAAAAGTACTTTTAGCTTGTGGATAGAATAAGAATAAAACGCGATTTTACTTAATGCGATTTTTAATACACAATTAATGCACAGTAATAAACTTAGTTATAAACAACATTAAAATGCACTTAACTAATTGATTTAATTATTTTTTAAAAGATATACACAGAAAAAAACGCCATTACTATTATTGTTATTTTATATATTATTATTTATTTAAAAACTAACTACTTAAAAAAATCGGTATTACCTTAGGAATTTAAACCATGCAAATTAAAATAAATCGCGAAACTTTGCTAAAACCATTGATGAATGTCACTAGTATTGTAGAAAGACGTCACACTCTGCCGATACTTTCTAATTTATTACTAGAAGCTAAAAATAATCAATTGCAATTAACGGCAACCGATTTAGAAATGCAAATTTCGCTCAACGTTGAAAACAACTTCAGTGGTGAATTATCAACGACAATTTCAGCTAAAAAATTCTTAGATATTTGTCGCTCATTACCAGAGTCAGCTGAAATCGATATGATTACCAATGACAGCCGCATGACGGTAAAAGCAGGGAAAAGTCGTTTTAATTTACAGACCTTACCCGCTGCTGATTATCCAGTGATGACAAAAGCGACGGGTCAAGGTGTTAATATCAGTATTAGCCAAATAGCATTGAAAAAACTATTTAAGCAAGTGGAATTTGCAATGGCACAGCAAGATATTCGCTACTATTTGAACGGTTTGTTACTAGAAGTGGTTGAAGATAATTTAAATGTAGTCGGCACAGATGGCCATCGTTTGAGTTTTAGTTCGATTAAACTTAATCAAAGTTATGATAAAACTGATGTTATTGTTCCGCGTAAAACCGTGATAGAACTGATTAAATTATTAAATGATTCTGAACAAGAAGTCATTATTGAAATTAATGCAGGTCAAGTAAACTTTACCTTTAGTGATATTCGGTTAATTTCAAAAGTGATAGATGGTAAATTTCCTGATTATCATCGAGTGATTCCAACTGGCCATCAAAATACGTTTAGTGTGAATCGTTTAGCGGTATTAACCGCCATGCAACGCGCTTCTATATTATCGAATGAGAAATATCGCGGTATTCGCATGGTATTAAGTAACAATAATTTGAAGCTGATTAGTACTAATACCGAGCAAGAAGAAGCGGAAGAAGAGTTGGAAATTGAATATGTACAAGATGGTTTGGATATTGGTTTTAATGTGACGTATTTGATTGATGTGTTGAATAATGTCAGCGATGAGAATATCAATTTTTCATTTGCGGATGCCAATAGCAGCTGCTTGATTACTGTTCCGAATGATGAAAATTATAAATATGTTGTAATGCCAATGCGCATTTAAGCTTATTAAAGTTTCACGTGAAACAAGTCGTTAAAAGTAAGTAAGAAACCCACTAATAAAAGAGTAAAGAAAATAGTATGGTTAATACCACAAAAGCACAACCAGAATACAATTCAGACAGTATTAAGATTTTAGAAGGCTTAGATGCGGTGCGTAAACGCCCGGGTATGTACATCGGCGATACGTCCGATGGCTCTGGTTTGCACCACATGGTATTCGAGGTGTTAGATAACGCGATTGATGAGGCTTTAGCAGGGCATTGTGATGATATTAAAGTGATTATCCATCCAGATAACTCGATTAGCGTATCGGACAATGGCCGCGGTATTCCAACCGATGTTAAAGATGATGATAAGCATGATCCAAAACGCTCTGCTGCAGAAATTGTGATGACGGAATTGCATGCGGGCGGTAAATTTGACCAGAATTCTTACAAGGTATCTGGCGGCTTGCATGGTGTGGGTGTTTCTGTGGTGAATGCGCTTTCAGATTGGCTGCGTTTAAAAATTTATCGCAAAGGCGAAGTGCACCAAATGGAATTCCAGCGCGGTGTGCCGATGGCACCGCTTGCATTAACAGGAAAAACTGATAAAAAAGGCACAGAAGTCCACTTTTTAGCCTCTGTAGAAACGTTTGTATTAGTGGAATATCATTTTGAAATATTAGCTAAACGTATACGCGAACTGTCATTTTTAAATGATGGTGTAAAAATTGAGTTAATTGATCAACGCACAGGTAAGAGTGAAAATTTTGCGCATGCGGGTGGTATAAAATCTTTTGTTGAATATATTAATCGCAGTAAAACAGTCATGCATCCAAAGACATTTTATGCCAGCGGCGAAAAAGATGGTATGACGATTGAAGTGGCGATGCAATGGAATGATAGCTACTCTGAAACCGTGCAATGCTTTACCAATAACATTCCGCAACGCGATGGTGGCACGCATTTAACCGGCTTGCGTACAGCGATGACACGTACGCTTAATCAATATATCGAGCAATCAGAAATAGCGAAAAAAGCCAAAGTTGAAACTACTGGCGATGATATGCGTGAAGGTATTACTTGTGTGTTATCGGTAAAAGTGCCGGATCCTAAATTCTCATCACAAACCAAAGATAAACTTGTTTCGAGCGAAGTGCAACCCGTTGTTTCTGAAGTGGTATCAGCAAAACTAGCTGAGTTTTTGGCTGAAAATCCAGTGGATGCAAAAATTATCTGTGGCAAAATTGTAGAAGCAGCGCGTGCACGTGAAGCGGCACGTAAAGCTCGCGAAATCACACGCCGCAAAGGTGTGATGGATACAATGGGCTTGCCAGGAAAGCTGGCGGATTGCCAAGAACGAGACCCTGCAAAATGCGAATTATATCTAGTCGAGGGTGACTCTGCGGGCGGTTCAGCCAAACAAGGTCGCGATCGTAAAAATCAGGCTATTTTGCCGCTTAAAGGTAAGATTTTAAACGTGGAAAAAGCACGTTTTGATAAATTACTGGGCTCACAAGAAATCGCCACGTTGATTACCGCACTTGGTACTAGTATTGGTAAAGCGGATTTTAATGTTGAAAAACTGCGCTATCACCGCATTATTATCATGACGGATGCGGACGTTGATGGTGCGCACATTCGTACCTTATTACTGACATTCTTCTATCGTCAAATGACAGAATTAGTAGAGCGCGGCCATATATATATTGCGCAACCACCTCTGTATAAAGTGAAACAAGGTAAAGATGAGCGCTATCTAAAAGATCAGCAAGAGTTGGATATTTATCTGCTGAACTCTGCATTAAAAGGTGCAGAACTGGATACAAAAACCAACGCAGGTATCTTAACAGGCGAGCCATTGGCAGAAATTGCCAAACAAATGGTGTTAACTGAAGCGGTCATTCGCCGTATCGCTGCGCTGTATGACGAAAGTGTATTGCGCGCGATTCAAGATGTGGGTGATATTAATCTAAGCGACGAAACAAACGCTAATAAAGTGGCTGAGCAATTACGTCCGATTTTAGGCGCTATTGGTAGTGAAGTGATTGTTGCATTCGATGCAGAATCCAATGCGTACCGTTTAGAAGTAAATAAATATGTACACGGTAATTTACAATGTTGCGTAATAGATGCAGCTTTTTTAAGTAGCGGCGATTACAGGCAAATTAACAAAGTATCTACCATGCTGCAAGGTTTAATAGGCGCAGAGGCCACTATTAAACGTAACGATAAAGAGCAGGTAGTGACAACCTTTAAACAAGCGTTAGATTGGCTATTGGGAGAAGCAAGAAATACCCTCAATATTCAGCGCTATAAAGGTTTGGGCGAGATGAATCCAGAACAATTATGGGAAACCACAATGGATCCACAAGTGCGTCGCTTGTTAAAAGTACAAATTGATGATGCAATTGCTGCAGATGAAATTTTCACCACGTTAATGGGTGATAATGTTGAACCAAGACGTGCATTTATTGAAAGTAATGCGTTGCGAGCAGGTAATTTAGATATTTAAGATTGTAGGTTCTCTTAAAAGTCCGAATAATTCCCAAAATATCATATAAATAGAGAATTAATTAAAAAAAGCCCTTAAGGGCTTTTTTTATTGTTTTCAAAATATATATGTCCCAGTTCGGCCCAAAGCGGTCATTCACTCTTTGAATTAAGGTTACCCTTTAGCACTTAACTTTTAATTGTAATCGTGTGGTTAGAACTTTTATTAATATTGTTACTATATTCAATCTTAATTTTAATTACATAGGTTGGCTGCAATCCACCACAGTTTGTCGCAACCATTCATGTGCGGGATCATTGTCCTGTCTTGAGTGCCATCCTTGTTTGTAAGTAAATTGAGCTAGCTCTAGTGGTGGTGAGAATTGGCGCAGATTATAGAATTGTTTTAGATGCTCTACACCTCTTGTTGCTACGGTCAGGATAAGATCAGTATCTGGTATCAAATCCGCTGCCACACCCCAATGTGGCAATGCAACTGCGATTCTTCTTTGTTTGCCAATCAGTGCCAAAGCCCGTTCAATTTCGTCATTGGAGTCTGGGCGTAAGGCAACTAAAACATGAGGTCTTTTCAGCCAATCATCCAAAGATAATCCACCTTCGTCAGGTATTGTTTTTTTATCCGCTAGGCAGATATAGCCTTCTGAGAAAAGTGGCTGTACTTTGATGCTTTCTGGCACCTCAGGGAATAGTCCAAGTGCCAAGTCCAACTCACCTGCGATCAATTGAACTAGCATTGCATCTCGGCTCGCCTGGCTCACTGCCAAATCTATACCCGGAGCAAACTCACGTAAATGCTTTACCAAACGAGGTAATACAAGGCGCGTTGCGTAATCAGACATAGCCAATCTAAAACGTCTTTTGATCTGATTAGGATCAAACTGCATCTTCCCGCCCAACAATCCATCCAAACTGTTCAGTGCATCTTGAAGTGGTGGCAGTAAAGCATAAGCCCGCGTTGTTAATCCCAGCTTTCCATTCTGTTTTACCAGTAACGGGTCATTGAAGTGCGCTCGTAGTTGGGACAGTGAATGACTAACGGCTGGTTGACTCCTATGCAGGAGTACAGCAGCACGTGTGACGTGCTTCTCGGTTAATAGCGCATGTAGAGTCAACAATAAATTGAGATCGATTCGTCTTAGTTCATCCATGTGGAGAATAGTAACTATATAAATAAACGATTTCCATAAATATAACAGATGCTAGATGATTGTGGCTATTCAAATTTACCTGAGAAGTCACTTATGAACAGTTTACGTTGGTCGCTTATCACGGCAATTGCGCCAATTTTATTTGGCTCCATTTACTGGGTCACACACACCTTTCTGCCGCCGGGTTCTCCATTATGGGGTTCTGCATTTCGTGCCTTACCCGCTGGGATAGTGATGCTGCTGATCGTGCGTCAATTACCACGGGGTGCTTGGTGGCTGAAAGCAGCAGTTCTTGGCTCATTAAATATGGGCATATTTTTTCTGCTGATCTATGTTGCAGCACAACTTCTGCCATCAAGCATCGCAGCATCCATTGCTTCATTAAGTCCAATAGTGATTGCTGGACTAGCTTGGCTCTTGATGAAAGAACGTATTACCACATGGTTTTTAGGTGGGGCAGTTCTTGGTGTCTTTGGTGTGACCTTAATCGTGGGCGCCGCAAGTGGAGTAGTTAATCCTTGGGGAGTAGCAGCTTCTGGCGGCGCTATTGTACTTATGTCTATTGGTGCCGTGTTAACCAAGCTATGGGATGACGGTACCCCAGTTCTCACCACAACATCATGGCAGTTACTCGCAGGTGGGATTGAATTGGCAATTGCAGCGGTACTTGTTGAGGGTACTCCGCCTGTACTCAACGGAAGTGAAGTTGCAGCATTCGCCTATATCAGTTTGATTGCCACTGTGATTGGTTATTTTTGCTGGTTCACTGGTTTTAGACATCTTAAAGCAAGCACCGTCGCAATGATTGGGTTACTCAACCCTGTTACAGGAGTACTGCTTGGTGTGTTTCTGGCATCTGAATCACTGACCATAACTCAAGCATTGGGTATCACCTTAGTGCTGGCAAGCATCGTCATGAGCCAGCGAGGCAAAGTCTAAATTTTAAACATAGTTAATATCAATCAAAGGAGAGCAACATGGGCACTACACTCAAATTCAAAAGAAAATTAATGGGATTCATCTCAACTTTATTCATCATCGGAAACGCGACTGCTGTATATGCACACGATGTCGTGAAGCTTCAGTTTAGCGATGGCCGCAGTAACGTTACCGGCGTGGAAAATGTAAATGCTGTACTGCGTGCGATTGGAGTTCGTGCCAGCACATTACCAATTCCAGACGAGGCCAAACCGATCATCAACGCCTCAGTGACAAGACCAACCACTGCTGAAGAACAAAACAAGCTTATCAAGATATTCTATTTACATCGTGGTCAATTGCTTGAGCAAATTGAGCTGGCTGGCCGCACACCAGTAGCGCCACGTGGTGGGTATCTTGGTACAAGAGAAGGCAATACTGCGCCGTATCCTAAGGTTTACGATATGAAAGCACTTAGCCCAGAGGTACATAAGGACGTGTTGAAGCGTTACGGAACGCTGCATGTAAATTCATCTGACAATGGTATGGGTCTGGATGAAGTGATGACAGTAGTTTCAGGTGGTCCATTTACCTGGGTATATGTTCTGCCAAATGGCGTACTTGCAAGATTAACAGTTGAGCATGTTGGGCCAAACGACCAGGCAGTACGTTTAAGCTATCCTGGCCTTGGCATGCATGCAGGTTACATGGAACCACAAAATGGCCTTATCGTTGCTTTCGCACACGGCCCTGAAAGCTTCATGATTCGCTATGAAGAACCGAGCGTGCCTCATGCAGAGTTGCTTAATACCAATGCATGGGTAGATTTTTCTGGTGAAATGCCAAAACTGAAAGACAAAGTTCGTTAATAATCTAGGCTGTAAACAGTTTAGGAATAAATAAGGGCGCTACTTCGGCGCCCTTATTTATTTGATGAAGATGAAGTACCTATATAGAGAAAGTTATGTAAGCAAGCGGATTTTACTTTCCCAGAATTGAAACTCAATGACTGCTTTGGGCCGATTAATGTCGTAACTTGTGGCCCTAAGCAGACACTTATTTATTTGACTCAAAGTTAGTCGGGTTCCTCATCTCCACACAAATTATACTTTGTGAAAAGTATATAAATACACCTTATTCAAATCATCTATTTCTTTGATTTATTCTTAGTGTTGTTATGTTATAAGTTGTGCCATTTATTGCTAACGAAACTCCTGTATATCAAGGATTATTACATTTCAGATATTTGGGAGAGTTAATAAATGGGTAGTTTCAGTATTTGGCATTGGTTGATTGTCCTAGCGGTTGTGGCAATGGTTTTTGGCACTAAGCGTTTGCGCAATATGGGTTCTGATATTGGCGGAGCGGTAAAAAACTTCAAAGAAGCCGCAAAAGAGTCATCAAGCTTGGGAGACAAATCTTCAGATGTTTGATATCGGTTTTTCAGAAATCATTGTCATTGCAATCGTCGCTTTGCTGGTGATTGGCCCGGACAAGTTGCCTAAAATAGCGAGGACATACGGTTTACTATATGGTAGATTGCAGCGATATATGTCTGGTTTAAAACAGGATATCGACCGTGAAGTAGCGATTGATGCTATGAAAAAAGCGACTGCAGAAGCGCAACAGAAACTGCTGGCTTTTCAATCGGAATATGCAACTATTTCAGATGATGAGTTAGTGCCAGAAGTACAGCGTGCGGTGCAAGCTGAAAATAAAACTGTGGTTGAGAGTAATGTGTATGGAACTTAATAACACTCTTATCCACCTTTACGAATTAAGAGAAAAATTCATTCGAATTATCATTGGATTGTTGATTGCGCTCGGTATTACTATCCCATTTGCAGCGCAACTACATCAATTCTTTATTGCTCCATTGCTTAATCAATTGCCAGCAGGCGGGCAATTGCTTGCCACATCTGTCACTTCACCATTCATGGTGCCCTTAAAAATAGCCTTATACGTGGCTATAGCGATTAGTTTACCCAATACGCTGTATCAGATCTGGAAATTTGTGCAGCCAGGTTTGTATGTTAAGGAAAAGTGGTTCGTTGTAGTAGGCGTAATTTCCAGTGCCATATTATTAATTATAGGTGCCAGTTTTGCATTTTATGTAGTTGCGCCTGTGGTGTTTAAATTCATCATTAGCAGTGCACCAGTTGGGGTGGCGGTGATGACTGAGATAGGAAATTATGTGGATTTCTTGATTTCCATCATGCTTGCTTTTGGTGTTTCTTTTCAAACGCCAGTCATTGTGGTGGTGATTTCCTATACAGGCTTAGTGGAGCTTAAGACACTTAAGGAAATTAGAAGCTATATTATTGTTGGCGCATTTGTGATTGGTGCGATATTTACCCCGCCAGACATCATTTCACAGCTCTTTTTAGCGATTCCACTTTGGTTACTTTATGAGCTAGGTTTGCTGATTGCGAGTGTATTGATTTACAAGCGTAATCGCGCAGTTGTTTCTGAAATACCAGATATCAGCATTATCAAACACGGGCAAAATAGCTAGGCTCTAACATTAGATATTTAATCTTTGATACTGGTATTTTTCTTCGCTCTTTGCAAGGTGTCGATAGGGCATTCACCAAATAGTTCGCGATAGTACCGAGAGAAAAGGCTCATATGCCAAAACCCCCACCTAGTCGCGACGAAGGCAATATTGGATACGCCGTTAGGCATATTGATCAGCTCATATCTGATTCGATGCAACCGTACATTGCGGATATAGGTAACGGGAGTGATGCCAAGTACCCTGATAAATGCGTGATTGAGCGTTCTGCGACTTATCTTTAATGAGTGACACAGTTCATCGATAGAAAACTGGAACTCAGAGTTTTTCAAAGTGGTATCTCTAACACGATTGACAATATAGCGAGGAATACGGTGGTCAAAATGCGGATGTTTGTTTTCATTAACATATAACAAGGCATGCAAACAGGCTGACATCAGATCTTCTTCGTATTGCTGCCATCTGTCATTTAGATTGATAAGGGAGTTATCATCAGAATCTATTTGTAAGCCTTCTAATAGAACGGTGAGTAATAGTCTCGCTACATCTGAATGCAATAACTCTACAGGCTTGATGGATTGCATGATCTTGCTGAAGTTTAAACAGTCATTCGCTTCTGCGTATGCTTCTAGGCGTTTGGCCGGAATGACAGCGACGGTAATCTGCGAGAGGTTAGACGTTCTGAAATACAACTCGGAATTTTTATCTAAGGTAATGAGGGAGTATTTAGTAACGGGTAATAACCCCCATGAGGATTGACCATCAACCACTGTGGGTAAGCCGATGACATAACAGTCTTGTGGTGCGCTGGCAATTTGATCCACTGCGCGGTTCATGGTTTCAGTGAAAATTTGAATACCATTACAAGCAACGCTGTCGACCGAGCCAGAAAATGTGCCTTTGCTAAGCTGGGTATAGTCTTGCGACCAAAACGGCAATGCCTCGGCTTGATCCAGAACGTCTACCGTGTCGCGCTTTACGATATGAAAGCCAAGGGCAGTTGTTGAGCTGACCCCGAAAATATTCTCATGAAATCCCATTGCATCTCTCCCCATAAAGGCTCTGCTAAAGCAGTGACCTTATATTTCAAATTTCAATTGATGCTCTAATTGAATTCGTCGGTATTCTTATTATTTTTTCTCTCGGACACTTTTGGTGTCCTTTTAGTCCAGACGGGATGTTTTTGCTTTTGGATATACGGACTGGTAAATGCTACTTTAGAGCGAAAATATGCATATAAATAGCAATATTTGGCATAACTAGCATGAATTTATAGTAATTATTTAATTATTTGCCGATTTTATCAACTTATCTTCATAAAAGGCTGCTATTGTCGCGCCTCCCAAATTTAGCGATTTCTCCAAAGGTTGCTAAGTTCGTTTTTAGGCCTCCCCATACGTGCCACACACCCTCCATGGGGAGGTTCTTTTTTTTGAATAGTAAAAATCGGCAAGACTTGTTACATAAAAATTACAGGTGATAAGGATGTGCCGATTCTTGCTAAAGATGCCAAATTAATTCCTTTACATTTACAACTCATTAACAACTGTTGGCCATTTGGCTTTAGGAGGAAATATGAGTATGAATGTAGGTGCAACAGTACTACACCAATCGCAGAGCACCCACGCTGCGATTGAATGTATACCTGACGCATATACCTTTTCTGAAACACAGTCGACAAAGACCAGGTTGGTCATGGTGGTTTCGGCTATTGCTACCGGACTCATTGGTGGCGGTATGCTGCAATCCGTCATGCCGACTGAAATGGCCTTGACCGGACTATTCGTAGTGTTGGCACTGGTAGGAGGTTTGTTATCTACATGGTCTCCATGTGGTTATTCAAGCTTGAGTCTGTTAAGACCTGCCGGTCGTTACACATTCGGATCAGTAGCGCGCTGGACACCAACCTTTTTGACACATGCACTGGGTTATGCAGTTGGTGCATTGGTTTTGGGGGGTGTGCTGGGTCTGGCAGGTTGGCTGTTGTTCGAGCAGCTGCCTTTTAATTATTTGGTAGTGGGTCTGTCTGTAATAGGCATCGGCTATGGTCTCCATCAGTTTGGATTTTTGAAGATGCCATATCCGCAGCGCCGCGCACAGGTTCCTCATGATGCACGTTACCGCTTCCGTTCATGGGTGATCGGTCTATTGTACGGTTTTGCATTGGGTATGAATTATCTTACCTATGTGCAGACGCCAATGCTCTATATCGTTACCGGCGCAGCCCTGTTCAGCGGAAACGTTACAACTGCTATTGCCATCATTGCCATCTTCAACATCGGTCGCTTCCTACCAGTTGCGATTAATTTCCTGCCAGTAAGCAATCAGTCTGCACAAGCCTGGTTAGCGCGTTGGCAAGAGCGCGCTGTTGAAACGGATGGATTCCTCTTGCTTTCTATAGGTTCTGCAGCTTTAACGCTGTTGGTTCTGTGATAGCTGGTGGATTTGATTAAGAAGTGCATTTTATAAATTTTAATAATGTCGGGAGAAAATATGATTACTTTAAATAATCAAACAACAAACGGGCAGCGCGGGTTGAAAACTCGCTTTGCAGGCAAGTTGGCAATCGCCGCTTTGTTGGTGGCGGCGCAACCTGCGTTTGCTGAAGTTCAAAAAGCAGTGCCAAAACAACTTGCCACAGTTGGCAGCCTAAAGATTGACAATTTGTCAGTTGAAAAAGCTCCGCCCAGTGACCCTAAGCGCTTTTACGTGATTGATCCTGGTCACTTCAATATGACTTCTCAAACGTATGTAATGGGTGCAAATGACAACAAGCTACAACTGCATGGCTTGATCGATGGTGGGAAACTGCCTCATGTGATGTCAAGCTCTAAGTTTGTAGGTATTGCTAATACAACTTACGATCGTATTGCTCATGGTAAGAGAGATGACTACGTTAGGTTGCATGATACGCAAACACTTGAGCCAGTTGCAGATATTGATATTCCTGAAATCCGCTTTTTAACCGGGTTAATGGAACGTACGGCAGCTTTGAGTGTTGATGACAAACACATGCTGATTCAGCAGTTCTCACCAACATCTGGCGTGGGTCTGGTTGATCTGGAAAACAAGAAGTTTGTGAAGACGATGGCTGTTCCAGACTGTTATCACATTTTCCCAGCGGCCAAACAAAACTTCTTCATGCACTGTCGTGACGGCTCATTGCTGCAAGTGGCTTATGACGACCAAGGTAATGCCAAGCAGAAAAATACTAAAGTATTCCATGCCGAGAATGAGTATCTGCACAATAACCCGTACTACTCAAACTCCGCTGGTCGTTTAGTATGGCCAACTTACGAAGGTAAGATCTTCCAGGCTAAGTTGACTGACTCCGGTGCTGAATTCTTGAAACCAATCGAGATTTTCAGCGATAAAGAGAAGAAAGATAAGTGGGGTCCAGGTGGTTGGCAACCAATTGCTTTCCATAAAGAGCGTAACGAAATCTATCTGCTGGCAGACCAGCGTGCTAAATGGACGCATAAATTAGCTAGCCGTTTTGTAGTGGTTGCTGATGGTACAACCGGTAAACGTTTGCGCCGTATTGACCTGAAACATGCGATTGATTCTATTGCTGTGACCCAGGACAAAAATCCTACGCTGATTGCAGCTTCAATTGAGCACAAAATCATCTATACATTTGACGCGGTGGGCGGTAAGCAGTTGGCATCAATGGACGAGATGGGCAAAGCCCCTCAAATGATCATTACGATGGATAAGTGAGTAAATCATGAACTGGCTGATTAATGACCCGATTGTTCCGGTATTTGCTTCACTTTTCCTGGCACTTGTTCTGGCTGCGGCAGCAATTCCAAAAATCCGCAATTCAGATGAGTTTCAGGGTGTGGTTGCCAACTATCGGCTGCTTCCTTCCTTTATGGTCGCCCCTTTCGCGAAGCTTCTACCTTGGTTGGAGCTTGCCAGCGCCATAGCATTGCTGGTGCCGCCAGCGCGCGAGGTGGCTGCGTGGGTAGCGGCAGGCCTGTTTATGATGTTTGCAATGGCGCTAGCGATTAATGTCGGACGTGGCCGCACCCACATTGACTGTGGTTGCGTACGTCGCCCGACCAGTGTGAGCCGCATCGGCATGTTCCACGTAATGCGTGCCCTTGCACTCGCCGCAGTGAGTCTCTTCACCGCTAATGTAACTGTTAGTTTGTCAACAATGACATTTGAATCAGTAGTGATCGGTATCGCGGCGGCTGCGATGTTTGCGATGCTTTATCTTGCTGCGGATCTAATCGTGGGGTTACACGACCCACGTGCCAAAAAAAGTTAGTTTATATTTAGGAGAATAGAAATGAATACTGGATTTATGATTGCATCGAATGTGTTTTTGTGGTGCGCATTCTTAAGCCTGGCAGCATTGATGCTTGGCGTTATACGACAAATTGGTCTGTTACACGAGCGTTCCGCTCCGCTGGGTGCAATGTTGCTCGACAACGGCCCTGAAGTCGGCGAACGCTCACCAGTGTTCAGTCTGACGACGTTTGACGGTGCGCCGATTGTAGTTGGTCGTGCGGTTACACCAAACCGTCCAAGCCTGTTGATGTTCACTGGTCCTAGCTGCCCAATCTGCGCTAAGTTACTGCCGATCATTCGTTCAGTAGCTGCTGCAGAAGGAACTGATGTAGTGCTGATCAGTGATGGTACACGCGCTGAACACCTTGAGTTCCTTCGTAACCATCCGCTGCAAAATGAGCGTTATGTTGTTTCAGCTGAAATTGGTATCCGTTATCAAATTTCTAAAGTTCCTTATGGCGTGTTGCTCGACGCAGATGGGGTGATCCTTGGCAAAGGCCTATGTAATACACGTGAGCATGTTGAAAGCTTGTTTGAAACAGTTCGTGAAGGTCATTCAACTTTACAGGACTTCATGAAGCACAGCACGACTCCGTTACTGCAAGCAGACGAAAAAAAGGTATTCATTAATTAAGTCTAAAAGTTCAAATATTTAGGATAAGGAAAACAAAATGAAAGAAAACAAACGATTTGATTCTACCATTGAAAAATTGGCGCGTACCACTGCCAATTACACTGGCCGCCGTAGCTTTATCGGTAAACTAGGTATGTTTTTAGCAGGTTCAGCACTGTTACCTTTGCTGCCAGTTGACCGTCGCGCTCGTCTTGGTCTCGGTGAAGCACAGGCAGCCAGTGTTAACAGCATGACCCGTGAACGTGGATGGGTGCCACAGGATAAAGATCCAAAAGCTTGTGACTACTGGCGTCATTGCTCTATTGACGGTCAAATATGTGATTGTAATGGTGGTAGCTTGACTTCTTGCCCACCAGGTTCAAGCCTGTCACCAAGCTCATGGGTTGCCAGTTGCTTCAACCCTGGCGATGGTCAGACATATCTGATTGCGTACCGTGACTGCTGTGGTAAACAAACTGCCACTCGTTGCGGCTGCTTCAATACACAAGGTGAGTTGCCAGTGTATCGTCCAGAGTTCAACAACGACATCGTTTGGTGTTTCGGTGCTGATAATGATGATATGACATATCACTGCACCATTTCACCAGTTGTTGGTAAGGCTAGCTAAAATGAAAATGAGAACTAGGCTCGGTACTTGCTTAATGGGCCTGATTCTTATCATGAACATGGCGGTGACGTGTGTTTCACACGCTGGCGATATAGTTTCAAAAAACGATTATCGTCGGCCGGAGGGAATTCCGTCACCTTCATCCAATCCATTGACGGAAGAAAAAGCAAATCTTGGCAAAACGTTGTTTTTCGATACGCGTCTTTCTCGCAACAATAGTATGTCTTGTGCCACATGTCATGCGCCAGATAAGCGCTGGAGTGATGGCCGTTTACGTCCTCTGGGTTCAGAACGTGTAGCAAATGCACGCCGCACCCCAACCGTGCTCAATAGCGCGTGGCTTTCAGCCTTGATGTGGGATGGCCGTGCCGGTTCTTTAGAGGCTCAGGCTGTGCTGCCGATTACTACCCAGCATGAAATGAATTTTGATTTGCCGAGCGTGGTAGCACGCTTGGAAAGTATTCAAGGGTATCGCCCTTTGTTCACGCAGGCTTTTGGTGATGTCAGTGTTAACAAAAAACGCATTACCGAAGCGCTGGCTAGTTTCGAGAGAACGCTGGTTTCCAATACTTCGCCTTTTGACCGTTGGGTTACTGGTGATGAAAGCGCTATCAGCGAGCGCTCCAAGCGCGGTTTTAAACTGTTTACAGGCAAGGCGCAATGTGCCTCCTGCCATAAATCATGGCGATTTACTGATGACAGCTTCCACGATATCGGGTTGCGTACCGACGACCTGGGCCGAGGTGCAAAGGTGCCACCAGAGGTAACGCTCATGCAGTATGCATTCAAGACACCATCGTTGCGTGATCTGCCGATTAATGGTCCCTATATGCACGATGGTTCCATGTCGAGTCTGGAGGAAACGATCAAACACTATGAAAAGGGTGGCATTGACCGTAAGAGCCGTTCGCTGGAAATGAAACCATTTGAACTTACCGAGGTGGAAATGTTGTCCTTAATCGAGTTTGTTGAGACTTTGGATGGTGGCCCATTGAGGGTGGATTACCCAAAGATGCCGGAGTGAGTATGCGTATAAAGAAAATAGAGGATATCGTAGCGAAACCGATTACAGGCTTGCTCGGTGTTGTTAATACAAACCAAGCCAGTGTTCCGCGATTGCAATTCTGTGATGTGATCTTGATAGCAGCTATGACCTTGAGCGTATGTACATCCGCTTATAGTGCAACTGAACATCATCCTGCAGTACATGATTCTTCAGAAAAAGTTTACCCGTCCAGAGCGGAACAGGGCGTAGTTACTCCGTTGGCCCCAGGAGCAAAGCTGCACAAAATGACGCTGTCTCATCATGAGCTTGAAGCGTGGTCATTTGTTCCAAAACGCAAAGATCGTATCGAGATTGAAAACCGTTCGAATATTACACATGCACTTTATGTAACTTATCCTGACGGTACTGTGGTCAATCTTGAAATTCAAATTCCTGGTGATATTGTCAGCTGGACGGTACCGGATGATGCCGAAGGCGAGTATGTGTTCCGGTGCTGGATCCATCCGGTGATACGAGCAAACATGATGATAGATGAGTGATAAGCCAAGCTGATTGATGACTGCAATATAGAGATTAAGATTGGAGCAAGATATGTCGAAGCATATGCCTGCAAAAGAGTCAGTGGACAAGTCTGTGATAGAAGAGCCAGAGCGCAGGAAAGCCATAAAACGTATATTTCGTCATGCTGGCCTGGGGATGCTCGGCACTGTTGTTGCGCAGGCAGCAATTTTCTCACGGCCTGCGCGTGCTGCCAAAATTCTTAGACCGCCTGGCGCGTTGCCGGAAAAAGAGTTTGATTCGACCTGCATCCGCTGCGGCTTATGTGTTAATGATTGTCCCTACGACATACTCAAGCTGGCAAGCTGGGCTGACCAAGCGCCATTGGGTACCCCGTTTTTTGTAGCACGCCAGGATCCTTGCCGCATGTGCACTGATATTCCTTGTGTGAAAGCCTGTCCAACCGGTGCCCTTGACCCATTACTGATAGATATCCGCAAGGCAGATATGGGTGTGGCGGTGTTGGTAGATCACGAAAACTGCCTAAATTATAAAGGCTTGACCTGCAGTATCTGCGTACGCGTATGTCCGATCCAGGGTGAGGCAATTTCGCTGAAACCGATACAGAACGAGCAAGGCCTGTTGCAGATTCCGACAGTGGACCCCGATAAGTGTACAGGTTGTGGCACCTGTGAGAAACATTGCGTACTGTCCGAAGCGGCGATACGAGTGCTGCCGCGTGAATTAGGGTTGGGTGTTTCCGGTACGAACGCCATGGGGCGCACGGTGTGGTAATAGCTAATTTATTCCGGCGTATTGTTTCTTTCCTGAAAAGCCATCGCTGGCTGCTGATGCGCCGCACGCTGCAAATTCTGATCGTACTTGCTTTTGTCGTTGATATTCCGGAAGTAGGGCATATCGCCCACGGTAATCTGTCCTCCAGTTTCTGGTTTTGGAATGTGCCGCTTAGCGACCCCTTCGTGCTGCTTCAATCGCTGCTTGCGGGCGCTCCTCTGGCGCAGACTGCGCTGATTGGAGCTGCCATTGTGGCAGGTTTTTACGCATTTTTTGGCGGTCGCATTTATTGCAGCTGGGTATGTCCGATTAATATTTTGACCGATGCTGCACACTGGCTGCGGCAGAAACTCAAAATAAAGGGCAACCTGACCATGTCGCAAGACCTGCGGTCGGTGCTGCTGGTAATGGCGTTAGTGCTGTCTGTAATCACTGGCACACTGGCCTGGGAGAACATCAATCCGATCACGCTGTTGCAGCGTGAAATCATGTGGAGTTCTGCTGCCGGACTCACATTTCTCGCAGCATTGTTCCTGTTTGATTTTCTCGTGACACGTCGTGGGTGGTGCGGGCATCTTTGCCCAGTGGGCGCTTTTTACAGATGGATTGGGCATTATGGTAGGTTGCGTGTTACTGCACTCAATACCGATTCGTGCTCAGGTTGTACCGACTGCATCAAAGTTTGCCCTGAACCTCATGTACTAGCGCCCTTGTTTGCCCAGAAAGCCATTACGGTAACCAATAGCGACTGTACGCGCTGTGGTGCGTGCCTCGATAAATGTGGCAGCGGAGCACTGTCCATGAAGTTGGATATGGGCCGTGGAAGCTCATTTCGTGGTATCCCGATTGTGAAAAATTGATTTGATGCAGATCATGTCTGCGAAGTAACGAAGCAATTAAATTTAAAGAGGCCTATTGCAGGCTGGTTTATCTGAATTCTTATCTCACATATCTTACATTTTAGCTTGCAAACACTGCATGATCCTACAAATCAAAAAAGCGGGACAAGCCCGCTAAAGTATAATTAGAGTCGATAAAGCTGATTTACAGAGTTCTGATCCAGCGCACAACTTCTCTGAACTCATCGTCTGTTAATTTACCTTCGTTAGGAGGCATAGGTAACACGCCCCAAGTGCCACGACCGCCCTTTTTGATTTTGGTGATCAATTTATCTTCTACATCCTGACCTTTGTATGCTGCAGCTATGTCTTTGAATGCTGGCCCCACAGTTCGTTTTTCAATGGCATGGCACATCAGACAGCTACCTTTTTCTGCAAGAATGGCGCCGTCAGCCAGCACTCCTTGGGAGGCTAGTCCAAGTGTAGCTGCCAATATTATGGATAACGGAGATTTCAACGTGATGGAGGTCGCAGTAACCGCTTTAGGGATGCGAGCCGAAAAAAATAGTGATTGAGTGCGCATAATTAATCCAGTTTAGTAATAATCGAAGTTTGATTTTAGACGTGACAATTGTTATACGATGGTAAGAAACGGCATTACATATGCTAATGGGTAGTGATTTTGCCGCGTGAAATCATATAATCACCAAGTTAAGGGTTTGCCATGAGCTAATTTTGATTGGTTTTTTTAGGGTGTAATACAGAGTTGCCATTGGGATAAGAATGCCAGTTTTTACTATCTGAGGAAAAGCCCCATTCAAAGTAAGAAATTTTGGAGAAGAACGGGGCTTATAAATTGACTTTTGACTGATTAAATTCACCCGTATTACATATTGAACCGAATGAAGCCAAAGAATTTGTTTTCAGCAGTTTTATAGCCATCACTCGCTACATACCAGTCATGATTGGCATCAAGTGCCACATAACTAATGCCAGCATTCCAACCTTTTAAGTTGGCAACGGTGAAGTCCTTGTTGAGGCCGATTGAATAGTCGGTGTAATCGGCGATATGGTAGTTATTAACCGATTGATGACCTACATGGATGACACAGTTAATATTTGAATTCGAAATTTGAGTAGTGTAGTTGGCTTCCAAATAGTAACTGCCTTTAGAGTCGCCAACTCCCATTTCATGACTGCCGATAATCTGGTGCCCCATTGAAACTGAATTGACTCCAAACCAATCAGTCAACGAATGCGAGTATTTAACATTGAACTGACGATAATCAATTGCAAGATTTAGTTCCGTCACATGAGGATGCTGTCCAACATAATGGTTATTTTGTGGGTAATAGTAGGTGATAAAACCTGTCGTCACTGCCAAATTTTCAGCAAACTTTTTCTTGAATCCTGCATAAACATCTGTTTCATAGGTGTTGCCATAAATGGCGCCCTTATCCACGTTGGTATAACCCAACCCAATGAAGAAACCGTTATCATTTGAATAATCAATAGCAGCTTGAAAAGCACCTCTACCTCTTCCGTATGATATCCCCCTAAATAAGTAATCGGTGTAAACACCAACATTACCGTTAAGATGATGTGTTGATGTAATTAATTCAGTTGGACTCTCTTTAATAATGTCAATTGCATCTGTAATAGTGACTTCTTCAGCCTGTGTAAGCGTGGTGGTTCCGAATAAAAATACTGACACCAAAAGGCATCCTCTTTTTTGTTTCATACAAACCCTCTCTGATTGTTATATATTTTTTATGACATCTATAACCTGGCAAGCTTGAAAGGTGGGAAATGTAAAGGGTGGATGATGCAAAACATCAGTGAGTTAATAACTATAAAACTTTGAAACTAAGTACTCTTCTGAAATTCACTTCTGATACTTAAAATCCATCCACCTGATTTTATAACCCCCCCCCAGATTTTTGCTTCTGGTCGATACATTTGAACTGAAGCGATACGACAATAACTTTGTTAACGAAGATGGTGTAGCAAGAATTGGCAAACCCGCAATATTGATGGAGAAATATAGATTAGTTATGCCATTTATTGCTATTCATGAAGGTGTTACACGACTAAATTAAGATTTGGAACAAATTATTCAGAACTAAAGCAACAAGCTGAATAAAAACAGGCAATTAATAGTCCGAAAAGGGCCGACTTTACCCATCGACACTAAGCGGCACCAAAGTAGTCATTAGAGATTTGTTGGATACGCCGACTCTCTGTAGTGAGCTGTTCTTAGCGGAGAGCTTAGCCCGCTTTGGATAACGGCAGAGAAGTCAGCTTGGCATCCCCATAGGTTTTAATGACCTCAGAAATAACCACTTGATATCCATTAAGCCAATTTTCTTGAGCAGCTTTAGCTTCTAAATGCTTTGGATGTTTAATTAAAGCTTGTAATGATTCTAGGGTCTCCCAGTAGTAAACATTCGAGACAAGCCCTGTATTTGGATTTTCCCAGATTTCTTCTCCAATGTAGCCAGGGATTTCTTTAGCTGCTTCCGCAATTGCTTGGTCTAGGCGATAAAACTCGTTATCGAACTGCTTCTTCGCAAAGATAAACGTTGATGAGTACATAGCAGTGAAAATTCCCTATTCAGAAATGAGTGAAATATTTTTCATTTGGTTAATCACTTCATTTAACGTTTTGCGAGCTTCCGGATTCAGTGACATAAGTGGAGCAGGTAAACAAGGCTCTGTGATTATTCCTTCTAACTCAGCAACGGCAGCAATTACCCTTAGACTTCCAAATTGTTTAAATAACGCCCATAGAGGCTCAAGTTGTTGAGTAAGTGATTCATAAAGTTGCAAATCATCACTAGATGCTACCAGTATTATTTTACGTGCTAGTTTAGGGTAGAGCCCAGCAATTACAGAGTACCAAATATCACAGCCAGCTTTAATACCATTCATTGCATGCCAATCTCCACTAATCCCAATTGTTACCTTTGCAGGCAAGAATGACCGGAGTTTCTCAATTCTAGATTTTGCTTGGTGAGTATCTGTCGGCACGCCAGGAATTTTAATAGAGTTTACATTGGGTAACTCGGAGATTCGAATATACAGTTCATCACTAAATTCAAAATGTGTCGTACCAGGATTATCATAGATGCATAACGGTACTGATAGATTCCTGCAGACATCAGCATATAAACAATATACTTCATCCTGTGTAAGTCTCTGGTATGAAACAGGGGCTAAAAGAACAGCGTCCACGCCTGCCAATTGAGCATCTTCCGCCAGCAATAAGATATCCGATGTTCTAACAGCACCGATACTTACCATGACAGGGATATTTTCAGAATGATCAACTGCAATTTTTGCTATCTGGTAACGCTCCTTTCGCGAAAGGTATGCGTAGTTCCCAGTTGAACCAAGTGCGCCAATTGAATCTACTTTTGCTTGTGTGAGCCGAACAATAAGCTTAATGAAAGCTTCTTCATCTAAAAAACCATTAAATAATGGTGTTAATGGGAACGCACTTAAACCAATAAACATAGATTCCTAATAGAATATTCTTCAGATTTACAAAATTAGTTTGTTCAATAAAAGATTGTTAGAGCTATATATAAGTCTCACTGCAGCGTAATGATAATTATCAAATTACATAACTGGTTTTATACAGTAGTCGAATGTTCCTTAAGGATGCTATTGGCTCTTATTAAATTTTTTCTTATTTAAACGATATGAAAGTAAATCAGGTAAATAAGTGGATAGTACGAGTAAAACAGCAATAAGTAATAATATCCATCTTATAGAATAAGCCGTTACAAATTTTGCAGCAGGTGTTTGTGATTGCACGAATTCGTAAAAACCGGGTGTATCAGACCCTTCAATGTATTGTCCTTTAATTTCACTAGCCATGTCTTTTAAATGTTCAGTATCTTGTTTCGATAAAAATCGATCAAACTCAGCATATGCAACAGGAGGATCGGGATCATCTTTGCTAGCATCGTTATACATAATACCCCCACCAGCGCTTTCTGCAGCGGCATCTGTACCCCAATAACCCACAAACTTATTGTTAGCATTGAAACGTTTTATCGGGACCGGGTCAGTACCGCCAACACCCACAAATATCACATTTTTGCCGATGCGAACATCGCTGATATCTAGTTTATTAATGCCATTTGCTTTAGGCGCTTCATCGCCATCTGTAAAGAAAAGCATCTGGGCGGGAATATTAAGGTATTGGAAAGTCGCTTCTGCCGCTTTGATCCCGAACGTCATGCGACTATTACCGCTCCATGCCATGCGCCATTCAAGATGATTGATGGTATCTGTAATGATATCGAAATTAGCACAAACCTCTAAAGGCATAAAAAGCAGCGCTACATTCTCGGCCGCAAAAATTCCTACGCTGACGTAAGTCCCGCAAGGTGAAGATTTTACGACTTGTTTCATCATGTGCTGCGAGTAGGCTAAACGGCTAACGACTTTATTGCCAACTTTCATGTCTTCCGCGTTCATGCTTTGCGAAACATCGGCCACTAACAGATAGTTATGCACCT
Organism: Methylotenera versatilis 79; assembly: GCF_000384375.1. Lineage (NCBI taxonomy): Bacteria > Pseudomonadati > Pseudomonadota > Betaproteobacteria > Nitrosomonadales > Methylophilaceae > Methylotenera > Methylotenera versatilis. The sequence goes on along the minus strand of NZ_ARVX01000001.1, from coordinate 806,721 downwards.
CTTGTTTGAGTTGTATATCGGGTTTGATTAAAGCTAGTAGCAAAAAAACCAACGCTAATACTAATAAAACACTTTCATATTTTGCCCTCAATTTTGAAATGAGATTTTTCATGGCAATCCTTGTGGCAAATTACTAATCTCCATACCCGATGGATCTTGCGCGACTGTTTTGATATTTTTTGGAATGATGGAGAGTAATAAGCTGAGATTAAACTTTGACGCTTTTGAATAAGGATCCAGTTTTAAAGCTTGCTCATAGGATGCTTTTGCCTGCAAGTAATTGAATTTAGCCTCCTCTTGAAGTTCACCATCTTCATTGACTAATCTTTGTAAGCCAGACCGGAATAAGTTATTAGCAATATTAAAATGGATCTGTGATTTCAGTTTTTTATCAATCTCAAACTGATTTTCCTGATCTTTTTTAGGCGGCTCCATTAATTGGCCAAACCCTTGTATGGCATGCTTGTAGTTGCCCGATTTAGCCTGTTGATACGCATCAGAATATTTTTGGTGGAATGGATAAGTTTCCATATCCAGAACCTGGCCAGATAATAATTGCCTGTTCACTTTTTCAATTTTTTTAAATTGATACAGTTCATAACTCGTACCAATTAATCCTGTCAAAAAAATGAGCCCTATTATTTGGTTAATGCGGACGATTCTGTTTTTCATTCATGCACCTTTAGGTTTTTAACGGCTAACATCAAAGCAATTAATACAAATGCCAGGATGATGAAAACTTTTGAATAGTCATATCCGGCAATTATTTCGGTAAATTTAATGGTCTTTTTTTCACGGGAATCAATATCGTTAATGGCTGATTCCAATGTCTCCGGATTATCGGCTTCGTAAGCTTTGTATTTAAGGCCTAATGACTGGAAATACTTATGCAACACGATTGAATTCGGTTCGCGAGCTTCATCATAGACTTCTTTTGTGAATATGCTGGGTTCGCCCGGCTCGCGTAGCATGATCCAGTAGATACTCAAGCCGCGCCGCTTTAATCTCTCGCTCAATAAAAACTTGATACGCGGGCTAAGTTTTCCGGCACCATCAGAAAGCAAGATAATCGCTCTTGATCCTGAGTTTTGAATCTGGTCGAACAAGCCGACTGCTTCAGTTAACCCTGCGCCGATATTGGTTTGATTCAGAGAAGGGCTAGTAGCGGCTAAAATCGCAGCATGTATGGCATCACGATTAGTCGTGATTTTAATGCCGTATAAAGCGGAGTTAGTAAAACCGACCACACCCATCATGTCATCAGGGCGAGAGTCAATAAACTGCGTAATAATTCTTCGTGCGGCGACAGATTTAATCTCCGCTGCATTTCCGGAAGAATCCCCTGCAAAGGGATGATCCATACTAACGCTGCGATCGATGACCATGACTGTTTGTGCCCCCTTACCAGCGCGCTGCACTTTTTCATCATGACCACGTGGCCCAGCCATTGCAATGATGATGCAGGTTAATACCAGCGCCATAATGATTTTGATGGCCAGATTAAGCCTTTCCGAAAGTTCATCTTGTGGCAATAAATCAAGCCAGGTATACATCTTGCCTTGATGGCCTTTCAGCCAAAACGGGATACCGATGATCGGCAACAAAGCGAATGCCCAAGGATTTAAAATCTCCATTTAAATACCTCGTTCGCAATGGCGAAGCTGTTTACTTAACGTTAATAAACCCTCAATTACTTTGGCACTATCATTGGTTTCTATGGCGTACAAGGAATGGTTAGAGTCATCAAAAAACTGTTCTATATCGACCTTCATTTTTTTGAAGGTCGGTCGTAACTGAATGAAATGGTCAATATCACGCGCGAATATGTTTGCACCGTAATGTTGATTAAAAGCTTCATGCAAGTAGACCAAGGCCTGTTTTTCATCTTTTGCAGTTTTCGTCACTGATTTTTTTGATAGACGCTTAATCTGTCTATGCGCCCTGGAAAAAGCGCCTCTTGTGAATGGCAGCCATTGACCATCTGCGTTGATGTATACAAAGATTAATACACTTCCTACCAATAAAACTGCAAACAGGATAAGTAATATTTGATCTTTCCTGTTTTCAACTAAAGGCGGCTTCACGTCTGGCTGCATATTTTTTTCTGCAGTATCTATTCCTCCGATAACGATGGGGGAAAACCAGAAATTCCAAGCTGGCAATTCTATATTTTGAGGAGTGTTACCTGATTTTTTGACATGGGTGATACGGAAATTCTCAACCGGTAAACTCATCACTACAGGTGTAGTGCTGGAATTGAATGGCTGATAATGTAAATTTAAAGTATAAAAGGTGTGTGTCTTTTGAACATCTGTTTTGACATCAATGCCGGTTAACTCAATACCCTTATCTTTTTTGCCTTTTTTGGGCAAATCATTAGCGGCTAACTCAAAAGACAAAGGTGCTTTTATGATGACTTTTCTGACTAACGCATCGCCTATTTGAATTCCATAACTGGAGTTTGGATTACTAACGGAAACTATTAGCGCTTTGTTTGAAACTGAATCTACAGCATCTTTTGCTGATGCATTCATACACAATACTGCCGCCATTAAAAAGGTCATGCCAATAAGTATTGATGATAATTTGGGAGTAATTTTTTTCATAGATTCATATTTTGTTCAAAATAATTTGTCATGATTTCTGGCTTGTAATCGCCATGAATAAATAAAGCTGGGCAATCAAATTTCAAAAATAAGGCTTCGAGGGAAAGCCTGCGTTGATGGAATTTTTTAATGAACTCTGCCCTTACTTCATTTCTTAAAAAAAGCGTTTTATTGAAGCCTGTTTCAGGATCGATAAAAGTCTCAAATCCAAATTTAGGTAGTTTCTTGTACTCCTGGTCATCCCAAATCGCCACTGGGATGACTTTATGCAATGACATAGCAGTAAGTGTTTGTTCAATAATACTTAACGGCATATGGAAATCTGAAATCCAGAAAACTAAACCTCTGTTTTGCCCTAAATAGTTAGGCACATCCAAAATGCCTTCAGAACCTATGCGCATTAATTGATAATGTTGTAATTCTGCAATCACTTCAGATGCCTGATGGAGGTTGCGGCTCAATGGCAATGTGAATTCCTCTAGCACTTTGGTGTTGTAGCCAATAAAACTAAATAAATCACCAATTTGATAAGCGGAATTCGCTATTGCTGTGGATATTTCAATGGCTTTATCTAACTTTTTCTGGACACCTTTGAATTGCATGGAACTAGATAAGTCACAAACCGCATAAATGGGGGTTGTGCTTTCCTGGTTGAATTGCCTCACCTGTACTTGTTCGAATGGATCACGAATTGTCTGGCGGATATCCATACGGCGCGCATCCGGGTGGTCTACTAAATTGACATTTCCGCGATACTCTAAACCTATGCCACGCTGCGTCCCCCGGTGGTCGCCTAGTTGCACGCTAGACGATTTCCAGGGAATCACATATTCAAAAGCTTTTGCATATGAAGCACTCATTGGAGTTCCAAATAATTGGGAAGGGTGGCCTAAGCGGCTTTGCTAAAAACTTGACTTGGAACTGCAACAGTACTCATGATATTTGCAGTTAACTCTCTTGCTAAAGCCGTTCTGCGATTCTCATACATGGAATTAAAGACCAATCTGTGCGAAATAATTTCATGGAATATAGCGTGGATATCTTCTGGGAACATGCTATTACGACCATTCAGCCAGGCGTTCACTCTAGCTGCTTTCAGCAGCATACCCATGCCGCGAGGACTAGCGCCCGTTTGAATCAGCCGTGTGATGTCAACACTTTCCATCTTGACGCCAAATTTTTCAGGGTGTTGAGTGGCATCCCACAAGTCCATTGCATACTCTTCTAATACGTCGCTTGATTGAATATGATTTTGTAGCTGACTGGAAAAAGCATTCAACTGATCAAACTGCAAAATGTTACTTTCTACCTGCTGAGTCAGTTTTTCTGCATCTTGAAATTTTGTATTAAACACCAAGGATTTTTTTAGTTCACGATCGGAAGGTATTTCAATCGGTATTTCCATCATGAAGCGGTCACGAGCAGCTGTGGGAATTTCAAATGTTTCGTTTTTTTCAACTTGGTTTCGATCCGCAAATACAATCATATGCGGCATGCGATATTCTTTTTTAAATGCACTCAAATGGCGCTCGGCCATTACTCTCAGCATTAATGCATGCACTTGAGGTCGGGCTCTATTGATTTCATTAAAAAAGAAGACCGATAAATTTTCACCAGCGCGCAATAATGGGCCTTCATCAATTTGTGGCCGACCATCCGGACCCAGAAATGTGTGGTAGATCAAGTCATTCGGCATCAAATCGACCGTTCCTTCAATACGCTCATACGCACCACCGATTCCGCGTGCTATCGCTTGCAGTAACGTTGTTTTACCCACGCCTACACCACCGTCAAGCAAGACATGCCCGCGTGCGAAAATTGCGGTATTCATCAAGCGGATCGCATGTTTTTGCCCCACAATGACACTGTTAACCTCTTTTTCGAGCTTTAATGCATGGGTACGCCAATCTGATAATTGCGAATCAATGGTGAGTGACATAGATATCCTTAGTTAAATTAAAAATTACTATTGGTGACAAATACATTTGCTACAAATCGTTTCTGCAATGTAACAGAATGTAATTTCGCTCAATACATCCAGTTTCATTAATTCTACTGGTCCAGTAAAATTTAATGAGGTGCTATTATTGAGTAATCCAGAAAATTGAAGGGCGAATATGTTGAGGTCTTGGGATTTGAAATTACAGGTAAGAAAATCATCAGGTGTAGTTGTGTACTTGCAAATCGCACAACAAATTTCAGATGAAATTCAAAGAGGTCGATTAGCACCTTCGACTGCGATGCCAGGTACTCGAGAACTAGCAACAAAATTAAATATCAACAGAAAAACAGTCATTCTGGCTTATGAGGAGTTGATTGCCCAAGGATGGCTTACAACAGAAAGTCGACGCGGGACATTTGTGTCAGCCAAACTTCCGCATTTTTCTAGTTCAAAAAATTCAATAACGGTGTTGGCGCAGCAGCAGTTAGAACCCTTGGAACCTTTATATGAGAAATATTTTTCATCGAACGAAAAACACGATATAACTCAAATCATTGATTTTAATGATGGTATCCCTGACTCCCGATTGATACCTTTTGAAACATTGTCAAAGGCTTTCCGACATGCATTAATCGAACCTGTAAGAGCGAATAAACTTGGTTATGGAGATCCAAAAGGTAATCTAAGGTTACGTGAAGCCCTTTCAGATATGCTAAATTTGGAAAGAGGATTGAATTCAGAAGTAGATAACATTTGTATCACTCGCGGAAGTCAGATGGGTATATTTTTGGCAGCACGCGTGCTGGTTAGCCACAATGATTATGTCGTTTTCGAAGAATTAAGTTATCCGCCCGCAAGAGAAGCTTTTAGATCGTGTGGTGCAAAGATATTGTCTGTTGGAATAGACAGAGATGGGCTCGATGTTGAAGAGCTGGAAGCCTTGTGCAAACTACATAAAATTCGAGCGATCTACGTCACGCCACATCATCAATTCCCCACTACTGTGATGATGACAGCGGAACGAAGAATGAAACTAGTAATGCTTGCTGAAAAATACGATTTTGTCATTGTCGAAGATGACTATGACCATGAGTTCCACTTTCATAACCGCCCGGTTTTTCCGTTAGCAAGCACCTGTCATGCAGACAGGATCATATACGTGGGTTCGCTTTCAAAAGTGTTAGCGCCTGGATTACGCGTTGGATATTTAGTCGCCACAAAAGAAGTCATCAATGCTTGTTCATCACAAGTAATGTTAATCGACAGGCAAGGCAACTCGATTACCGAGCTAGCAGTTGCAGCATTAATGGAGTCGGGAGAGATCAAAAGACACATCCGCAGAACCTTAAAAACTTATAACGAAAGAAGGAATTTTTTAATGGAGTTGCTTCAAAAAGAGCTTGGAGATTTTATCAACTTTAATTCTCCTAATGGAGGATTGGCTATTTGGCTGAAGTTGAATGAAACGATTGATATAGAAAACTTTACACATAAAGCATTGGAAGAGAAAGTCAAAATTTTGCCAGCCTCATTATTTTCTCATACTAACAAATCTATTAATGGCATTAGGCTAGGGTTTGGAAGCCTTAATTTGAAAGAGCTTGAGTTGGGTACTCTTCGGTTAAAACATGCTTTCACAAATAAAAACAACTAAACAAATATCAATAAATCTTGTTTTCAACGTCTGCTTTGGACCGCTTATGTTTATTACTGAATCGTTGTAATTCGGCCCAAAGCAGACATTTAGATATCTTATGTGAATTGTCTACAACGAAATCAAATCCTAATAATAATTAACTTACTGAGCTTTATAATAGTCATTGTATATACCATTTGCAGGTTGATTAGTATGAATATTAGAAAAGCTACAAAGAACGACTTTGACCAAATATGACCAATCCTCCATGAGGTAGTCTCGATAGGTGAGACTTATGCTTAGGTACTTTGGAATCAGGGATATTTGGATTGATTCGTCAGCAGGTACGAGCCAATAGTTAATATTTTTGTGAAAATTAAGTAGGATTATCTAGAAAATTGAGACAAATTTACATCATTGTCTTTTTAATATACAGTTAACTCGTTGTTCTTAAATAAACGAAATTTAGTCTTTTAAGAGAACCTACAAGATTTGTGGATTACAAGCTAGTATTACTGGGTTATTGTAAAAATATTTGAGTTTTAGGGAGACAAGCCCTTGCCGATTAGCTGGAACGGTAATCTTATAGCCTTATCTGTGTTGATAGCCATGTTTGGCTCCTTCACAGCACTTTCTCATGCTGAGCGTATGCGGGAAAGTACTGGATATCAAGCTATGGCGTGGATGATGGCCGGTGGTTTGACTCTGGGCATGGCAATCTGGTCGATGCATTTTATCGGTATGCTTGCTTTTCATTTAACTATCCCTGTTGCTTATGACAGTCGTCTGACTTTTATCTCAGTATTACCTGCTATCGCTGCCGCCCTTCTCGGTTTCTATTTGCTGCGAAGCCCAAAACTGCAGTTGAAAAAAATTGTAATCGGCGGTTTCTTTATGGGATTAGGCATCACCGCGATGCATTACACGGGCATGGCAGCGCTCAAAATGCAACCCGCGATCAGCTACAATCCAACGATATTCGTTCTTTCCGTTGTCATTGCCATTACGGCCGCTATTGGCGCGCTTCTTATTGTATATGCTGGTGAAAAAACTGGATTGCATCCACTCATTCAGCACTTGTTAGGCGCGGTGATTATGGGCTTTGCAATTGCAGGTATGCACTACACTGCAATGGCGGGGGCTATTTTTGCGCCTGGCAGTATCTGCTCAATTGGTGGTTTGCAAATCGAACCCCATTTATTGGCTTTAATTGTCACCTCTGGTTGCTTTCTTCTTTTCAGCGGGGGCGGCTTTGCTAATTCACTTGACCGGCATATGGCGCTGGACAACGTACGATTAGCTCATGCTCAATTAGAAGCACAGCAGAAGGAGTTGCAAATTGCTGCCAGTGCTTTTGAAGTGCAGGAAGGCGTGATGGTCACTGATGCTAATAACGTGATTTTACGCGTTAACAAGTCTTTCACTCAATTGACTGGCTATAGTACGGAAGAAGTTTTAGGCAAGACAACTACAATGCTTATTTCCGAGCGCCATGATGAACAGTTTTACCAAGATATTTTAAAAGCATTACGGGATGATAAATGTTGGGTAGGTGAAGTTTGGAGCAAGCGTAAGGATGGTGTAATTAATCCCTATCGGCTTACGATAACGGCAGTTTCCAACTCTGATGGTCAGGTCACGAATTTCGTCGCTGCAATTTCTGACATCCGCGAGTTTAAAGAGGCTCAGGAGAATATTTTGCTTCTTGCCTTTCATGATCCACTTACTCAACTACCCAATCGACGCCTGTTACAAGATAGATTACAGCAGGCAATTGTCGGTAGTGTGAGAAGTCACCGCTATGGTGCAGTTATGTTCATCGACCTCGACCATTTCAAAACACTTAATGACACTTTAGGGCATAATTTTGGCGATATGCTATTGATGGAAGTGGCATATCGCTTACAGGACAGTGTACGCGAGGGTGATACCGTCACACGGTTAGGTGGTGACGAATTTGTGGTGATGTTGGAAGGCCTCAGCGAGGATATAAAAGGAGCAACTATCGAAGCTAATATCGTTGGGAAAAAGATTGGTGCAATGATTAACCAGCCCTATTTTTTACAAGATAATGAGTACTGTATTAGCGGCAGTATTGGAGTATGTCTATTTTGCGGCAATACGTACAGTGTGGATGACTTACTTAAACAGGCTGATTTAGCCATGTATAAAGCGAAGAATTCCGGACGTAACGCATTGCGATTCTTTAACTCCTCCATGAAAAAAAACCTAGAAGTAAGCACTCCTTAAATTTAAACTGGCGATGCTTGTGTAAGACGCAGAAATATAATTAACCATTAATTGAGCCACCGTTAGGTGGCTTTTTTTGTTAACATTTAGTTGTAAATCGAAACACTTTGATGAAAATTTAATCAAAACTAAACGAAAATCTTTATAAATGTAATTTTAGTGCAGTGATATAAGCTGTATCACTATGATTAAATTACTCATCATTATTCCAAATATTTTCTAATCAAAATGTAAAAAACATCAGGGGTATTAATGCAGAAAATTGTTCTGTTTGTAGTGGTATTTTTTCTCGCTTTTCAAAGCTGTATCGCAACATCTGGCATAACAAGTAATGATATTGATTCAAACTTGCCTACTTTATTAATGACTGATGCACCTAAAATCGAAAAAGAGCCTGTTCGAATTCAGTCAGTTTTCGGTACTTCAAACCTCAAAGAATTTTCTTTGCCATTTGAAGACGGTTACCCAATGGGTCCTTTTGAGAAACTTGATGAAGCACAGTATCTTTTTATAAGTAAGTGTGGCGATATCCATTTTGCGAAATTGGATAGCGAAATAGTGTTAACTAAAACGGGAAAGAAATTATCCAAGTTCATCCCTGGAAATGAGAAATCTACAGTAGAAAGTGATGCTAAGAATGTGGTTTATTGTAGAGACCTATCAGGTGTTAAGGATTCATTACTGATCAATAATTCACTTTTCGTCGCCTATACCGTTTGGGACGATCAATTTAATGGAGTGAGGTTAGCGGTATCCGAATTTGAATTGGATAAAGAAGCTCACGAGCTTATCTTTAAAAGAGAAATATATTTAAGTCGACCCGCCATCAAGGAGCCTATATTAGGTCATCAAGTGGGTGGAAAGTTAGCTGTGGGGGAAAATGATCACATTTTATATTTGAGTATAGGAGATTTTTCTAAACCGGAACGTGTGCAAGACAACACCACTTCTATCGGCAAAGTTATTCGTATCGATTTAAAACGACTGAATGCCGAAGTCTTTGCGTCAGGACTTAGATCACCGTCAGGCGGACTTATGTATGATCGAGAGTCGAATGAGCTTTGGCTAACTGAGCACGGTCCTAGAGGGGGAGATGAGATTAATCTCATCAAGCGAAATAAAAATTATGGTTGGCCAATTGTGAGTTATGGAACCATTTATGAAAGAGATGGAATGGGCAATTATTATGGCAATCAATTTAATAGCCATGAGGGTTATGAAAAGCCTGTCATGACATTTCTACCATCGATAGGAATCGGACCCATTGCTAAATATGCCAGCACTGGCAAAAATGACTATTGGGATAATAATTATTTTTTTGCCGGTATGGCTTCTAAAACCCTATATCGGGCTAAGAAGGAGGGCGCGAATTTCGTTTACGCAGAGCCCGTATTAACGGGATATAGGATTAGAGCGCTGAAAATAGATCCTCAAGGGGTCTTTTACATTAGAACAGATGACAACCAGTTCCTCATATCAGAATAAAGCTGTTGGATAGAAAATTTAGTAACTGCGAATATCTTAAAACATGGTGATTGAGGATATAAAGTAGAAACTAAGATTTTATATCTCTTTAACAATGCCATATTGAAAGCGGAAACAATATGCGTCCGCAGGATTAAATTTTTATGTAATTTATATAGGTAATGGCAATGCAGTTTTATTGATTATTTTGCGCAGTACAAAGCTAGATCGCACACCCGTCACGCCAGTGATTCTTGTTATTTGATTAAGTAGTAAGTCCTGATATGCATCCATATCTTTTACTACTACCTTAAGTTGATAGTCAGCATCTTGTCCTGTTATTAATAGACACTCCAGCACCTCTGCCATTTGGTTTATGTTTTCTTCGAAATTGGTAAAACGCTCAGGCGTATGTTGATCCATAGAAATGTGAATAAGTGCCATCAACGATAGACCTAGTTTTTTTGCATCAATAAATGCGTGGTAACCAGTTATTAGTCCTGATTCTTCTAGAATTTTGACTCGGCGGAGGCAGGGAGAAGCCGAAAGCTTGATGCGATCAGCTAAGTCTTGATTACTGATACGACCATCTTCCTGAAGCACCTGCAGTATATGCAAATCATAACGATCTAATTGCATAGTATTCCTCTAGTTAATTATTCTAATAATATATTATATTATGAAATATTGTTGCTAATAGATAGTTATTATTGCCATATAACGCAAGCACATGCCAACGCAATTCACTTAAAATTTCACTCCTAGATTTTACAGAATTAACTAGGAGCAGTTTCAATGTTGCAGAATCCAACTAATAAATACAGAGCATTTCCGCCAGTAAACTTGACCGATCGTCAGTGGCCGAACCGAACCATCACCAAAACGCCAATCTGGTTGAGTACAGACTTGCGTGATGGCAATCAATCGCTTTTTGAACCCATGAATGCAGAACGAAAAATGCGCATGTTTCGTATGCTATGTGATATTGGTTTCAAAGAAATTGAAGTGGCATTTCCTTCAGCCTCAAAAACAGATTTCGGCTTTGTGCGAACGCTTATTGAAGGCAATCATATTCCTGGTGATGTTACTATTGAGGTGTTAACTCCAGCACGCGAGCATTTGATTATTAGCACGATGGAATCGTTAAGAGGTGCGCGCCGTGCGATTGTGCATTTATATAACGCCACCTCAAAGCCTTTCCGTGAAATCGTCTTTGGTATGACTAAGGATGAGGTTGTTAGTATGGTGGTGGCATCCGTGCAATTAATCAAACAATTAGCATCTGAGCAACCAGAAACGGAATGGATACTTGAATATAGCCCTGAAACATTCACTGCGACTGAGCTTGATTTCGCATTAGAGGTTTGTAATGCAGTGACTGAAGTATGGGGTGCGACACCAGAGAACAAGGTAATTATCAATTTACCGACGACAGTTGAAGTGTCTACGCCTAATATTTATGCCGACCAGATTGAATGGATGCATCGCCATCTTGCAAGGCGTGATAGCATTATTTTAAGTCTTCATACACATAATGATAGAGGCACTGCAGTTGCAGCAGCAGAACTTGCGTTAATGGCAGGCGCTGACCGTGTAGAAGGCTGCCTTTTTGGTAATGGTGAACGAACTGGTAACGTTGATATAGTGACAATGGCTTTAAATATGTATACACAAGGCGTTTCACCGGGCCTTGATTTCTCCGACATTAACGAGATTGCTCGCACCGTCGAAGATTGTAACCAGTTACCGATACATCCACGTCATCCTTATGTGGGTGATTTAGTTTTTACCGCCTTTTCCGGGTCACATCAGGATGCGATTAAAAAAGGTTTGGCTGTACAAAAGCCAGATGAACTTTGGAATGTGCCTTACCTTCCGATAGATCCTAAAGATGTCGGGCGTAACTATGACTCGGTGATACGCGTAAATAGTCAATCTGGTAAAGGTGGCATTGCATATTTGTTAGAGAGTGAATATGGCATTGTGATGCCGCGTAGATTGCAAGTTGAATTTGCTGGTGTAGTGCAGAAACATACGGATGGCCATGGAGGGGAAATGGTTGCTGCAGATATCTGGAAACTTTTTTCAGCTACCTATTTTGAAGACAATAAAACGATTAAGTATCGGGAACATCATCTTTTTGAGCATGGTGATACTCAAGGAATTCGTTTACATGTCGAAATTGATGGTAATCCACATGACCTTACAGGTGAAGGTAATGGGCCTATCGATGCTGCTGTTAATGCATTTAAAAGTGCAGGATTAAATATTAATGTTCGCAGTTACGAGCAACGTTCAATGAATCCAGGGGCTGAGGGAGCCGATGCAAGCTCTTGTGCTTTTATAGAGATTTCACCAGAGACCAGAGGTAATTTTAAGGACTGTTATGGTGTAGGAATAGACGCTAACATTGTGACAGCTTCGATTAAAGCCTTGGTAAGCGGTATTCATCGGATGGGGTGAATGTTGATAAAATATCCACTTTGAGACGTAATCGAAGGTTTAAAATGGTGTTTAACCGTGTTGGGAGAGTTAATGCAAACAATTACTTGGGATGATTTCACTAAAGTGGAGCTACGTGTTGGCCGTGTCGTCAATGCTGCGGTGTTCCAAGAAGCTAAGAAGCCGGCCTACGTCCTGCATGTAGATTTCGGGGAAGAACTCGGGATAAAAAAGTCCAGTGCACAGATTACGGCTATCTATCGTCCAGAAGATCTTATCGGCAAGCTGGTAGTAGCGGTTGTCAATTTCCCGAAGAAGCAAATTGGCCCGCTGATGTCCGAGTGTTTGGTCACTGGCTTTCACAATGAGCGTGGCGAGGTCGTGCTATGCGTGCCCGATCAATCAGTTCCTCTTGGGACCAAACTTCTGTGATTGTGGCTAATAACTCATTCAAGCAGGGCGCGTTAAAACACCCCTTTTGGGGCTGAATTATCTTAGTTCAGAAAAGACAATATGCGACCACAGACGCTTGAATGGGTTGTGATATAACAAGATGTCTAACCCAAATTAGTTTACTCGCTTACTCCGCTGTCGGGCTTCTATATCGAGATAACCAATGCGCATAAGGCGGCGGTAGAATCCAAGCGGGACTTTCTCTACCTAATTCTTTGGCCGCTTGATAGGGCCAATGAGGATTCTCCAAATGAGCGCGTCCTATCATCACTAAGTCTAACTGCTCGTTACGCACGGCTTGATCAGCCAATTTAGGTGCACCAAATCCCCATGCCGACGAAACAGGTATCTTAGCCTCATTACGTACACGCTGGGCAATAGGAGCCATGAATGCTGGACCCCATGGAATATTGGTTTCTGGTATGGTGAATCCCACGCTGACACTCAGCATATCTAATCCTAATTCCCGCCAGTCATTCACTAATTGAATAGATTCAGTCAGTGTTTCTTCATCTTTGCCATCAAATTCCAGCACACCAAATCGAGCGGTTAAGGGCAAACTATCTGGCCAAACTTTTCTGACGGCAGAAATCGTTTCCCGACTGAATCTGGCTCTGTTTTCATAGTTGCCGCCATATTCATCTGTTCTATGATTTGAATGAGGGGAGAAAAAGCTCTGACCGAGATATCCGTGCGCCATATGTAGTTCTAGCCATTCAAATCCTGCGTCAAGCGCACGTTGGGTTGCGGCAACAAAATCATTTTGTACCCGCTTGATATCAGCAATTGTCATCTCTGTCGGCACGCGTGGCAGATCACCGCCGAATGCTATTGCAGAAGGCGCGATAGCTTGCCATGCACGTGCATCTGTTGCGGGTATATGGTCATCGCCTTCCCACGGAATATTGGCACTGGCTTTACGCCCAGCATGTGCGATCTGAATACCTGGAACAGCACCTGCGGCTTTGATTGCTGATGCGATTTCACGCAGTTGATCCGCTTGGTCATCATTCCAAAGTCCTAAACAATTTGGCGTAATGCGTCCTTCTGGCGCCACGGCTGTTGCTTCAACGATAACCAATCCGCTACCGCCGCGCGCCAAGCTTGCATAATGCACTTTGTGCCAGTCATTTACTAATCCATCTACCGCCATGTATTGGCACATGGGCGGGATAGCGATTCTATTTTTTAACGTGACATCCTTTAGTTGATAGGAAGAAAATAAATCGGTCATGGTAATCCTTTGTTGATATTAGAGATGATTAATTAAAACTTTAAATGTTATTGTATCATTGTTCGAATATAATAGAACTATAGAATATTATCAAGAGATGTGATAAATTAAATGGATGAGACAAATCAAACATCCCACCATAGATCAAGTTGAATTGACGGACATTATGTATGCGCTTGCTGACCCCACTCGTTTAGAGATTGTTGCGCTGCTTGCGAAAGCTGGTAGAAAATTGACCTGTGGAGAAATTGACTTAAATCGTCCGAAATCCAGTATGTCGCATCATTTCAAGATTTTGAGAAGTGCAGGCCTTGTTGAAACAGTAATTGAAGGCACAGAGCATATGAACTCTTTGAGACTTGAAGAAATTGAGCAGAAGTACCCAGGCGTTTTAAATTCCGTGTTAAAAGCGACTGTAAAAATTTAAATTCATTTAGCCACTGTATTAATTAAATCAATATGAGTGTCAAAAATACTTTGGCGACACAAAGCAATCATTCAAAATTTATTAAAAGCTCATCCACGCAGTTCCTTAATTAAATTCCTCACTTAGATAAATAGTGATTAATTGTTTAATTAATCCTTTTAATCTAGCCATTTTCAGCTTGAAAAAACGCCATGTTTTATGGGGTTAACTAATTTGGATTATATTCATAATATATAATTGACTTCTTTTAAGTGCATCTGTACTATTAGATTATGGTCATAATATTTATGGCATTTCATATTGTTCAAACTAACTTAAAGGATAAAGAAATGAATTTAAAACATTTAATCATGGGCTTAGCATTAGTAACATCAGCTGCAAGCTTTCAAGCCAATGCATTTGATAGCGCGCCTGTATTAAACCTTGAAACAGCGCAAAAAATTGCTGCAGGCTGCCAAGCTAAAGCGGTGAAAGAAGGCTGGAAAATGAGTGTGACAGTTGTAGATGCAGGCGCAAATCCAATTTATTTTGAACGAATGAATGGCGCTTATATTGCATCAGCAGAGCTATCAAGATTAAAAGCAGTCAATTCAGCAGGCATGCAATTGCCTACAAGCCTTTTAGAGGAGTTCTCATTTGGCAAAGATAAAAAAGGTGGTCCAGCACCTGGTTTGGCAAACTTACCTGGCTTTGTAACATTAGCGGGCGGCATTCCATTTAGCGCAGGCAAAGACTTTTTAGGTGCGGTTGGTGTTAGTGGCGGTATGCCTGAACAAGATGCGGCCTGTGCACAAGCGGGTATTGATGCCGTAAAATCTCTTTTAAAATAATGAGCATCAAAAGGATAAATTAAGTGATTTTAATGATTACTTAATCCTTAGCTTAATATGTTTTTATAGCTAAATATAGAGTTGATTATGAGGGAATGCGATGAGAGTAAGTAGAGCCAAATCAGTCGAGAACAAAGAGTTAGTACTAGATACTGCTGCCAAGTTGTTTAGGGAACATGGTTTTGATGGTATTGGAGTAGCCGATTTGATGAAAAATGCTGGGTTAACTGTCGGCGGATTCTACAAAAGCTTTGAATCAAAAGAAGATTTAGTGGCTCAAGCCTGTCAGCGTGCATGCGATAAAACACTTAAGCGTTGGGAAGAGCATATTTCCAATCCAGATATTAAAGATCCGTTGAGTCGAATCGCAAACTCTTATCTTTCAACTCAAAATAGGGATGAACTAGCAACAACTTGTGTGTTATCTACATTAGCGAATGAAGTCCCACGTCACGATGATGCTGTGAAAAAAGTATTTGAAGAGGGCGTCGAATCAACCATTGCGCTCTTATCAAAAATCATCCCTGGAGAAACTGTTGAAGAACAGCGTGCAAATGCAATCACCACGTTTTCTCAATGGCTTGGTGCACTGATATTAGCTAGAGCTGCGGGTACTGGTGAACTATCTGAAGAGATACTTGAGGTTTCAAAAAATGCGCAAATACAGAGAAATAATCCACAGCATTAAGGAATCAATATGAAATATAGAGTATTTGGTAGAAATTCTGGTTTAAGAGTTTCTGAGCTTGCACTTGGTACTGGCAATTTTGGAACAGGTTGGGGCCATGGTGCTGAACCTGAAGAGGCTAAAAAGATTTTTGATGGCTACGTGAATGCTGGTGGAAATTTTTTTGATACGGCGAATGTGTACCAACGTGGTGAATCTGAAACCTTATTAGGTGACTTTATTGCTGCCGATAGAGATCAGTTCGTTGTAGCAACAAAGTACACAAATGCGACTCAATTAGGAGATGGTTTATCTAAAACAGGTAACAGTCGGAAGAACATGGTGCGCGCAGTAGAAGAAAGCTTGAAGCGTTTAAAAACTGATTATATTGATCTTTATTGGGCACATATCAGTGATGGTGTTACCCCAATGGAAGAAATAATGCGTGGGTTTGATGATTTGGTACGCTCAGGAAAAATTCTATATGCAGGATTATCTAATTTTCCAGCTTGGCGCATCGCGCGCGCCGATTTAATGGCAGATCTACGTGGATGGTCGCCTATCGTCGCTATCCAAATTGAATACAGTTTGGCAGAACGTACACCAGACCGAGAGTTAATTCCGATGGCTGAATCGCTAGGATTAGCCATCACAACATGGTCGCCATTAGGCGGCGGGTTTCTAACAGGCAAGTATCGAGAAACTACCGATAATTCTCGGTTAACTAAATTGGGGATGTTGGTTCACACAGAAAAAACCCAAAAAGAAACGCTATTATTGGATACGATTCTTGCTGTCGCAAACGAGTTGAATACAACCGCAACGCATATTGCAATTGCATGGTTAATGCACAAAGCTGATAGATCGACTACAAGCATTATTCCAATACTAGGTTCAAGAACGGCTGCTCAATTAGATGCAACTTTAGGTGCTTTGAGCGTGGTGTTAAATCATGACCAAGTTGAAAGGCTGAATGTTACCAGTGCAATATCTCTTGGTGTGCCTCATGAACAAATCAACTCATCATTTAAGAGTGTTTCTGGCGGGCATGATTTACTAATACCTATCAAACCAGCTTGAAAAGGTTTAATTTAGAATGCTGATAATAAGTAATTTGTATGGATAACAATTAACGAAGCTCAATAAGCGAATCCAAGCAGTCAATTTAGCGCTTTTGATTTAGGTGAGCAGTTTAAACAACATACCAAGAATCCCACTCACAACGATGACTGGGATGACATTCACTTTAAAGCGAAGTAACGCTATTGTTGCGACAGCAGTCAGTGCGATGGAGAACAAGTCTACTTGGCCTGTTAAACCTAACGGCCAAAACACATGATAGGCAAAGAACAAGGCGAGATTGAAGATCACGCCCACCACGGCGGCGGTAATAGCACTCAATGGTGCGGTAAATTTAAGATTGCCATGTGTGGACTCAATGAAAGGTGCGCCAATAAAAATGAATACAAAACTGGGTAAGAAAGTAAAAAACGTCACAATTGATGCTGCTACGAAAGCTGAAGCGAATACGGCATTTGGGCCAAATATTTGATTAATCCAGCCACCCACAAAACCGACAAAAGTCACCACCATGATTAACGGGCCAGGTGTCGTTTCGCCAAGTGCTAAACAATCCATCATTTGAGCGGGATTTAACCAGTGATAATGCTCAACTGCACCTTGATAGACATAAGGTAAAACCGCATAAGCGCCGCCAAAAGTCATTAAGGCAGCTTTGGTAAAAAACCAACCCATTTGCGTAAAGGCAGCATTCCATCCATAAGTGAATATCAGGAAAAGCATGGCTATCGACCAGATGACCAATCCGATGAGGGCAATCACTGCCATTTTCTTCCAGCTAAAATAAGCATGTACAGGCGTTGGCGTATCATCATCAATCAATGCGCGCCCGAAGTTTTTATTGCCGCCGCCATGACCACCGCCGACCTTGAAATATTGCGGTGTAATTCGCCCGCCTAAATGTCCAATTAAGCCTGCTGCTAATACAATCATAGGAAATGGTAGTTTGAGGGCGAATATGGCAATAAAAGCTAAGGTAGCAATTGACCAAAGTACATAATTGTTTAATGCTCTAGAGCCAATACGATAAGCAGCAAATAATACGATTGCCACAACAGCAGGTTTAATGCCATATAAAGTACCAGCTACGGCTGGAACAGATCCGTAAGCCATATATACCCATGCTAGTCCAGTTAAAATGAAGAACGAAGGCAGCACGAATAGCACACCTGCAATAATACCGCCCCAAGTACGATGCATGAGCCAGCCAATGTAGGTAGCTAATTGTTGTGCCTCTGGACCTGGTAAGATCATGCAGTAATTCAGTGCATGTAAAAAACGTTTCTCTGAGATCCAACGTTTTTTCTCTACCAAATCATGATGCATGATAGAAATTTGACCTGCTGGGCCACCAAAACTGATGAAGCCTAGTTTGAGCCAATATAAAAAAGCTTGTGCCAAAGAAATAGGTTGAGGAGTTAAGTCAGAAATTGAAGCTGAATTTTCTTTATGTTTTGCGTGCATAAGTTTTCTTCTTGCCGACTTTAATACTCGAATGTCTTTTTATAACATGTTTAAAACCTATAATCTATCGTAAACACCCGCGGTAATTTCATACGATTTAAGACGTGCAGCATGATCGAAAATCTGCGAGGTAATCATTAACTCATCTGCTTCAGTCTTAGCAATAAAAGCCTTTATTTCATCTAATATTTTCTGTTCAGAACCTATTGCTGAGCATGATAATACTTGGTTAAGCATTGCACGCTCAGCTCCACCAATGTGGTTCAAAAACCCAGCTATTGGCGGCGGCAGTTTTGTGGGTCGTCCGCTACGCAAGTTGATAAATGCCTGTTGCATGGAAGAAGCAATTAAGTGCGCTTCTTCATCTGTATCTGCGGCAAAAACATTGAAACCAAGCATCACATGCGGTTTAGCAAGTTGTTGTGATGGACGGAAGGTATTGCGATAAATTTCAATCGCTTGCAGCATTTGTGCTGGCGCAAAGTGCGATGCAAATGCATAGGGCAATCCCAGCGCAGCAGCCAATTGCGCGCCAAAAAGGCTGGAACCTAGAATCCAGATTGGCACGTTAAGGCCAGTTCCAGGCACTGCTTGAACATGACCTTGCGGTTCGGCAGAAAAGTAATCGATTAATTCCATCACATCTTGCGGAAAAGCATCTGAATCGGATGCCAGGTTTCGACGCAAAGCATGCGCCGTAATCTGATCTGAGCCTGGCGCACGTCCTAGCCCAAGATCAATACGCCCTGGAAACAAGGACTCCAAAGTGCCAAACTGTTCAGCAATAACTAGGGGTGAATGATTGGGCAACATGATGCCACCTGCACCAACGCGGATAGTTGATGTGCCTGCTGCAACATGCCCAACAAGAACGGATGTGGCAGCGCTGGCAATACCTGGCATGCCATGATGTTCTGCCAGCCAATATCGCTTGTAGCCCAAGCGCTCAACGTGTTGAGCCAGATTTAAAGTGTTCTTAAAAGATTGTGTTGCATCACTACCTTCTGTAATAGGAGAAAGATCAAGAACAGAGAAGCGTGGCATTGGATTGTCTTTATTGTGAATCATCAAAATAGTATTACTCCAAAAGTATCTAATTGATATATGGAGCCAGTATGCTTAATTTGATAGTAGAAAACTGTTTTTATTTTAATTCAAGATGTTAAATTAAAAGATCAATAATGATTATTTAGTCGGTCGGTTGATAACGGCGAAAGGCTAAACTTAACACTAAAAATCAAGCAAAAATGTATGTTGCCCAAAATGGAAGATTTATATTTCTGTAGCTTATTGAGCCAATAAAACACTTAAGGCATAATCCATTAGACTTGTCCATAAGTAGGAAAAACTCTTTTGTCATCTGAGCATTGCATGTATGAACAATAATGAATAAGAATATCAGCGCCATTGATAAAGAATCCATAGTTCAATCAAAACTCACAAAACAGCTCTTTTATGCAGGCAGAGCTTCTTTGATGGCGAGTATATTATTGGCTTGTGTGCTTGCCTATGTGCTGCGCGAAGTCATTAGCTCTACCATTATTTACCCATGGCTTGCGCTGGTTCTTTTTTTCTCATTTGCCAGAGCGGTGCTTATTTTTGCTTATGCTCGTTCTGATACAAACGAATCTACTACAAATAGCGGCTGGCTAAAAAAATATCGTTTTTTGATTTTTATTGTTGGTGCTATCTGGGGCTCGGCTGGCATCTTACTTTTCCCCGCTGATTATCCACAACATCAATTATTTTTAATCTTTATGCTGGCAGGCTTAACTGCGGGCGGTATTATCGCGTTTTCTGCAGATTTGGTTTGCGCAATTACCTTTGCATGTTTAATTATTGTGCCAGTTATGCTTCGATTATTTGTTATCGGAGACGGCATATTGATTTCAATGGGTGTGGCAATCTTATTGTATTTTGGCTTTATGCTTGCAAGCACGTGGCATATTAACCGTAACATACGCGAAAATATCACGTTACATGTTGAAGCGGCCGCGCGTGAAGAGGCAGTAAGGTCTAGTGAAGAACGATATAGATTGCTACTTAACCATTCGCCAGTGGGTATTTTTCATTACGATACGCAATATATCATCACATTTTGTAATAAGCGCTTCGCTGACCTTCTGGAAAACTCAGTAGAAAATATTGCAGGCGTGAATTTAAAATCACTTAAGGATCAACTCGCTTTTCCCGCATTAGAAAGAGCATTGTTAGGCGAAATTGGACATTACGAGGGTCGTTATAATGCAACTTACAGCGATGCGAACATTTGGATATCGTTGATTTGCGCACCTTCTCTAGACACGTTTGAAAATGTGGTGGGCGGTATTGCTATCGTTCAAGATATTAGCGAACGCAAAAAAGCAGAATATATCATTGAGAATTTAGCTTTCTACGACTCTCTCACGCAGTTACCCAATAGACAGCTTTTACTGGATCGACTCAAGCTGGCACTAGCAACCAGCGCCCGTAGTGGCAAAGATGGCGCACTGTTATTTCTCGATTTAGACAACTTTAAGATACTAAATGATTCACATGGACATGATGCTGGCGACTCGCTATTACGCCAAGTTGCAGCACGCCTAACCACTTGCCTACATGGAGATGACACTGTTGCACGTTTGGGTGGTGATGAATTCGTGGTATTAATCGAGGATTTAAGCAACCAAGACACCACTGCGGCGACCCAAGCAGAGATTGTTGGTGAAAGGATTTTAGCATCACTCAAACAACCTTACCAACTTGGTGAAAAAGAATACCAAAGCACCGCAAGTATTGGCGTAGTGATTTTTAAAGGCCATGATCAATCTTTGGAAGAGTTATTGAAACATGCGGACATTGCCATGTATCAAGCCAAAAAAGCAGGACGCAACACACTACGCTTTTTTGATCCGCAGATGCAAGAGGCTGTAAACAGCCGTGTTGACATAGAGCACGAATTGAGAAAAGCGCTTGAAAATCAGCAATTTCAGCTGTTCTATCAAATTCAAGTGGATCGTCACAATCGCATATTAGGTGCTGAAACGCTTATTCGCTGGTTACATCCTGAGCGTGGATTTATGTCGCCAGCGGAGTTTATTCCGCTTGCTGAAGAAACGGGCTTAATTTTACCTATCGGACAATGGGTCATAGAAACGGCTTGTGAACAGCTAAAAACTTGGCAAAAAAATGCAAAAACGCGTGATTTAACACTTTCTGTCAATGTCAGTGCTAAGCAATTTCATCAAGCGGCTTTTGTAACCCAGCTGACCGAAACAATTAAACGTCATGCTATTAATCCACTACAGCTCAAACTGGAACTCACGGAAAGTTTTTTGCTTGAAAACATTGAAGAAACGATTGCCACCATGAGTGCATTAAATGACGTTGGTATTCAGTTTTCTTTGGATGATTTTGGCACGGGTTATTCGTGCTTACAGTATCTTAAAAGACTACCTTTGGTACAGTTGAAAATCGACCAATCGTTTGTGCGCGACCTAGTTGTCGATAGCAGTGATAGAGCGATTGTACGGACCATTATTGCGATGGCAAAAAGCTTAGAATTAAATGTGATTGCTGAAGGTGTTGAAACAAAAGAGCAGCTAGAGTTATTGTTAAATAAAGGCTGCGAGCACTTTCAGGGTTACTTATTTAGTCCACCAATATCCATTTCAGAACTGAATGAATTGTTAGAAGTGGATTAATCATTCAATGATTAATCCCCGCCCAACCATCTCTTCATTTACACATTAGTTTTAAACTATTTTAGAATAAACGTACTGAATACAATTGAGTTTAAAATTAATGATATACAGCCAATATAGTGCGTTAAACATTAGTCAAGGATTAATAGTGTGAAAAGTTTTTGGCAAAAAACTTCATCTACACCGCACTTAATTGCTTTACGCATATTTGTTATCTATTTTTTGTTTGGTCTTTTTTGGATATTTTTTAGCGATAAAATCCTTTTTGCGCTAGTCTCTTCGCAAGAACAATACACTCAATACAGTATTTATAAAGGCTGGGCATATATTACGCTTACAGCTTTTCTGCTTTATTTCTTGGTAAGAAAAACAATACAAGAATATGTCGATATTGAAGCTTCTTTGCATGTTAGCGAAGATAGGTGGAAATTCGCGTTAGAAGGTGCTGGGGATGGTGTTTGGGATTGGAATCTGGTCACGGACGAAGTGTTCCGCTCAGTTAGATGGAAAAAAATCTACGGCTATACTGATAATGAGCTTGAGGAAACTGCCACTGCAGGGCGCAGGCTTGTGCATGAGGATGACGCCGCGCATCAATTAGCAGACACGCAGGCTTATCTAAAAGGCGAACGAGATATCTATGTGTCTGAATTTCGCCTTAAATGCAAAGATGGCAGCTGGAAATGGACACTAAGCCGTGGCATGGTAATCAGCTATGCCGCAGATGGTAAGCCTTTACGCATGATTGGTACCCATACGGATATCACTGAGAGAAAAAAAGCGGAAGCGCAAGTGATTCGCCTGGCACATTATGATCAAGTGACTAATCTGCCAAACCGCACTTTATTTCTAGACCGTTTTCAACATGAGATTAAAAAGATTCAGCGCAACAACCAATTCGTCACTTTGATGTATTTGGATTTAGACCGCTTCAAAGAAATCAACGATACGCTCGGGCATGATATGGGTGATTTGTTGCTGAAAGAAGTGGCGGAACGTCTAGTCAATTGCGTGAGAGAAGACGACACTGTTGCGCGTATGGGTGGCGATGAATTCACCGTGATATTGAATAATCTCAATAATCAAATTAGCACGGAACGAATTGCGCAAAATATCTTAGATAAATTTACTGAGCCGTTTCACTTGGGCGGCGAAGTTGTGTATATCACTACCAGTATCGGCATCAGCGTTTATCCAGTGGATGGTACTGAGGTAGATGTACTGCTTAAAAATGCAGATCAAGCAATGTATGCAGCCAAAGAGCAAGGTAGAAATCGCTATCACTATTTCACCTCATCCATGCAAGATGCTGCATTGATCCGTATGCATTTAAGCAACGATTTGCGCGGCGCAGTGGCTGCAGAGCAGTTTAGATTATATTACCAGCCTATTGTCAATCTCGCGTCCGGCGAAATTCATAAAGCTGAAGCGTTAATCCGTTGGCAACATCCGCTGCGTGGTTTGGTTAGCCCAGTTGAGTTTATTCCCATTGCAGAAGATACAGGCATGATCATTGAAATTGGTGATTGGGTATTTGCCGAGGCTGTGCAACAAGTCATTAAATGGCGCGCGCATCAGCCAGATTTTCAAATTAGCGTTAATCGTTCGCCGGTGCAGTTTCGGGCTAATCTCAAATATCATCTGAATTGGGTCAAACATCTACAAGCATTAGGATTGCCTGGTAATAGTATTTGTATTGAGATTACCGAAGGCCTATTGCTGGATGCGCGTGATGCGGTAATCACTCAGTTAGAAAGTTACAGTAAAGTCGGCATTCAGGTATCAATCGATGATTTTGGTACGGGCTATTCCTCACTGGCTTATTTAAGAAAATTCGATATTGATTATGTAAAAATAGATAGGTCATTCACTTCTAATATCCATCCAGGTTCTAGCGATATGGTGTTATGTGAGGCGATTATCGTCATGGCACATAAGCTAGGCAAAAAAGTAATCGCTGAAGGCATTGAAACGCAACAGCAAAAAGATTTATTGATAGCAGCAGGCTGTGATTTTGGCCAAGGTTACTTATTTTCTAAACCTATTCCTGCCGATGAGTTCGAGAAACTTAATTTTGGTAAAAACAAAATTTAAAAATTGAGACAAATTTACATCGTTGTCTGTTTACGATACAGTTAACGGATGAATGAGAGCTAAATTTTTTTTTGCGAATTTTTTACGAACTTCGTGTCGAGTTTTGTGTCACTTAACAGCTTAACTTTAAGATAATTCCCGAAATATATAGTTGAATAATTCAAGTTAAATCATACTTATACGTGTGACTTGAAGATCAAAAAACTTGTGTTATTAAATGGCTGTGGATATTTAGCCTGTCATTTAATTAACCTATATTTTTAATCGATATTCTCAGTTTGCCTAAACCATATTTTTAAAAGGTTGATATGTTCAACGTAGTTAGTATCGCTTTAAAGCGCCCGTACACCTTTGTGGTCATGGCATTATTGATGCTCATCGCAGGCACTTTGGCGGCGCTACGTAGTCCTGTCGATATTTTTCCTGAGATTCGTATTCCAGTCATTGCGGTCGCTTGGCAATACGCTGGTTTGCCAGCCGACGATATGGCTGGGCGCATTACCACACTGTATCAACGTGTACTCACCACTACGGTGAATGATATTGAGCACATTGAAGCCAATTCATACACCGGTTTCGGTATTGTTAAAATCTTCTTTCAGCCAGGTGTTAATATTGCCACTGCAAATGCGCAGGTAACGGCTATTTCACAAGTCGTTACGCGTCAAATGCCCACTGGTACGACACCGCCATTGATTCTGAACTACAGCGCTTCTACGGTGCCAATTTTGCAAATCGCCTTATCAGGTAAAGGTTTGTCTGAACAAAATCTGGCGGATTTAGGCCTCAACGCAGTGCGTGTGCGTTTGGTGACTGTGCCTGGCGCAGGCGTGCCATTCCCGTTTGGTGGTAAAAGTCGTCAGGTACAAATAGACTTGAATCCAGATGCCATTCAAGCGCGCGGGCTTTCTGCGCAAGATGTGGCCAACGCGCTGGCCGCACAAAATTTAATATTGCCTGTTGGTACACAAAAAATAGGCAGTTTTGAATACACACTAAACCTGAATAACTCAGCCTCTGCAATTGAAGATTTAGGAAATCTGCCTGTTAAAGTGGTTAATGGCGCAACGGTTTATATCCGTGATGTCGCGCAGGTGCGTGATGGCAATCCACCACAGACCAATATCGTGCACGTGGATGGCAATCGTTCCGTATTGATGTCTGTGCTTAAAAATGGCGCCATCTCTACGCTGGATATCGTTTCTGGTATCAAAGAAAAGCTGATAGAAATCAAACCTAGCCTGCCGGAAAACTTGGTCGCCACGCCAATCAACGATCAATCGCTATTTGTCCGTGCCGCAATCAGTGGCGTGGCTTACGAAGGCATTCTAGCTGCCGCTCTGACCAGTTTAATGATATTGCTATTCTTAGGTAGCTGGCGTTCCACCATCATCATTGCTACTTCGATTCCGCTGTCTATTTTAGGTGCAATCATTGGCCTTTCTGTAATTGGCGAAACGCTCAATATTATGACTTTGGGTGGCTTGGCGCTTGCAGTAGGTATATTGGTCGATGATGCCACAGTGACGATTGAGAATATCAACTGGCATTTAGAACAAGGCAAAGAAGTTGAAGAATCTATCTTAGATGGCGCAGCGCAAATCGTCACGCCAGCTTTTGTGTCGCTGTTGTGTATTTGTATCGTATTCGTACCCATGTTCTTTTTAGAAGGTGTATCACGCTTCTTATTCGTGCCGATGGCGGAAGCAGTGATGTTCGCCATGGTGAGTTCATTTATTTTGTCACGTACGCTAGTGCCAACAATGGCGAATTATTTACTGCAAAAGCACGCGCCGCATACTGACGAGCACGGCACAGTAATGACGCCGACAAAAAATCCGCTTGTGCATTTTCAGCGCGGTTTTGAAGCACGGTTTGAACGCTTTCGTGCAGGTTATAAAAATATACTAGAGCTAGCCGTTGCACATCGCCGCATCTTTGTCATCGGCTTTTTAGCGGTGGTCATGTTGTCATTCTTACTGATTCCATTTTTGGGCCGTAATTTTTTCCCGGTCGTCGATAGCGGGCAGATATTAATGCATGCGCGTGTGCCTGTTGGCACTCGTGTGGAAGATACTGCTGCACGTTTTGCACTGATTCAAGAAGCGATTAAAAAGGTCATTCCGCCTAAAGAGATTGTGACGATTGTCGATAATATCGGCATACCGATCAGTAGTATTAATATGACTTATAACAATACTGGCTTGATTGGTGCGCAAGATGGCGACATACAGATTGCACTTACACATGATCACGCACCAACGGCGGATTATGTGCGTAAATTACGCGAAGTGTTGCCTAAGCAATTCCCGGGCACGGTATTTTCGTTCCCGCCTGCGGATATTGTCAGCCAGATATTGAATTTCGGATCGCCAGCGCCTATTGATCTGCAAATACGCGGCGGCAAACTAGACGATAATTTTGATTACGCGAATAAATTGCTGACTAAGATTCGCTTAGTTCCTGGCGTGGCCGATGTGCGTATTCAGCAATCGCGCACAAGCCCTGTATTTGATATCAATGTTGATCGCACGCGCTCACAAGCGGTAGGTATTAGTGCTAGAGATGTCACCAACAGCTTGGTTGTCAATCTGGCAGGTAGTTCGCAGGTTGCGCCTACTTTTTGGCTGAATCCAGTCAATAATGTGTCTTATCCTATCGTGTTACAAACACCGCAATATCTGCTGGATAGTTTAAATTCGTTAGCCAATTTACCCATTAGCAGTGCAGGCGGCGCACCACAAACATTAGGTGCGTTGGCAACATTTAAGCGTAGCACGGGCAACGCGGTGGTCAGCCAATATGATATTCAATCAATGGTGCAAATCAATGCAACCACGCAAGATCGCGATTTAGGCGCTGTGGCAAAAGATATTCGTCAGATTATTGCAGATACCGCCGACCAAGTACCAAAAGGTTCAACGGTTGCGTTGTTAGGTCAAGTAAAAACCATGGATAACGCTTTCTCTGGTTTGTTGTACGGCTTGCTGGGCGCAATCGTATTAATTTACCTATTAATTGTGGTTAACTTCCAATCATGGAGCGATCCATTTGTGATTATTTCAGCATTGCCAGCGGCATTGGCAGGTATCGTATGGATGCTGTTCGCCACCTACACGCCGTTATCAGTACCAGCGCTAACCGGTGCGATTATGTGCATGGGCGTTGCAACTGCAAATAGCGTATTAGTGATTAGTTTTGCGCGTGAACGACTAGAGCAATTGGGCGATGCCACTGCTGCAGCGATTGATGCTGGATTTGTACGCTTCCGCCCAGTATTAATGACGGCACTAGCCATGATTATTGGTATGGCGCCTATGGCATTAGGTTTAGGTGAAGGCGGAGAACAAAATGCGCCTTTAGGCCGCGCGGTGATTGGTGGTTTGATTTTTGCCACTATTGCCACACTGCTTTTCGTTCCTGTCGTATTCAGCATCGTACATAGACGCTATAACGGTCCATCTGGTCACACAAAATCTGACCACAGTCAATCTAACCCCGATTCAACTGGAGAATTTCATGCAGTCTAATAACAAAACCTCTGGTAACCAAACCACTAATAATCAGGCCACTGGCTTATCAAACAAAACCTTGCGCATCAGCGGTATTGTGCTGGTAATCATTGCCATCATTGCCATCATTGTCGTTGCATTAGGCGTGACTACACGCGCCCATAATGATACCAATCTTAAAGAGTGGACAGATAAACAAGCGTTGCCGACAGTGAGTGTAGGGTTGCCAACTGGCGCAGGTGAAGGTGCAACGCTTGATTTGCCCGGCCGTTTTGAAGCTTACGCACGCGCACCAATATATGCGCGCGTAAGTGGGTACTTAAAAAGCTGGAAGGTCGATATCGGTACGCAAGTAAAAGCGGGGCAGTTATTAGGCGAGATTGAAACGCCGGATCTAGACCAGCAATTACTTCAGGCAAAAGCTGATTTAGCCAGTGCTCAAGCGAATGTTGGCTTGGCTGAAACCACTGCCAAACGCTGGCAAGAAATGCTATTAACGCAATCTATTTCCAAACAGGAAGTAGATGAAAAAACAGGTGATTACACAAGTAAACAAGGCATGCTAAACGCCGCGCAAGCCAATGTTAACCGCATTCTTGCATTAAAAAGTTTTACGCGAATTGTTGCGCCGTTCGCTGGCTCAGTTACCGCGCGTAATACCGATACTGGTGCACTGATTAATGCCGGCGGCAGCGCTACCGATCTGCCATTATTTGAAATTTCGGATACACGCAAATTACGCCTATACGTCAACGTGCCACAAAACTATGTTGGCACGATTAAACAAGGCACCAAAGCAAAAATCACAGTGCCAGAACATCAAGATAAAAGCTATATTGCAACGGTAGCATCCACCTCGGGTTCGATTAACGCTACATCTGGCACAACTTTAATGCAGTTAGCAGTAGATAACGCAGCTGGCGAATTATTGCCAGGCGGTTATGCCAATGTTAGCCTAGATTTGCCGAATAATAAGACCGCACTTAGCGTACCTGCCAGTGCGTTAATATTCGACCAAACAGGTTTACGTGTTGCTGTTGTAGATGCAGATAACAAAGTGACCGTTAAAACAATTACTATCGCGCATGATTTCGGTAAAACCATCGAACTGTATTCCGGTATAGCGGCAACTGATCGTGTAATAGAAAATCCGCCCGATGGAATTAAAAACGGCGACCATGTGAATGTTGCTGAGAAACAGCAAGAGTGATTAATAAATATTCGTATTAAAAGTTAACCTAATAAAAGTGTTAACTTTTTGTGTGAAGCCAACAATATTGCTAATAATTTAGAGTAATTTCATCATGGATCGTGGTCTGTCTATTACTGCTATTCCCTCAGGCAGCATGACCATGCTTATACCGATTGAGCGCAAAATCGTCACTTTGAATCGCGGTCTGCTGGTTAGCCAACAAATCTGCCAATAATTGCCCAGAGCCGCAAGCCATTGTCCAACCTAAGGTACCGTGGCCAGTGTTCAGCCATAGATTATCATGCTGGGGTAGATTGGAAGCGCGACCAATAATAGGCGTGCCATCTGGCGTCATTGGGCGCAAACCTGTCCAAAAACTGGCTTTTGATGTATCGCCAGCATTGGGAAATAAGCCGTTTAACACCATCTCTAAAGTTTCACGGCGACGTGGATTCAAACTCAGATCAAAGCCTGCTAATTCCGCCATGCCGCCGACTCGAATGCGGTTATCAAATCGCGTAATCGCGACTTTATAGGTTTCATCCATGACAGTAGAAACTGGCGCTAATGCATCGTTAATAATTGGTACGGTGAGTGAATAACCTTTAACGGGGTACACGGGTATTTGTAACCCTAAACCCAGCAATAACTGACGGGAGTAGCTACCGAGTGCAACTACATATTGATCAGCTTGCAACGTTTCTTGTCCACTTTCAGTGCTGATTTCTACGCCGCTTAATTTATTGTTAATAGTGATTAACTGATTAATCGTTACGTTTTGAATAAACTTAACACCAAGCGCCTGCGCTTTAATGGCTAGCTGCGTCGTAAAAAGTTGGCAGTCGCCTGTTTCATCATTAGGTAAACGCAGACCCCCTAATAACTTATCTTTAACTGCAGCCAATCCAGGCTCAACCAGCACACAACCCTCTGGGTCAAGGTGCTCGAACGGCACCCCTAGTCGGCTTAATACCACTATATCTTTTGCTTCCGCCTCTAACTGTTTAATGGTGCGAAATACTTGCAGCGTGCCTTGTGTTCGGGCTTCGTAATTGATGCCAATCTCACCACGCAAGGTATCTAAACAATCGCGGCTATATTCTGCTAAACGCACCATGCGCTCTTTATTCAGGTCATAACGTTGTGCCGTGCAGTTTTGCAAAAGCTTAAATATCCATTGCAGTTGCCAGAGCGTGCCATCTGATTTTACTGCAAGAGGTGAGTGGCGCTGAAACAACCATTTTGCCGCTTTGGCTGGTACCCCTGGTGCGGCCCAAGGGGCTGAATAACCAGGCGAGATTTGCCCCGCATTGGCAAAACTGGTTTCCAAGCCTACGCTAGGCTGACGATCGATTACCGTGACATCAAAGCCTTTTTTTGCCAGATAATACGCACTGGTAACCCCCACAACACCTGACCCTAATATAAGCACTCGCATAAAAGTATCTTTGTATCTTTAGAAAATATAGTACTAGTTTATTTTTTTGTAACTAGGGAACAGATCACTATTATTTTTCTGCAGTCGTGACCTGCTCCTTTATGGTTACGCAGCAATTATTCTTATCACGGATACTGGCATCGAGTATCACAATGCTCTAGATAGACGTAGCCCTTATTGTGCATACACTGCCCCCAGTAATCTCTTAACCGCAAATATCCTTTGATGTCATTAGGATCTTCCGATTGTTTGGCGGTGTTAATTTTCTCATCAGAGAATAGTACGTATTCAGTTCTACCACTTCCGCATGCTAGCGTGTCGTCCAACCGACTCTCCTTAGTCATTCCTTCCTTGATCCAGTGAGCACCATAAGGTTTGATATTACGATCAACCGGGGCTATGCATTCGAGCGTACAACAGGCTGATAGTAGAGTAGTTAATATTAGCCAGGTTAAGTGCGATTGTTTCAATTTTCACCCTTTAATAAAGTTGCCACAGGTGCTAAACCTTTAATGTGCTCACCAAAATCACGCGCGTTAGGCTTCAACTCTTGCTGCTGTCGTAGTAAACGTTGACGTTCTTGCTGTCGGATTTGCTCTTGTATATTGGTGTCTATCTGATTGATATCAGCAGCAATAGTAAGTACGGGAAAAATTAAGAAAGAAAGTGCAAGGCAAAGCACAAGCCTGTTGATTGTTTTCATTTGTATTATTCTTATTAGGTTAGATGGCTTTTAAATTTCAGCCAACTTTTAGATTCTAAGCATAGTACAACAGTATTTTTGATAATTGAAATTTACAATTGCGCAGCATAAGTCGAAAACAATTTAAACTCTATGGTTAGCCAACTATCT
This sequence comes from Methylotenera versatilis 79, assembly GCF_000384375.1. NCBI lineage: Bacteria > Pseudomonadati > Pseudomonadota > Betaproteobacteria > Nitrosomonadales > Methylophilaceae > Methylotenera > Methylotenera versatilis. The sequence continues at coordinate 775,454 of NZ_ARVX01000001.1, read as the reverse complement.
ATCTCACATCACGAAGTATTTGCAAAGTTGATGGCGTTAATACCTTAGAAACAATATTTACAGGGTCTTGGCTGGCTAATTGATTTATATCTACCCTAGAAGAGTCTGACATGCAGGCTTGATTGATATTTCTGTAATTTGAAATAGCACAACGAAATACAGACAGAAATGAATGACTATACATACTAAACAACACAATAATCCCTTACACGGCATAACTTTAGAAGTGCTAGTGACGGCATTGTTTGAGCATTATGGATGGGATGGATTGGCTGAACGAATACCAGTTAATTGCTTTAATAACGACCCAAGTATTCAATCAAGTCTTAAGTTTTTACGCAAAACGCCTTGGGCGCGTGAAAAAGTGGAACAGTTGTATTTGTCGATGAAACGCTTAGAAAACAATGATAATTAATAAAGCATATAAAACATGAATGACTACTTTAGGTCATCTTGCCAATAGAGAAAAGTCGTCATTCATTTGTATTCAGTTATTGGAAAATACCAAAAAACTATATTTGTTTAATATTGCTGAATCTACTTAACATCACTAAGTGGTTGATTTATCCAACGCTGAAACAATCGGGCATGCCGCGCCAACGACAATTGCCAGCAAGTGATAGATGGTTGGAACTACAGGAATGGTGCTGAGCTTTGGTATCAATTCAAATGCAAATACGACCATTGGCAACAACACAAGCCATCTTTCACCGATGATTGCGCCTCTCACAAAGCATATCCATAAAAGAATCAGCATCGCGCTTAAGTGTAAGAAAAATGGAAAGTTATATACGCTAGCGCCTGCAACATCTAGACCTTGTAGAAAAGGCGATTGTGCACCTAATTGTGCTAGATAATAGGTGAGCATCATAAAAAAAACATAAGAACCGACAAATACTTTGGTGCTACTTAACGCTTTGCTCATCATAAAATTCTCCCAATAACTCATTTTTGTTACACGCATAATTGTTAATCGTTTTAAAGGGTCATTGGAGGTTGGCCAATCAAAGGTTTGCCTCTCTTTAAGCCCTAATAACGCTGCGCCAAGTGGCGAAAGTACAGAAATTTTTCCAGTGTTCAAATCTACGTCTTCTGGAAAAACCAGTTTTATGTCTCGTTTTATTCCCGTACTTTCATCTAAATAAACAACACGTGAATTCATTCTGATGACGTTTCGCGGTACTTTATTTGCTGGAACGACAATCGCGCGACCAAATTCATAACCCAACAATCCATTATTGTTAAGCTTAGATAGCTGAACATAGTCGGTATCTGAAATGATTAGATTTTCAAGTTCCGTTGTTATATCTATCGGTATATTCATCACTGTATCCATTGCTCATAAGTAATAAGTCCTAAAAAATAAGTCACATTCATTAGGCAAGTTGAATAGTAATACCAATCTGTTGATTAAATTAGTCCGTTCAAATGAACATAATTGTTTCCTATAGCGCTACAATAAGATGCTAATTACACTTAAATAACGCCTACAATTAAGCCTATGTATGATTTGAATTTAATGATTATTTTTGCAGATGTCGTAAATGAACAAAGCTTTTCTGCGGCAGCTAGAAAGCTTGGCGTTTCCCGATCATCTGTCAGTAAAGCAGTGGCGAAATTAGAACAAGCGCTAGGTGCCAGCTTGCTTAATCGTAGTACGCGTCATCTCAGTTTGACTGAGGTTGGCAAAGCGTTTTTTGATTACTGCATGCGCATTAGTTATGAGGCAGATGAAGCGCAAGAAATGATTGATAGCCTAAATGCGCAGCCGCGCGGCGTGCTAAAAGTCGCGGTTTCAGTTGCATTCGGTACGCTACATATCGCGCCAGCGATCGGTGAATTTATGCGCCGTTATCCTGAGTTGAATATCGATATGACGATTACCGACCGAGTCGTTGATCTGGCGGAAGAAGGTTATGACGTTGTCATCACCGTTACGCATGATTTACCACAAGCATTAATCGCCAGAAAATTAGCGCCCATTCGCCGCAAACTATGCGCAACACCCGATTATTTTGAGGAGTTTGGTACGCCACTGGTTCCGCAAGATTTAGTCAGCCACAATTGTTTAGATTACATCCATTCTGGCGACAAAGGCCTATGGAGATTCAATGGGCCAGGCGGCGAAGTCTCCGTGCCTGTTTCCGGCAGATTGCGCATCAATGATGATGAAGCGTTATCGCAAGTGGTGTTAGGTGGATTTGGTTTGGCCCTATTACCCACGTTTATTATTGGTAAAGATATTCAGGCTAAACGCTTAAAATCCGTATTGTCAGAATATATTCCTGTCTATCAACATGTGTATGCGTTGTATTTGCCTAAGCGCAATTTGCCATTGAAAATTCGCGTGTTGATTGATTTTTTGATAGAGCGTTTTGGCGCAGAACCATATTGGGATATTGAATAAATTAGAGCAAAAAAAGTGTTAAGTCTGTGTTAATCAATCATCTTATGCAATTAGTGCATGAGTTTATTCAACTTTTTCGGTGGATGATGGAGTGGTAGCTGGCGTAACTGGTTCAGCATGATTGTTTTTAGCGGCAACATCCAATGTTAGTTTAGTATTAATCGCTTTTGCATCTGCTGTAACTTTAGTCGGCGCATCAATATGCAGCCGTTCAGCTGGAATACCTGCATCTAATAAACCTTTTTGTATCGCATCACCACGCGATTTTGCCAGCGCTTGGAGCTCGGACTCGGTAATCACTATGCTGGCAGTCAGCTTTTCTAAAGCCTCTTCATAATGTCCTTCTTCAGGCTTTTCTAATTTAGCGGCTAGTTTTTTCAACAAGCTCTTTTTAGTCAAAGTATCGTACAACGCGTCCACCGCTTTTTGCGTTTTAGGATTCGTTAAATCAATTGGACCAGGTTTTTGACCATCGTCCAACTTTAAGCCCATTTCCTGTGCAACTTTGCGACGAAGCAACGTTTCTTGCAGTGCGCGTGAATCCCCGGCACTGTCATAGCTTGGGATAATGCCAAGCGCGAGTCCTTGGCGCTTACTTAAAGCCTGTTGAATGGTTTTTAATTTTTCCTGCTCTGGTGGTGCCAGTGTTGCGCTACCTGCATCAAATGAAATGGCCTCTAGTTTGTCTGCATCTGCGCCAAACAGTTTACCCAGCGCGCGGAAAGGCGATGTGATTATTTTGGTCAACACGTTTTTAATCGCTTTCCACACAATTTTGCCATAGCTAAATTGTGGGTCATCCAAGCTGCCAGAAATTGGCAGATCCAAATCAATGATTCCGTCGCTATCTTCCAAAATAGCGATGGCTAAATCTAGCGGTAAATTGGCAGCTTCTGCGCTGTCTACTTTTTCACCTAGCTTTAATTTATTCAGGATAAATTTATTTTCTCCCGCTAGTTGGCGTTGCTTGATTTTGTATTCTAAATCTACAGACAACTTGCCAGAATCAATACGCCTGCCAGCAAATTTACCAGAATAGGGTGTTAGACGATTCATTTCTAGATTCTTAAAGCTTAATTTAAGGTCAGTAAAGTTAGTCGCCTGAAAAGGTTGTAACGAACCACGAATACGCGCAGATCCATAATCATCTACCTTTCCATCCAACTCCGCTTGTGCAATGGCAGTCGGGCTGGTCGATACACCGTTAATCACGCCAGAGAGTGAATTAATATGTGCGCCAAATTGCGGTATCAGAGAAAGATCGGCAAATTCCAACTCGGCATTTTCAATGCGCACGGTATCAATACTGACTGGAAAAGCGTCTGTTGAACTGGCATTTTTCGTGGATGATACTGGCGATGTTTCAGGCGTTTTCTCCACAATCGCAACTTGCACTGCAGGCTTGGCAATATCTGTATTATTTAACACTGTTGAAGCGTTAGTTTCACTGGCTTGATTAGTTAAATTTTGCTTGGCTGAATCGTTTGTAACCGATACAGCAGAGGCGGGCTGATTGCGTAAAATACGCGTGATATTCATGCTTTTGTCTTCATGAATAATAAATTTACTCACTAGGTTTTTCACCTGCAACTCAGTCAAATGGACACGGTCGGGCGCTAGCGAAACGCTTAAACTATCGCTGCTGACGCGCTCCCAGCCCAAGAATGGCGCAGAGGTGGCTTCTTCAAGTAAAGAAAATTTGTTTACACTAAAGCCACCATCAAACGAAACAGCCAAGTTTTTAGCTTGTTTTACCGCTAATTTACCTGAAATATTTGCATTACCATCATTCAGTTTAAGTAAGGCCAGCTGGCTAATATATGGCGCAAAAGGCTTAAGTGCAAACTGGGTTAATTTAATATTTAAATCTGCTTTTAATGGTGCCGGCGTGAATTTGCCTTGCGCTGTAAATTGGCCGCCTTGTTTCACGTGAAACGCAGCTTTTATTGGCAAACTGCGCGATTGATCCAGTGAAGCATCGCGCAACTCAATAGCCACTTTTTCAACATCCAGTATCACTGGCGTTTTTAAACTATGGTCTTCAAAATGCAAGTTGGCATTATCCAAAGCCAGTTTTTTTAGCGATAAATCCCAGTCAGGTTTTTTATCTTGTTTACTTGCGGATTTATTGTTTGAAACCGTTTGGGTTTTAGCAGATTTATTTGGCACAGTTTCTAAAATTGATTGCCAATTAAGCGGTTTATTCGCTTCTTTAAGCACTTGTGTTTTTAACCCAGATAACTGAATTGATTCCACATCCACTTTTTGGTTTGCTAAGCTAATATCTGCTTGGTTAAGATCCAATTTATCCAGCGTCACAATCGGTGTTTTATATAAAGCAGATTTTGCTGACAAGCCATTGATGTTACTTTGTAGCTGATGGATTGCTATATTGCCTTCTGGCATTGCGAACGCAAATCCAAGATTGATATCTGCGATATCAACGTTAAGTGGATGTACAAAACCATGGTCTTCATACGTGGCAAGCCAGTGTTGAAGCTGAAAATCCGCAATATTTACGCTGAACGGTTTTTCTACTGAATCTGCGTTTTTATCCTCTTGAATAGCCGGGTTTTGTTGGACGCTCACATCATTGTTTACAAACGCCTGTTGCCAATTAACGACGCCAGCTTGGTTTCTGTTCGCACTGATTGCGCCGCGTGCTAACAAAATCTGCGCAACGTTTACGTTTCTTGCAGCCAAATCAAAATCTACCTGATTAATATCTATTTGCGGCAGCGTTAACAAGGCGACTTTACTATTCGCCTGATTATTTTCTTGGCCTTGTTTTAGACTTAAGTCGGTAAATTTAATATTCAAATTTTTAAAGTTAAGTTGTGGCTTATCTTGTGGATTAGCTGGCATAGCAAAATCTAAAAGTGGCAACTTGGCGCTGGCCTGTTTTAGCGACAACTCAACAGCAGGCATCACTTTTCCCGCTAAATCATTCAGTGTTAGCGCGATGTTTTGCAAGGTTATTTTGGGTTTGTCATTGGGCAGTGAAAAATCATAAGAAAAACTGGCCTGAATATCGCCATCAGATGGCCTAAATGGCAAATCGACATTTTTGACAATATTCACTAGGTTAACTAGTTGAAGATGGTCAAAAGCGATAAAGCCTTTGGAAGCAACAGGATTGACGCCGATATCACCTTTCCACTTAAGCGAACCGCCTTGCGCAGGTAATTTTGCCGCAATCAAATAATCGCCGCGGTCTTTTGGCAGCGTAGAAAAACGTTCTAATTCAAAGCTCAGCGGTGCTAGTTCCGCTTTAAAAGGCGTGTCACGATTCGCATCGATATACTGAACATTTGACTGCTTAACAGATAAAAGCCCAATCACGACACGCGGAATAGTCTTGCTTGGCGGCGATTTATCTTCATTCAACTTTGCGATTAAATCGGCCCAATTAAGCTTTCCTTTGGGTGAAATCGCAATATTTGCCTGCGGTGCAGTTATGCTGATTTCTTTAAATTTCCATGCCCAATCCAACAAACCGCTTACTTCAAAATCCACCACCAACTTTTCAAAACCGAATAACGGCGCACCATTATTTTCTGTCAGCTTAAATTGTTCTATGGTGGTTTTTAAACGAAATGGATCAAAAGCTACCTTTTGCACACTGGCGTGGCTGACTAATTTGTTCTCAGCAAACCAAGGTACGATACGCTTGGCAAGCGGATTAATCGCAAAGTAACTGAATAAAATATAAAAAATAAACAGACCAGCAATGATTTTTGTTGGCGTGTTAATAAAGATTTTTTTAATTTTATTCAGCATCAGACAAGCTTAACAAAATTTTGTGCAGAGGTGTTATGTGGCGAGCAGAGTCGAGCTTGAGGTTAGATACAAGCGCTGCAGAAAATGACTTTTACGCGATTAATTTTTCTGATTAATTATCAGTGTTAACTCCGTTAATTTAAATGCGTTAAAAATCGTGGAGTATTTATTTGGCATCCAATTTTAATGCAATTTTTTCAGCGCTTTCCAGCCTTTTTCATTCATGCAACTGATAAAGCCAACCGTGACCGTTTGGGTTTTGCCTATCGGTTTATGCGCTTCACCTAATTTTTCAACACAACTATCGCTGTCAACTTGAAACGCATCTGGTTTTACGCCCGATTTCCACCAAGAACTGACTACATAGGTATCTAATGGATTAGACGGTGCGACTTTTGTTTTGGGTTTTGCATTTGTTTTAGTAGATGTTTGTTGTTTATCTACAACAACTGCTTGAGGCGCACCAATTTTTTGCGCATTTTCAATGGTTAACTCGCTGGTATTTTCAGCTGCTACAACTTCATTTTGTTCATCGATTTTTGGTTCTGCTTCGGTGAATATTTCAAAAGAATCTAATTGCTGAATCGTCCAGCCGTTGTCTTCCATACATTTTTCAATCGCTTCAGCGCTACCTTTTGCTTGGCACGATTGTCTGGTGTTTTCAAGCTGGGCAACGTTTGCGCCGCGTTTATATGAGAATTCACCACAAGCAGTCAGCACGATTGTGATGGCCATCAGCCATAACATTTTTCTGATAGTTAACATCTTAATACACCCAATTTTCTACGTAAAAACGTCAATTTAAAGTGACTACAATATACGACTAATCTCCCTAGAATTGACTACGCAATATGACGTATTTAACTCGCCCTTTGCTATCGCTAATCTAGCCACATGACAAATGCATCTGAAATGCTGGATGCGCTAGCTATTAAGTATTTACAACTGTTATCAATCTATAGGGGCATAGAAATGAATTTAATTTTGAAAAAAAGTCTACTCACATCAGCAGTATTAGCAACATTGAGTATTTCAGCGATTCAAGCACAAGCGGCTGGAACCATTACATTTGGTGAAGATAAATACATCAGTGTTGGTTTCGGGGCAATTGGTAGTTATAGCAGTGTAGAAGATGGCGCTGCAAATGGTAGTGATCGCTCAAACGATTTCTCTTTGGACAGTGCGCGTATCTACATTTCTGGTTCAATGAACAAATATATTAAAGGTATGTTAAATACTGAAAAATCAGGTGGTGGCGCGGGCGGTAACATTGAAATAATTGATGCCAATGTACAGTTTCAATTAACAGATGATATCGCCATTTGGGCAGGTCGCTTCTTATCCCCGAGTGATCGTGCCAATATGGCGGGTCCTTATTACTCAATGGGCGGTGGTTATTGGTCTAATATCGCCTCTCGCTACGGCTGGAACGGCGGTATTATTGGCCGTGATGAAGGTGTTGCGCTTGTTGGTAGCGCGTTTGATAGCAAATTAGCCTACTCATTCGGTGCGTTTGAAGGCGATAATATTTTTAGATTTAGCCCGGGCATTACTGCGTTATCAGAAACACAAGGTACTAAAGACAAGTTAATGTATGCAGGCCGATTGCAATATGACTTTTGGGATGCTGAACCGGGTTATTACGGCACGGGTAACTACTTCGGTGCGAAAGATATTTTAGCCATAGGTATTGCAGGCCGCAGCAAAAAAGATGGCGTGGTTGCAGTGCCAGGTATTGCAGGTGATTACACTTCTTACAGCGTAGACTTTTTGCTAGAGAAGAAAAATGTAGGACCAGGTACATTCTCAGCAGAAGCGGCTTATTATGATTACGACACAGACGACATTTTCTTAAGTGAACAAGGTAAGGCCTACTCAGCTGGCGTAGCATATTTGTTTAATGCAAAAGCTGGTTGGGGTCAATTTATGCCATTTGCGCGCTATCAAAAGTTTGATTCAGATGCGACTACCACAGCATTTGTAAATGGCGAAACAAAGAAATATGAGATTGGTACTAACTATATTATTGAGCCGTACAACGCTTTGATCACAGCAGCTATTTCAAAAACAAAAGTGTCGGATGCTGATTCTATCAACGCAATCAATGTCGCATTGCAATTCCAGTTCTAATTCTTAGCGTAAGTCAGTTTTAACCACAGCTAAAGCCCAAATTAACGTTTGGGCTTTAGTGTTTGTACTACTTAAAAAGTTAACCCATTTAATTGGTTAACTTTTTAAGTAGTTAATTTCCGCCAACCATTTTATGCACTTGGCAAACAAGGCTTTCAAGTGAAGCATCTTTTGAGCCTGCGGTAATTGGTTTAAAAGAATCGTCGCCTTTTTCGCTGCCTACCAATTTTTTATTCGCATCAAAAAACTGCGTAGCGTTAGTTTTAAACGTGTGCAGCGCGCAATTAAATTGGGTGGTGGAATGGCTTTCTTTGTAACTAAATTTAAGCGCATTTTTGCGGTAGTTTTGCGGCTTTACAAATAGCGTTTTTGTGCTGATATAAGGAATACCTGCAGACTCATTATAAGAGTCCATATCCACCAGAACTTCATCTTGTTTTGTCTTACTGATTGACGTCCAGTCAGCTGCTGTCGCTTCAAAAATTGAGCAGCATGAAATAAATGCAAGTAAATAAATACGGGCGTTTTTAGGCCTTTTTGAAAGTTTTAGCGTGGTTTTTGCTGGGCTATTTTCTAGATGCATTTTGCTACCTTATGAATAAATATTTATGCTGAAATTAACACAGTTCAAGCATTAAATCGCAACAATCAACTACGCACTTTGACGTATTTCAATCATCCCTCTGCATCACTAATCTAAGCATATAGAAAAACTCATTGAATTATTAACCACGAGTCTTCTTTGAAATACTTTAAAGACCTTAAACACAGCGGTTTTTAAAGAGTGAGGAAACTTACTGTTGATTGTAATTTTTGAATGTCACTGAATTTAAGTTGGAGGAAACAAATGAAAACATTAGTTAAGTTAGATTTAGACAAAAAACCTTGGGAACAAGACGGCCAGATTCATAACCGTTGGCACCCAGATTTACCCATGATTGCCATGGTAAAACCGGGCGACGAATTCCGCGTGGAATGTATGGATTGGACTGGCGGCCAGATTGGCAATAACGACAGCGCCAACGATGTACGTGATGTCGATTTAACGCAAGTGCATTATCTAAGCGGCCCGATTGGTGTTGAAGGTGCGGAGCCAGGCGATTTAATGGTGGTTGAGATTTTAGATGTTGGCACATTTGAAGAGAGCCAATGGGGTTTTAACGGTATTTTCGCTAAAGAAAATGGCGGCGGTTTCTTAGTTGACCAATATCCTGAAGCGCGTAAATCGATTTGGGATTTTCACGGTATTTATACCACTTCACGTCATGTGCCAAATGTTAAATTCGCCGGCATTATGCATCCAGGTTTAATTGGCTGCTTGCCTTCAAAAGAGCTATTAGACACATGGAATAAACGTGAAGGTGATTTGATTGCAACCGAGCCAGATCGCGTGCCAGGTTTAGCATTGCCACCAAATCCAAAATCAGCTGTGATGGGCAAAATGTCTGGCGATGCTGCTGCAAAAGCGGCGCTTGAAGGTGCGCGTACTGTGCCGCCACGTGAGCATGGTGGTAATTGCGATATCAAAAATCTAACCAAAGGTTCAAAGGTTTATTTCCCTGTGTATGTAAAAGACGGTGGCCTTTCAATGGGCGACCTGCACTTTTCACAAGGCGATGGCGAAATTACGTTCTGCGGCGCGATTGAGATGGCCGGTTATTTAGATATCAAAGTCAGCTTAATTAAAGATGGCGTGAAGAAATATGGCGTTAAAAATCCAATTTTCGAACCTAGCGTGCTCACACCAACTTATAAAGACTACATCATTTTTGAAGGCATTTCAGTTAACGAACAAGGCAAGCAGCTTTACTTAGATGTAAATGAAGCTTATCGCCAAGCTTGTTTAAACGCCATTGAGTATATGAAGAAATTTGGCTACACCGGCGCGCAAGCTCTGTCGATTTTAGGCACAGCACCAATCGAAGGCCATATCAGCGGCATTGTCGATATTCCGAATGCATGTGCGACTTTATGGTTACCGACAGAGATATTTGACTTTGATATGAAGCCAAATGCGGACGGACCTAAAGTGATGGTCAAGCAAGGCATTGATACTGCTAAAACTAGCTAAGGAGTGATGGCATGCCAGTTTATGAATATGAATGTGATACCTGCGGTGTTTTTACTGCGCTTAGAAAAATGAGTGAATCGAGTGAGCCAGCATGTTGTGATGAATGTGGTTGCGAAAGCCCACGCATTATGTCTGCGCCTCGCTTAGCGGTAATGGATAAAACACAGCGTGTGGCACATGAGCGAAATGAAAAATCTGCGCATGATCCAAAAGTAGCGAAACGTTCAAGTTGCGGTTGTGCTGGATCACATACGTGCAAAACAAGCACAAAAGTGAACCAGGAAACAGGTAAGGCGGCTTTGCAAATGCAAACCAAAAAGACAGCAAGACCTTGGATGTTATCGCATTAGATATTGAGCAATGAAATATTAAGGAGTTAACCAGTTAATTTGAGCAATTAAACGTAGGAATTAAATGGGTGAAAAGTAAGTTTTTAAAGTGTTTAGCAGGTTAAGTAGTTAGGTTTTATTTTGTCATAAATGGTGGTTTTTTTAATATTAGGAGATCGTAATGAGTACTTTGAACAGACGTGGCTTTATGAAAGTGGGTGGCGCGCTAGTCGGCGCATTACTAGCCGCTGGCTTAATTACAACTAACGCATTTGCTGCAGATTATCCAACAGCAAAAGTAAATACGACAGGTTTAGCTGTAACGGATACGGTGGTAAAAGTCGGTATCTTGCACTCAGCGACTGGCACGATGGCCATCAGTGAAACAGGTTCGATTCAAGCTGAAAAATTAGCCATTGACCAAATCAACTCTTTGGGCGGTATCTTAGGCCGCAAGATTGAAGTGATCCAAGAAGATGGCGCTTCTGATTGGCCAACATTTGCTGAAAAAGCCAAGAAATTATTGGCATCAGACAAGGTCGCTTCTGTTATGGGTTGCTGGACATCAGCTTCACGTAAAGCGGCGCTGCCAGTGTTTGAAAAAGAAAACGGCTTGTTATTTTACCCAACGTTCTACGAAGGCTTAGAGCAATCTAAAAACGTGTTCTACACAGGCCAAGAAGCGACTCAACAAATTATTGCCGGGTTGGATTGGATTACAAAAGAGAAAAAAGCCAAAACTTTTTACTTGATTGGTTCTGATTACATCTGGCCGCGTACTTCAATGAAAATCGCGCGTAAACATATTGAGAAAAACCTAAAAGGCTCAGTCGTCGGTGAAGAATACATTGCGTTGGGTGATACACAATTCGGTTCTGTGATTAACAAAATCAAACTGAAAAAACCTGACGTGATTTACGCAGCGGTAGTGGGCGGTAGTAATGTGGCTTGGTTTAAACAATTGAATGCAGCGGGTTTAAATTCTGCTAAACAAACCATGTTAACTATTTCAGTGACTGAAGATGAAGTGTTAGGCATTGGTGGTGAGAACTTAGCTGGCTTCTATTCTGCAATGAAATACTTCCAATCGATTGATACACCGATCAACAAGAAATTTGTTGCGGAATTCAAAAAGAAATGGGGTGATAAATCTGTGATTGGTGATGTAACACAAGCCGCATATTTAGGCCCATGGTTATACAAAGCTGCTGTTGAGCGTGCTGGTAGTTTTGATGTAGATAAAGTGCAAGCTGCATTACCTGGTTATGTACTTAAAGATGCGCCAGAAGGCCCTGTGACTGTGGAAGCAAATCACCACTTAACAACCAAATTGCGTATCGGTCAGTGGCAAAAAGATGGTCAAGCTAAGATTGTTTACACATCTGGCTACATCAAACCAGATCCGTTCCCAAAAGGTTATCAATAGTCTATTAAGTTAGTTTAAAGACGCGGCAGCTTAGATATAGGCTGTCGCAGTCTGCAAGTGAATAAGCGTAGCAGCAACATTATTTTTTAGTAGTAATTAAGTAGGAGGCCATATGTTTGGTTATTCAATGGGTGATATAGGCAATATTATGATCATGCAGGGGTTTTCTGGCCTGAGCATGTTTACAGTGCTGCTACTCATGGCATTAGGTCTTGCCATTATTTTCGGCCAAATGGGCGTGATTAACATGGCGCATGGTGAGTTTATGACCATAGGCGCGTACACAACAGTGATGCTGTCAAAAGTGGCAGCCACTTATGGTTTTGTCAATTATTACTTTCTCATTGCCATCGTGTTGGCGTTTATCTTAGCCTTTGCGCTGGGATATTTTGTCGAATTCATCATGATTCGGCATCTCTATAAGCGACCTTTAGATACCTTATTGGCAACATGGGGTTTGAGTTTGGTGATGCAACAGGCATTTCGTTCCAGTTTTGGCGCGAAAGAGATGAGCGCTGAACTTCCAGAATGGATGTTAGGCTCATTTAAGCCAACGCCCGATATTGATATTCCGATTAACGGCGTTTTTGTGATGGTTCTGGCATTGTTAGTGACTGCAGGTGTTTATATCTTTATGTATCGCTCACGCTGGGGTTTAAGAGTGCGTGCGACTGTGCAGAATCGTGTGATGGCAGGTGCAGTTGGTATCAATACCAAAAAAGTAGATCGCGTGACGTTTGCTTTAGGTTGCGGCATTGCAGGTGTCGCTGGTGCAGCGTTTACCACCATTGCTTCTACAGGCCCAACCACAGGTACGCTTTATATTGTAGATAGCTTTATGGTCGTGGTGTTCGGTGGCGCAGCTAGCTTAATGGGTACGATTGCATCCGCTTTCGGTATCGCACAAGCACAATCAATCCTTCAATTCTTTATGACCAGTTCAATGGGCAAGGTGACTACTTTGCTAGTGATTGTCGGCATATTGATGATGAAGCCAGAAGGCTTGTTCGCATCTAAATTGCGCAAATAAAACGGGAGAATTAACGTGAATGCATCCTTAAGTAAATTAGTTGGCGGTAAGCAGGGCGCAATCGGACTCGCATTGTTAGCCGCCTTGATATTCGTCGTACTGCCGCTAGGCGTCGATATTTTCAGATTGAATCTGGTGGGAAAATACTTAACCTACGCTTTTGTGGCGGTGAGTTTAGTGTTGTTGTGGGGTAATGGCGGTATTTTAAGTTTAGGCCAAGGTATCTTCTTCGGCTTAGGCGGCTACGGCATGGCGATGTTCATGAAGCTAGAAGCCTCAGATCCGATTACGACCAAAATCCAAACCACGCCAGGTATTCCAGATTTTATGGATTGGAACCAAATCACCGAGCTACCTTGGTTTTGGCATCCTTTCCAAAGTCTGCCTTTGACCATCTTGGCGATATTAGTGATACCGGCTTTGTTTGCTTATTTCATTGGTTTTGCCATGTTTAAGCGTCGCGTGGGCGGTGTATATTTTGCGATTATTACCCAAGCGATTGCGTTGATTCTAAGTATCTTAATCGTTGGTCAACAAGGCCTAACAGGCGGAGTTAACGGTATTACAGACCTTAAAACTGTGCTGGGCTGGGATACGCGCACCGATAGCGCTAAATACATTCTTTATTACCTCAACGGTATTTTGTTAATTGGCTCAATCTTGCTGTCGAAATACATCTTGAATAGTAAGTTCGGTATGTTGCTGTTAGCCATGCGCGATAAAGAAGAGCGCGTACGTTTTTCTGGCTACGACGTATCGAATTTCAAGATATTCATCTTCTGTGTAGCAGCCATGATTTCAGCAGTCGGTGGTGCGATGTTCACTTTGCAAGTTGGCTTTATGTCACCGTCATTTGTCGGCATCGTGCCATCCATTGAAATGGTGATCTTTTGCGCGGTTGGCGGCCGTATGTCCTTGATTGGCGCGGTTTACGGCACGTTGTTGGTTAACTACGGCAAAACCGTGTTCTCAGAAACCTATCCTGAATTATGGTTATTCTTAATGGGCGGCTTGTTTATCGCTGTGGTGATGTTTTTCCCCAATGGTTTAGCTGGAATCTATGAAAAGTACGCGAAGAAATCTAAATTTTTACGCAAACTATCTGACACAGAACCTTTAGCTTTAGCGCCTGTAAAAACAGCGGAAGTAATACCTGCAAACGAGATTAAAGAGATGGGAGCAAAAGCATGAGCAACACAGACTTTGTCCTAGCGATTGAAGATTTAACGGTATCGTTTGATGGTTTTAAAGCGGTTGATAACCTGACCATGTATATCGATAAAAACGAGTTACGTGTAGTGATTGGCCCAAACGGTGCAGGTAAAACCACCGTGCTGGATTTGATTTGCGGTAAAACAAAATCCACCTCAGGCTCTATCAAGTTCAGGAATACTGAGCTGACTAAATTATCAGAGCACGAAATCGTACGTGCTGGTGTAGGGCGTAAGTTCCAAACGCCTTCTATCTACGAAAATCTGTCGGTATATCAAAACCTGGAAGTTTCTTATCCAAAAGGTCGTGGTGTTTGGGGCAGCTTGTTTTTCAAACGTTCAGAAGAAGTGGTTTCGCAGGTTAAAAAAATTGCCGATGAAATCATGTTAACGGATTTTCTGGACATGGAAGCGGCGTTGCTCAGTCATGGGCAGAAACAATGGCTGGAAATCGGCATGCTGCTGATGCAAGACCCAGAGTTGTTGATGCTGGATGAACCAGTCGCTGGCATGAGTGCGAAAGAGCGCGACCAAACGGCGGATTTATTGAATAAGATCTGCAAAAACCGTTCTGTGATCGTGATTGAGCATGATATGGAATTTGTGAAAAAAATCGCACATAAAGTCACTGTATTGCACCAAGGCAAGATTCTGGCAGAAGGTGCGATGGACAAAGTGCAAGCAGATGAAAAAGTCATTGAAGTGTACCTAGGCCATTAGAACCAAGGTCATTAACACATCGATATTGGTTAGATTGAAGGGATTAAATATGATTGAAATTGAAAATCTACAAGTCAGTTATGGCCAAAGCCAAGTGATTCATGGCTTGAATTTTAAGGCAGAAAAAAATGAAACATTAGCGATTATGGGTCGCAACGGCATGGGCAAAACCACGTTGTTTAAATCATTAATGGGTATCTTGCCAAGCAAAAGCAGCAGGGCAACCGTGGATGGTGAAAATCTGCAGGGTGCGGATAGTTATGAGCGCGTGGCAAAAGGTTTGGCCTATGTGCCACAAGGCCGCATGATTTTTCCTAGCATGACGGTGCAAGAGAATATCGAAACTGGATTAGAGAAATCGAAAACGCGTGAGATTCCGGAAGACATTTTTGCGCTGTTCCCGGTGCTGTATGACATGCGCCATCGCAAAGGCGGCAATCTTTCTGGCGGTCAGCAACAGCAATTAGCCATTGCGCGTGCGCTGGTGACGAATCCTAAAGTGCTGTTATTAGATGAGCCGACTGAAGGTATTCAACCGTCGATTATTAAAGATATCGCAAAAGTGTTAAACGAGATTCGAAAAATGCGTGAAATCACCATTATTGTGTCTGAACAAGTGTTAAGTTTTACCATGGAAGTTGCCGACCGTATTATTGTGATTGATAAAGGCAAGTTCATTCATGAAGACAAGCGTGGCGAAGTGGATGCCGCCAAAATTAAAGGATATTTGTCGGTTTAATTGATGCAGTTATTCAAGTATTTTGTGGCATCATAAAGGCATGGATGATGATTATTTAAGTGTTGCCACAAATGCGCAAAAACCTTTAGGCGCTGACGCTGTTAGTGCAAAACCTGTGCATTGGTTGGCGAACTTAACACTAGATTTCAGTGAAAAAAATGGCCGCAGCTATCTAGCAAAAAGGCAGCATAATGGCCCATTAGTGATACAGAAAACGCTGTATCCAGAAGGTGATACGCTGTGCCACGGCATTATCATTCACCCGCCAGGCGGTGTTGCGGGCGGTGATGAATTAATACTGAATGTGAATGTGCAAACCAATGCCTGCGTCTTGCTGACAACGCCAGGTGCAGGTAAATGGTACAAAGCGAACGGCGCAGCGGCCAGCCAGCATTTGCAGTTCGATTTGGCTGAAAAATCCAGTTTAGAGTGGTTGCCGCAAGAAAATATTTTATTTGATGGCTCAATAGTTAACTTTTCAGCTGACATTAACTTAGGTCGAGAGGCTTGTTACGCTGGCTGGGAGATTTTATGTTTTGGCAGGCTGGCAAAAGGTGAAAGTTGGCTGACAGGCAAATTGAATCAAAAATTAATGATTAAACGCGCTGATAAAATCATTTGGCAAGAAAGCGCACATTTACACGCCAATGACCGATTTTTTCATTCAGCAATTGGTTTGGGCGGTAATGTTGTCAGTGCCAGTTTTGTGATCGCGGCGGGTGCTGTGCCAACAGAGTTGTTCGCGAAATGCCAACAATTAGAAATAGATAACGCATCAGATAGCAAAGCTAAGTTTGGTGTAAGCGCGCTGCCCGAAATTTTTTCAGCGCGCTACATCGGCATGTCTGCGCAGTCGGCAAGGCATTATTTTGAGGGGCTTTGGCAGATATTACGACCGTGGTACGCAAGCCGTTCAGCCGCAAGACCACGTATTTGGAATACTTAAAAACTTAACAATAATCAAACGAAGAAAAGTACTAGCGAAAGCATTAAACGATGGAATTAACCCCCAGAGAAAAAGATAAATTATTGATTTTTACTGCTGGCCTGCTGGCAGAAAGACGCAAAGCGCGTGGTCTGAAATTGAATTATCCTGAAGCGATCGCTTATATTTCTGCCGCTATTATGGAAGGTGCGCGTGATGGTCAAACCGTGGCGTATTTGATGGGTTATGGCGCCACTTTGTTGACGCGCGAGGATGTGATGGAAGGTATCGCGGAAATGATTCCAGATATTCAAATAGAAGCGACGTTCCCAGATGGAACGAAATTAGTTACCGTTCATCATCCAATACCCTAAAGGCAAATCATGATTCCAGGCGAAATGCTTATAGAAGCGGGCGAAATCAGTCTTAACGTAGGTCGTGAATCGATTACGATAGATGTGGCGAATACGGGCGACAGGCCGATACAGGTCGGCTCACATTTTCATTTTTTTGAGACAAATGAAGCGTTAACTTTTGAGCGAAAACGTGCCTATGGATTTAGGTTGGATATTGCTGCTGGCACAGCTGTACGTTTTGAGCCAGGACAAACGCGCACTGTGCAATTAGTGGCTTTAAGCGGTGAGCGCAAAGTGTATGGTTTCTCTGGCAAAGTGATGGGTGCGTTGAAATGAGTTTAAAAATCGACAAACGTGCTTATGCGGAAATGTTCGGGCCAACCATGGGCGACAGAATGCGCTTGGCAGATACCGATTTATGGATTGAAGTAGAACGCGATTACACAATCTACGGCGAAGAAGTGAAATTTGGCGGCGGAAAAGTGATTCGTGATGGCATGGGCCAAAGTCAATTGTGCGCAAAAGATGTGGCAGATACAGTCATTACCAATGCATTGATTATTGACCATTGGGGCATCGTTAAAGCAGATATCGGGCTCAAAAATGGACGCATCTCTGCCATCGGTAAAGCAGGCAATCCTGATATTCAGCCAGCAGTGACGATACCAATTGGTGCTGGTACCGAAATCATTGCCGGTGAAGGCATGATTGTGACAGCGGGCGGTATCGATTCGCATATCCACTTTATCTGCCCGCAACAAATCGAAGAGGCGCTGATGTCTGGCGTGACTACTATGCTGGGCGGCGGCACAGGCCCGGCGACTGGGACTTTTGCTACCACTTGCACGCCAGGCCCATGGCATATTCATCGTATGTTACAAGCTGCCGATGCCTTTCCTATGAATCTAGGTTTTTTAGGCAAAGGCAACGTCAGTTTGCCAGAACCGTTGCGTGAACAGGTTGAAGCTGGTGTGATTGGTCTTAAATTGCATGAGGATTGGGGCACAACGCCAGCGGCCATTGATAATTGTCTGAATGTGGCAGAAGAAATGGACGTGCAAGTGGCGATTCATTCAGATACGTTGAATGAATCCGGCTTTGTGGAAACCACGATTGCCGCATTTAAAGATCGCACAATTCATACCTTTCATACGGAAGGTGCTGGCGGCGGGCATGCGCCAGATATTATCAAAGCCGCTGGGTATGCCAATGTTTTGCCATCTTCAACCAATCCCACTCGCCCGTTTACCGTCAATACCATCGATGAACATTTAGATATGCTGATGGTTTGCCATCATTTAGACCCCGCAATCGCAGAAGATATCGCTTTTGCTGAAAGCCGCATCCGCCGCGAAACCATTGCCGCTGAGGATATTTTGCATGATTTGGGCGCATTTTCGATGATGTCGTCTGACTCACAAGCGATGGGTCGTGTTGGTGAAGTGGTGATTCGCACTTGGCAAACAGCGCACAAGATGAAAGTACAACGCGGTGCACTGGCAGAAGATTCTGCGCGTAATGACAATTTTCGCGTGAAGCGTTATATCGCTAAATATACGATTAACCCTGCTTTAACACATGGTATCGCCGATACAGTCGGCTCTATCGAAGTGGGTAAATTAGCCGATTTAGTGCTGTGGCGACCTGCATTTTTTGGTGTTAAGCCATCCATTATTTTAAAAGGCGGCATGATTGCGGCAGCAGCAATGGGCGACCCAAATGCGTCTATTCCAACGCCACAGCCTGTGCATTATCGTCCTATGTTTGGCGCTTATGGCGGTGGGCTAAAAACTTCCGTCACTTTCGTATCGCAGGCAGGTTTAAAAAATCCAGCGGTACAAGCGCTTGGTTTAAATAAAACATTAGTACCAGTCAGTGGCACTCGAACGGTAAGAAAAGCCGATATGATTCATAATGGCTGGATGCCTAAAATCGATGTGGATCCAGAAACCTATATTGTGCGGGCGGATGGCATTTTATTGGCCTGTGAGCCTGCTAGTATTCTGCCGATGGCTCAACGTTATTTCTTGTTTTAAATTGCTCATGCTCAATATTACCCAACGTTTACCAGCAAGTAATACCTCTCATCCAGTCGATGATTACTTGATATTGCCATTCGATTTACGGCAAAAAAGCCGTTTGCGTGTGACTTTGAAATCTGGCATTGAAGCAGCGTTAATGCTAGACCGTGGCACGATATTGCGTGGTGGCGATTTGCTTAAAGCGGAAAATGGCAAAGTAGTGCAAATCGTCGCGGCTGAACAACCCGTGACAGATGTCAGGGCTGAAACGCAGCAAGCGTTAATGTGTGCGGCATACCATTTGGGTAATCGACATGTGCCTTTGCAAGTGGGCGATGACTGGTTGCGTTTGGAGCAAGACCATGTGCTGAAAGAAATGTTAATCGGCCTCGGCATGACAACGACTGACCGACATGCGCCATTTGAGCCAGAGGCGGGCGCTTATGGTGGCGGACATCAGCATCACGATGACGATGATAATTTATCGAGATTACCTTCCGCACGATTACGGCGACATGGTTAATTAAATATGCATACACAAAACACTAAGTCACAAAATATTGCCTCAAATATTGCGTTAAGTCGCTTACTGCAATTGGCCAGCCCAATGTTGCCTGTAGGTGCATATAGTTATTCGCAAGGGCTTGAATGGGCGATTGAATGCGGTGAGGTGAGCGATTTAGCCAGCGCCAAAACTTGGATCAGTGATGCGCTGGTTATTTATCAAGGCAGATATGAACTGCCTGTACTTTATCGGCAATATCAAGCGTGGCAATTAGATGATATGGCGGCGGTTAAAGATTGGGATGCGTATTTTCAAGCAGGGCGCGATACCAGCGAAGCATTGGCAGAAACACGGCAAATGGGTTATTCGCTGTGCCGCTTGCTGAATGATTTAGGCAGTTTGCCAGCAGATTTTATGCTCAAAATTAATAGTTTAGTTAACCCTGCATTTCCAAGCGTTTACGCTGGTATCACGCATTTATGGGCAATTTCCGCGCCAGATATGTTGCAGGCGTATGCTTGGTCTTGGGTAGAAAATCAAGTCAGCGCCGCCATGAAAACAGTGCCGCTTGGGCAAGTAGCAGGGCAGAAAATATTACTGGAATTGGGTGCATTATTGCCTGAAATCGTTGCAGATGCGATGCGCTTGGATGATGCTGAAATCAGTAACTTTACACCTGGGCTTACCATTGCTGGGTGCCGCCACGAAACACAATATAGCCGCTTATTTAGGTCATAAACAGATGAATAAACCCGCAGAAATATTACAAGACAGTTTAAAACAGTCGCCCATTCAATCAAACGTAGAACCGTTACGTGTCGGTATCGGCGGCCCAGTTGGCTCAGGCAAAACAGCACTAACGCTGTCACTTTGCAAACGTTTGCGTGAAGAGCTGAATATCGCCGTGGTGACCAATGATATTTACACCAAAGAAGACGCAGAATTTTTAACGCGTAATGAAGCATTAGCACCAGAACGTATCATTGGCGTAGAAACTGGCGGTTGTCCGCATACCGCAATCCGTGAAGACGCATCGATGAATCTCGAAGCGGTTGCGCAACTTTGTAAACGTTTTCCTGGCTTGGATATCGTTTTCGTAGAAAGTGGTGGTGATAATCTAGCCGCAACTTTCAGCCCCGAATTATCCGATTTGACCATTTATGTGATCGATGTGGCAGCTGGCGAAAAAATCCCACGCAAAGGCGGGCCAGGCATCACAAAATCGGATTTGCTGATTATCAATAAAATAGATTTAGCGCCAATGGTGGGCGCATCGTTAGAGGTGATGGACAGAGATGCCAAACGCATGCGCGGTGAACGCCCATTTATTTTTACTAATCTAAAAATCGGGCAAGGTTTGGAAGAGATTGTTAAGTTTATTGAAAAACAAGGTTTATTTCTTTAGGAGAGTAATGTGAAAAAATATCTATCGTTAAGTACTGCTTTATTGTTGGGCTTTTCAAGTCTGGCTTTTGCTCATCCAGGACATGGTTTGGAGAGCGCATACGCAGGTTTTATGCACCCTTTGACGGGTTGGGATCATCTACTTGTGATGGTTGCCGTGGGAATATGGGCAGTTAAAACTGATGAAAAAGCATGCTGGAAGTTGCCGCTAGCTTTTAGTTTATCCATGATTTTAGGCTTTATTTTAAGCTTTACAGGATACCGATTCTCTGGTGTTGAAACGAGTGTTGCTGCAAGTGTGATGGCAATGGGGTTATTATTGATGGTTAATTTACCCATCAATGCTTCGATTCGTTTAGGCCTTGTTTCTCTATTCGCCATATTTCATGGCATGGCACATGGAGTGGAACTTAATATGCAGTCTGGATTAAATGTAATGACTGGAATGTTAATAGCAACGGCTCTATTGCATGGTGTTGGTATTCTAATTGGCACTTTACACACTAAAGTTTTTCAATATATACAAAATGTTTTGGCACTTTGCATGATATTGCTAGGTGGCTATGCTTTGCTTTAACTAGGATTGTTGAGGTGATGTTTTGAAGCTGAAGCACTCACCTCATTATATAGTCAAGATTTGTCGATGCCTTTAAGGTAGGTATTTCTAAGTTTATTAGCTATTTCATTGTTTAGTTTTTGTATAGATTGACCGCTGCGTGTCATCAGGCGTACAAATACACCACATTGGTTGGGTAAAATACCTGAACCGAAATAAGCCTCTTTTTTGCTGAGTTCAGCATTCGTTATTGATTCGTTAATGATTTTTAGCAAGACTGCGTTTTCCTCAGTTGTGCAGTTTGGTGTAAGTAAATAAAGGCTGGCGTGAGTATCAAACTTTTTGTCAACCGCTTGCAACTGACTAGCTAATTGTACGCCGCTGAGTAAGAAACGATCTTTGACGAGTAATTGATGATGATGGTTATACACGTTAATCGTTGTATCTAATTGTTCAAAATAGTTAGCTTGTTGTTCAGGGTCGTGGACTAAGTAAGCATCAGAGATTAGCGTTATTGCATTAGGGTGAAGCTCAACATCAATCTGGTTAACTAGATTGCTTTTAGGAAACAAAATGTTTAGGTTGCCTGTGTACTCAAGGTAAGATCCAACTTCCGCAACAATGTTCAGGCGTGATATTGCTTGACCTTGTTGCATGCTGTGAACAACAGTGGCTGCTGCATGTTTTACAGAAGCTACTGCTTTTGTTTTTGCTGTGATTTTTAGACCTATGCGATCGTGCTCAAATAATCCTCCAGATGTAGATTGTAAAAACAGCATGGCCATCTCTTCGGGAGTACTTGAATTTTTGAGTAGCCTACCTACGTGAAAGGGATATTTGGCAAGTTGTAATGATAAGTAGCTTATTCCTTTTGGGCTTAAGCTGAATTGTAAATTAACTTGAGGTGTAGCCATTTCCTTTCGTTGCTGTTCTATAATTAGGCCTATAGAAGTAGCGTTAATAGGTGGGGATTTTGCTTCAGCTAGTGGCATAAGTTAGTTTTTTTGGAACAGTACACTAGCAATAATACTTTCAGCAACTTCGCTAACGCCTTCTCCTGTTGCGCAGTTAGTTAATACTACTGGTTTGCCATTTCTGACTTCGTTGGCCTCTTTTACCATACGGGTCAGGTCAACATTCACATAAGGCGCTAAATCAAATTTATTAATGACAAGTAAATCGCAAGTTACAACGCCTAAGCCACGCTTACGGGGTATATCATCACCAGCCGCTACATCAATGACAAAAATCCAATAGTCGACTAAGTCTAATGAAAATGAAGATGCTAAGTTATCACCTCCAGACTCAATGAGAACTAGTTCTAGGCCAGCAAATTTTTTATCTAATTCATCTGCTGCTTGCATGTTAAGCGTTGGGTCTTCTCGAATGGCGGTGTGCGGGCAGGCGCCTGTTTCCACAGCCAGTACCCGAGCCGTATCAATAAGACCGCTACGTTTGATGCGTTCTGCATCCTCACGCGTGACTAAGTCATTAGTAATAATGGCAAAATTAACGCCTCTATTTTGTAAAATGGGGATGAGCTGTTCCAATAATCTGGTTTTACCAGAACCTACTGGGCCGCCAATGCCCACGCGCGCAGAACCTAAGCTTGTGACACTGAAAGGAGGGGTAGCTAAATTATTCATAGTATTACCTAAACATATAGCGACGACTTAAGGGTACTTCGTGCGCAGGCTCGCAATAAATGATTTTCCCATCAACCATCACATCAAATGTTTGTGGATTGACCGTTATATTGGGACAAGCACTATTGTGCAACATGTCTTGTTTTTTTAGATTTCGTGTTCCGTGTGCCGCTACCAGCTGTCGTGTTAGCCCTAATTTTTTGCGCAAATCGGAATCAATGGCGAGTTGGTTTACAAAATTAACGGATAAGGAAGCAGGTGCTTTTCCGAAAGCACCCCACTGAGGACGCATTGCAATGGGTTCACACGTCATGAGAGATGCTGCAGAATCGCCCATAGCACCCCAAGCAATAAAACCACCTTTTACGATGACTTCAGGTTTTACCCCAAAAAAAGCAGGGCGCCACAATACGATGTCGGCCAATTTTCCTGACTCTAATGAACCTATGGTGTCGGCAATGCCAAAAGTACGGGCAGCGTTGATTGTATACTTTGCGATGTAGCGTTTAATGCGTTCGTTATCTCCAATTGCACTGGCTTCTTCAGGTAGTCGACCACGCTGATCTTTCATTTTAGAAGCCAACTGCCAAGTCCGACTAATCACTTCATTAATCCGTCCCATGCCTTGACTATCAGACCCCAACATAGAGATTGCACCCATGTCATGTAAGATATCTTCTGCCGCAATGGTTTGTGCACGTATGCGAGATTCCGCAAAGGCCACATCCTCTGCTACTGCAGGGTTTAAATGGTGACAAACCATAATCATGTCTAAATGCTCATCAAAAGTATTGATGGTGTACGGATTAGTTGGGTTGGTGGAAGAGGGTAAACAGTTTTCTTTGCCTGCTACAGCAATAATGTCTGGCGCATGCCCCCCGCCCGCACCTTCAGTGTGATACATGTGTATGGTGCGGTCTTTGATTGCAGCTAAAGTATCTTCAAGAAATCCAGATTCATTTAAAGTGTCTGAGTGTAATTGCACTTGGAAGTCGTATTGGTCAGCCACTGTTAAGCAAGTGTCAATCACGGCAGGCATCGCTCCCCAGTCCTCATGAATTTTTAGGCCAAGGCATCCACCATGGAGTTGATCAATTAAAGATAGCGGTTTACTAGAGTTGCCGCGACCAAGAAAACCAAAATTTAGCGGCCATTGCTCAGATGCTTCGTGCATCCGCGCAACATTCCACTCGCCTCCGCAATCAATGCCAACTGTAATGGGGCCTAATGAACCGCCAATGAGCGTTGTCAGGCCTGAAGATAATGCATGCTCACAAAGCTGTGCTGAATCAAAATGCACATGCACGTCAATGCCACCAGGCGTGGCAATCATACCTTCGGCATCACGTACTGTTGTGGCGGCCCCACAAATCAAATCTGGATGAACACCTTCCATCGTTTGTGGGTTACCGGCCTTGCCTATAGCAACTATTTTTCCAGCTTTAATGCCTATATCACCTTTTATGATGCCTAACACAGGGTCAATCACAAGGGCGTTACAAATAAGCATATCCAGTGAGCCTTGCGCACTGTCTAAGCCTCCCATCATCCCCATGCCATCGCGTAGCGTTTTACCACCACCATGCAGACACTCATCACCTGCAACGGTAAAATCATGTTCAACTTCTGCTAATAATGAAGTATCTCCTAGTCGCACAGCATCGCCTTTCGTCGGGCCAAACATCGCTGCATAATCTTTCCGTGACATTTTTGCCATCATGCACCCCTAAAGCCATTATTGCGTGCGTTTTCTAAGGCTTTTTCACGCTGACCACTTTGATCTAGCGGGCCATCGACTAAGCTGTTTAATCCAAAAATCTCACGTGTTCCACCGAAAGCCACTAGTTCAACAGTTTTTTCATCTCCAGGCTCAAAACGCACCGCAGTACCAGCCGGGATATCTAAATGCATGCCGTATGCCAAATTTCTTTCAAATTGCAATGCACGATTAACTTCAAAAAAATGAAAATGACTGCCGATTTGTATCGGGCGATCTCCCATATTCATTGCTTTAACGGTGGCACGTAAGCGCCCAACATTTAATTCTATATCACCTTCTGCGGTAATGATTTCACCTGGAATGCGGTAGTTCTCAATTGGTTTTTGTAACCCTGGCCGTAAAGGTTCATGTACTGTGATGAGTTTGGTCCCGTCGGGAAAAGAACCTTCTACTTGTAGCATCGGTAACATATTTGCAATGCCAGACAAGACATCATCTTGATTGAGAATGGTTGATCCATATCCAATCAGTTCAGCCACTGACTTGCCTTCTCTGGCACCTTCTAATAGCTCATCTGAAATGATAGCAACAGCTTCTGGATAATTAAGTTTTAACCCTTTGGCAAGTCGTTTGCGCGCAAGCTCAGCTGCACCAAATAAAGTGAGGCGTTCGTATTCAGTTGGGGTTAATAACATAACAACTTTCGAGATTTAAAATTAATTGGCGAACATTCTTGCATCAAGCGCTTCGTGACGTAAGTTACCGATATCAACAGCTAATGTACTTGATGAAATATTCGATAATGCTGGTGCAGGCAAATCAAGCGCCTTAACAATCTGTGTATGCATGTGCATAAGAATGCGCTGTGCATCAATATGGCCTATTAAGCCCAGCCTAAGTGCTGCACTTGTCGCACTGGTACAAAGGGTATGCGCTGAAATGGCACGGGACTCTAGCTCACTCACTCCTAATTTAGCCCATAGATAGCCTTGGGTGACTGCAAGATGTGGGTAGTGCGTGTTAGCGTTTGCAACAATATGCGCATGTAACTTAATAGCACTTGGAGTGCCTAATTTTACGTGTACAGTCATCAATGTTTGACCGAGTCTGCGCGACCCTGTTCTGACTGATTCTGATAAAGTCATTGCCTCTGCAAATGCATCAATTTCAAAAATCTTCATCAAGTTTGAATTAGAACGATGCTCAATAGTTTGAGATGCATACCATGCAGCACTAATAATGGCTTGGTCAAAACTTACCCAGCGATGCAATAATTGTGTTTCTATATAATGCGATACAGATTTTGTATCGCTAATAATTTTGTCGCGATTAAGGGATTCTAGTCCCCATGAAAATGCAGTTGCACCACTTGGGAAAAATGAATCGCTGTGTTGTAAGCTCAGCATTAATCCAAGGTGGTTATTGAGCATCATCAAGTGCCAATGTAATACGACCGTCGATGCATAAATGTTTCAATCTTTCTTGGTAATCTTGAAGTTTGCCTTTTAGTGCTATTTCTAGAATATTTTTGTCGAAGCGCACAGACCAATGCATATTGCCAGCAAAATAGCCTAGCTCTAATGCGGCGGCATTATCTATGGGCGTACAGCGTAACCATTTTGCATCTGCACAACGCACGACAAGTGCGTAATCAGCAGCTAAACTTAGGATGGCGCCGTCGTAAAGCTTTTGTTCGCGCGGTAATGCAATACCACATTCTTTGCCCTTATATGAAACGACTTTTAATCTTTTTCGTTGAATATTGTCGCTCGATAAACTAATGAAATCTAACTTATCTGCATGATCAAGATCATGAAGTTTGTCTGAGTAAGCCTCTTGAGCGCTACTGCCTATGATGTTGGTATAAGTAATCAAATTAATCACCCTAGTTTTACTTGAGTTAAGTATAGTAAAAGCTTGAAGGCATAATCTATACGTCATATTACGTACAATTTTTCTGATCAACTTTATTTATGCTGCATTGTGCGGAATGATGTTGGTTGGTGGCTATTTGCTGATGGCTGGTTAATCAATAGTCAAGTGACAAGCTAAGCCTTGCCATTCTTGGTTCGACGGGATGTGTATGAATATCCTTTACGCCATCAGCCGCTTCGCCTTTTAAGCGCGAGGTATACAGATAATCAATATCAGATACTTTGCGGTTAAACAGATTAAATATATCCAACGACAGATTGATTTTAGAACTAATTTGGTAGCCAATGCGCGCGTTGGTCAGTAACGAGCTATTCGATCTCACACTGTTATCTTCTATCAACGCGCGCGGCCCAAAATAGCGCAAACGCGTAGAGGCAGACCAACCGCTTGGATGATTGATGGCAATGCCAATAGAGGCCGTTTTGGCGATTGAGCCAGGAATATAGTCACCCACTTCATCTGAATCTTTAAAACGCGCACGGGCGATGGCAAAGTCAGCATCAATATAACTCCAACTATTGATAGGAATGTAATTCGTCCACTCTACGCCCACTCTGCGGCTAGGTCGGCTGGCTTCGGTTGCACCGGCATCGCCTATAAACAATAATTCCGAGTCAATATCCAACTGAAATAAAGCCAATGTAGTTTGCCAATTTCCAATAGGATTAGCGCGCCAGCCCAATTCTTTACTAATAGCTTTTACGAGAGGATTCACTTTCTCAGCTGCATCGCCAGAAACTGGGTCAACACGAATAGTTGAGCCTCGAGCATCGTTGCTGTGAAAGCCACGTCCCCAATTGACATAAAACTCGTGCTGTTTGGATGCCTGCCAAGCTAAACCCAGCTTTGGACTGAAAATATTACTGTGCGCTTTACCCGAGTTTTCAGCGATATTGCTATCAATATCAAATTTATAAATATCTTCACGCAAGCCCGTGCTGGCGCGTAGATTTGGCAAAATCTGCCAGTTGCCTTGCCACCATAAGCCAACACTGCCTTGTTTTACGGCATCTTCTCTGGTTGTGCTTAAGCGTTGGCGTGCAACTGTGCGATACAAACCGACATTGCCAATATCATCGTAACGGCCTTGTAGACCGATTTGATGACTGGTTTCCAAGTCTGCAATATTCGCATTAAAACTGCGTATAACTGCACCGCCAAATACATTGCGCTTATCGGCTTGTTCAAATTGGTCGCCGTTTATTGAGTCATCCAAAAAGTAGGTAAAGTTAGAAAATAAATCCAGTTTGTAATGAATCGCATAAGCATTAGCTTGCCATACGCCATCATGCCAATCGGCAGATAAGCTGTATCGGCTGGTTTCGCCGCCATCCGAGGTGTCGATTGCGCCAAAGCGGTTGATTAAGCCAGCGTTAATAGCACGTTTTGGCACTTGGTCTGTGGCATCCCATTTTGAGTTATAACCCATTGCCGTGATATTCCAGCCATGTTCTTCAGTACCCGTGCTGTAACGCAGCAAGCCATTGAATTTTTTAAGATTTTGGCTATTATCCCAAGCGCCATCATAACCTTGTGCTTCTACGGCGTATAAAAATTGACCATCTGTGATACCTTGCGAACCTGCGTTAAACAAACGTTGAAAACCATAACTGCCAAGCGTGAGTTTTGCAATAGATTGCGGTAATGTTTTGGCGTAGTGCAAATGTGTTGAGCCAGCTGCTGAAAAATCGCCCTGTTCCGCATGATAAGCACCTTTTTTAAATTCCAAACTGTCAATTAATTCTGGCATTAACCAATTAGAATCAATATAACCTTGGCCGTGCGCATGTGTCGGCATATTAAGCGGCATACCATCTAACCAAACGGCAAAATCGGTACCGTGATCGAGATTAAAGCCACGCAAATAATATTGATTGGCTTTGCCATCGCCCGAATGCTGGCTAACAATCAAGCCAGGCACTTGCTCTAACACTTCACCAGGGCGAGAGTGTGGGATATTACTGATGCGGTGGTTACTGATCACGCCTTCGCTGGCGGTATCCGCAATGCCGATTAAATTTTCGCGAACGGCAGTGACTTTGATATCTTCGGTTTTAATACTTTCAAATTGAATCTGCTCAAGATTAAATGATTCAGCGAGAACGTTTGTAGATAATAAGACTAGGTATGCACTTGAATAAAACGACGGTTTGTTTTTACGGGCCATAACTTACTTAAGATGAATGATTTTTTGATGATAATCGAGCAGTGAATATGCGTTAATACGTCATACTGCGTACAGGTTTTTTCTCCGATTTTAATTATGATAGTATTGGGTGATTCAACCATGTGGCATGGTTGTTGCTGTCGTATATGTACTAAACGCTTTACTTGATAAGGATAATGGTTGATGTGGTGGTTGAATTGAAGACAACGGATCTAACTGCTACCACACAGGGCAATACCGAACCAACACAGCGAATCGTTAAAATTCGCCGTGATTACAACACGTGGGTAGCAAACGAAAGTATTGAAGATTACGCGCTACGATTCACGCCGCGCTCATTCCGCAAATGGTCAATCTTGCGCGTTTCAAATACGGCTTTAGGTGCGATCTCATTTTTAGTGTTAGAAGCAATTGGCGGCACAATCGCGGTTAATTACGGTGTAATCAACGCACTTTGGGCGATTTTAGCAGTCGGCATGATTATCTTTTTAACCGGTCTGCCGATTAGCTACTACGCCGCTAAATATGGCCTAGACATGGATTTGCTCACACGCGGTGCAGGTTTTGGCTATATCGGCTCCACCATTTCATCGTTTATTTACGCGTCGTTTACCTTTATCTTATTTGCGCTAGAAGCCGCGATTATGGCTTACGCGCTTGAGCTATATTTTCATATGCCACTGTATATCGGTTACTTAGTCAGCGCGCTGGTTGTCATTCCGCTGGTCACACATGGCGTCACGCTAATCAGCCGTATTCAAATGATTACGCAACCAATCTGGTTGATTTTGATGTGTTTACCATTTATTGCGATACTGCATCAAGACCCACTTATATTCTCCAAAGTATTAGCATTTTCTGGCGTTTCTGGCAGTTCAGGTGAATTTAATCTGCTCATGTTTGGTGCAGCAACTGCGGTTGGTGTGGCATTAATTCCCCAAATTGGTGAACAAGTGGATTTTTTACGCTTTATGCCAGAAAAAACCGCCAAAAACCGTTGGCGCTGGAATTTTGGCGTATTAATGGCTGGGCCAGGATGGGTTTTTTTGGGCATGCTGAAAATGTTGGGTGGCGTGCTATTGGCGTATTTGGTCATTCAAAGTGATCTGTCGTTTGAGCAGGCGGTTAATCCGACCCATATGTATTTGGTCGGGTTTGGTTATGCATTTAGTTCACACGAAATCGCCTTAGCGGCCACCACTTTATTTGTGGTGATTTCACAGGTTAAGGTGAATATGACCAATGCCTATGCGGGTTCATTGGCATGGTCCAATTTTTTTGCACGGCTTACACACAGTCATCCTGGTCGCGTCGTATGGGTGGTATTTAATGCGCTGATTGCCATTATGTTGATGGAATTAGATGTATTCAAAGCCCTTGAGCAAGTATTGGGGCTTTATTCTAATATTGCGATTGCCTGGATTACCGCTGTAGTTGCCGATTTAGTCATCAATAAGCCGTTAGGTTTAAGCCCAAAAGGAATTGAATTTAGGCGTGCATATTTGTACGATATTAATCCTGTTGGTGTGGGTGCGATGTTTTTGGCATCTGCAGTATCGATTGCAGCGTTTTCGGGCATATTTGGCGAAGAAGCTAAAGCGTTTTCTTCCTTTATCGCTTTGATTACCGCGCTGGTGACTTCACCACTTATCGCGTGGTTAACCAAAGGTAAATATTACATCGCGCGCAAGCAATATAGTTTTCCAGTGAAAACGCGCACGCAAAAATGCGTGATTTGCGAGCGAGATTATGAAACCGACGATATGGCACATTGCCCAGCGTATCAAGGCGCGATTTGCTCGCTATGTTGTTGTTTAGATGCGCGATGTAACGACGCCTGCAAGCCGCAAGCGCGGTTATCGCAGCAGTGGTTAAACGCAAGCAAATTTATGTTACCAGAATGGATATGGCCGCATCTCAAAGGTGGGGTGGCACATTATCTTTTATTGATGTTTATCGCGCTGGCATTTTTTGGCGCATTGCTGGGTTTGATTTACTTTCATGAAACGATAACGCTAAAAGAAAACTCCTCTGCCTTATTGCCACAATTGCAGGCAGGTTATCTAAAAGTATTTGCATCGCTGGTTTTTGCCAGTGGCATTATTGCCTGGTGGTTAGTGTTAACTACTGAAAGTCGCCGCGTGGCACAGGAGGAATCGAATCGTCAAACAGGGCTTTTATTGCGCGAGATTGATTTACATAAGCAGACCGATAACGAATTACAGTTGGCAAGGCATCTTGCAGAGCAAGCCAACCAAGCCAAAAGTCGCTATATCACGGGGATTAGTCACGAATTAAGAACGCCGCTAAATAGCATTTTGGGTTATGCACAATTGCTGGATAACGATAGTTCGATTCCCCTGCACCGCAAGCACGCGATTCGTGTGGTGCGGCGCAGTGGTGAGCACTTACTATCGTTAATTGAAGGCACGCTGGATATTGCGCTGATTGAAAGTGGAAAACTGACGTTTGATATCAAGCCGATTAAATTTCGCGAATTTATTAGCCAAATCGTCAGCATGTTTGAGTTGCAAGCGCGTAATAAAGGCCTGGATTTTAAGTATGAAGCAATTGGCGAATTGCCAACTGTTGTTAAAGCCGACCAAAAACGATTAACGCAGATTTTGATTAATATACTGGGTAATGCCGTTAAATTTACCAAAGCGGGCAGCATTACTTTCCGCGTGCGTTATGTGCGCGAGATCGCTTATATCGAGATAAAAGATACTGGCCCCGGCATTACACGCGCAGAATATAACAAAATATTTGAGCCATTTTCACGCGGCAGTGCAGCCAATCAAATCAATATCGGCGGTACTGGGCTTGGTTTGACGATTAGCAAATTACTTACCGAGTTAATGGGCGGCGAGCTAAATTTCACCAGCGAAATCGGCAAAGGGACGACTTTTCAGATTCGATTATTTCTATCGCAAGTACATCATTTAGAAGAAATCGATACCAACGTTTTCGCTAATCGTGTGACCTATCTAGGTGCTAGGCGCAAAGTATTGGTGGTGGATAATGAGCAAGTGGATAGGGAACTGTTGGTGAATATTTTGGCACCACTGGGCTTTGAAATGGCGCAAGCGGCCACAGGTCAAGAGTGTCTGGATATTTATGAAGCGTTTAACCCAGATGTTATCCTGATGGACTTAGCCATGCCGGTAATGGATGGCTGGGAAGCGGCCTATGTCATCCGTAAAGTGCACCAATCGCCCATCCCGATTGGCATTGTCTCGGCCAATGCCTATGATAAAAACCTTGAAAATGCAGCAGGAATCGCTAGCGAAGACTTTATCGTCAAGCCAGTGAATGTAGAGGAATTGTTAAATTGGCTGGGCAATCGATTGAATCTGGAATGGATAACCGATACGACGATGGCGGAAAATTTACTGCAAAATCAAGATGATATAGTTGATCATAGCAAAATGGTTATGCCCCCTGAAAAAACATTAACTGAATTGTTGGAGTTGATTAATCTTGGCTATATAAAAGGCATCAATGGTAAGCTGGACGAAATTATTTTAATTGACCCTATTTATTCGGGTTTCGTAGAGCTTATGCGAAAGTTCTCTAGCCAGTTCCAGATCGATATCATGAAAAACTTTATACAAGAAATTAAAGCATGAGTAAACCAGATTTAAACCGACATCAATCGTCCGTTGTGCTGATTGTGGATGATGTGATGGATAATTTAGCCGTGCTGCACGATGCGCTTGATGAGTCTGGTTATACCGTGCTGATCGCGAATAACGGTAAAGTAGCGATTGAGCGCGCAGAGGCTGCACAACCAGAAATTATTTTGTTAGACGCCATGATGCCGGAGATGGACGGTTTTGAAGTCTGCCGCAAATTAAAAGCGAATGCTAAAACCAGCCATATTCCGGTGATTTTTATGACAGGTTTAACCGAATCGGAGCACGTAGTAGCTGCTTTTCAAGCTGGCGGTACTGATTATGTGACGAAACCGATTCGCACCACTGAAGTGATTGCAAGAATTGCTGCGCATCTCAAAACTTCACGTCAAGTACATCAAGCGCGCGGTGCGTTGGATGCGTTTGGTCAGGCGGCCATCGCCATCACTCCGCAAAATGGCAAAATTGTTTGGCAAACACCACTGGCACGGCAGTGGATACAGAGTTATTTTTTTCCGGATAATGAAGTCAGTGAGTTTGTGACGCCTTCGCCCGTATTCAATTGGATTGCTTCTGCTTATCAGGCTGATGCTTCTGGCAAAACATTGCAAGCGATGACGATTATTCAAAGTACAAAACGTTTAAGTTTTAGCCCGGCGGATATCAGTAGCGATGAACAATGGGTCATTGTGCTGAGGGAAGAATCAGATACAGCGCAGATTGAAGCATTGATGCTGACTTTTAAGCTAACAAAACGCGAATCGGAAGTGCTTTATTGGGCGATTAAAGGTAAAACCAGCCGTGATATTGGCGATATATTAAGCAGTAGCCCAAGAACGATTAATAAGCACTTGGAACACGTTTTTGTGAAGTTAGGTGTTGAGACAAGAACGGCTGCAGCATCTCTTGCTGCTTCAAAATTACGCGGTTTTAACTAGCAGATATAAATAAGTGTTTGAAATTAAAAAAGGCCTTTAAGGCCTTTTTATTTACAGTATTAATTATTTAACGTATCTGGTACAAGTGAACAAAAACGCACAGACCACGACCAGCACACCTAATAAATAATAAATACCCACAGCGCCAACAAAGTCCAAAATACTCTCCGATATAAATTTACAATTGATTAAAAAGTATTGCGCCAAAAAACTTGCGTACAAATAACTTACGTAAGTTCTGGTGCTAATTTTCGGATAATATTTTAGCTTAACTTAAAAAAATATCAAATACCCGTGAGTAAATACTAATTACTTGCGGTAAAAGTTTCACATAATTGGCATTTTTTAGAACTCAACCATTTCAAATTCTGCTTTAGTCACACCGCATTCTGGGCATGACCAATCGGCTGGCACATCTTCCCAGCGTGTACCTGGCGCAATGCCGTCATCAGGCCAACCTTTTTCTTCTTCGTAAATAAAGCCACATACAACACACATCCAAGATTTCATTTATTTTCCAATGATTTAAGTGGTTAACTCAAAGTTCTTATTATTTTAATTTAGCGATAACACATTCATTATAAATGGTTAATTTAACAAGGTGAACGCTTAGTTAACCACTATTAAACCTCAATTTTTCATAAAAATAGCCCACTTGCGTGGGCTATTAACTCGACTTAAGTGTTAACTAAAAAACTTATTACGCTGCAGCAAGTGCCTTTTTAACACCTTCTGCATATGCGGGGTCGGCCTTTTCAAACTGGGCTAACATGCGCTCTTGAATACTGGCATTCGCGGTTGATAATCCACCAGCAATATTGTCAAATAATTGCGCTTTTTGGCTGTTATTCATAATGCGGAATAAATTACCTGCTTGCGTGAAATAGTCCTCAGCATCTTGGCTGTGATAGCCAATCCAAGCGTCGCCTAACACCGGCATTGGTGGCGGTGTAACTTGCGGTGCAGGCACTGGCGCACCGTCATTTGCTCTATCATTGGGGAAAAAGTTCGAAGCACTAACGGTATTCACTTGACTGCCAAAACTTGCTTCGCCGTTTTCGCTGCCATGACCAACAGGACAACCCATTCCTGCAAATGCGCCATCACGTTGATAGTGATTGACTGGGCATTTTGGCGCATTGATTGGAATCTGATTCACATTTGCGCCAACTCGATAGCGATGTGCATCTTGATAAGCCAATAAACGACCTTGCAACATTTTGTCAGGCGATGCATTAATGCCGGGCACAAAATTACTTGGCGCAAATGCCACCTGTTCGGTTTCTGCAAAATAATTGTTCACGTTTTTGTTTAACTCTAATTGGCCAATCTCAATTAAAGGATAGTCTTTGTGCGGCCATACTTTAGTCAAATCAAAAGGATTAATGCCGTAAGTGCGTGCATCAGCCTCGCTCATTATTTGTACTTTTACCGTCCAACTTGGAAACTCTCTACGGTCAATCGCCTCGACCAAATCTTTTTGCGCGCCGTTTACAGGCATTTTTGCGGCTTCATCATTGGTTAAAGTTTTAATGCCTTGATTGGTTTTAAAGTGCCATTTGCACCAAACGCGTTCACCTTTTGCATTATAAAAGCTTAATGTATGACTGCTAAAACCGTGCACGTGACGATAGGATAATGGAATGCCACGATCAGACATCAAGATTGTCATCTGATGTAATGATTGCGGGTGATTCGCCCAAAATTCAAACGCATTGGCTGGGTTGGGTAAATTGGTGCGCGCATCTTTTTTCTGGCTATGGATAAAGTCTGGAAACTTGATTGGATCATTTAAAAAGAATACCGGTGTATTGTTGCCCACCATATCCCAATTACCTTCTTGGGTATAAAACTTGATTGAAAAGCCACGTGGGTCACGGGCGTAATCGTTAGAATCTTGCCCGCCACCTACCGTTGAAAAGCGTAAAAATACATCAGTTTGCTGACCAACCTCTTGTAAAAAGTGAGCAATCGTGTGGTCTTTTAAGCTTTTAGTCACAGTAAAAGTACCGTGAGCCGCCGTACCGCGTGCGTGCACCACGCGCTCAGGAATACGCTCGCGATTAAAGTGGGCTAATTTCTCAAATAAATAATGGTTATCAAACGTTAATGGACCGCGCGGGCCAACCGAAATACTATTATTATCATCTGGAACTGGTGCGCCTGCTGAGGTGGTTAGTGTTGTTTTACTCATACTGCTCTCCTTGATAAAGATTTTGCTCACTATAAAACTGTTTTTTGGATTAATTTATTTTGTGTCATGAATGTACTAGATTAATAAACCAGCGCATAAGTTGCCAGCAGCTCAATAAGCACTTGGTTTGTTGAATTAAATGGTTGTTTTAACATGTGCAGCTCCTTTTCAATCGTTCTGTTAATTATTGGCTTAATTTTAGTGTTAAGTTTTACGGTTAATTCTTTTTCAACACGATATTGATAACATGAAGTGCATTTTAGAGCAGTTATTTTGCTTTGTATAATTGTCTATTTTGATACCATTGATAAATAAAATTAATCAATGTAAGATTATTGATGATGATAAATTTTACTAATTCTAATGGAAAAAAATGACTTTAATCGAGCTTAAATTTGTAATGGCAGTAGCACAAGAGCGTAATTTTAGGCGCGCGGCCGAGAAATGTTTTGTGACGCAACCCGCATTAAGTTTAGGCATAAAAAAACTAGAAGATGAATTAAACGTGATGATTTTTGAGCGTAGCCGCAGCGATGTGACGCCAACGGAAATCGGCGCACAAATCATTGAGCAAGCATCACGCGTGCTAGAAGAAGCCGCGCGCATTAAGCAATTGGCGGAATTGGGCAAAAACCAATTAAAGGGCGCATTAAAACTTGG
The DNA here is from genome assembly GCF_000384375.1 of Methylotenera versatilis 79. Classification (NCBI taxonomy): domain Bacteria; kingdom Pseudomonadati; phylum Pseudomonadota; class Betaproteobacteria; order Nitrosomonadales; family Methylophilaceae; genus Methylotenera; species Methylotenera versatilis. The sequence goes on along the minus strand of NZ_ARVX01000001.1, from coordinate 738,949 downwards.
CATGATTCATTCAGTTGGGCCGTATTTATTGCCAGAGATTATTCCCATTTTGCGCAAAACAGCACCAGATATGCCGCTAGAAGTAGAAGAGAATTTAACCGCGAATCTTGAGGCGCAGTTGCGTAATGGCGTGATTGATGTGGCGATTGTTGCATTACCATTCGATGTGCCTGGCTTGCAATACAAAGCGCTGTACGATGAAGAGTTTGATGTGGTGGTGCCGATTCATCATCATTGGGCGACGCGTAAACAGATTAATCCAGAAGAATTATCCGATGAAAAAGTCTTGTTACTAAACAGCGGGCACTGCTTTAGTAATCAAGTTACACAAGCTTGCCCAGAGTTATCGCGCAAAGGTGAAGTTTTACAAGGTAACTCGCTAGAAACCATCCGAAATATGGTGGCTTCTAATTTGGGCATCACGGTTCTGCCTTGTTCTGCAACGGCAGAACGTTACAATAATCCATTAATTAAAGTAATCCCATTTACCAGCCCAGCGCCCACCAGACGCATCGCGATTGCTTGGCGGAAAAGTTTTGTGCGGGTGGAAACAGTGGAAAAAATCGTCGATGCGATTAAAGCGATTCGTTCTGATTATATGAATATGATTGCTTGAGTTTGGGTGTTAAAAAAGAGTTAAGTCAAACCACTAAATTTAAGTAAAGTGAGTGATTTAGAGTTGAATAACCGAAACTAAAATACAGGGAAATTGACGTTCAATAAGTTAATAACACACGATAACCCGCAACGGATAAAGCGTGCACATTAATCGCCAGCTTAATACGCTCTTCGTCATGTGCCCCAATGCCTTTTGCAGGGTCTGTTGTTGGCTGTAAATACTCTTGCGGCTTAACCAGTTTTCTCAATACAGGTTTATCTTCAGCATCGGTGAGCGTTAATTCAATATTGGGATACGCCTGCACATGATTGGAGTTATTAATAATTAAGCTAGAAAAATCAACTACATCTTGATGAATTTGACTTTCTTGCATATCCGAGTCATCAATGCTGAGTAAATCTAACTGTTGCGGTAAATGGATTTTACAGCGTAGATGTTCACAGGCTTGTACTAAATAAGGCTTAAATTGTGGATAATCGGCAGCAATTTTAGAGCGTAAAAAATAAGCGCTTTGTAAAATTGCCGCAAGCAATAATAAGCAATTAATCGCGATTAACCAGAAATTACGTTTTGGTTTTGTTAGCTGAAATTTAGGATCTGCGGTCAGGTCTTCTATTAAGATAGGCGCGCGAATGGATTCAATATCCACATCATCTTCTGAAATGATGATGGGTGTGAGATTGCTAATATAGGGATTACGCGTTGTGTCAATCGAGCCCAAATTGGCTTGTGCAAGTTCTGATGAGGTTAAGTCGGATAAGTCTGGCACGCCTTCCAACACAACATTTAATTTTTGACTAATCGGTTTTTCGTCGGTATTGCTAATGGGTAGCGACTTTATAGGTTCGCTAGCTGTTGATTCAACAGCTGAGGCTTCAATTTCTATATCGTTTGTTAAGGTTGGATTTGGTTCGATTTTAGAATCTGCAGCCAATTCAGTATTGGCATATTCTGCTGGAGTGTACAGATCTGAGTCGTGCTCAGTCGAATCTGATTCGGCTACTATATTTTCTGTTGCGCCATCTTCTGCTACGCTATATTCCTCAACACTTTGAATATCGTCAGAAACTTCGGTTAACCGGTTTTTTGCATTAAAAACATGATTGCAATTGCCGCATTGCACTTTGCCGCGATACGCTTTTAAGTGCTCTTTCGTGATTAGAAACTGCGTTTCGCAAGCGGGGCATGCGGTGATGTAATTCATTTTTTAGTGCCGGTTAGCAACACCCAAGCATCGCGTTGATGTGGCGCATCCATGGTAAACCATTCGCTATAACGTTCAATCAATGCGTCAGTTTGGGTTTCTAGTATGCCAGATAATGCTAATTTTCCACCAGCTTTGCAGTATTTTGCAAGTGCGGGCGCTAATACCATTAACGCGCTAGATAAAATATTCGCCACAACTACATCAAAGGTTTCATGGCTGAAAGTGTCAGCATCAAAAAAATCTGCATCTACTTGATTTTGCTCTGCATTATAGCGGCTGGCTACAATTGCTTGCGAGTCGATATCTACACCAACCACTTGCTGTGCGCCTAATTTTTTAGCCGCAATAGCTAGAATGCCTGAACCACAACCGTAATCTAAAACGCTTGGGCTCGGCATGGTTTTAGTTAACCATTCCAAACATAAATGCGTAGTAGGGTGGCTGCCCGTACCAAAAGCTAAACCTGGATCTAATACGATATTAATCGCTTCTTGATTCGCAGTTTGTTGCCATTCTGACTGATGCCAAGTTGGCACGATCCACAATTTATCGGTAATTTTAATCGGGTCAAATTGCGCTTGCGTGCTGCGTACCCAATCTTGTTCGGCGATTATTTCCGTCGCATACTGAAAGCTTTCAATGGCGGTAGCGGCACTTAATTGCTGAATCACTTGTGCGACATCTACTGCGTCATCAAACATGGCGGTGACGATATTTTGCTGCCAAATACCCGGCGGTGGATCTCCAGGTTCACCAAACAATGCTTGTTCTGCCTGAGTTTCTGCGTTGGCATCTTCAATACTGCAAGATAGTGCGCCCAAATCCATTAATGCGTCGCTTATGGTATCGGCATTATGTTCATTTGCTTGAATTTTAAGTAATAGCCACGCCATTATGTATTTTTACAGGTTAAGTTGTTGCAGATTAAAACAGAAAGATTACTTATGACTAATCCCCAATTTCTGCTCAAGATAATGAATGCTGGTACCGCCTAGATGAAACGCAGCATCTGCCATTAAATCTGCATGCAGCGGAATATTGGTTTTAATGCCATCCACTAGCATTTCAGATAATGCGATACGCATACGGGCAATTGCTTGTTCACGTGTTGCGCCATGCGTAATCAGTTTGCAAATCATCGAATCGTAATGCGGCGGAACGGTGTATCCCGAATAAACGTGCGTATCGATACGCACACCTGGGCCGCCAGGCATATGAAATGTCGTTAATTTGCCAGGCGAAGGTACAAAGCTGTATGGATCTTCGGCGTTAATACGACATTCAATCGCATGGCCGCGCAGCACGATATCTTTTTGGCGGAATTTTAATTTTTCGCCAGCGGCAACAAAAATTTGCTGCTGCACTAAATCAATACCCGTAATCATCTCAGTTACTGTGTGCTCAACTTGCAAACGCGTATTCATTTCAATGAAATAAAACTCACCATTTTCATACAAAAATTCAAATGTACCTGCGCCACGATATTTGATTTTGCGACAGGCTTCTGCGCAGCGCTCACCAATTTTGTCACGAATACGCGCACTTAAAAGTGGTGATGGTGCTTCTTCAATAATTTTTTGGTGACGGCGCTGCATAGAGCAATCACGATCGCCTAAAAATACCGCATTACCATGCTGGTCGGCCAAAATCTGTATCTCGATATGGCGTGGATTCTCTAAAAACTTTTCCATGTAAACCATCGGGTTGCCAAAAGCCGCTTGCGCTTCTGCTTTAGTCATATTCACGGCATTAATTAGTGCCGCTTCTGTGTGTACGACACGCATGCCACGTCCGCCACCGCCACCAGCCGCTTTGATGATCACGGGATAACCTACTTTTTTAGCGGTTTTGATGATTTCTATTGGGTCATCCGGCAGTGCACCTTCAGAGCCTGGCACACAAGGAACACCAGCAGCTTTCATGGCATTTTTGGCGGAAACCTTATCGCCCATCAGGCGAATAGTTTCTGCACGCGGGCCGATAAATACGAAACCGCTTTGTTCAACGCGCTCAGCAAAATCGGCATTTTCAGACAAAAAACCATATCCAGGATGAATGGCTTGTGCGTCAGTTACTTCTGCCGCGCTAATCACAGCAGGAATATTTAAATAACTTAAGCTAGAGGAAGCAGGGCCAATACAAACGGACTCGTCTGCTAACTTAACGTATTTAGCTTCTTTATCGGCAACAGAATGCACAGCAACTGTTTTAATACCCAATTCGCGACAAGCGCGTTGTACTCGTAGCGCAATCTCGCCACGGTTTGCAATTAATATTTTTTCAAACATGTTTAATTAACCAATCAGTCTTAATCATTATCGAATCTAGGCTATTCAATAATGAAAAGTGGTTCACCGTACTCTACGGGCTGGCCATTTTCTAATAATATTTTCTTCACTACGCCAGCAACGTCAGACTCAATCTCGTTGAGCAATTTCATCGCTTCAATAATACATAAGGTATCACCAATGGCGACTTTAGTGCCTACATCAACGAATGGTTTAGAATCAGGCGATGATGAACGATAAAACGTACCAACCATCGGCGATTTAACAATTTGACCTTCTATTTCTGCAACAACAGGCGTTGCAGCAACTGGCAACGGAGTTGTTTGAGCAACTGGCGCAGTTTGTTGTGCTGACATATAAGGTGCTGTCGTATATTGCACAGGCGCTTGGTTTGGCATCAGTGCGCGACTAATGCGGACTTTTTCTTCGCCTTCGGTTAATTCCAGCTCAGAAATGCCAGACTCCTCTACCAAATCGATCAATTTTTTTAGTTTACGTAAATCCATAATAACCTCGAGATAATCTATTTATAAGAATTTTTATTAGAATAATATTTAAATAATAATGGCTTAATAGAGAAATTAAGCCGGTTTTTTGTTGAATTGATTGATTGCGTAATTCAGTGCTGCGATATAGCCATCTGCACCCAAGCCGCTAATCACACCAACGGCAATATCGCTAAAATAAGAGTGATGTCTAAAACTTTCCCGCGCAAACACATTGGATAAATGCACTTCAATAAATGGTGTTTTAATTGCAGAGAGTGCATCGCGAATGGCAATGGAAGTATGCGTGAACGCCGCGGGGTTGATAATGACAAAATCGACGGAGTTAACCGCTAATGACTGTATTTTAGCAACAATATCGGCTTCTGAATTGCTTTGATGCGTTTCTAAATTAATATTAATATTCGCTTGTTGCGCTAACGATTTCAAACTGTCGTTAATCGCATCTAGCGTTAAACTGCCGTAATGCTCTGGTTCACGCAAGCCTAATAAATTTAAATTTGGGCCATGCAACACCAATACAGAACGAGCCACCATTATTTAGCTGCCTTTAATTGCAGATTGATTAATGAAGGCTCTGTTAATAACGGCTGGATTAAATGTATTTTTGACGCATTTGTGCAAGGTTTCATACTAACAAGTTTGCCGAACTTAAAGACTTTTGTCCAGCAAATTCGCAGTAGTTAAGCGAACTTAAGTTTTTAATTGGGCTTTAAAAATCATAAGTGATTGAATAGAATATGGATTTTAATATAATGAATTGATGTGCCAAGTATATGTAATTCTACATTAATGTTTTTAAAGTTTGTTCTAATAATGGTTTAGTCACGCGTCCAAAGTAAGTTTTGGCTATTGTTCCGTCCGCTTTAATGATGACAGTAAACGGCAATACACCTTTATTATTGCCTAAATTGCTGGCGATTTCCATGCCCTGCATATCAGCGGCAAATAAAGGATAACTGACTTTCGTTTCTTTTAAAAAGTCTTTAACTGCCGCAACATCTTCAATCGCCATGCCCAACACAACTAAATTACGATCTTTGTATTCAGTATGCAGTTGAGATAGTTCTGGCATTTCTTCGCGACAAGGTTCGCACCAACTTGCCCAAAAATTAAGCACTACAATTTTGCCCGCATATTGTTCTAATGCTTGTGGCTGACCATTCTCATCTGGGAAATTAGCAGCGAATAAAGTTTTGGTCGATTGATTACCGCCATCCTCTGCTTGCGTATTAAGGAAGAAATGAAAAATGCCAAAGCCAATCGTCATCATCAAGACGAGATAAAAAATGGGTGTCTTTAACTTGTTAAGCATTATTGTGTATTCACTTTATTGAGTATTTTTAAGAAGTCATTGGTGTTTTTATAGCCAATCACTTTAGGTGTTATTTCTTTACCTGACGCATCAAAAAAGATAATGCCGGGCGGGCCAAATAATCCAAAGCGTTTGAGTAATGCTTGATCGGCTTCGTTATTTTCAGTGACGTCTGCTTGCAATAAAACAGCGTCTTTTAATGCGGCTTTAACTTTGTCATCGCTGAAAGTGAATTTTTCCATTTCTTTACACGCAACGCACCAATCCGCATAAAAATCTAACATGACAATTTTGCCATTGGCGGCTTGAATGGCAGCATCTAAATCTGCAGTGCTTTTAATACGAGTAAAAGGTAAATGGTGTTCAGAGGAGTTGCCGATTAACTGATTGACGGGTGTAGTAATACTTGCAGGTAAGACTGGCCACACCAAATAAACGGCCATGGCCAACATCAATACACCAAAAAAGTTACGGATGATATTCATCCAACTGCCTGTTTTGGGCAGCAAACTGCCAGCAGATGCGCCGATTAGTAATAGCGGTACGCCCATGCCAATCGCTAAGGCGAATAATCCTGCGCCGCCTAAAAATACATTATGCGTTTGACCAATATAAATAAGCGCACCCGCTAATGGCGCGGCGACACATGGGCTAACGATGAGCGCTGAAAGCACGCCCATTACAAACACGCCTAAAAATTCACCGCCTTTTAATTTTTGACTAGCGCCTAATATTTTATTTTCAAATGTGGCAGGCAATTTAAGCTCATAAAAGCCGAACATGGAGAAAGCCAGCGCGACAAAAATCAAAGCGGTCGCACTTAATACCCAAGCGTTTTGTAAAGATTGGCTGAGTAAATTGCCAGATAAACCTGCTGCAATTCCTGCCAGCGTATAGCTCAACGCCATACCAAGTACATATGCAATTGACAGACTAAAAGCATGCAATTTGCTAGGTTGCGCGCGCTTACTTTGGCTACCAACAATAATGCTGGATAGAATCGGTATCATCGGCAAAACACAAGGTGTGAATGACAGTAATAAGCCAGCTAGAAAAAAGCCGCCAATCACTAACCATAAGTTGCCGGATTTTAAAGCTTGTGTGGTTTTATCGTCATCGCCAGTGCTGGAAACATTTGCATTTTGAGCTGAGCCAGTACTATTTTCTGCTAAGTTTAAGCTAATGATTTTAGTAATCGGCGCATAACATAGGCCTTTTTCACTACAACCTTGATAAGTTGCATGAATAATTGGATTGTTGGCTGCACTTAACTGAATTTTTGCATCAAATTCGTGATGATAAACTTCTTGCTTGCCAAAGTTCGGATCATCTTTAATCTCGCCTGCTGGTAAATTAATCGCTTCAATTTTTCCTGTACTTATATCTTTAATCACAAATTTAATGCGTTGTTTATAAAGATAATAACCTGGAACGACTTTGAAGTTGGCGTTCAAATTGTGCGCATCAATCGCAGTTAAATCCAATTTAAAAGCGACATCGGGCGATAAGAATTCGTCTTCTTTAACCTCTTCTAGAAAAGCATTTCTGCCAGCCGAACTACTTTCGCCCGCATGCAACAATGGCAAGGTGAGCGCTGTCACAAAAGCGATTACAATACTATTTAATAGGTGTTTCAAAAATGCTCCGCTGCAATGTTTTTTGCGTATTAATTAGGTTGAAAATTGGTATCAGCGGTTGCAAATGCCGTATTTAACCCCCAATTAGTTTAATAAATTGGTCAGAAAGTTCTTTAATATGCGTTATTTAATAGGTTTAATTTTACTCGCTTTTCCATTTGCCGAGCTATTTCTGCTGATAAGCCTTGCAGATGCTTACGGCTGGTGGCTATTGTTTTATTTAGTCGTGGTTGGCTTCTTGGGCTTACAATTGATTCGCGGCGAGAAATTATTGATGACCGCGAAGATGATGCAAAGTCTTACAGCTGGTGGCAATCCAGTTAAAACGATGATTGGTAGTGCGCGTAATATGGTAGCGGGCGTGTTGCTAATTATCCCTGGCGTTATTACGGATATTATTGCGGTCGTTTTATTGTTAATTCCTATTAGTAAGCAATTGAATAAACAAGGCGCAGATGCCACTAACCAATATCAACAACCGTTTCAGCAGCCGCAATATCAGCAAACACCCAATGTAGGCGCCGCCAATGAAGATGTGATTGAAGGCGAATATAAGCATGTGCCAGACGATAATGAGAAAAGCTAACTATTAAAAAAATAGTTATTTAAAAAAACAGTCATTGAAAAAGTGCGATTAACATGAGTAAAGTCATCATTAAAAACAGTGGCCACACATTCGATGTGCGCCCCAGCCAAACAGTGCTACAAGCAGCCATTGAAGCGGGTATCAATCTACCTTATGGCTGTCGTAACGGTGCATGTGGCGCCTGCAAAGCCGAAGTGATTACGGGCAAAGTCATGCATGACGATTATCAAGGCAGTGCGATGTCGGATGCAGAGCTGGCTGCTGGAACTGCGCTGTTATGTTGCGCAAGACCGCTGGAAGATTTAACTATTGAGTGCCGCGAAGTCGGCGGTTTAGCCGGTATCAAACCACGTATTTTACCAGCACGAGTAGCAAAAAAAGAACAGCTTGCGCATGATGTTATCGCGCTTCACCTGCAATTACCTGCAAGTGAGCGCTTACAATTTAAAGCGGGTCAATATATCGAGTTTATTTTAAAAGATGGCAAACGCCGTGCTTTTTCTATCGCCAATGCGCCGCACGATAGTGATTTTTTACAATTACATATTCGTGTGATTCCAGGCGGTCAATTTAGTGAATACGCTGCTAATGAGCTGGTAGAAAAAGCCATCTTAAGATTAGAAGCGCCTTTCGGCAGTTTTTTCTTGCGCGAAGATTCAAACAAACCAATCATTTTTGTCGCTGGCGGCACAGGTTTTGCGCCAGTAAAAGGCATGATAGAACACATGCTACACAACAATATCAAACGCGACATTACTCTCTATCGAGGCTCACGCCAATTGCGCGATCTTTATATGCACGACCTGTGTGAAAAGTGGGCAGAACTGATGCCTAATATTCGCTATATCCCAGTGCTATCAGAACCCGCTACAAGTGACGAATGGCAGGGTAGAACAGGGCTAGTACATCAAGCGGTTTTAGATGATTTTGAAAGGTTAAGCGATTATCAAGCCTACGCCTGTGGCGCGCCTGGAATGGTAGATATCGCGCATCAAGCCTTTGTGCAGCAAGGCTTAGAGTCTGATGAGTTTTTTAGTGATGCCTTTACGTTTGCAAATCCTGCGCCAAAATTAGCCAACGTATAAACTCAGTTTAACTGGGTGATATTCTCTAACATCCCAATATCACCTGGTGTATCCGCGATTTTCACTTTCAAGCCTAGTTGCAAAGGCAATTCCGCAATTCGGGCGTGATTCACATATAAAGTCACCTTCTTCAACCATCCTAAATCGCCCGCCAAATCTAGCAGATGGCGCATAGCCTCACTGCTAGTTACTACTACGCCGTGTAGTTTTTTTTCAGCCCATAATTTTGCCAATAAATCGCAGTTAGTTTGTGGGTTAATGCGTTGGTAGCATTCGGCAAACGTAACGATTGCGCCACGCGCTTTTAGCGTTTCTGCCAATACATCACGCCCGCCAATGCCGCGGAATAGCATGACTTTTTTGCCTTGTATCGCGTGCATTTCTGGCAAAGCCAGTAAAGACTCTGAATCAAAACGGACTTTATATTCTTCGTCTTGTTTGGCGTGGCTTAGTGGAGTTAACACTTGTTTTACGCCAAAATTTTGCAATTCGGCAGCAGTAACTGGGCCAATTGCGGCGAATTGTAATTGTGTTGGAATAACCTGTTTAAGCAAACGCGGCATGCCGTTTTGTACCGCATTGCTGCTGATAAAAATAGCCCAATCGTATTGGTCAATTGAGCTGATAACTGATTCAAACTGGTTGTAATCGGTGAGCGATGTGATTTCAATCAGTGGAAATGAAATCGGCGTGCCGCCTGCATCGCTAATTAATTGGCTTAATTTTTTGGCTTGGTCGATTGGACGAGTGATGGCAATACCGATACCTGCGAGCGGTTTTTCAGTAGGTGAATGACCAGTTAATAATTTGTCAGTCATGCTGGGTAAAACTACTTAATATGATCCAGCGCCGCCAAAATTTTATCAGCACCTTTTTCGACTAGTTTTGCCGCTAATTGCTGTCCTAGTGCTTCTGCATTATCCACACTGCCACTAAGTTTTTCGCGTAATATCTGTTGACCATCTACACTGGCGACAAAGCCTATGACGTTGAGTATATTGCCATCGCGTACCGCATAAGCGCCCAGTGGCACGGTGCAACTGCCAGCAAGCGCGCGGCTCATGCCGCGTTCGGCTTCTACACATAATTGCGTGTCGATGTGGTTTAGCGGCGCCAATATCTCGATTAAATCAGTACGACTTGCACTGATTTCAATGCCCAGCGCGCCTTGCCCAACGGCAGGAATACTCAATTCTGCTGAAATAAATTGGCGAATCCTGTTGCCTAATTGCAGACGAATCAAACCCGCTGCGGCTAAGATAATCGCCGCATATTGGCCTTCATCTAATTTGCGCAAACGCGTTTGCACATTGCCGCGTAACGATTCAATTTTTAAATGTGGAAATCGCGCTTGAATTTGGCTTTGGCGGCGCAAGCTGGATGTTCCAACAACACTGCCAATCGGCAAGTCTTCCAGTGCATTAAAATCGTTTGAAACAAACGCATCGCGCGCATCTTCACGTTCGCCAGTTGCTGCCATTACAAAGCCTTCAGGCAAGTTCATCGGAACGTCTTTCATGCTGTGCACAGCTAAATCTGCACTGCCATCCGCTAATGCGTTTTCCAGTTCTTTTACAAACAAACCTTTGCCACCAATACGCGCTAAAGGTGAATCTAATATTTGGTCGCCAGTAGTGGTCATGCCTAAAATAGTCACATCACAATTAGGGTAAATTTTTTGTAGTTTGGCTTGAATATGCTTGGCTTGCCACATTGCCAGCGCACTTTCGCGTGAGGCAATCACCAGTTTTGTGGGTTGATTTTTCATAACAATAATTTTAGCATGGCTTGTAGGCAATAAACGGATATACAAAATGGCGTTTTTTGGGTTAAGCTAAAAAGGATAAGCAATAAATTTAATGATAGGTTTTAATTTTTAAAGCAGACTTGTATTAATACATTAATCAGTTGCTTTAAACGTTTTTAGGAGAAGGTCATGCAATATCAATTAGATACTTTTGTCAGTTCGCTGAATGAGTTTTGGGGGCAATTGATTCACTTTGTGCCGCGATTACTAGCGGTAATTGTGATTTTGTTTTTCGGCTGGCTGATTGCCAAACTAGCCAGGGCGGCGGTAAAGCGCCTGTTGGTATTAACCCAGTTTGACAAATTCGCGCAAAAATCTGGTTTAGAATCGTTTCTCAATCAAGGCAGTTTAAATGTGACTTTAAGTGGCATTATCAGCCAAGTGGTTTATTGGCTGGTGATCCTATTATTCGTGATTACTGGCGCAAATGCGCTGGATCTAAGAGAAGTGGCGGTTTTACTACAACAATTAGCCAGCTATCTACCACGCATTATCGTGGCGATTTTAGTGTTGATTTTTGGTACTTTATTAGCGCGTTTTGTAAATCGTTTAGTATTTGCATGGCTTTACAGCATTAAGTTTAGCAACGCGTTAACCATCAGTACATCGGCTGAATACGGCATACAAATTTTGGCGGTATTTGTCGCGCTTGAGCAATTAGGCATCGGCATGCAATTGATTCACTCATTATTTGTAATCGTTTTCGGCGCTTTCTTCTTGGCACTTGCGCTGGCTTTTGGCTTGGGCGGACGCGATTGGGCAGCTAAAACGATTGCTGAAATGGACTCTAAAAAGAAAGTATCGCAAAAAGAGCAATAACGCTTGAGCAAATTTAATGCTAATTTTGAAGCAGTATTTTTTAATTAATTTTAAGTGTTAAGTTTCGCGCACAAGATGTTGTTGGCGGCGGCTAATGGCAACGGTTTCGGGAATGCCTTTTAATAAGGCAACCCAGCGTTGTTCGTTAACATTATCGCTATTTTCGCCATTGTTTGACTCTAAGTTTTGTTCAACGCTTTGCTGTATGTGACGTTTTTCGTAGCCAGCAATAAATAACGGCGCAACCAAGCAATTGCGATGCAAACGTACAAATCGCTCACCAAATTCGTTTTCTAGATGGGTGAGTGATTCTTCAATTAAATATTCCCGTTCAGCCGTGCGCACGGTGATATATTTCAACTCGGCACGCAGATAAATAATCTGCTCAACTGGCACCAAAATCACGCGACCTCGTTCATGAATACTCAGATGCGTGCGGGATTTTTGTAGCGGTTTTAACGCGTCGATCTGTTTGGGCTTTAGCGCTTGTGCTTTATCAATCGCGGTTTGCAGTCGTTCTAGCCGAATCGGTTTCAGTAAATAATCAATCGCATTTAAATCAAACGCTTTAATCGCATACGCATCAAACGCGGTGGTGAAAATAATGTGCGGTTTAGGTTCTAACTTCTGTGCATGTTGCGCCGCTTCAATGCCATCCATTAACGGCATGCGAATATCCAGCAACATCAAATCTGGCTTGGTTTGCATGGCGAGATCAATGGCTTCTTTACCATTTTTAGCTTCTGCCACAATACGCACTTCGGCAATATCGCCCAGCAGATCACGTAAGCGATTGCGCGCTGGGGTTTCGTCATCGGCGATTAAAATAGTTAACATGTTTTTTTGGGCGAATTTTTCAGTGAATTTTAAAAGATTTTTTGAGCGATTTTAAGTGTTAAGTAAGGGTTTTTAACGCGTTAATGGCAAGCGAATATGCACTTCGTAACGATCCTCTTTAGCCTGCGCTCTTAATGCCGCTTCTAAATCAAAATGCAAACTTAAGCGTTCTTTGATATTTTTCAAGGCCATTTTATTGCCAGTCAAATGCTGATTCTGCGCACTATACGGATTGCTGATATAAATATGCAACTCTTTATGGCGCGTATAAATCGTCACAATAATCTCGCCGCCGTCAGCCATCGGCTCGATTCCATGGTAAACCGCGTTTTCTAATAAGGGCTGTAAAATCAACGGCGGAATCAGCGCATCGGGTGGCATATCTTCGATTTGCCAAGTCACTTTTAAACGTTCATCTAAGCGCAGTTTTTCTAAAGCTAAATACTGGCGGCTTAATGCAATCTCTTGCGCCAGCGGTACTAAATCGCGATTATCGGCCATCAATACGCGAAATAAATCGGCCATATCTTCTAAAGCTGTTTCGGCACGTTTTGGTTGGCTACGAATCAGCGATAAAACCGCGTTAATACTATTGAACAAAAAATGTGGTCGAATACGCGCTTGCAAAGCCTGCAAACGCGCTTCTGCAATGGCTGGCGAATACGCACGTTGCTGCAAATGAAAGTAGTAAAAAACGATGCTGGTAACGATAGCCGTCAATAAACAAGCGCGATAAGGATCTGGAATAGTCGCAAATAAAAAAAGCTTGTTAAAAAATACAAAGACGAAAAAAGTCAGGCTGATTTCTAGTAGTAAAATGACGGCAATACCCAACCAATACGGCAATTTGTTGATCAGCGGATATAACGCATATAAAACTAACATGCTGAGCAGTAAAATGGGCTGCACGACTGCGGATAACTCGGCTAAAAGCGGTAAAAATTCCGTCAGTTGTTTGCTGAATAAAACTGCCGTATTGGCGGCTAATAGGTTCACAATCAGCAAAATGCGTAAGTGAATGCCAAGGTTATGAAAATTGGGTAAACGGCTATTTTTGCGCACGGCGTATAGTTCGTTATAATATTGTTGTAAGTATATTATTTTTAAAGAAATTTTTCACATTTAACAAGCGGCAATCTTTAAGCCCGTTAGCAATGACAAGAAAGTAAACCCCGTGCAAGAAAAAACAGCGCAAGACAATTCATTAAATAAAAAATCAACCGCGTGGTCTGGCCGTTTTAATGAGCCAGTGTCAGAGCTAGTTAAAAAATACACAGCATCGGTAGATTTCGATAAACGCTTGGCGGAATTTGATATTGCAGGTTCAGTCGCGCATGCAAAAATGTTAGGTGCGCAAAACATCATCAGCCTAGATGATGTCGCTCAAATTGAAAAAGGTTTGGCTGAGATTTTGACAGAAATTCAAGCGGGCAGTTTTGAATGGTTGCTGGATTTAGAAGATGTACATTTGAATATTGAAAAGCGTTTAACCGATAAAATCGGCGATGCAGGTAAGCGCTTACATACCGGCAGAAGCCGTAACGACCAGGTGGCGACTGATGTGCGGCTTTGGTTACGCGCTACGGTTGATGATATTTTAGTGGCGATTCAAAAGCTGCAATTGAGTATCGTCGATTTGGCTGAACAACATGCTGAAACCATCATGCCAGGCTTTACGCATTTACAAGTGGCGCAACCTGTGACGTTTGGCCATCATTTATTGGCTTATTTTGAAATGTTAAAACGCGATGCAGAACGCTTTGTGGATTGTCGTAAACGTATCAACCGTTTGCCATTAGGCGCGGCAGCTTTGGCCGGCACTAGCTACCCGATTAACCGCGAAATGGTTGCCAAAAGTTTAGGTTTTGATGGCGTTTGTGAAAATTCTTTAGATGCGGTTTCGGATCGCGATTTTGCCATCGAATTCACTGCAGCCAGCGCATTGTTAATGACGCATTTGTCGCGCTTTTCTGAAGAACTGATTTTATGGTCTTCACCCCGATTCGCTTTTGTGGATATCGCCGACCGTTTTTGTACGGGTTCATCGATTATGCCGCAAAAGAAAAATCCTGATGTACCAGAACTGGTGCGCGGTAAAACTGGCCGTGTGAATGGTCATTTGGTTGCCTTGTTAACTTTAATGAAAGGCCAGCCGCTGGCTTACAATAAAGATAATCAAGAAGACAAAGAGCCGCTGTTTGATACGGCTGATACGATTTTAATCACGCTGGCAATCTATGCCGACATGTTACGCGGTGTAGAAGTGAACAAAGCCAACATGCGCCAAGCGGCGTTGGAAGGTTTTGCGACTGCTACTGACTTGGCAGATTATTTAGCCAAAAAAGGTTTGCCGTTTAGAGATGCGCACGAAGCAGTGGCTTTGGCTGTCAAACATGCGGTGCAAAAAAAATGTGATTTGGCCGATTTGCCATTAGCCGATTTGCAGCGATTCAGTCCATTGATTCAAGATGATGTGTATGCGGTATTAACGCTGGAAGGTTCATTGGCAAGCCGTAACCATATTGGCGGAACTGCGCCAGCACAAGTGAAAAAAGCCATTGCGCGCGCGCGCCATTTATTAAGTTTGTAAATAGTTAACTAAGGTTGTTTTGAAACGAAAACTGTTTTTAAGCCTATTGATTGCGCTCATTTTCGTGGGAAATGTGGGCGCTGTTGATGGTTTAATAAATGATACGCAAGTTCAGAACGGCACATCTCGCGATACACAAAATACTCTGTCGTGGCCGGCGAAACCTGGCGAAAATCTGAACGATATGGCGTACGCGTTTTACCCGAAAAACCGTGCAATGCAGCGTTTATTTATCGCCAGAACTTTGCAATTAAACCCAACGATTGCGCCAAAACTTAAAGCATCAATGGTGTTTGAAGAGCCAACTTTAATCACCATTCCCACGCTTAAATCCTTATCGAAAAGCAAACAGGCGATTAACGCTGCAAAAATTGCTAACGAAAATCGCCAACTTAACATGAGTCTTAATATGGATAGTGTTGCGAGTGAAATCCCAGCGTTATTGGGGCAAGAGTATGAATTATTGTTAAGTAAGAATGCTTTATTAAAGACTGAATTAGAGGGTTTACATGCAAGAATCAATGCATTACAGGCCAAACTAAGTAGTTTAAAGCTGGTATTCGATAGAACACTGAGTTTATCCAATAATACAAACACGGATGACCAAAATGCCGCTGACAAAAATACGGCAAATAACTTAGTCTCTGAACATAATCAACCAGAAGTAACAGCTGAAACAAACACATTATCTGCCAAAAAAACATTCAAAAATTTAGATGAAAATAGTACGAATGCCGTCAATACGGTTGTTAAACAAGTAAAACCGCTTACGCAACAATCGCCAGAATCTGCTGTGATGACATCAACAATCACATCAGAAAAAGGTGAAGAAGCTTCAAATTTATTGAGCTACATTTTGTTGGCGGTTCTTGGCTTAGTAGCTTTGTTGGCTTTAGGCGCTTATTTATTTAAACAATATCGCTGGCGCAAACTGAGAGAGTTTAGTGAATCTGTGCCTATGATGAATGACACTTTGTCAGATTTTGGCGGCAATTGGCAAGACACGGGCCAAGGCGCAGAACAAGCGGCGCCAGCGGAGTATGTAGTTGAGCCCCAGTCAGCACCAACCAATAATTTTTTGAATACGCAAATGCGCGATGAGCAAGCCAAAGCGACTTCCAGTTTAGAGGAAGCAAAATTGCTGATGAGCGTAAGTCGGACGCAAGATGCGATTGATCACTTAAAGTTAACCATCGAAACGCAGCCAAAAACTTCAATCAATCATTGGCTGTATCTGCTGGAAATTTTCAGAAAGTTACATTTAAAAGAAGATTTTGAAGTTTATGCGCAAAGTCTGCACCGCGCATTTAATGTGATGACACCGGTGTGGTACGAAAGCAATGTTGCCAATAACGTGGCAATTAATACGGCAATTATAGTACCGCAGCAGTTGGAAGATTTTACGCATATTATGGTCAAGCTAGATGCAGTTTGGCCGAGTGATTTGGCGAAAGTCTATTTACATAGTTTGTTAACGGATAATCGTGACGGTGAGCGAGCAGGTTTTAGCAATGCTGTGTTAGACGAGATTTTAATGCTGATTACGCTTTTGGATACGCGCAAAGAATTTGATTAAACATTCAAAAACTCAATTTCAAGCTTATAAAAGCTTAAATCAAAAACAGTTCTAATAAATCGTTTAAATAACGTTGACCCAGTAAAGTCGGTTTTATGCGTTGCAAATCTTGCAAGATCAATTGTTTCTGCAAAGCAATCTGTAAACCAGAGCTAATGGTTTGTATGGATTTACCCGTACGTTCCTGAAATAATTTTGTCTCAAAACCGCTCGTTAATCGCAGTGCGTTCATCATAAACTCAAACCCCAAATCTGCTTGCGGAATCAACCAGCTATTATCTACAGCATTGCCAGCTTCTGCATTTTCCATAAACGCTTTTGGATGTTTATGCCGCGTTTCGCGCATGATTTTATCGTGATAACTTAATTTGCTGTGCGCGCCCGCGCCAATGCCCAAATAATCACCAAATTGCCAATAATTAAGATTGTGCCTTGCATGAGAGTTTGGCTTGCAGAAAGCCGATGTTTCATAATGTTCGTAACCATGTTCAGCCAACAACGCTTCAATCTGTTCTTGCATATCAGCGCTCAAATCATCATCAGGCAAACTAGGCGGCGTGCGGTGAAACGGCGTATTGGGTTCCAGCGTTAAATGATAAAACGATAAATGATCCGGATTTAGCGCAACTGCCTGTTTTGCATCTTGTAAAGCATGCGCTAGCGATTGGTTCGGCAACGCATACATCACATCTAAATTCACGCGTTCAAAGGTGTTAAGTGCCAGCTCAGCAGCTGCAATCGCTTGCTTGTCATCATGAATGCGACCAAGTGCTTTTAAATAATCCGCATTAAAACTTTGAATGCCCAGCGAGATGCGATTAACGCCAGCTTGTTTATAGCCAGCAAAACGGCCAATTTCCACCGTGCCAGGATTTGCTTCTAATGTTATTTCTGCGCCGTATTCAAGCGGAGTTAACATGCGCACAGTGCTCAAAATCTCGTCAATCGATTCAGCCGAAAATAAACTCGGCGTACCGCCACCAAAAAACACACTTCTAATTTTGCGCCCATAAACGCGTGGCACGGACTGTTCTAAATCGGCAATTAACGCCGCTACATAACGCTTTTCAGGTATGTCCGTACGTGATTCATGCGAATTAAAATCGCAATATGGACATTTTTTAACGCACCACGGAATGTGAATATACAGCGACAAGGGCGGCGGATTGGTCAGGCCTGATAATGTTGCATGACCTAAAAGTGGTGATGTGCTATTGATGGGCTCAATTTGCGAATTGAAAAGCGTATCCGCTTTAATTGGTATAACTTTTTTCAAGGGCCGCTTTGGTTTTTAGATAAGGGTTAATTAACTGATCGACGAGCTGATGCAAAGCATCGCGCATCTGCGTTTCAGAGACTTCCAGCAATAATCCATCCTCAAATGCATCTTGGGCGATTTGTTGAATCTCTTCAAAATTTTCGCGCATCACTTTGATTTTTTCGGTGCAAGAGACAATGCTGCCGTCATCTCGTAACCAGATTGGTAGTTTTTTCATACGTTTAATGCCTTGATTTTAATCATTAATTGTTGCAATGCTTGCCCGCGATGGCTGATTTTGTTTTTGATTTCGGTGCTTAATTCTGCGCCTGTTTTGTTGTGATTAGCATCTAAAAACAAAGGGTCGTAACCGAAACCGTTTGAGCCTCTAGGCGCCGTTAAAATTTCACCTGACCAGAAGCCCTCTGCGATGATGGGTTGCGGGTCATCATGCCGGCGCACTAATACCAGCGCACAATAATAATAAGCGTTGCGATTACTTTGGTCTCCCAGCGCACTTAATAAAGCTAGATTATTTTTTTCATCGCGGCCTATTTTTTCGGCATTTGTTTCAGCGCAATCTTCAGGATTCAGCATATCGGCAAAACGTGCCGAATAAACACCAGGC
This sequence comes from Methylotenera versatilis 79, assembly GCF_000384375.1. Lineage (NCBI taxonomy): Bacteria > Pseudomonadati > Pseudomonadota > Betaproteobacteria > Nitrosomonadales > Methylophilaceae > Methylotenera > Methylotenera versatilis. Next base: position 720,191 of record NZ_ARVX01000001.1, on the reverse strand, counting down.
CGACCTTGCAAAGCTTCAACACACAAGCCTGAATCATCTGCTAATGCGGCTAATCCACTGTGCAAGCTGGCATGTCGCGCTTTGGCCAGCGCATTTTCGATAAAGGTGAAATGCGGCTCTTCTGCCTCTTGAATCTTTAAACTTGCTTGCGGTAGCGCTTTAATATTAAGTGGAGATAACAATGCTTGAATTTCAAGCAATTTGCCTTGATTATTCGATGCAATCACAAGTTTATTCATGGTAATTAATTTCCCAATTAACAATCAGGTTAATTCTGCAAATTGACTGATTTCTTTATCGATTGGTTCGTAACAATGTACTAACGTGCCAAAGCAGTTTGCTGCATCACCAGCAATTCACCAATGCCGCTGGCGGCTAAATCCAGCATCGCATTCATGGTTTCGCGCGAAAAAGGTTCGCCTTCCGCTGTGCCTTGAATCTCAACAAAGCCGCCATCTGCGGTCATGACGACGTTCATGTCTGTATCGCAATCAGAATCTTCAATATAATCTAAATCTAACACAGGCGTGCCTTTATAAACGCCAACAGAAATCGCGGCAACTGCTTGTTTAAGCGGATTCTCAGTGATTTTTCCACTAGCTAAAAGTGTAGAGATTGCGTCGTTTAATGCCACAAAAGCACCCGTAATACTGGCAGTGCGTGTGCCGCCATCGGCTTGAATCACATCGCAATCAATGTGCACGCTGCGTTCGCCTAGTTTTTCAAGATCAATAATGGCGCGTAAACTTCTACCAATCAAACGTTGAATTTCTTGCGTGCGGCCAGATTGTTTGCCCTTTGCCGCTTCTCTATCCATGCGGCTGCCCGTTGAACGTGGCAACATGCCGTATTCTGCAGTTACCCAGCCTTGATTTTTACCTTTTAAAAAGCCTGGCACTCTTTCTTCTACACTGGCGGTACAAAGCACGTGCGTATCGCCAAATTTAACCAATACCGAACCTTCGGCATGTTTGGTGTAATGGCGGATAATTTCTACAGTGCGTAATTGATTAGTGGCGCGTTGGCTTGGGCGGATAGTTGATTGCATGGTAATGACTTTAATAAATGTGCGTTAAGTAAAGACACATTATAAGCTATGCATTATTGCTATGCTGTTAAAACTGAATGTCTGTTAAAGCGAGCTATGACTTAACCCTAAAATTAGCCTAAAAATCGACTAGATTCTTGGTTTCTGCTGCGTTTTATTCAAAGCGTTTTGAATTTCGGCGATAGTATTTTCAATATCGTCATCAGAAAGATCTTGCAGATTCATCTCATCATTTGTCTGTTGCTGCACGGTATTCATAATGGTGGTGGTTTCGCCCAAAGGCATCAATTGGGTAGAAACCGCATCAGTGCTTTGTTGCCTATCGCCCCATTGCAAGCCAATCGCACTCATATTGTCGCCGCGTTCATCGCTGGCAAATTCGGCGTTGTCCATCAACTTATTCATGGCATCCGCAATCACGATATTGCGCTGAATAATCTCTTTGATTTGTACATCGCTCAATACGCCCCAAACGCCATCGGTGCATAACAAAATGGTGTCGCCTTCTAGCAACTCAAAACGGTCAGATAAATCAATTTGCGGCGGCGTTTCGCCACCTAAACAGTTGTAAATCTTATTTTTGTAAGGATGCGTCGCCATTTCTTCTTTGGTGATCATGCCTTTTTTATATAGCGATTGCACAACAGAATGATCTTCGGTACGGAACAGTAGATGACCATCACGGAAATGATACAAACGAGAATCGCCGACATGCGCGCAATATAGAAAACCACGCTGAATAATCGCCACAACGATGGTTGTGCGCGGCGATTCGATTAACTCTTCACTTTGTGTGACGTTATCAATCATATCGTGCACTTGCTGAATATGATCGATTAGAAATTTGGCAGGACTGCTTAAAAAAGGTACGGCTAAACGTTGAAAAGCATCGGTTAAAGTTTTAACCGCCAAATGTGCAGCCACTTCGCCATTGCGATGACCGCCCATGCCGTCTGCCAATACCAATAGCAAAGCATCTTTGCTGTAGGAATAAGCCAAGCGGTCTTGGTTGTAATTCCTAGGACCTTGACGGCTATTTTGATAAATAGAAAATTTCATTTAAGCGATTGTTTTATTTAGATATTCTAATATTTAACTGGTTTAAATTCACTGGTTTTAATATTAAACTTAAATTGACTGAATTTAAAGCGGCTTACTTAAAACATCTTTGATTTTTTCAGCCAAGCTGGGTTTCTTAACCACTAATGGCGGCACATCTTCAAATAATGTTTTCTGTAATGAGAACACGCTTTGTGGCCGTTCCATGTAGTTTAATTTTAAGCAGTTATCAATAATCTGCAGTAACTCTTGAGTATAAATACCTTTACCTACTTTTGCTGCTGGCGCTAAAAAATCCTTTTTGGCGCGTTGATTGGCGGCCATTGGCGCAGACCTTGCCAAGCAAGAGTACATGCTAGCGCCCACGCTATAAATATCGCTCCAAGGGCCTAATTGTTTACGCTCAAAATATTGTTCTGGCGGGGCAAAGCCTGGCGTATAGCTAGGGGATAATTTAGATTGCGTTTGCGTGAGTGTTTGGCGCGCAGAGCCAAAATCGAGTAACACAGGAGAGCCATCTAAACGAATATAGATATTGGCTGGCTTAATATCCAAATGCAGCAATTTTTGTGTATGCACTTCGCGCAAACCATTCAAAAGCTCACCAAATACACGGCGCACGAATCTTTCATTTACCGGTTCTGGTTGCGACAGAATAAAATCTTGCAAGGATTTGCCGCGCTCGTACTGCATCACCATGTAAACAGTGTTGTTTTCTCTGAAAAAATTCAGCACGCGCACGATGTTTTTGTGGTCAATTTTAGCTAGCGCTAAACCTTCTTCAAAAAAACATTTTAAACCGTGTTTAAACGTTGCAGCATCGTCATCGCTGCCTAATAATACCGTTGCGCCATCTTCACGCAAGGCTAAGCCAGTCGGCATGTATTCTTTAATCGCCACGATATTTTTGTTCATATCTTGCGCAAGATAGACAAAACTAAAGCCGCCAGTGCTTAACACCCGCGTGATAATGTAATCTTGCAGAATATAGCCGATAGGCAAAGATAGGTTTTTAAGTGTGGCCATCTAAAATTAGTTTAATAACAGTTTAGTTTAATCAAACACAGTCAATTTAATGCGCTAATTGTACTGAAAGAATGAGATTCCATGATACAGAAATTAAAGTGATTCTCACACACAATTTGCATTAAATCATAATTAAATCATAGTTGTTTGCTACAATTGTTACAAGTTACTTTAAGAAATTACATTAAACGGCAGGTTAAGTCGTTACTTTAGGAAACACCCAATGATATTAAGCATGACCGGATACGCTTCACTTGAAAGCCATACTAAAAATGGCGTTTTATTAATCGAATGCCGTTCGGTAAATCATCGTTACTTAGAATTACAACTAAAGCTGGATGACAATTTACGCCAGTTTGAGGCAACTGCACGCGAGTTGGTGCAAGCTAAATTAGGTCGCGGTAAAGTAGATATTCGCATGAACTTAATGCGTGAAATTGGCGCAGATGCCGCGCCGCAGTTGAATCATACAGTGTTGCAACAAATTGCAGAAAGCGCTAAAACCGCCGCGCAATATTTTCCACATACGCAGCCAGTGAATATGTTGGATATTTTGCGCATGCCGGGTGTGATGATGGCAGATGCGCTGGATAACGATGCATTGGAGATAGATTTTAAGCAGCTATTGAATCAAGTTTTGCAGAATCTAATCGATGCGCGCGGGCGTGAAGGCGCAAATTTAAAAGCGATTATTTTGGATAGATTGCAACAAATTGAGCAGCACGTTGTAAAAGTAAAACCGATGATGCCCAACTTAATTACACAATATCAAGCAAAATTGAGTGTTAAGTTACATGAAGCGACCAATAGCCATGACGATGACCGTATTCGGCAGGAAATGGTTTTGTATGCGCAGCGCATCGATGTAGATGAAGAGCTTTCACGCTTAAGCTCGCATATCTCGGAAGTGAAACGTATTTTGCAAGGTGGCGGCGCGGTGGGTAAGCGTTTAGACTTTTTAATGCAAGAAATGAATCGCGAAGCGAACACGCTAGGTTCGAAATCGGTAGCGATTGAAACCAGCAAAATCTCAATGGAACTGAAAGTGTTGATTGAGCAAATGCGCGAACAAATCCAAAATATTGAATAAATATCCTTAAAAACTCCTTTAAATAACGGTTTTTAACCGAATCGCATAAAACTAAATCCCCAAAGCACGCACTAATCTGTTGCGTGCGTTTAAAAAACCACTTTTGTCACGCACTAAATCTGTGCATATTTTCGAGGTGTTAAAAAATATTATTCTAAATAGTTGATTTTATTAAATAAATTAACTGGCATACGCCTTGCATAAGCTTTTATATTGGGCTTTTATATTAGTCCAGCATTCAAACCAATAAGTGTTTTATATTAAGCAAAGATTTTAATTATGCAAAAATCACTTCAATCATTTTTTGATGAAATGCAACTGGATTCAGCCAATGTAGATGAAACGCGAGTGCGTCATATTTATACGGCTTATCAGGATTGGTTAAAAGATATTCCACATCATCAATTAGAAAGTAAACGTCAAGAAGCGGAATTATTGTTCCGCCGCGTGGGCATTACTTTTAATGTGTATGGTGAAGAAGATGGCGCAGAACGCCTGATTCCGTTTGATGTGATTCCGCGTTTGATCTCTGCGACCGAATGGGCAAAACTGTCTGCCGGCGCTATTCAACGCGTGCGTGCCTTAAATATGTTTTTGCATGATATTTACCACGACCAGGAAATTATCAAAGCGGGCATCGTGCCAACCAGTATTTTAGCCAACAGCCAATATCGTCCAGAAATGTTTGGTGTCGATGTGCCAAACCAAGTCTACGCGCACATTGCAGGGATTGATTTAGTGCGCACTTCGGAATCACAATTTTATGTGTTGGAAGACAATCTGCGTACGCCATCAGGCGTGTCGTACATGTTAGAAGACCGCAAAATGATGATGCGGCTATTCCCTGAGTTATTCCGCCGTTATCACATCGCGCCAGTCGATCATTATCCGCAAGTGTTACTGAAAAACCTACGCGCGGTTGCGCAAACTGGTGTGCATGATCCAGTTGTCGTATTGTTATCGCCAGGCGCTTGTAACAGTGCTTATTTTGAGCATGCTTTTATCGCCCAACAAATGGGTATTGAGCTAGTGGAAGGCCAAGATTTATTTGTGCGCAATAACGCGGTGTATATGCGCACCACGCAAGGCCCGCAACGTGTGGATGTGATCTATAGACGTATCGATGACGATTATATTGATCCGCTGGTGTTTAATCCAGATTCTATGTTGGGCGTGCCGGGTTTATTGTCTGTGTATAGAAACGGTGGTGTGACTTTGGCAAATGCCGTGGGTACAGGCGTTGCAGACGATAAAGCGACCTATATTTACGTGCCAGAAATGATCAAGTTTTATTTAGGCGAAGAGCCTTTGCTGGAAAACGTACCGACTTATCAATTGAGCAAAGAAGATGAGCTGCAATATACCTTAGAGCATCTGCATGAACTGGTCGTTAAAGAAGTGCAAGGTTCTGGCGGCTATGGCATGTTGGTTGGGCCAGCGGCCACTAAAAAAGAGATTGAAGAATTCCGGTTACGCATTTTATCTAAACCTTCCAATTACATCGCGCAGCCGACATTAGCGCTTTCTACTTGCCCAACTTTGGTCGAGGCGGGTATTGCGCCGCGTCATGTCGATTTGCGACCTTTCGTATTATCTGGCAAAACGGTCACATTGGTACCAGGCGCTTTGTGTCGCGTGGCGCTGAAAGAAGGTTCGCTAGTAGTGAACTCATCGCAAGGCGGCGGCACTAAAGATACTTGGGTATTAGAAAGTGATGCATTAGAGCCAAAAGAGTTAACACCTAAAAATGCGCAAAAAGCAGCAGGACAAGCAGCTGGCGAAACAGAAGTTAACACTCAAAAACAGGTAAAAAATATCAAGGCGGAGTCCGTATGTTAAGTCGAACCGCTGATCATCTGTACTGGATGGCGCGCTACATTGAGCGTGCAGAAAATATGGGCCGCGTGTTGGAGGTCACTTACAGCATGTCTTTAGTGCCAAACGCGGCTGAAAGTGAAGCTGCGCTTTGGTTGCCTGCGCTGGAAATTTCTGGCAACGTAGACGAATATGAAGCGGAATATGGCGATATTAAAGCTTCTGATGTGATTCATTATCTGGCGATGGATCCAGATAATCCATCCAGCATTTATAACGCACTACGCAATGCGCGTGAAAATGCGCGGGCTGTGCGCGTGGCGATGACATCGGAAACTTGGGAGAATATCAACGCATTATGGCTTGAGTTTGAGCAGTTTAATGGCCAAGATCTCGCGGTAAATGGCTTGCGCGAGTTTTGTGATTGGGTAAAAGCGCGCTCACATTTATTTAGAGGCGTTTGTTTTGGCACGATGTTGCGCGACGATGCGTTTAGTTTTGTGCGCTTAGGCACGTTTATTGAGCGTGCGGACAATACTGCGCGTTTATTAGATGTGAAATATCACCTGTTATTGCCAGAGCAGGAAGAAGTTGGCGGCGCGGTAGATTACTACGAATGGAGTGCGGTGTTACGTTCAGTTTCTGCGTTCCAAGCGTATCAAAAAATATTCAGCGATACGATCGTGCCGTGGCGCGTAGCCGAATTATTGGTGTTAAGACGCGATATGCCGCGCTCGCTACACGCTTGTTTAGACGAAATCAGTCCGATATTAGATCAGCTTTCTGGTAATCGTCATACCGAGTGTAGAAGGCTTTCGGGCGAACTGCATTCTAGATTGCGTTACGGAAAAATGCAGGACATTTTCCAACAAGGTTTACATGAGTTTTTAAGCGACTTTATCGACTCTAACAATCTATTAGGTGCCGAAATTCAACGGGCGTTTTTAAGTATTAATCCAAGTTAACAAAATTAACAACGCTAACTTAGTCATTAATTAATCAGTCAGCAGTTAAAAAAAGTAAACAATTTAAAAGCAAAATTATGCGCCTTACTATCGAACATCATACGCAATACGTCTATACCACGCCGGTCAATTATACGATTCAGCAACTGCGTCTTACGCCGCAAAGCGGTTTTGGTCAGCACGTTAAATATTGGGATATTAAAGTGCAAGGCCAAATGCATGAATTTGAAGATGCTTTTGGTAATACCACGCATACGCTGGTGGTCGATACGCCGCATACGGAGTTAAGCGTGACAGTAGTGGGCGAGGTGGAAACTGGCGTCAATGATTATTCGCAAGAGCAACCGTTGCCTCTGATTATTTTTATGCGAGATACACCGTTAACCTTGGCGGATGCCGCCATTAAAGATTTTGCGATGGCTTTCAAGCATAAGCCAATTGATGACTTAATGCATGGATTGGTGGATAAAGTCGGTTACATTCCTGGCGCAACTGAAGTGACGACTACCGCGATCGAGGCTTTTAGGTTGGGGCAAGGCGTGTGTCAGGATCATGCGCATGTGTTTATTGCCTGTTGCCGCAGTTTGGGTTATCCGGCACGTTATGTAAGCGGATATTTATTCACCCAAGATGGCAGTTTGATGCAAAGTCATGCGTGGGTCGATGTATGGTTTGATAACGTTTGGCAAAGTATCGATGTATCCAACGGTTGCCATGCGGGCGAAACGTATGTGCGTTTGGCGACTGGTTTAGATTATCGTACCGCCAGCCCTGTCACGGGCATGCGTTCTGGCGGTGGTTCAGAGGGCATGGCCACTAGCGTGGTGGTGAATCAAGCTGGCGTGCCAATCCATCAAAAACATAAACTGAATCAAATCGAATTACTCAAACAGGCGCAGTTAATTCAACAAGCCCAACATGCGCAGCAATAATTAAAACTATTTGGATAGTAATAATTTAAGCATTTATGACCGTTAACTCACTGCAATCCATTCGCCATGGCGATAAAGAAAATTCCCCGTTTTTTGAGGAAAACTTAATCCGCTTGTTAGAAGAGCGTGACCAGTTGGGTTTAACCAGCATGATTCATGAAATTGATGCGCTGATGATTTCGGTTGATCCAGAACACGCGACCAAATATATCGCCGAACTGGCATTGATGACGCCGTATCATTACATGGTGACACTGGAAACCGAGCAACATTTAACGCATATATTGCGCATCGATTTGAATTCACCCGATATTTTGTTGCGCGAAGTAAAAGATCCTAACTTACGCGGTATTTTCAGAAGTTTGAATGAAGTGTATCCAATCGGTGCGAAAAAACCGAACAGTCGTTATATGGGCGAGATTATCCGCGTGAACGATTTACATAGCGTGGTGAAATTGCAAGCGCAGCGTGGATTTCGCTTTTTTAATCAAGACGAAGTGCGCAAATTAGAGTTGCCGGGCAATGTCGCCATTAGCAAGCCATCGCCATATACGCACAATATTGTCGGCTATTTAGAGCGAAAACCCGACGAATTAAGAGTGTATGCGCTGGGCGTCAGCATGATTAAAGCCGATGTGCAAATTGCTTATGAAGAAGCGAAAACGCTGCAAACAAAAATAGGCGTAACCGATTTATTATTACCGTTAGATCATTTAGCTACGCGGGTTTACAGCCAAAACCGTGAAGTGGCTATTTTGGAATATCTGTCGCTATCCAGCTATTATTTTTGGGGCGCCTATAATATTAAAGACCAAAACTCATCCACAAATGTAACCAAAAGCACGCATCCGATTCCAGAATCTAAAAGTCCAGCAAAAGTATTCACCGCTAACAACACGCCTTATTTTATTAACCATCTAGAACATTTGCCTTCGCCGACAGAAACGTTTGTACGCAATTACGGCCCGCGTTTGCACCATATGGCGATTTCGGTAAAAGATGGCGAACATAGGGGTAAAGAGAATATTGATTTTGTGGTGGATGCGATTGCCGAAAACGGCAAAGGCTTTTTGCTGGATGTGATTGGCTCCAAAGAGCAAGGCCTTAAACAAATATTCTCAAACGCCTCTGAACATTCTTCTTTGATCATCGAATATGTGCAGCGTTACGGTAGTTTTGATGGATTTTTTACTCAAGAAAACGTCGCTAAATTGACCGAGGCCGCTGGATTTATGTAGTTAAATCAGATTAAAAAGCCAGTAAATTTTATTAATTTCGCCATCAGCCATTATTCAAAATGGTATGATTTGTTTTTAGCAAATTCCGTATCTCCATCATTATCATGACATATTGCGTCGGCATATCATTAGAGCAAGGTTTAGTTTTCGCATCCGATACTCGCACCAATGCGGGAATCGATCAGGTGGCAATTGCGCCAAAAATGCATATTTTTGAGGTGAAAGATGAGCGCGTAATCGTGTTAATGACCTCAGGAAATCTAGCCGTTACACAATCTGTCGTCAATTCATTAAAACTTAAATTAATGGATCCTGATAACAAGCACCTAAAAAACGTAGGCAGCCTGTTTGAAGCAGCATCGCTGGTCGGTGATGAGATACGCGCATCTTTTGCACGCGATGGTGCGTTTTTAAAAGACCACGATATTGATTTCAACGCCACTATTCTGATCGGCGGCCAGATTAAAGGCGAAATGCCGCGATTATTCAAAGTGTACGCAGCAGGTAATTTTATTGAAATCGGCCAAGATACGCCTTACTTTCAGATTGGCGAAACCAAATACGGCAAACCGATTATCGACCGTGTGGTGAAATACGATACCGATATGATGGATGCGGTGAAATGTTTACTGGTTTCATTTGATTCCACCATTCGCAGTAACGTTTCAGTCGCGGCACCAATTGATTTACTGATTTATCGTACAGATAGTTTGCATGCGGATTGCAAGCAACGTATTACCGAAAGTGATCCTTATTTTTCCGCAATCAGGCAAGGTTGGGGCACTGGATTGAAGCAAGTTTTTTCGGCGCTACCAAGTCCGGATTGGTGTTAAAGCATGACATTAAGTTTGGTTTTAGATCAGGTTCAAGGTAACCTTTTTATCGTCACAGCGCCTTCTGGTGCGGGCAAAACGAGTTTGGTCAAATCGATATTGACGCACGATGCGCAAGTCAAATTGTCCATTTCACATACAACCCGTGCGTCAAGAGTAGGCGAAGAAAACGGCGTGCATTATCATTTTGTGAATGAAACGCAATTTTTAAGCATTTTAAATGATGGCGGATTTTTAGAGAGCGCAGATGTGCACGGCGCGAAATATGGCACCTCGCAAGCGGCGGTAGATAGCGCATTGCAGGCTGGTTATGATGTTATTTTAGAGATTGACTGGCAGGGTGCGGCGCAAGTGCGTGAGATTTATCCAGAAAGTATTGGCATTTTTATTTTGCCGCCGTCGGTCGAAACATTGGCATTTAGGCTGAATAATCGTGGTCAAGATACGACAGAAGTGATTAATAAACGCGTTGCCGCTGCGCGCGAAGAAATGAGTCATGTGGTCGAGTTCGATTATGTTACAATTAACGATAATTTCGATGTGGCTTTGCAAGATTTAATGGCGATTATTCGCACTTGCAGATTAGAAACCCAGTCACAATTACAGCGTTATGCTGCGCTGGTTAAACAATTAACTTAGACAATAATCATTCTATTCAAATAGTTAACCCTAAAAATAGGTTAACTTTTGGGGTGAATCCAGTGTTAATCTAAATTTTAACCACATTGATTTAAAACTCAGTATTTAAAGTTTTATTTAATTAAAACTTAACCTAAAGGTAAAAACCATGGCACGTATTACAGTAGATGATTGTTTAGATAAAATCCCAAACCGTTTTCAATTAACCTTAGTTGCGGCATATCGTGCGCGCCAATTGGCTAACGGATCAGATCCATTAGTGCACACTACTGGCCAAAAAGACAAGCCAACGGTGATGGCTTTGCGTGAAATTGCTGCGGGTAAAGTGGGCGTAGAAATCTTAAACCGCACACATTCTTAAGTATTTTCGTCCGTATTTAAGCATGCAATTCAATGCCAAAATCAGCAACCAAAAACGGCATTCATAAACAGACAATCGACACATTTCAACCTGCCGAGCCACACTTGTTGCCGGCAGATTCTGAAACTTCACAACTCACCTTATTATTAAAAGAGTATTTTAGCCAAGCCGACATTGAACAAGTGTGGGCGGCTTATCGCTATGCAGCGAAGGCGCATGAAGGCCAGATGCGCAAAACCGGTGAGCCGTACATTACGCATCCTGTAGCAGTCGCTTGTATTCTCGCCAAACTCCATTTAGATTTACCCACATTATTGGCAGCTTTATTGCATGACGTGGTAGAAGATACTGGTGTGTTGGTATCTGAAATTGCAGAGCAGTTCGGCAAGCAAGTGGGCACGCTAGTCGATGGTTTAACTAAGCTAGATAAAATTGAGCTGCAAACTGCAACCCAGGCACAAGCCGAAAATTTCCGCAAAATGTTGTTGGCGATGAGCCAAGATGTGCGCGTGATTTTGGTGAAATTGGCCGATAGATTGCATAATATGCAAACGCTGGAATCCATGCGGCCCGAGAAGCAAAAGCGTATCGCCCGTGAAACGTTGGAAATCTACGCGCCAATCGCCAATCGACTTGGGTTGAATGTCATTTATCAAGAGTTGGAAGATTTAAGTTTTCAATATTTGTATCCCATGCGCCATCGCGTGTTGTCAAAAGCCATTATGGTTGCGCGTGGTAATCGTAAAGAGGTCATCGCCAAGATCTTAGATGCAATCAAACACCGTTTAGAAGATGTGCAAATTGAGGCGGATGTTAAAGGCCGCCAAAAACATCTGTACAGCGTGTATCGTAAAATGGTCAGCAAAGGCAGTTCGCTAGAGCAGATCCACGATATTTATGGCTTTCGCATTTTGGTTAAAGATATGGCGCATTGCTATCTGGCGCTAGGTCATTTGCATGCGCTTTACAAACCGATTCCCGGTAAATTCAAAGACTATATTGCGATTCCTAAAGCCAACGGTTATCAATCTTTACATACCACCTTGTTTGGCCCTTTTGGTACGCCAATTGAGGTGCAAATTCGTAGTGAACAAATGCATAGCGTCGCTAATTCTGGCGTTGCCGCACATTGGATGTACAAAACATCGGATGCGAATTTAACCGCCTTGCAGCAACAGACGCATCAATGGCTGCAACGCTTGTTAGAGATTCAAACAGAGAGCGAAGACAGTTACGAATTTTTAGAAAACTTCAAAGTGGATTTATTCCCCGATGAAGTGTATGTATTTACGCCAAAAGGCAATATTCTAGCTTTGCCGCGCGGCTCAACCGCGGTAGATTTTGCCTATGCGGTACATACTGACGTAGGCAACAGTTGTGTGGCGGTTAAAATCAATAATGAGCTAGCGCCGCTACGCGCAGAAATGCGCAATGGCGATCATGTGGAAATTATCACTGCTGCGTTGGCTAAACCCAATCCTGCTTGGCTGAATTATGTGGTCACGGGCAAGGCGCGTTCACATATTCGCCATTATTTAAAAACCATACAAGTATCTGAATCGGCGCATTTGGGCGAGCGTATGTTGAATCTGGCTTTGCGCGCTTTGCATGTGGATACCAGCTTGATTAGTGATAAACAATGGCAAAAAGTCATGCGTGATTATGGCGCTAAAAATAAAATGGATATTTTGGCAGAAATTGGTTTGGGCAAACGCATGAGCTTGATGGTTGCGCATCAATTAGTTGCAATCGGTCAAGAGTTAACTAATGTTGAGAATACCAAAACCAAAAAACCGCTCGATATCATTACCATTCGTGGCTCTGAAGGTATGGCAGTGCAATTTGCGCAGTGTTGCACGCCAATACCAGGTGATCCTATTTTAGGGTTTATTAACAAAGAAAAAGGCTTAATTATTCACACGCATGATTGCCCAACGGTGGCTAAATTCAAGCTGGATCCTGATAAATGGCTGGATGTGGAGTGGGATCCTGATAATAAAAAACTGTTTAAAGTAAACGTGCGCATAGTAGTTGCGAATGAACGCGGCATGCTGGCAAAAATTGCGGCAGGCATTTCGGATGCAGGATCTAATATTGATAACGTCAGTGTTGAAGAGTCTGATGGCAGTCAATATTCCAATGTGAACTTTACCGTGCAAGTGAGCAACCGCGTGCATCTGGCAGGTTTGATGCGTAATTTACGCAAAATCCCCAATGTCGTGCGCATTAATCGAGTAAAAGGCGGCAATTCAGAAAATCGTATTCAGTAAGTGCTTAATTTTTGGGCATGCCCGCGCTTAGTAAATCTATGACCACACTAGCTGAAATCAAAGCTTTCTCAAAACCGCTGGTCGCCAATCTGCAAAAGTTGGGCATTTCAAATATTCAAGATCTCTTACTGCATCTGCCATTAAGGTATATGGACGAAACGCGCATTACCACCATTCGCGATTTGCACCTTGGCGATACCGTACAAATAGAAGGCGAAATTATCCACGCAGAAGTCACTTACAAGCCACGCAAAGCCTTAATTGCGCGCATTGAAGACGCTAGCGGGCAATTAACCTTACGTTTTTTACACTTTTATCCCAGTCAAATTGCCGCGTTGAAAGAAGGCTCAAAATTACGCGTTTATGGTGAAGTGCGGCATGGTTTTTTTGGTTATGAGATGGTGCATCCGCAATGCAAAGTTGCGGGTGAAAGCACAAGAGTGGCTGAAACACTCACCCCGATTTATCCCACTACAGCTGGCTTAACGCAACCCACCATCCGCAAGGCGATTGCACTGGCGATTCAGCAAAATGCACTAGCCGAAACCTTGCCCGTTGGTGTTTATAGGCACCCTGGCTTGAATGGTCATCTGCACAGTTTTGCCGAAAGTATCCTTGCTTTGCACAACCCCGCGCCCGATGCCAATTTAGTCGCCTTAGAAACTCACACCACGCCAGAATGGCGCCGTTTGGCCTATGATGAATTGCTGGCACAACAACTTTCAATGCGTAAACTTTATGCTAAAAGACGCAGCATTAACGCGCCCGCAATCGCAATTTCCAAAACATTAACCCATCAAATGCTTGAAAATTTGCCTTTTGATTTAACTGGTGCGCAAAAAAAAGTCGTGGCAGAAATCAGTCATGATTTGACTCAACCGCACCCGATGCAGCGCTTATTGCAAGGCGACGTCGGTAGCGGAAAAACGATTGTGGCGTGTATGGCTGCGTTGCAAGCGATTGAGCATGGCTGGCAAGTGGCGCTCATGGCACCCACAGAAATTTTAGCCGAACAGCATTTTAAAAAATTTGAAATGTGGTTAAAACCGCTCAATATCAATATTGCGTGGCTTACTGGCAGCCAAAGTAAAAAAGAACGTGAGTTAGCACTTGCTAACATCTCTAATGGACATGCTCAATTGGCTATCGGCACGCATGCATTGTTTCAGGATGCGGTTATATTCAAAAAATTAGGCTTAGCCATTATTGACGAACAACATCGCTTTGGCGTGCAACAACGTTTGGCTTTGCGCAAAAAAGGTGAGCCGGAACCGCATCAGCTTATGATGTCCGCCACGCCCATTCCGCGCACATTATCCATGAGCTATTTCGCAGATTTAGATGTATCCGTGATTGATGAATTGCCGCCAGGCCGTACCCCAATTGTGACCAAGTTAGTCTCAGATGAACGGCGTGATGAAATTCTGCAACGCGTACGCGAAGCCTGTTTGGCTGGCAGCCAAGCTTACTGGGTTTGCCCGTTAATTGAAGAGTCGGAGGCTTTACAACTGCAAACCGCCAATGACACCTTTGCCCATATGCAAGCCAGTTTTCCCGAGTTGAAAATTGGTTTGGTACATGGCCGCATGAAACCCGCCGAAAAACAGGCGGTGATGATGGCTTTCAGCAAAAATGAAACGCAATTGCTAGTTGCGACCACAGTGATAGAAGTTGGTGTAGATGTCCCCAACGCCAGTTTAATGGTGATTGAGCACGCAGAACGCTCTGGCTTAAGCCAACTGCATCAGCTACGCGGCAGAGTAGGGCGCGGTGCAGCCAAGAGTACTTGTATTTTGCTTTACCAAAACAAGTTAAGTGAGACAGCTAGAACGAGATTAAAAGTCATATTCGAAAGTAATGACGGCTTCGCAATCGCTCAGGCAGATTTAAATTTGCGCGGCCCAGGTGAGTTTCTGGGCACCCGCCAAAGCGGTGTGCCAATGTTAAAAATAGCCGATTTAGAGCGCGATGTGGATTTATTAGAAGCAGCAAAAAAATTAGCGGATAAACTAATCAGCGACTATCCGCAAGCAGTAGACGCACACCTACAGAGATGGATGAGTCACGCAGGTGAATTGGTGAAAGTTTGAATCAAATGTTAGTAAAATTTGCTTCAGGGAAGGTTAATTGGCTAAACAAACCAATATTGCCTGGACAATTAAAACCATGGTTAATTGACCATGGTTCACTAACTTCAAGCCTGCGGCGACGTTACCCGGATTTTAAAGTGCGACCTGTTGCGTTGAAATTCGCCAAGGCGATTGTGGATGAGACCAATTTATTACATATACCTGCACACAATACGGCTTTAATACGCGAGGTGCTATTGCTTGGTGGCGGCCAACCCGTTGTATTTGCGCATAGCGTATTACCAAGATCAAGTTTGCGCGGCTCATGGAATGGGCTTGGTAAGCTGGGTAATAAGCCTTTAGGCGCTGCATTATTTGCTAACCCTAAAGTAAAACGTGCGCCGCTTAGTTATAAAAAACTTTCCCCTCATCAGGTTTTGTACCAAAAAGCAGCGCAGCATTTAAGCGAGAAACCTGCTTATTTGTGGGCGCGACGTTCGGTTTTTCGGTTGAATTGCGCTACTATTTTGGTTACCGAAGTGTTTTTGCCCAATCTTTTAAAATGAATTCAGCCAACAATACAAAAATATTCATCCAAAAATTAGATGCTTATGAGCGTTTAATGCGCCTGGATAAGCCGATTGGCATTCTATTATTGTTATGGCCAACGCTCTGGGCGCTATGGATAGCCAGTCGTGGTAAACCAGATTGGATTACTGTGCTGATTTTTGTGACAGGAACCGTGTTAATGCGTAGCGCTGGTTGTGTGCTAAATGACATTGCTGATCGCAAATATGATGGTTTAGTCGAACGCACTAAAAATCGACCGCTGGCAACAGGTGAAGTAAGTGTAAAAGAAGCTTATTTATTGGCGGCAGGTTTGAGTTTGTTGGCGTTTTGTTTGGTGTTATTGTTTAATAAAACCACCATTTTATTGTCTTTCGCTGCCTTGTTTTTAGCCGCAACCTATCCTTATACCAAACGTTTTTTAGCTATTCCGCAGGCTTATTTGGGTGTGGCATTCGGCTTTGGTATTCCCATGGCATTTGCCGCAGTGAATGATTACATTCCTCCATTAGCTTGGCTTTTATTAACAGCAAATGTATTTTGGGCGATTGCTTACGACACGCAATATGCGATGGTTGATCGCGATGACGATTTGAAAATCGGCATAAAGTCTTCTGCCATATTTTTTGGTAAATATGATGTGATTGCAGTGATGGCATGTTATGCCGTCATGTTGGGATTATTGGCTTATATTGGTCAGTTAATGGGTTATGGGCAATATTATTATGCTGGCCTTGTTGTCGCATTATTGCTAACGCTTTGGGAATATAAATTAATACAAAAACGCTTTAAAACTGATTGTTTTAAAGCGTTTTTATACAATAACTGGATTGGATTAGCGATTTTCGCTGGGCTTGTCGCTGAGTATTATTTCAAATTTTCAGCTTAATTCGTCACCAAAATCCAACCAACTCAAATTGAAAGCTATTTATAATCAACCAAGTTGAATTCAAACATTTCCTCAGGTATTTCAAGTGATTTGGAATCATTTTTTGCTGCTGCAACCAAGGTTAACTCTTCCAGTTTCTGTAATTTATTTGCTTTAGTTGCCGCTAATTTTGCTTCTTTCAGTTCTTTAATCGCCATTTTTTTCTCATCCAATTGAATTACATCTGCTTTGTTAACATTGCTTTGGGCAATGCTTCTTAATAAAACCAACTCTTCTAATACGCTTTTTTCAAATCCAACGCGGTTTTCTAAGCGACTGTTGTAGATTAAGTCATCCAAGTAAACTAAGGCGGCAGGCGTTCCCCATGCTTGCTCTAAACCGGCAGTTAAGCGTGGAAAATCTTCTAATTTTTGTTTTGGGCTGGCTTCGTCATTAGTAAATGCGGCAATGCGGATATTGAAATGCTCTTTACATTCCAGCGTAGTTTGCTCGTAAACCGCCTGTAAATTTTCTTTGGCCAATAAATCCAACAAAAATAACCAGATAGTGACAGATTGTTTTGGATAATCCTGCAAATGATTTTGCAATAATTGGATCGCTAAGCTGGTGCGACCATGAGACAAAAATACATCAGCATGATCCAAAATGTTGTTTTCAAAAAGTTCTTCTTCAATTTGAAAAGGTACTGAAATGGTTTGAGTTGCCTCAAAATCGTCAGCGACTAATGCATCTTCTGCTTTAGTCGCTGCATCTGCAACTGGTTTGCTTTCAAAAAGTGTGTCATTAAAATCAAGCTCTTTGTAATAACCTACATTATTTGAGTTTGCGTCTAAAACGTCCCATACATCCTCAGCGTTATCTAATTGTTGCGATTGGCGACGACGGCGCCAAAAATCTGCCGAAAAATAGCTAGCTATAAGCAAGCCAGCACCAGCCAAATATGGCCACCAAGCGAAATTAAAGTTATCACCAAAGTTAGATTTAGCTATTTTTGATTTTTGCGTGTTTTGTTGAGTAGGTTGTGTGGTTAATTTTTTTTCGGCTTCCAACACATTGTTGCGTTGTTGCAAGGTGGTAATTTGTTGCTCTAAATGTGCAAGGCGATTGCTCAATACAGTTGCTTCATCTTCAACCGCAATGTTGCTGGCAAGTGCTTCCGGCGCTGTTTCTGCAGAAAAATGTAATTGTTTATCTAAACGTAAGCCGATGCTGTTGGCATTATTAAATACATCGCCACCAGAAATACTCAAACGAGGTTTGGATTCTTTTGGCGTTTTTTTAATGGCAGCACTGCTGGTATTTGAATTTGCACCATCATTATTGTTAACTGTTTTTTGCGCGCCATAATCAACGCTCAATACAGTATTCTCGTTAGAGGTATTTTTATTGGCAATAATTTGTTTATCAGCAGATTGTTTTTTGCCGGTATTTTTTTTATTACTATTATTTATTCTGGTCGTTTGCGCGACGGCTAGCGCAGGTTTTTTTGCAATATTGTCGATATTTTCGACAGAGCTGATTGTTTCTTCATCACTTGTTTGATTAATTTCAGTGGTTAAAAGCGGGTCAATTAACAACACGTAATCGCGACGAAAATTAGAATCACATTCTGCAATAACCGACAAGCTGACAATTGGCTCACTAATCGCCTCAGTAGTAGAAATCGTTAAAACACCTTCATCACCTTTAATATTAGTGAGCTTTAAATTGGCATGATTAATCGCGTTAATGCCGTCAGAATCGCCGCCAATCCTAAAACAGGCTTTGTCCTTAAGCTCACCAATGCCTTGCACGTTAATTCTGGCTTGCAGCGGCTGACCGATATGCGATCTCACCTCAATCTCGCCCAAGCCAACAGCAAAAGCCTGGCTGTGCAGGCCAATGCTTAGAATGGCAAGTGCCGTCATAACGGCTTCTTTTAATATATAATTGGTTTGCATAATGATTACCTGTTCTTCAGACTATCGTTCATGTATTTGGGTAAGCAATCTGTGTGCCAACTCAAATATATGCATTTGATATCGCTGTGGATATTCGACCAAGCAATATCCAAAAATTCTATATTCAGTATTAACTGTAAAAATAGAGTAATTAATCATTTTTTGTAATTGACAAGCGGATAAGCAAAAGCATATAATCCGCCCTCTTGATTTTATAAGCTGTAGAAAGTATACGGCTTAATACTGAACCGGCTTAATTAGGTAGTTATACGATGAATATTTTTTCTGGAAAAACATTTTCTGCAAAATCGCACGAAGTACAACACGATTGGTTTGTGATTGACGCAACCGATTTAGTGTTAGGTCGCCTGGCAAGTGCTGTAGCGCACCGCTTACGTGGTAAGCATAAAACCATCTACACACCACACGTTGATACGGGTGATTACATTGTAGTGATTAATGCTGACAAAATTAAAGTGACAGGCGCAAAAGCGACTGACAAACAATACCATAGTCACTCTGGTTATCCAGGCGGCATTAGCACTACTACTTTCTCTAAAATGCAAGACCGTTTTCCAGGTCGTGCTTTAGAAAAAGCGGTAAAAGGTATGTTGCCAAAAGGCCCTTTAGGCTATGCAATGATTAAAAAAATGAAAGTTTATGCTGGCGATAAGCATGAACATGCTGCACAACAACCAAAAGCATTGACTATTTAATAGTTTAAGAGACAGGGTAAATAAGATGATTGGTAAATACAATTATGGTACAGGCCGCCGCAAAAGTTCAGTAGCGCGCGTATTCATAAAATCGGGTAAAGGTAATATCGTTGTAAACGATAAACCTGTTGATGAGTACTTTTCACGCGTAACAGCGCGTATGATTTTACGTCAACCATTAGAGTTAACGAACAACTTAACCAGTTTCGATATTATGGTTAACGTTATTGGTGGTGGTGAATCTGGTCAAGCAGGTGCAGTGCGTCATGGCATTACACGTGCGTTGATTGACTATGATGCAGCTTTGAAAAGTGCATTGTCACACGCTGGTTTCGTAACACGTGATGCACGTGAAGTTGAGCGTAAAAAAGTGGGCTTCCGTAAAGCGCGTCGTCGTAAACAATTCTCTAAACGCTAATTTATTTAAGCGTCATGAAGTTAAAAAAGGTCGCGTTAGCGGCCTTTTTCATTTAAGGTTTAGGTTTTTAGATTATCATTTTGGTCGTAACGCATATGGCAAATCAAAAGTTAAAAATTGGTATTGTGGGTGGCACTGGCTATACGGGCGTAGAGTTACTGCGTCTTTTAGCTATTCATCCGCATGCACAAATAACAGCAATCACTTCGCGTGGTGAAGCAGGTTTACCAGTGGCAGATATGTTTCCTAGCTTGCGTGGATTTGTTGATTTAGCTTTTTCTGATCCTACAACGGCCGACTTAACTAGTTGTGATGTCGTATTTTTTGCAACACCGCATGGTGTGGCAATGAGTCAAGCGCAAGCTTTGCTGAAAGCGGGTGTGAAAGTAATCGATTTAGCCGCCGATTTTAGATTGCAAGATACTGCTGTTTTTGAGAAATGGTACAAAATGCCGCACAGCTGCCCAGATATTTTGGATGAAGCCGTTTATGGGATTCCAGAGCTTTATCGTGAAAACATTAAATCGGCTAAAGTGATTGGTAATCCAGGTTGCTACCCCACAACTGTCTTGTTAGGGTTGGCGCCACTGCTAGAGCTTGGCTTAATTGATTTTTCAGCACCGATTATTGCCGATGCTAAATCGGGTGTGTCAGGCGCGGGTAGAAAAGCAGAAGTGTCGACTTTGTTTGCGGAATCAAGTGACAATATGAGGGCGTATGGCGTGGCGGGACATAGGCACCATCCAGAAATTCATGCGCAGATGACGCAATTGGCTGCGGGCAAAAAAATAGATTTCATTTTTGTCCCGCACTTGATTCCTATGATACGTGGCATGCTTTCAACGCTTTATGTCAAATTGACTGACTCTGCTAAACAAATAGACCTGCAAGCAGTTTATGAAAAACGCTATGCCGATGAAGTATTTGTTGATGTGATGCCAGCGGGTAGCTTGCCAGAAACACGCTCAGTGCGCGGCGCTAATCAGTTGCGTATTGCTTTGCATCAACAAGCAGATACGGGCTACTTAACCATTGTTGTGGTGCAAGATAATTTGGTTAAAGGTGCTGCAGGACAAGCTGTGCAAAATATGAATATTATGTTTGGCTTGAATGAAAGTAGCGGTTTGCAAGTTGTGCCGCTGTTGCCTTAATTAAAAGCTTATGAAGCCAGTCCGCCGTAAAATTCGCCGCCATTTTGGGTTAACTGCTAAACAAGTGGCGGTACGTTCAAAGCGTCCGTGGTATTTCCAAACCCTATTAGCCATATTATTTGTTACTTTGGGGTTTGGTTCGGCTTACTGGATTTTTCAGGGCGGAGAAAATCAAAGCATTCGCCAAAAATCTGAACAGATTGCGTTGGAAAATAGAGTGCTGCAAACTAAGCTGGTTGGCGCGCAGCGTGAGTTGCAAATAGAGCTGGCAACCAATAATAACCTTGCCAAAGAGCTTGCAAGCGTTCAAGATGAGAGCATTAAAATCAAAGAAGATTTATTCTTTTACAAAAATATGCTGAAAGGTAAAAGCTCAAAATAGTCGATGGCTGATTTGATGATGTCGTTATATTTTAGACTATTTTGATCATAGATTTAGTAATGGATAAGCCTTTAGCAGCGGGGAATGAGCATGTTTTTTAAGAAAGCCAATAAGATTGATAACCGTATCGATACGCTAGTGGGTGCTGATACACGTATTGAAGGCGATTTGCATTTTAGCGGTGGTTTGCGTGTAGATGGTGTGATTCGTGGCAACGTCAGCGAACAAAGCGACACGCCCAGCACTATTATCGTGAGTGAGCATGGCAGAATAGAAGGCGCAGTGAGTGCTGCAAAAATCGTACTGAATGGCAAAGTGATTGGCCCAGTGAGAGCGAGTCAGTTTATTGAGCTGCAAACCAAAGCACGTATTACAGGCGATTTGTATTACAAATCGCTAGAAATGCACACTGGCGCGGTAATAGAAGGTAAATTGGTTTATTTAGGTGATGGTGTAGCAGACGAAGTACTTTAAATTGTCTGGTTGTGGCTAACACTATAAATTAAGTCTTAATTAAACAAATCTTGCAAAATAAGACTTATAAATTAAATAGTTAATCACTTGTAAAACGGAACATTAATCCCCAATTGTGTTCTATAGCGATTGACATATAATAGAAAACATAACGGCTTAATCTTAAGCCAAGCAGTATTGTGAAGTTTAAGGAGCAAAATATGAATGCAGTGACCGATTTAGCTGATGTAGAAATGCCAACACCGTTGGTATTTACTGATAATGCTGCCAAAAAAGTGAAAGAATTAATTGAGGAAGAAGGCAGCCCCGATTTGAAATTGCGCGTTTTTGTCAGTGGCGGCGGTTGCTCGGGCTTTCAGTACGGCTTTACTTTTGAAGAAGAAGTAAACGACGACGATACCCAAGTGCAAAAAGACAGCGTTACTTTGTTAATTGACCCGATGAGCCTGCAATACTTAATGGGAGCAGAGATTGATTATCAAGATAGCCTACAAGGCTCACAATTTGTGATTCGCAATCCACAAGCGACTTCTACTTGTGGTTGCGGTTCATCATTCTCTGTTTAGTATTTTTCATATTAATTGTTGATGTGTCATAAAGAATAAAGGCCAAGCTTTTGCTTGGCTTTTTGTGTTAAAGGCTGACGTTTCGTGAAAAAATATTTTGTTATTCTGTGCATTTTATTCATTGCTTTAGTCACTGCTTGTAACAAGCAAGAAAAATACGCAGCAATACCCAAAGGCGCAACAGTACTTGTTTTGGGTGATAGTTTGAGTTATGGAACTGGCGCAAAAGAGGGCGAAGATTATCCTACTTTATTGGCTAAAAAAACCGGTTGGACAATCATTAACGCAGGCGTTGCTGGCGATACATCGGCAGCTGGTTTAGAGCGGCTTCCGGTTTTATTAACAGAATATCAACCGCAATTATTAATAGTTGAACTGGGTGGTAACGACTTGTTGCATCAACTACCGCAAAGCGAAACAGAAGCAAACTTAAAGGCTATTTTGTCATTAGCCAAAGCACAAAACATTAAAACGATTTTAGTAGCAATTCCAGAAATTAATGCTTTAAGAGCCGTGATGGGCAAGTTAACCGACCATCCGATGTATGCATTGATTGCTAAAGAGACCGCTACGCCATTAATTAAAGCTATATTTTCAGACGTATTGTCAGATAGAAGCTTGAAAGCTGACCAAGTACATCCTAATGCGGCTGGCTATGCAGAAGTGGGGAATAAAATGCATCAAGCGTTAACAGATTTAGGTTTTCAGGTTAAAAATTAATATTCTGTAAGCCTGAGTAAAGACAGCTTACAGAATAATTTAGGTGCTAATTTTTAAACTCTTTTATCAAGCGGTACAAACTCACGTCTGTTCTCGCCTGTATACAATTGTCTTGGGCGCCCAATTTTGTGGTCTGGGTCGGCGTTCATCTCAGACCATTGCGCTATCCAGCCAGCTGTGCGGGCTAGGGCGAAGATGGCGGTGAACATGCTATTAGGAATTCCCATGGCGCGTAACACAATGCCGCTGTAAAAATCGACGTTTGGATATAGTTTGCGACTGACGAAATATTCGTCTTCAAGGGCGATTTTTTCTAAGGCTATAGCAAGTTTAAACATTGGGTCGTCATTTAAGCCCAGCTCTTTTAATACTTGATGACAGGTGCGTTGCATGATGACGGCGCGCGGATCCATGCTTCTATAAACGCGATGACCAAAACCCATTAAGCGGAAGCTATCAGACTTGTCTTTAGCGCGTTTGATAAATTCGCCAATGCGCGAAACATCGCCAATTTCTTCTAACATTTTAAGTGTGGCTTCGTTAGCGCCGCCATGTGCAGGACCCCATAAAGAGGCGATGCCAGCGGCAATACAAGCATAAGGGTTGGCGCCGCTTGAGCCAGCTAAACGTACGGTGGAAGTGGATGCATTTTGTTCATGGTCTGCATGCAAAATAAGGATTTTTTCAAAAGCATCCGCCAAAATAGGGTTTGGTGTGTAGGTTTCGCATGGCGTTGCAAACATCATATGCATAAAATTTTCAGCATAATTCAGATGATTTTGCGGATAAGTAAATGGTTGGCCAATATTATATTTATAGCTCCACGCTGCGATGGTTGGCACTTTAGCCAATAAGCGCAGTGCAGACGCTTGGCGATGGGCAAAGTCATACACGCTCATATCGTTGAAATAAAATGCCGACATAGAACCAACAACCCCAACCATTACTGCCATCGGGTGCGCATCGCGCCTAAAACCTCTAAACACATTGTTTAGTTGATCATGCAACATGGTGTGAGAGTTAATGGTTTTGGTAAACGCTTCTTTTTGCGTCGTATTTGGCAGTTCGCCATTAATCAACAAATATGAGACTTCTAAAAAATTACAGTTTTCGGCAAGTTGCTCAATGGGATAGCCGCGATAATATAAAAGACCTTTTTCGCCATCAATAAAAGTGATATCTGAATGGCACGATGCGGTGGACATAAAACCAGGGTCATAGGTAAATACGCCATGTTTGCCAAGGCTACGAATATCAATCACATCGTTGCCTAGCGTGCCTGATAACATCGGTAATTCAATTGGCGCTGCACCATTATCAAAAGTGATGGTGGCTTTGGTGGGTTTTATGGTCATAATTGGGTCTTTAAATGGACGTTAATTAAATGAAGCTTTAATTAAGTCGACGTTTACTTAAGTTTGATTAAGCAATAATAATACCAAATGCTTGCTGACTCGTGTGTTTTAGGCGGGATAAATTGCGCCTAAAACGCGCAAACCTTTTGCACCAGTCACGCTAGGTAAATTGCCAGATTGGTTATCGATACATTGCTTGGCAAGCCAGGCAAAGGCGGCGGCCTCAACCCAATCCACGCCGACACCTAATTCTGCTGTGCTTTCGAGTGTGGCGGTAAGCTGGTTATTGGCTAGCATCTCTTCTAAATGCCGGATCAATAAAGTGTTATGAGCACCACCACCACACAAATAAACGGTATTTACATTGCCACAATATCGGGCAAGCGCATCGTGAATGGTGCGTGCGGTAAGCGCAACCAAGGTGCGCGCGACATCTTGCGGAAGCCAATGATGATTGGCTAAATGTTGCTCAAGCCAAGTATCGTTAAACAGATCGCGGCCAGTGCTTTTAGGTGGAGGTAATGCGAAAAATGGTTCAGCCAGCATTTGTGCTAACAATGGCTGAATCACTTGACCAGAAGCTGCCCAAGCGCCATCTGCATCGTAATCTCTGCCTAAATGTTGCTTTACCCACGCATCTAACAGCATATTGCCTGGACCAGAATCAAAACCCAAAACTTGGGCGGAATTCAAGGTTAAGTCGTCAATATTTTTGCCAAGATAAGTAATATTGGCGATACCGCCGATGTTAACCAGCGCACGATTGCTATGCTGAGAGCTAAATACTGCTTGATGAAAAGCTGGCACCAATGGTGCTCCTTGTCCGCCTGCTGCAATGTCGCGGCTTCTGAAATCAGATACTACGCAGATATTGGTCAACTCTGCCAGCAAAGCCGCATTGCCGATTTGCAATGTAAAACCCAATTCTGGCTTATGGCGAATGGTTTGGCCGTGACAGCCAATTGCAGCAATTGCATCTGGTTTTAAGTTTTGCTTTTCTAATAAAGCATTAACAGCCTCAGCATATAAAAATGCGAGTTTATTGGCGGTTAAGGCGCTTATTTCTAGTTCGTTTTCACCGATTGTATGTAGCTGTAATAATTGAGTTTTTAATGCTGACGGATACGCTAAAAAATGCGTTGCGGCGACTATACATTTGGCGTCGTTTAAATCGCACAGTGCAACGTCAATGCCATCCAAACTGGTGCCAGACATGATGCCAATAAATAATTGTGCTTTAGACATGGTTAATTTTGTGCTTATTTAAACTTAATTTGGGGTTTGATTAATCAGTACTGGCTGTGTGACGACGATTCAGCATTTCAATTTGTGCCATTAAATCTAAACTTTGTGCATCGAATTCTTTTTTGTATTTGCCATCTATCGGCACGCTCATGGGCAAAGCGACTGTCATGGGGTCGCGATGTATTTTATTTACAAGGAATTCATAATGCAAATGCGGGCCAGTGGCTAAACCCGTCATGCCAACAAAGCCAATAATATCACCTTGCGATACACGCATACCTCTGCGCAGGCCCGGCGCGAAGCGAGATAAATGCCCGTACACTGTGCTAACACCGTTTTCGTGTTTGAGTACGATCACGTTGCCATATCCGCCTTTGCGCCCGACAAAATCGACTACGCCATCGCCAGAAGCTTTAATGCGCGTGCCAGATGGCGCAGCCATATCGACGCCTTTGTGCGCTTTAATGCGATTTAAAATAGGATGAAAGCGCCCGCTACTGAACGATGAGCTGATGCGCGTAAACTCAAGCGGTGAACGCAAAAAAGATTTATGCAGACTTTTGCCTTCTGGCGTGTAATAAGCAAATTTTCCTTCAGCATCACCAAAATGTACCGCTTGATATTTTTTGCCTTTGTTTACAAATTCAACCGCTAGCACATTGCCAACTTTCATCATTTCGCCAGCGTTATAAAGAGCTTCATACACCACATTGAAATGGTCGCCAGGTCTTAAATCATTGTAAAAATCGATTTCACTGGAAAATATATCGGCGATTTGTAAAGCAACTTGATCAGGTATGCCAGCGTCATCTGTCGCGCCAAATAATGAATTGACAATAATGGCGGATTTTAAAACTTGATGATTTTGTAGGATTAACTTCTGTGTCGCCACTTGATAGCCGCTGGGCGTTAAGCCTGCTACTAAAATGGTTTCATGATCAACTTCGTATTCTAAATGCAGCAATTTTCCGTCTAAGTTAGTCTTAATTTCTAAACTATGACCAGGAACCAACTGATTATTCATGACGCGAGCCTCTGGCGAAAGCATCAAAAACTTAATCGCATCTTCATCACGTATCGTCATGCGATTCAATAAGCTAGCCAGCGTGTCGTCACGCCGCACCTGATCAATTTGCCAAAACTCTTCATTACGATCAACATTGTGAACGGCTAACGGTAATGTGACATCTTCGATGACGGTTTCTAATTTAACGTAGCGCGGCAACTCTGGCGATACAGTGCCAAAGGCGGCGATAATCACAAAAAATGGTAAAACTAAAATCAGCGAAACCCAGCGTAATTTTATTTTATGTAAGAATTCCACATCACGCAGGCTCAATAATAGGTTTTGCGTTAAAATAGCAAGCTTAGATTTTTGCCTGTTTTTGTTCGAAAATTGCGTCATAAAAAGTCGTTAAAAACCGATCAAATGCTTAAATAGAAAAACATGGTAACAGAATTTTTCTGCTAATAAAAAGTAACAATTTGTAAGAACGCCACCTTTTAACCATTGGAAAAAGCCGTGAATACCAGTGCCGATATAAATATTAATCAATCATTAGCCATCATCAAACGCGGCTGTGAAGAATTGCTCATCGAGCAAGAGCTGGTCGAAAAATTAAAAAAAGGTGTTCCCTTGCGCATTAAGGCTGGCTTTGATCCGACTGCGCCAGATTTGCATCTTGGGCATACCGTATTAATCAATAAATTACGCCATTTTCAAGACTTGGGTCATCAGATTTTATTTTTGATTGGCGATTTTACCGGCATGATTGGCGACCCAACTGGCAAAAGCGTCACACGCCCACCATTAACAAAAGAGCAGGTGATTGAAAATGCGGCATCTTACGCGGAACAAGTGTTTAAGATTTTAGATAAAGATAAAACCGAGATCGTTTTTAACTCCAGTTGGTTAACTGATTTGGGCGCAGCGGGTATGCTAAAGCTGGCGGCAAGTTTAACCGTTGCCCGCATGCTGGAACGAGATGATTTTTCTAAGCGCTTTAAAGGTAATCAGCCCATTGCGATACATGAATTTATGTATCCATTATTGCAGGGCTACGATTCAGTTGCGCTTAATTCGGACGTTGAATTGGGCGGAACAGACCAGAAATTTAATTTGTTAATGGGTCGCGAGTTGCAAAAACAAGCCGGCCAGAGCCAGCAATGTGTGTTGACCATGCCGTTGTTAGAGGGCTTGGACGGTGTGAATAAAATGTCCAAATCGCTCAATAACTATATTGGTATTAATGAGCCGCCCGAAATTATTTTTGCCAAACTGATGTCGATTAGTGATGAGTTAATGTGGCGTTATATAGAGTTGCTATCATTTGAATCGCTAGAAACGGTGCAGCAATGGAAAGCGGCAGTGGCGGCGGGTGAAAATCCACGTAATGTGAAGGTTAAGTTCGCGCAAGAAATCGTGGCGCGCTTTCATAGTCAAGCCGATGCAGAAAAAGCACTCAATGATTTTCAAACGCGCGCCAAAGGCGGCGTGCCAGATGAAGTGCCCGAAGTAACGCTGAGTATCGATGGTGCAAGTATCGGCATCGCACAATTACTTAAGCTGGCCAATTTGGTCGAGAGTACATCGGAAGCGAATCGTGCAATTGATCAAGGCGGTGTAAAGCTGGATAGTGAAAAAGTGCTGGATAAGACTTTCCAGATCAATAAAGGCACTTCTGTCATCGCGCAAGTAGGTAAGCGCAAATTCGCCAAGATTAGTTTGGTTTAGTTTTTGGCCGATTTTGAGTGTTAAGTATTTTCTTCATTTGATTGTAACAATTTTGTAACTTCGTGAAATAGGGCTTGACCAAACTTTAAGCCTCTGTAGAATGCGCACCTCTTTACAGAAAACCGTAACGAAAGCAGTAAAAAAGACGCAGTAAATAACAGTGTTAATATTAATGAGAACTCTTTCGAAATTAGTGTTGACGCGGCTTAAAAGCTCTGTATAATGCGCACCTCGTTACAGAAAACCGTAACGAAAAGTAGTAAGAAAGCCGCAATAAAATACGCTGTTAATATTAATGAAGAATCTTTCAAAATTAGTATTGACGGGGCATAAAAGCTCTGTATAATGCGCACCTCGTTAACGCAAAGCGTGAAACGAAATACCAAAAAGTGATTCACTTAAGCGGTAGTAACAACAGGCTCTTTAACAATTTGAACGACTGATAAGTGTGGGTGTTTGTGGTTAAGACACATTTACTTGGACGCAATGAATGCTTGGTTTCGGCCTTGAATGTTTTGTTGTTTGGTTTAAGTAAATACTCAAGATAACAAATGCTTACACTTAAATTTATGACAAGTATGTAATAAGGCTTATTTAGTAATAGATAAGCAGTACACAAACCTTGACAATGAATTTGAGAAAAACAGCTCAACACATACTTAGAATTTCTCTAGGAGATGATTGAGTTGCAAAGCAAAAAGCGAATACCACCTCGAAAGAGGAAAAAGTAATAGTTGTGAATTAAACTGAAGAGTTTGATCATGGCTCAGATTGAACGCTGGCGGAATGCTTTACACATGCAAGTCGAACGGCAGCACGGACTTCGGTCTGGTGGCGAGTGGCGAACGGGTGAGTAATATATCGGAACGTATCCAATAATGGGGGATAACTAATCGAAAGGTTGGCTAATACCGCATACGCCCTAAGGGGGAAAGCAGGGGATCTTCGGACCTTGCGTTAATGGAGCGGCCGATATCTGATTAGCTAGTTGGTGGGGTAAAGGCCCACCAAGGCGACGATCAGTAGCTGGTCTGAGAGGACGACCAGCCACACTGGAACTGAGACACGGTCCAGACTCCTACGGGAGGCAGCAGTGGGGAATTTTGGACAATGGGCGCAAGCCTGATCCAGCCATTCCGCGTGAGTGAAGAAGGCCTTCGGGTTGTAAAGCTCTTTCGCAAGGGAAGAAACGTTACGAGCGAATAACTCGTGATAATGACGGTACCTTGATAAGAAGCACCGGCTAACTACGTGCCAGCAGCCGCGGTAATACGTAGGGTGCGAGCGTTAATCGGAATTACTGGGCGTAAAGCGTGCGCAGGCTGTTTTGTAAGTCAGATGTGAAATCCCTGAGCTCAACTTAGGAACTGCGTTTGAAACTACAAGACTAGAATATGTCAGAGGGGGGTAGAATTCCACGTGTAGCAGTGAAATGCGTAGAGATGTGGAGGAATACCAATGGCGAAGGCAGCCCCCTGGGATAATATTGACGCTCATGCACGAAAGCGTGGGGAGCAAACAGGATTAGATACCCTGGTAGTCCACGCCCTAAACGATGTCTACTAGTTGTTGGTGGAGTAAAATCCATGAGTAACGCAGCTAACGCGTGAAGTAGACCGCCTGGGGAGTACGATCGCAAGATTAAAACTCAAATGAATTGACGGGGGCCCGCACAAGCGGTGGATTATGTGGATTAATTCGATGCAACGCGAAAAACCTTACCTGGCCTTGACATGTACCGAATTTACCAGAGATGGTTTAGTGCTCGAAAGAGAACGGTAACACAGGTGCTGCATGGCTGTCGTCAGCTCGTGTCGTGAGATGTTGGGTTAAGTCCCGCAACGAGCGCAACCCTTGCCAATAATTGCCATCATTTAGTTGGGCACTTTATTGGGACTGCCGGTGACAAACCGGAGGAAGGTGGGGATGACGTCAAGTCCTCATGGCCCTTATGGCCAGGGCTTCACACGTAATACAATGGTCGGTACAGAGGGTCGCCAACCCGCGAGGGGGAGCTAATCCCAGAAAGCCGATCGTAGTCCGGATTGCAGGCTGCAACTCGCCTGCATGAAGTCGGAATCGCTAGTAATCGCGGATCAGCATGTCGCGGTGAATACGTTCCCGGGCCTTGTACACACCGCCCGTCACACCATGGGAGTGGGTTTTACCAGAAGTAGGTAGTCTAACCGCAAGGAGGGCGCTTACCACGGTAGTATTCATGACTGGGGTGAAGTCGTAACAAGGTAGCCGTATCGGAAGGTGCGGCTGGATCACCTCCTTTCTAGAGAACAAACCTTGGCTACAAACATTCACACTTATCAGTCGTTTAATAGTAAGCAACATCAAAAAAGATTGGCCAACATAGCAAAAGCAGCAATGTAATTGCTACCTTAACAGGGTCTGTAGCTCAGCTGGTTAGAGCACCGTCTTGATAAGGCGGGGGTCGATGGTTCGAGTCCATCCAGACCCACCAGATAAGCCTCAAATGGGGGATTAGCTCAGCTGGGAGAGCACCTGCTTTGCAAGCAGGGGGTCAACGGTTCGATCCCGTTATCCTCCACCAAAAAATTTGATGTTGTAAGTAAGGTAAGAAATTAGAAGCAAGCGTTTAAGTTTGAATGCTTACTTCTAGTTTTTAACTAGACTGTTCTTTAACAAAATGGAAGAAGTAAAGTGAGTACACGCTATTGTGATGATATGTGTGTGCTCAAAATGGGTAGTAATTGATTGCAAAATCGAAATATTTTGCTTCGTTTAGTTCCAGTTAGATAGTGTCGTAACTATTAGTAATAATGGTTGCAACATGAAATAACCAAGAAATAAATGAAACAAAAGAAATAACCAGTTAGTACTGTACAACCTTGCAGTATTAACGAAGTAGCTTTAGAAAAAACTATGACGCATGTTCTCATGCATGGCGATATCTGGATTTAAAAAGGGTTCAGGTGTTAACGTTATAGGATCAAGTGAATAAGTGCATATGGTGGATGCCTAGGCGATTACAGGCGATGAAGGACGTGGTAGCCTGCGTAAAGTTTCGGGGAGCTGGCAAACAAGCTTTGATCCGGAAATGTCCGAATGGGGAAACCCACCCGCAAGGGTAACTCCTCCTGAATATATAGGGAGGTTGTGGCAAACCGAGTGAACTGAAACATCTAAGTAGCTCGAGGAAAAGAAATCAACCGAGATTCCGTAAGTAGTGGCGAGCGAACATGGAACAGCCTGTTATTTTTAGCATATGCGATAGTAGAACGGAATGGAAAGTCCGGCCATAGAGGGTGATAGCCCCTTATACGAAATCCCGTGTGTGGAACTAGGGTAACGACAAGTAGGGCGGGGCACGAGAAACCTTGTCTGAACATGGGGGGACCATCCTCCAAGGCTAAATACTCGTAATCGACCGATAGTGAACCAGTACCGTGAGGGAAAGGCGAAAAGAACCCCGGGAGGGGAGTGAAATAGATCCTGAAACCGTATGCATACAAACAGTGGGAGCGGACTTGTTCCGTGACTGCGTACCTTTTGTATAATGGGTCAGCGACTTACATTCAGTAGCAAGCTTAACCGATAGGGGAGGCGTAGCGAAAGCGAGTCCGAATAGGGCGTCTAGTTGCTGGGTGTAGACCCGAAACCAAGTGATCTATCCATGGCCAGGATGAAGGTGCCGTAACAGGTACTGGAGGTCCGAACCCACAAATGTTGAAAAATTTGGGGATGAGCTGTGGATAGGGGTGAAAGGCTAAACAAACTTGGAAATAGCTGGTTCTCTCCGAAAACTATTTAGGTAGTGCCTCGTATATCATTCTCGGGGGTAGAGCACTGTTATGACTAGGGGGATCATAAGATCTTACCAACTCATTGCAAACTCCGAATACTGAGAAATGCAATTACGGGAGACAGACCATGGGTGCTAACGTCCGTGGTCAAGAGGGAAACAACCCAGACCGACAGCTAAGGTCCCAAATGACGTGCTAAGTGGAAAACGAAGTGGGAAGGCATAGACAGCCAGGATGTTGGCTTAGAAGCAGCCATCATTTAAAGAAAGCGTAATAGCTCACTGGTCGAGTCGTCCTGCGCGGAAGATGTAACGGGGCTAAGCACGTAACCGAAGCTTCGGATGCTCTATATTTATATAGATGCATGGTAGGAGAGCGTTCTGTAGGCCTGCGAAGGTGTTCTGTGAGGGATGCTGGAGGTATCAGAAGTGCGAATGCTGACATGAGTAGCGATAAAGGGAGTGAAAAGCTCCCTCGCCGAAAACCCAAGGTTTCCTGCGCAACGTTCATCGGCGCAGGGTGAGTCGGCCCCTAAGGTGAGGCAGAGATGCGTAGCTGATGGGAAACAGGTTAATATTCCTGTACCTTTATACAATGCGATGTGGGGACGGAGAAGGTTAGGTCAGCCGGGTGTTGGATGTCCCGGTTCAAGCGTGTAGGCAGTTTCTTTAGGCAAATCCGGAGAAACATTATGCTGAGGCGTGATAACGAGTCTACTTGTAGACGAAGTGATTGATACCAAGCTTCCAAGAAAAGCCACTAAGCTTCAGTTGTATAAGACCGTACCGCAAACCGACACAGGTGGGTAGGATGAGAATTCTAAGGCGCTTGAGAGAACCCGGGAGAAGGAACTCGGCAAATTAGCACCGTAACTTCGGGAGAAGGTGCGCCCTGGTAGTGTGTATAGACTTGCTCTAGAAGCACGATAGGGTTGCAGTGAAAAGGTGGCTGCGACTGTTTAATAAAAACACAGCACTCTGCAAACACGAAAGTGGACGTATAGGGTGTGACGCCTGCCCGGTGCTGGAAGATTAAATGATGGGGTGCAAGCTCTTGATTGAAGTCCCAGTAAACGGCGGCCGTAACTATAACGGTCCTAAGGTAGCGAAATTCCTTGTCGGGTAAGTTCCGACCCGCACGAATGGC
Organism: Methylotenera versatilis 79; assembly: GCF_000384375.1. Classification (NCBI taxonomy): domain Bacteria; kingdom Pseudomonadati; phylum Pseudomonadota; class Betaproteobacteria; order Nitrosomonadales; family Methylophilaceae; genus Methylotenera; species Methylotenera versatilis. The sequence goes on along the minus strand of NZ_ARVX01000001.1, from coordinate 686,767 downwards.
GTAACGATGGCCACACTGTCTCCTCTCGGGACTCAGCGAAGTTGAAATGTTTGTGAAGATGCAATCTACCCGCGGCTAGACGGAAAGACCCCATGAACCTTTACTGTAGCTTTACATTGGACTTTGACAAGATTTGTGTAGGATAGGTGGGAGACGTTGAAGCGGAGTCGCTAGATTTCGTGGAGTCAACCTTGAAATACCACCCTGATGTTGTTGAGGTTCTAACCTAGGTCCATAATCTGGACTGGGGACCGTGTATGGTGGGCAGTTTGACTGGGGCGGTCTCCTCCCAAAGAGTAACGGAGGAGTGCGAAGGTAACCTAGGTACGGTCGGAAATCGTACTGATAGTGCAATGGCATAAGGTTGCTTGACTGCGAGACGGACAGGTCGAGCAGGTGCGAAAGCAGGTCATAGTGATCCGGTGGTTCTGTATGGAAGGGCCATCGCTCAACGGATAAAAGGTACTCTGGGGATAACAGGCTGATTCCTCCCAAGAGTTCATATCGACGGGGGAGTTTGGCACCTCGATGTCGGCTCATCACATCCTGGGGCTGTAGCCGGTCCCAAGGGTATGGCTGTTCGCCATTTAAAGTGGTACGTGAGCTGGGTTTAAAACGTCGTGAGACAGTTTGGTCCCTATCTGCCGTGGGCGCTGGAAATTTGAAGGGACCTGCTCCTAGTACGAGAGGACCGGAGTGGACGCACCGCTGGTGGACCAGTTATCATGCCAATGGTATAGCTGGGTAGCTAAGTGCGGAAGAGATAAACGCTGAAAGCATCTAAGCGTGAAACTCGCCTTGAGATGAGATTTCCCGGGGGTTTAACCCCCCTAAAGAGTCGTTCGAGACCAGGACGTTGATAGGACGGATGTGGAAGTGCAGTAATGCATTAAGCTGACCGTTACTAATTGCTCGTGAGGCTTGATCCTATAACCTTAAGACTTGAATTGCTTATTATTAAGTTAATGAGTAATCTAAGATGAAGGTTTGTTCTAAAGCTGATAATGTAATCAATACACCATTTGACCCCATACGAAAGTATGAAGACTTTACTTCTTCCAATTTGTTACAGACGCCTCATGAAAATGAGACGGCAACACAGCATAATCGCTTGTGTGTTTGGGTGAAAACCAGTAAACGCATGAGATACCAGTTATGCTTGGCGGCCATAGCGGTTTGGACCCACCCCTTCCCATCTCGAACAGGGCCGTGAAACGAACCAGCGCCAATGATAGTATGCTTTTTGCATGCGAAAGTAGGTCACTGCCAAGCTATTTATACCAAGTCATCTTCGATGGCTGACAATAAACCCTCCTCGTGAGGGTTTATTCGTTTCTAGAGCGGTCAATAATGTATTTGAAATAAGTGTTAACTAGTCTTTAACGCTTTCTAAGCGGTAGTAAGGCATAAAAACAAAAAACTCACTATACTAGTTAATGCAAAATGAAAGACTGATTGGATTCCAATTGCTTGAATTAATTGGTATAATAGGTGAATAATTCGATGGGCTTTTTGCCCATTTTTTGTTTCTGCTCGGTATGTAGCGTTTAAGGATGTGCGGTAATGCAAGATTTGCATGGCTTAATTGATAAAACAGTCACTCAACTCGGTTTTGAGTTGGTTGATCTCGAGATTTCAAATCGCGGCAAATTGTTGCGCGTGTTTATTGATAAATTAAACCCGACCGATATTAAAGATAGTATCAATATTGATGATTGCGTGTTAGTCAGTAATCAGTTGGGTAATGTATTAACAGTGGATCATGAAATTGATTACGACCGCTTGGAGATTTCTTCAGCGGGTATGGATCGTGTATTAAAAAAAGAAAAAGACTTTGTGCGATTTGTCGGTGAGCGAGCGCAAATTAAGCTGCGTATCGGCGTTAAAGATCAAAGTGCTGGCGCCGCCAAAAGTGCTTTACCACGTAAAACATTTGTCGGTATTTTAAAAGGTGTTGAAGATAGTCATATTCTGTTGGAGTTTGAAGGCAGTGACTATAAATTGGCTTTAAGTAATATTGATAAGGCACGTTTAAGCCCTGAGTTTTAGACGGTTAAATGTTTTGTCGCCTCACATTTAATGTGAGGTAAATAATGACAGTAAATTAGAATATATAAAAAGTTGGAGATTGTGATGAGTCGTGAGATTTTATTATTAGTAGATGCTTTAGCCCACGAAAAAAACGTGAGTAAAGAAGTGATTTTTACAGCTTTAGAGTTAGCTTTGGCATCGGCTACTAAGAAAAAACATCATGATGATGCAGATATTCGCGTCACAATCGATCGTGAAAGTGGGGCCTATGAAACCTTTAGGCGCTGGCAATATGTTGAATATGATTTGTTGGAAAACTCGGCTTTTCAGTTCGACGAAGAAAGTGAACATGCAAAAGACCGCGCGATTGGTGATTTTTATGAAGAGCCACTAGAGTCTATCGAATTCGGTCGTATTGGCGCACAAGCAGCTAAACAAGTGATTTTGCAAAAAGTGCGTGAAGCAGAGCGCGAGCAAATATTAGAAGACTTTTTGAGTCGCAATGAAAACTTGGTCACAGGCGTGATTAAACGCATGGAAAAAGGCAGCGCGATTATTGAAGTAGGTCGTATTGAATGTTTGTTGCCGCGCGAAGCAATGATTCCAAAAGAGAATTTACGTGTTGGTGATCGCGTACGTGCTTATCTATCACGCATTGAGCGTGGCGGTCGTGGCCCTCAATTGATTTTATCGCGTATCGCGCCAGACTTTTTAAAACGTTTATTTGAATTAGAAGTACCTGAAATTGAAGAGGGTTTGCTAGAGATTCGCGCTGCCGCCCGCGACCCTGGCTTACGCTCAAAAATTGCGGTTAAAACTAATGACCAACGTTTAGATCCGGTAGGCACTTGTGTGGGGATGCGCGGTTCACGCGTGCAAGCGGTAACGGGTGAATTAGCTGGTGAGCGCGTAGATATTATATTGTGGAGCATGGAACCAGCGCAGTTTGTGATTAATGCAATGGCACCAGCGGAAGTTTCTTCTATTGTTGTGGACGAAGATGCGCACAGCATGGATGTAGTGGTTAATGAAGAGCAGTTGGCTCTAGCTATCGGCCGAGGCGGACAAAATGTACGCTTAGCTTCAGAGTTAACAGGTTGGACGTTGAATATTCTGACTGAAGAACAAGCGGCAGAAAAAAATCAAACTGAGTACGCCAATGTGAGCCAGTTATTTATGGAAAAACTGGATGTGGATGAAGAAGTTGCCGATATCTTAGTGCAAGAAGGTTTTAGTACGTTAGAAGAAATTGCTTACGTACCATTGGCTGAAATGGCTGAAATCGACGCATTTGATGAAGATACAATTAACGAATTACGTTCACGTGCACGTGCTGCTTTATTGACCGAGGCAATTGCCAAAGAAGAAAAAGTAGAGGAAGCGGCTGAAGATTTACTGACGATGGATGGTATGGATGATGCAACTGCACATTTATTAGCTTCTAAAGGCATTTCTGCAATGGATGATTTGGCGGAATTGGCTGTTGATGAGCTGGTTGAAATAACTGGTATGGATGCAGAGCGGGCTAAAGGCTTGATTCTGACAGCACGCGCGCCTTGGTTTAAATAAACCGTAGTTAATGGCCGTATTAATGTAAGTTAAGTGACAAAAATAAGTGCTCACATTGATGGCAAGATCTTGCGCCACATGATGTTGAATGAGTAGTGTAGAAAATAGAAAGATTGGAGCAGTAAATGGCACAAACAACCGTAGCACAATTCGCCGCAGAGCTAGGGCTGCCGACCGCTTTGCTGCTTGATCAGCTTAAAAGTGCGGGTGTCGTTAAATCGGCTTTAGAAGATAAATTGGAAGAAGCAGATAAAACTGCGCTGTTAGATTTTCTGCGTAAAGAACATGGCGCAGAGCAGGCGCCGAAAAATAAAATCACATTGACACGCAAATCAAATACAGAGATCAAAAAAACTGATAGCTCTGGTCGTGCGCGCACGATTCAAGTAGAAGTGCGTAAAAAACGTGTATTAGAGCGTCCTGATGAATCGGAAGCAGCAGCGCCAACAGTTGAAGTACAAGAGTTGCCTGTTGAAGAGCCAATTGAAGTGCCACAAGCAACTGAGCCTGAAATAGTTGAGTCGGTTGTTGAGGTGGAAGAAATTGTTGTGCCTGAAGAGTTGCCAGTTGTTGAGGTTGAAGCGCCTGTTGAGATTAAAACTGAGCCAGTTGTGGAAGAGGTTCCAGCTATAAAAACGACAACAACACTTAAAAAACAAGTGTTAACACCTGAGCAAGTTGCAATTCGCGAGTCAGAAGCTAAACGACATGCAACTTTGGCTGCGATGCAAGCAGAAGACGTACGCAAAAAACAAGAGCTTGTACAGCGCCGTATAGATGAAGAGGCAAGAAAAGTTGCTGAAGCAGAAGCCGCTAAAGTTAAAGCAGCCAAATTGTCAGAAGGTACGTTACATAAGCCCGTTGCGAAACCAGGCGCTGTAGCAAAACCTGCTGCGACTAAAGATGCCAAAAAAGTTAAAGGTAATAATAAAGAGTGGACTGATGCCGAGAATAAAAAACGTGGTTTGAAAACACGTGGCGCGGTGACGACAGGCTCTAATTGGCGGTCACCAAAAGGTAAAAACAGATCACATCACGATGATGATGCAGAACACGCATTTACAGTACCAACTGAGGCAATCATCTATGAAGTCTTAGTGCCAGAAACGATTACTGTTGCTGAATTAGCACATAAAATGGCGGTTAAATCGGGCGAAGTCATTAAAAAACTCATGACCATGGGCATGATGGTGACGATTAACCAAGTTTTGGATCAAGAAACCGCCATTATTTTAGTGGAAGAAATGGGCCATAAAGCCTCAGCTGCTGCACCGAATGATCCTGAAGTGTTCTTGGAAGAAGCCGAACATGCGCAGGCTGTTTTGGAAACCCGTCCACCAGTGGTAACGGTAATGGGTCATGTGGATCACGGTAAAACATCGTTGCTCGATTATATTCGTCGGAGCCGAGTGGCTACAGGCGAGGCTGGCGGCATTACGCAACACATTGGTGCTTACCATGTGGAAACGCCACGTGGCATGGTGACTTTCCTAGATACACCAGGCCATGAGGCGTTTACTGCTATGCGTGCACGTGGTGCAAAAGCGACCGATATTGTGATTTTAGTCGTGTCTGCGGATGACGGCGTGATGCCGCAAACCATTGAAGCGATTCATCATGCTAAAGCCGCAGGTGTGCCGTTGGTAGTGGCAATCAATAAAATTGATAAGCCAGATGCTGCGCCTGAACGCGTCAAGCTAGAATTGGTTGCGCAAGAAGTGGTTCCTGAAGACTTTGGTGGTGAAGTCATGTTCCGCGAAGTTTCTGCTAAAACAGGTCAAGGTATTGATGAGTTGTTAGAGGCAGTATTGTTGCAAGCTGAAATTTTAGAGTTGCAAGCACCAAAAAATACGCCAGCTAAAGGCTTGGTGATTGAAGGCAGGCTTGATAAAGGTCGCGGTCCAGTAACAACAGTATTGGTGCAATCTGGTACATTAAAACGCGGTGATATGATTTTAGCGGGATCTACTTTCGGTAAAGTACGCGCCATGTTGGATGAGTCTGGTAATGATATTAAAGAGGCTGGGCCATCGATTCCAGTTGAAATATTAGGTCTTTCAGATGTTCCAAGTGCTGGCGAAGAAGTGATTGTATTGAATGACGAGCGCAAAGCCCGTGAAATTGCAAACTTCCGCGCAGGCAAGTTCCGTGATGTAAAACTCGCGAAACAGCAAGCGGCCAAGCTTGAAAATATGTTTGATCAAATGGCTGAAGGTGAAGTGCAAACATTGAACCTGATTATTAAATCAGATGTGCAAGGCTCTTACGAAGCGTTGGCAACCAGTTTACAAAAACTATCAACCGCTGAAGTGAAAGTGCATATTATTCATACGGGCGTTGGTGCAATTTCTGAGTCTGATGTGAACTTAAGTGCTGCTTCTGGTGCTGTGCTGATTGGTTTTAACGTACGTGCCGATGCTGGTTCGCGTAAATTGATTGATAATTTGGGTGTTGATGTACGTTATTACAATATTATTTATGAAGCAGTTGACGAAGTAAAAGCGGCTTTAGGTGGCATGCTGAAACCAGAGCAACGAGAAAGTATGATTGGTACGGTAGAGATTCGCGAAGTATTCCGTATTTCAAAAGTGGGTTCAATTGCGGGTTGTTATGTGCAAGACGGCATGATCAAACGCAACTCACGCGTGCGTGTGTTGCGTGCCAATGTGATTATTCACACAGGCGAATTAGACTCATTGAAACGCTTTAAAGACGATGTAAAAGAAGTGAAAAACAACTTTGAGTGCGGTTTGTCACTGAAAAATTACAATGACATTGAAGTGGGCGACATACTTGAGGTTTACGAAATGGTAGAAGTGGCAAGAACGCTCTAATGGCAAAAGAATTTTCAAGAGCAACCCGCGTTGCAGAGCAAATGCAACGTGAGTTAGCGGACTTATTGCAGTTTGAAGTAAAAGATCCGCGCGTAGGCATGATTACTATCACGCAAGTTGAAGTGACGGGCGATATGGCGCATGCCAAGATTTTTTATACGGCGGCAAAAGCTAGCGACAGTATTCAGCAAGGGCTTGAAAAATCCGCAGGTTTTTTGCGTACACAGATTGCCAAGCGCATGTTGTTACGTACTGTGCCACAATTGCATTTTGTGTATGACGCATCTATTGATAATGGTATGAAAATGGCGCAATTAATTGATGCGGCGCGCGCGACCGATAAAAACCAAGATTAATAAACCGTCAGATAATACTTCTAGCTTTGCAATTCAAACGCACGAAACGCGCCATTAATGGCGTTTTATTACTCGATAAGCCGCTCGGCTTTTCATCTAATCAAGCATTACAAAAAGTAAAGTGGCTATTTTCTGCCGCCAAAGCGGGCCACACTGGTACGCTTGACCCGCTAGCGACTGGTTTGTTACCAATCTGTTTGGGTGAAGCGACCAAGTTTGCCCAATATGTAACTGATGCAGATAAAACCTATTTCGCTACCATTAAATTGGGAGCAACCACCAGCACTGGAGATGCAGAAGGCGAAGTGTTAACGACTGCGCCAGTCAATGTTAATTACACTGAATTCGAATCAACCTGCAAACGGTTTTTAGGTGAAATAAGCCAAATGCCGCCGATGTATTCTGCTTTAAAGCATGAAGGTAAAGCTTTGTACGAATATGCGCGAGCAGGTGTGAATATTGAGCGTAAAGCACGGTTAATCACTATACAAAATGTTATTGTTAACAAGTTAAATGGCGATGTTGCTGAAATTACGGTCAGCTGCAGCAAAGGTACTTACATTCGCACGCTGGCAGAAGATATTGGTGCGGAGCTTGGTTGTGGCGCGCATTTAATTGGTTTGCGACGCACAGAAACCGCAGGTTATTTATTAGCAAACGCTATCACAATTGAGCAATTAGAAGCGTTAACTCAGCAAAGTCGAGATGCGTTGTTATTACCAGTTGATTCATCAATTGAAAGCTTACAAAAAGTTGTGCTAAATGTAGATGCTGCGCATTTTCTCATGTTAGGCCAAGCGGTTTGGATAGCTGGCAATCTACTTAAAAGCTTGTCAGTCGGCGATGATATGCGGCTTTATGATGAGAAGAATCAATTTATAGGCTTAGGTTTGTTGCAGGATGACGGAAAAATCGCACCTAAAAGGCTTATTCAGCGTTCAGCATATTAACACCTTAAAAGCTTTAACTTAATCATTATAAAAGATTAAAAAGTGTAATTGAATGAATGGCTTGCGATGTATAAAGCGCTTGTTAAAAATAATCAATCACGTTAGAATGCTGGATTATTCGTAAATGAATGTATTTGCGGGCGGAGTTTTAATAAGCCTGTTTTTACATTGACGCTAACTCAAAGGAAAAAAGATGGCAATTACAGCAGCAGATGTAGCAAAAGTAGTAGCAGCATATCAATTAAAACAAGGTGATACAGGTAGTCCAGAAGTGCAAGTTGCGCTTTTAACAAATCGTATTACTTATTTGACAGAACATTTCAAAGCAAACAAAAAAGACAATCACTCACGCCGCGGTTTATTGGCAATGGTTAGTCAACGTCGTCGTTTGTTAGATTACCTAAAAAGTAGAGATGTAAGCCGTTATCAAACATTGATTGAGCGTTTGAGCTTACGTAAGTAATTGTTTATAAAAGTGTTAAGTTTTTTAAAGTTTAAATCTTTAATTCTGGAAGCACTTTTATAATCTAAGGAAAGCCGATTGCATGGTGATATGCGTCGGCTTTTTTGTTTTAACTATTTATCACAAATTTAGAGTCAGTTGCTATTGGGTAGTGAATAGCAATTAATTGAATTGAAAAGGAAACCTAATGTTTAATAAAGTGAAAAAAAGTATTCAATATGGTGCGCATGAGCTCACGATTGAAACAGGTGAAATCGCGCGTCAAGCAGATGGCGCAGTCTTAGTTAGTTATGGTGATACGGTTGTTTTGGTAACAGTTGTTGGTAAACATGAAGTAAAAGCAGGTCAAGATTTCTTTCCATTAACCGTTGATTATATGGAAAAAACTTATGCAGCAGGTAAGATCCCAGGTGGTTTCTTTAAGCGTGAAGGTCGCCCTTCAGAAAAAGAAACGCTTACATCACGTTTAATTGATCGCCCAATCCGCCCGTTATTCCCAGAAGCATTTTTGAATGAAGTACAAATTGTTGCGACTGTGATGTCGTCTGATCCAGAAATCGATTCTGATATTCCTGCGATTATTGGTGCATCAGCAGCTTTGTCATTATCAGGCATCCCATTCTTTGGCCCACTGGGTGCAGCGCGCGTTGGCTATATTGATGGTGAATATGTATTAAATCCAACCAAAGCACAATTAGAAGTAACGGATTTAGATTTAGTGGTTGCAGCGACTGAAACTGCCGTGATGATGGTTGAATCTGAAGCGAAAGAGCTATCAGAAGAAGTAATGTTGGGCGCAGTTGTTTATGGTCACGAGCAAATGCAAGCAGTGATCAAATTGATTAACGAATTATCTGCAGAAGCAGGTAAAGATGCTTGGGATTGGGTTGCTCCAGAGCCAGATACAGCATTGATTGCAAAGGTGGCTGATTTAGCTGCGGCAGATGTGAATGCGGCTTTTCAAATTAAAGCAAAAGGCGCACGTTCTGCTAAATTAGACGAAATCAAAAATCGTGTTTTAGGTGAATTGATTAACGAAAACACTTCAACAGATGAAGCGAATAAAATTAAAACAGAGTTCTTTAATTTAGAAGCGAAAACTGTTCGTAGTCAAATCTTGAATGGTGAGCCACGCATTGATGGTCGTGATACACGTACTGTGCGTCCAATTACTGTGCGCACTGGTGTATTGCCGCGCACTCATGGTTCTGCATTATTCACACGTGGCGAAACACAGGCTTTAGTGGTTGTTACATTGGGTACAGGCCGTGATGAGCAAGTGATTGACGCATTACAAGGTGAGTTTAAAGATCGCTTTATGTTGCACTACAACATGCCTCCGTATGCGACAGGTGAAACTGGCCGCGTTGGTACACCAAAACGTCGTGAAATTGGTCATGGTCGTTTAGCCAAGCGTGCTTTATTAGCTGCATTACCAACACCAGAGGAGTTTGGTTACACCGTGCGTATTGTTTCAGAAATCACTGAATCAAACGGTTCTAGCTCAATGGCTTCAGTCTGTGGTGGTAGCTTGGCGATGATGGACGCTGGCGTGCCGCTTAAAAACCACGTAGCAGGTATTGCGATGGGCTTGATTAAAGAAGGCAACCGCGTTGCGGTGTTAACGGATATTTTAGGTGATGAAGATCACTTGGGTGATATGGACTTTAAAGTAGCCGGTACAGAAGATGGTATTACCGCGCTACAAATGGACATTAAAATTACCGGTATTACTGCACAAATTATGCAAGTGGCATTGGCACAAGCCAAAGAAGGTCGTGCGCATATTTTAGGCATTATGCAATCAGCTATGAGCACGGTTAACACTGAAATGTCAGCATTTGCACCGCGTATTATCACCATGAAAATTAATGCGGATAAAATCCGTGATGTGATTGGTAAAGGCGGCGCGGTGATTCGTGCATTAACAGAAGAAACTGGCACCAGCATTGATATCGAAGATGACGGTACCATTAAAATCGCTTGTACTAGTGCAGAACAAGGTGCTGAAGCGCAACGTCGTATTGCAGAAATTACTGCTGAAGTTGAAGTTGGCCAAATTTATGAAGGTCCAGTGGTTAAGTTGCTAGACTTTGGTGCGGTAGTTAGCTTGCTACCAGGTAAAGATGGTTTGGTACACATTTCACAAATCGCGCATCAACGTGTCAATGCGGTAAGTGATTTTGTAAAAGAAGGCGATATTGTTAAAGTAAAAGTAGTGGAAATTGATGACAAAGGTAAAGTGCGTTTAAGCATGAAAGCTTTGATTGATGCGCCAGCGAAAGAAGATACTGCGCAGTAATCAGTTTAGATAATAAAAAGCCCGCGAAAGCGGGCTTTTTATTAATCATGTTTTGTTGCCAATATTTTTTACACTAAAAATATGGTTAACTATTTAACCGTCACATTATTTAGCGACTTGTCTTTCGCGCATTTCGTCCAATGTTTTGCAATCAATGCACAATGTTGCAGTAGGGCGTGCTTCTAAACGTTTTAAACCGATTTCTACGCCACAACCTTCGCAATAACCATATTCACCCGCATCAATATTGCGTAATGTTTCATCGATTTTTTTAATTAACTTACGTTCGCGGTCGCGATTACGTAGCTCTAAAGCCATATCAGATTCTTGACTGGCACGGTCATTCGGGTCAGCAAACATGGTGACTTCATCTTGCATCGTGTGCACAGTTTTGTCGATATCGTGACTTAAATCAGATTTCCAGTTATTTAAAATAGCCCGAAAATGATTCAGTTGATTTTTATTCATGTATTCCTCATCAGGTTTTGGCTGATAAGGAGTGAATGTTTTAGTAAGGGTTTCTGCCATTGTTTTTCCAGCTAGTTTTTATAATAAAATCAGTTACTTGAAAAAATTAGAATGATAATTTTTTGAAATTTTCAATCGCGCGAGTGTACACCTATTGTGCTAGATATGCAAAAACTCATTTAGACTGGCTTTAAGGTTAATACGCATTAACGCGCTTTTCGCTTAGCTCCAAAGCTAATAATGTATTTTCCATTAACGTAGCTACTGTCATCGGCCCAACCCCACCAGGGACAGGCGTAATATAACTGGCGCGTTCTTTTGCCGCATTAAAATCCACATCACCACAAATAGAACCATCTTCAAGTCGATTAATACCAATATCAACAACAATCGCCCCAGGTTTAATCCATTCACCTTTAATTAGGCCTGGCTTGCCTGCAGCAGCGACAATTAAATCTGCGCGTTTGATATTTTCTGCCAAGTCTTTAGTGTGGCGGTGGCAGCTGGTAGTTGTGCAGCCGGCTAATAACAACTCTAATGCCATTGGCCGCCCTACATGGTTAGAAACGCCCACAATAACCGCATCTAAGCCCATTAAATTAATGTTGCTGGCTTTTAACATTTTAATGACGCCAAAAGGTGTACAGGAGCGCAGTGTGGGCTGCCGCACGGCCAAACGGCCAATGTTGTAAGGATGAAAGCCATCCACATCTTTATCTACGCTAATGCGTTCTATAATTTTTTCATCGGATATTTGCGCTGGTAATGGTGATTGCACCAAAATACCGTCAATCGTTTTATCTTTGTTAAGGTTATCTATTAAGGCAAATAATTCAGCCTCACTAATTGTTGCAGGCAATTCATGCACAATGGATTTAACGCCCGCTTTTTCACTGGCTAAACGTTTGTTACGCACGTAAATATGCGAAGCTGGATCGGCGCCCACCAGCACAACTGCCAAACAAGGCTCGCGTTTGCCATTACTCAAACGAGTGGTAATTTTGGCTTTAATGTCATTCAGCAACGCTTCTGCAATCGCCTTACCATTGATAATTTGTGCTGTCATACGGGTAAATTCAACAATTATTAAAAATAAACAGTGATTTTAACATATTAGAATTGACCAAAAGGCGGTATTGCGCTATATTTCTGCCTCTTCGGCGTGTAGCGTAGCCTGGTAGCGCGCCTGCTTTGGGAGCAGGATGTCGGGAGTTCGAATCTCTCCACGCCGACCAATTACTTTAGCAGTAAAAATAAAGTGGTCTTCCCTTTAAATGTTTGTGTTTCAAACGTGTAACCATCTGCCCGTAGCTCAACCGGATAGAGCACCAGCCTTCTAAGCTGGGGGTTACAGGTTCGATTCCTGTCGGGCAGACCAAACTTTGGTTTCAGTTGTTTCGTTTCAATGGTGGCTGTAGCTCAGTTGGTAGAGTCCAGGATTGTGATTCCTGTTGTCGTGGGTTCGAGCCCCATCAGCCACCCCATCAATTTCTCTCAAATTTAATCCGTTATTCGCTTTGTTAAGTTTCGCCAAGAAGCTAAAAAGCTATTTGTCCTTCTCTTGTCCTTTTGGGAAATTTATGACGACTAAAGTAATCTCCTGATGAGAAAGCAACACGCTGCGAAGTGGCAAACTAAGCAAAGCCTATATTCCATAAATCAACTTTATATCACCTGTATATATCAAAACAGAAACTTTAAATTGGATTTAAGCGCAATTACAGAGTTTAAATTCACTTAATAATCCACTTGCGCCAATTTAAGCAAACATGGATTGATAGCCTGCTTTTTAACGGTTATAGTATCCTTAATAAAAAATAACTAAACGTTTCAATTATAAGGATAAATCAATGGCTGAGCTTCGTCCTGTGCTCATGATTATCGACGATGATCCCCTCATTACCGATACCCTCCACTTTGTATTAAGTAAACACTTTGAAGTATGCGTGGCAGATTCGCGTGCGCAGGCTAAAAGCTTGCTTCGTCAACTCGACGAACCGCCTGCTTTGGCGCTGGTCGATTTAGGCTTGCCGCCTTCACAACATAAGCCAGACGAAGGCTTTAAGATGATTGGTGAACTGCTTGCGCATTCACCCAGCATGAAAATTCATGTGCTTTCTGGTCAAAGTGATGATGTGAATGTAAAACACGCACTTGCTTTAGGCGCACTGGATTTTATTCCTAAACCTTGTGACGTTGATAAGCTGAAAGAGCTGCTTTTAAATTCATTAAAAGTACAAAGTGTTGAGTTAACCGAACAAGCGCAAACGCAACAAGCAGAAGACAAAAATGGCGGCATGATTGGCGAAAGTTTGCCCATGCAAACCTTAATCACACAGATTCGTCAATTTGCCGATTCACCTTTTCCAGTATTGATTGAGGGTGAGTCGGGTTCAGGTAAAGAGCGCGTTGCAAGCAACTTTCATCGCTTTAGCAAACGTGCCAAACAACCGTATTTATCGATTAATTGTGCGGCAATTTCGCCCATGTTGGCTGAATCCATTTTATTTGGACATGCCAAAGGCGCTTTTACAGGCGCGGCAAATGCCAACACTGGCTATTTTGAAGATGTGAATGAAGGCACACTTTTCTTAGATGAAATTGGTGAATTGCCGCTTGAGATGCAGGCAAAACTATTGCGCGTGCTGGAAAATGGTGAATATACGCGTGTGGGCGAAACGCAAGTGCGCAAAAGTAAAGCACGAGTAGTCGCGGCAACCAATAGAGATCTACGTGCTGAAGTGCGTGCAGGCAATTTCAGATCGGACTTATATCATCGCTTAAGTGTTTTTGCCGTCAAAGTCCCACCGTTGCGCGATTTGGCAGAAGATAGTTTGATTTTGTTGCAGCATTTCAATGATTTTTATGCACGCGAAACAGGTCAGCAATCATTTAAACTAGACGCAAAAGCGCAATCACGTTGGCTCACCTATCATTTCCCAGGCAATGTGCGCGAGCTGCGCAATATCATTATCCGTTTGATTGCAAAGTACGCTGGTCAAACGGTTAATGAGGTACAGCTTTCTGCGGAATTGGATTTATCGCGCCAAAATGAGATTGATGGCGTGCCAACCATTAGCAATAGTGGCGATTTATCGGGTTATGCGCTGCAACATTTGCAAAATGAAGCGAATGTTAATTTAGACCAAGTTTTAAAATCTTGGGAAAAAGCTTATGTAGAAGCCGCGATGAAGATCACGCATGGCAACTTGAGCCAAGCAGCCAAAATGTTGGGGATTAATCGAACGACGCTATATAGCCGTATTCAATTACAAGAAGAAAAATGATATTAAAAATTATTTGTTCAATGGTTTTTTTCACGGTTCGTCAATAGTATGTACTACGCGCATTTTGGTTTAAAAGAACCGCCATTTAAAATCACACCCAATACCGAAGTTTTTTACACTGGAGGTAAGCGCGGTGCGGTTTTAGACGCGTTGATTTATGCGATTATTAATGGCGAAGGCATCGTTAAAGTGGTGGGCGAAGTCGGTAGCGGAAAAACTATGTTATGCCGTATGTTGCAAACCATGTTGCCAGAAAAAATCGAGAGCATTTATCTGGCGAACCCCAGTGTGGCGCCAGAAGATATCTTGCATGCTATCGCGTTTGAGTTGCAACTCAAGCTGCCCAAAAACGCAGATCGCTTAAAAGTGATGCAAGTGTTGCAGAGTCATTTATTGGCGCGCCATGCGGCGGGTAAACAAGTAGTGATTTTTGTGGAAGAAGCGCAAGGTATGCCGATAGCGACTTTAGAAGAAATCAGACTGCTTTCAAATCTAGAGACCAATCATGATAAATTGCTGCAAATTGTATTGTTTGGTCAGCCAGAGTTAGACGAAAACTTGAATCAAACACAAATTCGACAATTGCGTGAACGCATTACACATAGCTTTAATTTGGCACCGTTAGACCAGAAAGAAATTGGCGAATATCTTATATTCAGATTGCGCGCAGCGGGTTATTTTGGCCCACATTTATTCACAAAATCGGCGGTGAGTGCCATTGCTTCTTCTGCGCAAGGTTTGGTTAGACGTGTGAATATTCTGGCCGATAAAGCATTGCTGTCTGCTTTTGCAGATAATTTGTACCAAGTAACGCCAAAGCAAGTGCGTGCGGCGATTAAAGACAGTGAGTTCGGTTTAGAGCAATCAAAGTTAACCGCAAAAAAATCACAAATTTTGATGTGGGCTGGCTTGCTAATAGTCGGATTGGCATTGGGATACTTAACCAGTTATTTATTGCAAAAACCGCTTGTAGTGGCTGTTAAGGCTTCAGATACTGTTAACTCACCAAAGTTAACGCAAGATTTAAGCGCAAAATCCGCTGCAAAAGATGTTGCCGTTGCTAATACCGTTAGCCCAGTTGCTGCAGCGCCTGCAAGTGTTTCAAACACAGTATCAGAAGATATTCTAAGTCGGCGTTTAAGCGCCACTTCAAATTGGCTTGAAAGTCAGCCGCCCGCAACCGTGAGCATTCAATTGATGGGCGCGAATAGTGATGCACAATTAACGGCAGATTTAATGAATTTAAGTCAAAAAATTGAGTTGGACAATATTTATGTATTTCGCACCAAAGTCAGCAACCAGCCATTTTTAACGGTGTTGTATGGCAGTTTTGCTAATCGACTCGAGGCCACGCAGGCATTAAAAAAATTACCGGTGGAAATACAAAAGAATCGCCCACAATTACGCACAATTGCTGGCGTGCGGCAAGAAATACAACAAACGCCATAATGTGGCTATTTTATAATTAAAACCTATAAGAAATTCAATGGCTTAGTATTGCAATTTAACGCGGCTTATGCGATAACACATAGCGTACGCAATTATTAGGGAGCAGGCACGTCGTGCTTAGTCAAAACAACAAATTTAAACGATTGAAATTTGGCTTTTTATCAGCCATTTATTTCATTGTGGCTGGTTGCGCGCATGAGTCTGTAGTGCCGCCATCTAAAGGCCATATTGACGGCGGTTTAACGCCACAAAACCCCAATCAAAATTCGACAAATATAGCGCCAATCCCTAAAACCATTCGCAATAATCCACAATTACCCATACCAAAACAAACAACCAAAGCACAAACTTATAGCGTGGTTGTGAATGAAGTGCCGGTAAAGGAAATTCTGTTTGCATTAGCGCGTGAAAGTAATCTGAATATTGATATTCATCCGTCTATTCAAGGCCGCGCAACGCTAAATGCAGTGGATCAAACATTGCCTGCCATTTTAGAACGCTTGGCAAAACAGGTGGATTTGACTTACAGAATGGATGGCAACGTACTTTATATTGCGCCTGACCAGCCTGTTTTGCGCATTTATAAAGTGGATTACGTGAATATTAATCGTGATACCAAGGGTTTTATTGGGGCCGCGGCTGAAATTTCTAGCACGGGCCAAGCTGCTAGCACAGGTGCAAATGGTTCAACAACAATAACAAATACAAGTGGAAATGGCGCAAAAAATAGCTCAAGTACTTCTGTAGATAGCATTTCTAAAAATCATTTGTGGGAATCGTTAATACAAAACTTAAAAGAATTACTGGCAGAAACCGATAAGGAAGTGATCGTGTCACGTTTTGGCAGTGTGCCAGAATCCAGTGTGCAAAATACAAACGCAAATACTAGCGGCAACTCAGCAACTTCTGCGGCAACCTCTTTGGCAGAAGCGGCAAGGGCTGCAACTGAAGAGCGTAATCAGCAACGTTCGGAATATAAAACCTTATTTGCAGCTAATGTGATTGCTAACCCGGAAACAGGCGTGATTAGTGTTCGGGCCACCAATAAACAGCACGAAAAAGTACAAGAGTTTATCGATAGGGTAATTGGTAGCGCAAAAAAACAAGTCTTAATTGAAGCCACAATTGTTGAAGTGCGTTTAAACGATAGCTACCAAGCTGGAATTGATTGGAGCCGCTTTGGAAATCGTGGAACGAGTAGTGATGGATTTACTTTCCAACAATCATTAGGGCCAGAAGTTAATCCAGGCTCAATTGGTGGAGCGGGTATTGCGATTGGATATATCAATCAAATGAGCTCTCTTGGTAATCTGGCTGCATCTGTGACTTTGCTTAAGCAGTTTGGAGATACCAAGGTTTTATCAAGCCCTAAATTAATGGTATTAAATAACCAGACGGCTGTATTAAAAGTAGTAGACAACATCGTTTATTTTACGATACAAGCACAAATTTCACAGTCTGCCAGTGGGGTGTCAGGTACCAACCTTCAATCATTCACCACAACGCCAAATACTGTACCGGTTGGTGTTGTCATGAGTGTTACACCACAAATCAGTGACTCTAGTATTGTTAATATAAATGTAAGACCGACCATATCAAGAACTATTGGTCCAGGAAAGCAGGACCCTAATCCACAATTGGTATATCAGTCGGGGGATAACAATCAAAGAACTCAAATAGTCAGCTTAATTCCGGAAATTCAGGTGCGTGAAATGGAGTCAATGTTACAAGTTCATAGCGGTAGCACCGCAGTGTTAGGTGGCTTGATGCAAGATGAGATACAACGTAATACGGATGGCGTACCTGGCCTAATGGATGTCCCTGGTGTAGGTAATATTTTTAAAGGCCGCGATAATTTGAATCGCAAAACTGAATTAGTGATTTTTCTGCGTCCGACCGTGATTACCAATGCCAGCTTAGAAAGTGATGAGCTACAAAGCTACAAACAATATCTGCCTGCACAGCAATTACTAAATGTGCTGGAACAAGCGAATTGATTTGTGGATGTTTGCGGGTAGATTAATCAATGAGTTTACTGATTAAAGCATTAGATAAAGCGCAAGAAGCAAAGGCGCAAGAGGCCAAAGCGCAGGAATTAAAAGCCCAAATAGCTGACACTAAGCAAGCCGATAAAGTGCTGGAAACTGGCAGTGATTCTGCAACAAAACGCAAACCTCAAGTATTAGTAAATACGATTACAAAACCAGCAGTAAATGCAGCATCGGCAAAATTGGCAGCAGCCCAGCCAATGCGTTAGAAATGGAGTTATCACCTATTGCTAATAAAAGCGTAGCTGATAAAAAATTAGACAGCGCAGTTGACCGCGGCAACACACAAAATAATCCAGATATTTTTTCCACTACCAGTCCATTTCGGTTGCAAGAGCCGGCCGCAAACAACAAGGCTTCCGCAGCCGATATTCACGCTAATACTAGTAAAGCCTCAGCAAAAAGTGCCGCTAATGTATTTGCAGCAAAGCGCATCGAATCTAATAATCAAAATACAATATTGGCATTAATCGCTGGTGTTAGCTTGTGTGTATTACTAGCGGTTGCCGCGTATTTTTATTTATTTTTAGATCGCGCGCCAGATTTCTCACCAAGTTTATCAACAGTTAAGCCTGTGGCGACATTGCCAGAAAATACAGTCCAAACAATAGCTTCACAGGCAGAGCCTAATGCACAAATAACACCAGATCAGCCCGTTGTAGAAGCGACACTTGAAAGACAATCTGCCCCGCAAGCGATTGAGCCGACAATTACACAAGCCAATGAAGTCGCAATGCAAGCAGAGAAGCCGCTTAAAAATACGCCAAAATCAGCAGCATTTAGAGAAGAAAGTTTGACTGAAAATGAGGTGGTACTTAACCAAATGTTGGTTGAAAAAACACCTGGCAATAGATTAGCTCAGGTTAATCGCAACGAGCCAAGAACAATTGGGTTTGAAAATATCGCTTCGAAAAGTGCTTCTATTCAAGTGTCTAAAACTAAACCGCAAATGGGTGTTAACCCTATTTTGATGGATGCTTTTAATGCTTATAACGCAGGCAATGATGATGTAGCCAGTAAGCTTTATCGGCAAGTGCTGCAGCGTGATGTGCGTAATGTGGATGCTTTGCTTGGTTTAGGTGCGATTGCGCAAAGACAAGGCCGCATCGCGGATGCGAACGGCTGGTATGCAAAAGTGTTGGAAGTAGAGCCTAGAAATGCGTTGGCAACGTCTGCCATTTTAGATAGTCAGTCGCCAACTAATTTAGCAAATCAGGGTGATGCAGCAAATAATGAAAGCCGTATTAAAAATATGCTGGCAAAACAACCAGATGATGCGAATTTACACGCGACATTAGGTAATTTCTATGCAGATTTAAATCAATGGGCAGCGGCACAGCAAGCGTATTTTGATGCTTTTCGCTTAAATGCCAGTGCGGATAATGCATTTAATTTGGCGGTCAGTTTAGATCAATTAGGTAAGCCAAAGTTGGCGTTACCCTATTATCAGCGCGCGTTACAGCTGGCACAATCGGGCAGCTCGAATATTGATAAAAACGTGCTAGAAGCACGTATTGCGGCGATTCAATAAAAATTGATGAAAAAAACTAGTTAACTTAGAAAAATAACATAAGAAAAAGTAAGAAAACACACCAATGGCAATGCATAAACTAAACAAAAACAGGTTTCAATAATGACAGAACAGCGTCGTAAATTACGCTTGGGCGAGCTGATGATGCAGCAGGGCTTGATTAGTCAAGATCAGCTGCGCATTGCTTTGATTGAGCAAGAGCAAAATAATATTCCGCTAGGCCGTCAATTAGTGCGCTTGGGCTTTGTGTCGGAAAGCATGGTGCGCGATTTAGTTGCGCATACGATTGGCCAAGAAAGTATCGATTTAAGCACTGTCGTTGCTGATAATGATGCGCTAAGAATGGTGCCAGAGGATTTTTCAAGGCGCTATCATTTATTGCCGGTTGCCTATGAAGACATCACCAAAACCATGATTGTGGCGATGGCCGATATGTTTAACGTGGTGGCGCTAGACCAGTTACGCGCCATGTTGGGTGGACAGATTCAGCTTAAACCTGTGATGGCGGCTGAGGCGCAATTAGAAGAACATATTGATCAATTTTATGGATATGAGCTTTCAGTTGATGGAATTCTGCGCGAGATTGAAACGGGCGAAATTGACTATCAAAGCTTAACTGCTGATGGTGATGAATACACACAGCCAGTTGTACGATTAGTGGGCGCGTTACTGATGGATGCGGTAAAGCGCGCTGCATCGGATATTCACTTTGAGCCAGAGTATGCTTTTTTGCGTATCAGATACCGTATTGACGGCGTGTTGCAGCAGGTGCGAAGTATTCACAAAAGCTATTGGCCTGGCATTGCAGTACGCTTAAAAGTGATTTCGGGAATGGACATTGCCGAAACGCGTTCGCCACAAGATGGTCGTTTGAACATGAATCTATGTGGACGTCCAATTGATTTCAGGGTGTCTACGCATCCGACTATTCATGGCGAAAATATCGTCTTGCGCGTGCTGGACCGTGAAAAATCGATTATTCCGCTGGAGCGCATGGGTTTACGCACGAATACTTTAGCGCAATTAAAATTAATGATGACGCGCCCAGAAGGTATTTTAGTGGTCACAGGCCCAACTGGTAGCGGCAAAACCACCACGCTATATTCGCTACTTTCACATCTTAATGATGAAACCGTGAATATTATGACGTTGGAAGATCCGGTTGAATATCCAGTCACGATGATGCGCCAGACATCAGTGGCAGAGGTGAATAAAGTGGATTTTGCCAACGGTATTCGTTCCATCATGCGGCAAGATCCTGACATTATTCTAGTCGGAGAGATTCGTGATCAAGATACTGCCACCATGGCTTTCCGCGCCGCGATGACAGGCCATCAAGTATTCAGTACTTTGCACACCAATTCTGCACTAGGCGCTTTCCCACGCTTAACCGATATTGGTATTTCGCCTGACATTATGGCGGGTAATATTATTGGCGTGGTGGCGCAAAGGTTGGTGCGCGTACTTTGTCCGCAGTGCAAAGAACCTGTTAAGCCAACCGATGAGCAGCGTAAAATTTTGGGCGTAAAACGTAACGAAGCGATTCAAATTTACAAACATAAAGGTTGTAAGCGCTGCAACCAAACTGGCTATCGTGGCCGAATGGCGATTCTAGAATTATTGCGTATTGATGCGGATATGGATGCGCTCATCGCACGGCGTGCGCATTTAGATGAACTGCGTAAAGTAGCGCTAGAAAAAGGCTTTACCACCTTGGCAGATGACGGCGTGCGCCGTATTTTAGAAGGTTATACCAGTATTGATGAAGTGATGCGCGTGATTGATTTAACCTCGCGGCTAACGCACTAGTATCGCATTGTGGCAACGTTTAATTACAAAGCAATTGATCAAACTGGCAAGCATGCGCAGGGCCAAATTGATGCCTTGAACGAAGTGGATTTAGAGCTGCGTTTGGAGCGCATGGGGCTAGATTTAATCACGTTTAGAGCCTGTACCAAATCAAGTAGTGCTTTTGCAAAAAACAAAGTCAGTAATCGCGATTTAGTCATGTTTTGCTTTCAGCTGGAACAGTTAACCAGCGCGGGTGTGCCAATATTAGAAGGCTTGAACGATTTGCGCGAAAGTACGCAAAGCCCTTATTTTCAAAAAGTATTAGGCGCAATTGCTGGCGAAGTGGAAGGCGGAAAAATGCTTTCACAAGCGCTGGCTGAGCACCCCGAAGTATTTAATGAAGTATTTGTGAATTTGGTGGGTGCGGGCGAGCAAACTGGTCAGTTACCTGCAGTGTTTGATAATTTATCTAATACGCTCAAATGGCAGGATGAGTTATTAGGCCAAACCAAGCGCTTGTTGGCTTACCCCTTATTTGTGCTAGTGGTTGTGCTGGCGGCAGTGACTTTTTTAATGGTGTATTTAGTGCCAGAAATGGTCAAATTTTTACATAGCCTAGGCCAAGAGCTGCCATTGAATACGCGCATTTTAATTTTTATTTCGAATGCATTTGTACAATATTGGTGGCTAATTATAACTGTGCCGCTAGTGGTGGCTGTGGGGGCAGTTTCTTACGTTAAACAAAGTGCAGAGGCGCGCTATCGCTTTGATTATCTTAAACTTAAGTTACCAATTACGGGCGAAATTTTGCACAAAATCATCATGGCGCGTTTTGCGCGTTATTTTGCATTGATGTATCAAACGGGAATTCCTATTTTGCAAGCGATTAAAACTTGTGAAAAAATTGTCGGCAACCGCGTGATTGCCGATGCTTTAAGCCGAGCGCATGCGCAAATCAATGCGGGTGATAGCATGTCTGAAAGCTTTCATAATGCGGGTTTATTTCCACCTTTGGTGGTGCGTATGATTAAAGTGGGTGAAAGTACAGGCGCGTTGGATAAATCGTTGCTGAATATCAGTTATTTTTACGACAGAGATGTAAATGAGTTAATGCAGAAAATGCTTAAGTTATTAGAACCAGCTTTGACGGTGATTTTAGGCTTGATTCTAGCGTTTATTATGGTCTCAGTGCTAGGCCCTGTTTATGATTCTTTCAGTAAAATGAAGCTGTAAAACTTAGCTATAAATATTATTACTACAAAAATATGCTGAATAGTGCGAAAAAATTAATCTTATGTGCGAATAACCACAGCTTAACCGCTGGGGTTTGGCATGGCACCAAGCTGCAAAATTACGCTGTTTTTAATAATATAGACCATGATTACACTGCATTTAGTGAGTATTTGGCACAGCAACCGAATACTAATATTTATTTGATTGTTGATGCGGTTGAAGAAGATTATCGACTTGAAAGTTTGCCGCATACCACAGGGCGTGCACGCACTGAAATTATTGAGCGTAAGCTAAATCAATTTAATCGCAGTAGTATATTTCGTGCGGCGCATTTTATTAATCGCAGTACCGATAAACGCAAAGATGACAACTTTTTATTCGTTGCGCTGAGTAATGCCGATTCATTGCAAGGCTGGCTGGATGCGATTCAAGCGAATCAATCTCCACTTGTAGGCGTGTATTTATTGCCGATGATCAGCCAAGTTGTGGTGCGCCAAATGAAATTAATGGCGCCGCATATTTTACTGTGTGAGCAATTGCCTTCTGGTTTCCGCCAAACCTATCTGCACAATGGCCGCCTGCGCATGAGCCGTTTAGTGCCAATGGTGGATGTTAAACCAAATCAATTAGCGTATTTTTATTTGGTAGAAATTGAAAAAACGCGACTTTACCTAATGAGCCAGCGTTTGATTAGCAGCGAAACCCCGCTGCAAATGGTGCTGCCAGCACTGGATAATTCGCATCACGAAATCGCAAAAAGTATCAGCCAAGATCAAGGCTTGGAATGCAAAACAGTCGATATTTTGGCGTATGCCAAAAATGTGCGCATTGATAGCGCTTTAGTTAGAACCAATCCAGAACTGTTGCATATGCAGTTGTTGGCCAATGGCAATGTGCCAGATAATTTAGCGCCAGCTGCTTATAGCAAAATACATAATTTAAATAATATGCGCCGTATTTTGCAAATAGCCACGGCGATTATTGTGGCTGTTGGTGTGCTGTTAGCAGGCTTTTATCTGTGGCAAGGAAAAAAACAAAAAGACCAATTACAGGCGATTAACGCACAAACGGCTGAACAGCAGCATTTATATAATGTAGTTGCACAGAATTTCCCTGCCGCGCCAATACCCAGTAATGAATTAAAAGTAGCAGCAGAACTGGTGCAAGTAATTAAAAAAAATAGCCAAACACCGGCGCAACTGATGCAAATTTTAAGCGGCGCTTGCGAAGCCTCACCAGAAATCACGTTGAACAGAGTACGCTGGGTGCGCAGCGCGACTGACGACATTAAGGATGAAGCAAGCAGTGATAATACGGCTGCAAATCAATCTCAAACCAGTGTAGTTAATGCTAATAATGATCCAACAAATTTATTGCAAATAGGCTTTGTTAATGCCGATATTAAAGGATTTTCTGGGGATTATCGCGCGGCTTTAAATACCGTTAGCCAATTTGTAAACAAGTTGCGAGGGAATTCCGCAGTGGACCAAGTGGTGATATTGCAAGAACCAGTCAATGTAAGCTCACTGGCCAATTTACAGGGCAGCACGACAGATGAAAACACTGCAGAGCGGCCACCTGCGGCATTTAAGCTAAAAATCGTGTTAAAGAATACGGCTAATGTGCCAATGAATAGCACCCCAGTGAACGGCGCGCCAATTGGCGGAGGTGCGCGATGAGTA
Source organism: Methylotenera versatilis 79 (assembly GCF_000384375.1). NCBI lineage: Bacteria > Pseudomonadati > Pseudomonadota > Betaproteobacteria > Nitrosomonadales > Methylophilaceae > Methylotenera > Methylotenera versatilis. The sequence goes on along the minus strand of NZ_ARVX01000001.1, from coordinate 662,773 downwards.
TTTCCAACCAAGATTGGCGCAAACTACGCAACCCGATATTGGGCTTGGGGGCAGCTTTAGTATTGGTTGGATTGTTAATCAGTTTTGCTGATCAATATCGGCAAAAAAATGAACTTGCTTTGCAAACACAACAAAACTTACTGAATCAAGCGCGGCAAAAATATCAGTCCTCTGGCTTAGAAAAAGAAACTATTATCCAATACTTACCGATTTATAATAATTTATTGGCGAGCGGGTTTATTGGCGAAGAGCGGCGTATTGAGTGGATAGAAAGTTTGCGTCAGATTCATGCGCAACATAAATTATTCAGTATTGATTACAGCATTGGTTTACAAGAGAATTATAAGCCTAGTTTTTTATCTAATCTGGGCAGTTTTAAACTGCAACGGTCAGTCATGAAGTTGAATTTAGACATGTTGCATGAAGGTGATCTGCTGACGTTATTAGACGGATTGCAAGAACAAACTACGCCATTTATCGTGCGCGATTGTGAAATCACGCGACCCATTGGCACAGAAATTAATACAAAGAATATCACCGCCAATCTAAAAGCCGCATGTGAGATTGATTGGTTAACCTTGCGTGATCCGCAATTAACGGGGGTAATATAATGCGAGTAATTGTGTTGTTAATGCTAAGTTATTTGGTGTTACCTTTGGTGCAAATAAGCCATGCGGCAGAACCAATGGGTCGTTTATTTAGCTCACCCGCAGAACGCAGTACGCTGAATTATTTGCGCCAAACAAAAAAACCGAATATCGCCATACAACCAGAAACATCCGTACAGCAAGCCGAACCCGAAGTGCGCGCCTTACCCGATGCAATCAATATGCAAGGCTACGTAAAGCGCACTGACGGCAAGCAAGGAACTGTGTGGATTAATGACCAAGCCATGCAAGAAAATTCGGGCAACCAAGATGTGCAAGTGGGCAGATTGCCAGAGCACGGCAACCGTATTCCGATTAAATTGCCTGCTAACGGCAAACACTTAACACTAAAAGCAGGCCAAGTTTATGACCCAGAGAATAACCGTGTGCGTGAAGCTAGAAGCCACGCAGCGCAGGGAGATAGCGGAACAATAGATGGCACAATTGGCGATACTGAATATTAATGTATGCGAGTTGCGTATCTAAAAGCAAAGCAAACAGGCGCCACATTGATTTTAATGGCGTTTATTATCGCTTTGGCTACGACTGTATATTTGTTAAAAGCTTATGATCCAACTCAATTAAGGTTGGAACAAGACAAAAAAACATATCTTGCTTTGAATGAGGCAAAACAGGCTTTAATCGCTTGGTCTGCCAGTCATATGTATCATCCTGGTCAGATGCCGTTTCCAGACGGAAATGCAGATGGAAATTATGATGGTATCAGCAATTGTAATGCAGCCGCGCCTACATTTAGCTATAGCTTTTTATTGGGTCAGCTTCCAATATACGGACAAGAAAATACTTGTACAGTACCGCAAATAGGTATTGGTGGAGATTATCAAGATGCACAAGGTAACCGACTTTGGTATGCAGTATCTCGCAATCTTGTACACAAATATGAAGGTACACCTGCAGATCCTGTCATTAATCCTAGTGTAATTAGCAACCCTGTCTATCCTTGGCTAGTTGTGAAGGATAGGAATGGCAATGTGATATCAAATCGAGTTGCGGTTGTGATTATTGCGCCTGGTAATGCGTTAACTGGACAAAATCGCGCAGGCGCTGCGCCAAATGCGAATCAGTATTTAGATAGTTTTAGTATCGGCGCAACCAATTACAGCAATGCCAATTACGATTCGCCCAATGAAGATTTTATAATTGGCCAGGATAGTCGAGATATAACTGAGGCCGATATTAGTGTGACAAAGCCTTATTATTTTAACGATAAGCTGGTTTTTATCACGATTGATGAGTTAATCGCTGCTGTAACTAATCGCGCTAGTGGCGAGGCTAGTAAATTACTCAATCAATATAGAGCAAAAAATGGACAGTTCCCTTATGCGGCTGGTTTAGGGGCCACATTAGATAACCATAATTCATTAGGTGCTAGTACTAAAGGCATGCTACCGATTGACGCAACGGATAGTTGTGGTTGTAGCTCTGCTACAACTTGCAGTTGTAGTTTTCAGCCAATACTTAGCGTGACTTTTCATCATGATGCAGAGAATTGGAACACGACGCAGGATGTGGGGTTTTGTTCTTCTTCTGTAGATGTTACCAGTAAAAACTGCACCTGCACTGGAGCGGGAAGTTGCAGCAAACTAACTAAAAGTTTCACATGTTTTAACGATGGTAATTGTGAAACTGTTGATATACCCTTAAATCCATTGAATAAATACATCTATAAGGTCAATAATTACGCTGATTTTAATAAAGCGACGTTGGGGTGCATAATCAAAACAAATAATTTTCCTAGAGACACGGTAGAGTGCAGTGAGTCAGGTGACTTTAGCATCGGTTTGAGAGAGCCTGATTGGTTTAAAACAAATCTTTGGCAAGATTATTTTTATTATGAATGGTCATCAATTCCTCCTTACTTACAAGTTGGCATGAAAAATGAAGTCAATGCGTTATTGATTGGTGTTGGGCAAGCCATTGGTGCACAAAATAGACTTCCTTCAAATCCTAGCCGAAGTTTAAGTGACTATCTTGACAGTGTGGAAAATACAAATGGCGATAATAAATTTGATGCTACAACACAACAAAAGACCAACAATTACAACGATCAAACTTATATAGTCATGCCATGATATTTAAAAAATATATTAAACATAAAGGCTTTACTTTAGTTGAAATGGCCATTGTATTGGTCATTTTTGGCTTAATTTTGTCCGCACTCTTACTCCCACTGCGCGCGCAACGTGAGCAGGCGGCACAGGCGCAAACAATTAATACACTTGATAATGCAAAACAGGCTTTATTAGGTTTCGCGCAGGCAAATGGACGTTTGCCTTGCCCAGCGACTGCGGCTAGTAACGGGATTGCTTCACCCAATGCCAGTGGTGCGTGCACAGTACAGCAGGGATTTTTCCCTGCGGCTACGTTGGGTATACAGCCAGTTAATTCTCAGGGTTTTGCTGTTGATGCCTGGAATAATCCAATACGATACGCTGTTACATTAGCAGATAATCCAAATGGCGTAGTAGCTGGCTTACCAACTGGGTATGGCGTTAGAAACATCCCTGACTTTACTAGTTTTAACGAAATGCAGGATATTGGTATATCTAGAACAAATCCATCCCTGCCAGCTAATGTGCCAGCTTTAAATCCTGATTTGAGGGTGTCATGTGGCCAAATTGCAACCGCAGAGTGTGCGCCAGCAAATCTTATTATTAATAATGCAGTTGCAGTGATCTACTCAACAGGAGCGAATGGTGGCTTGCTAGATAGTGAAATTGGTGCAGATGAGGTTGCCAACAAAAATGCCACCACGCTTTTTTATAGTCGCACCCAAACAGCAAAAGGCTCTACGGCTGGTGAGTTTGATGATCTAGTTACTTGGATTTCACCATACGTGCTTTATAACGCAATGATACAAGCTGGGCAGTTACATTAATCATGAACGATAATCAACTTTTACGTTACAGCCGCCACATTTTATTGCCCAAAATCGGTTATGAAGGCCAAGAAAAATTGGTGAATAGCCACGCGTTAATTGTTGGTGCGGGTGGTTTGGGTTCGCCAGTTGCGCTGTATTTAGCGGCAAGTGGCGTAGGCAAGTTGACGATTTGCGATTTTGATACGGTAGACTTAACCAATTTGCAACGGCAAATTATTCACACTACGCAAAGCGTTGGCGTGAATAAAGCCGTTTCTGCGGAACAGACAATTCATGCGATTAATCCCGATATTCTGGTGCAAACCATTCAACAAAAATCAACTGAATCTGAGTTTGAACAGTTAGCAAAAGATGTTGATGTGGTGATTGACTGTAGCGATAATTTTGCCACGCGTTATGCGCTTAATCGCGTATGTTTAAAGTTAAAAAAACCATTAGTTTCAGGTGCAGCGATTGGGTTTGAAGGACAAATTACAGTTTTTGATTTCAGAAATGCAGCCAGCCCTTGTTATCATTGTTTGTATCCTGATGTGGGTAATGATGCTGAAATGCGCTGCGCTGAAAATGGTGTGTTTGCGCCGCTTGTGGGCATAATTGGCACAACTCAGGCGGCGGAAGCTTTGAAGCTAATGATGGGATTGGGTGAAAATTTGCAGGGCAGATTATTATTATTAGATGCGCTGAGTATGGAATGGCGCACTATTAAACTATCGCGAGATCCAGCCTGTACGGTTTGCGGTCAATAACTAATATTAAGATTAGTCACACATTAACGCGACAATTCGCCGCGCACTGGCTGGCGCCATAGTCAGACCATAACGAAAATGCCCGGTATTTAAAAACAAGTTTTTAATATGTGAATGCGCGGCAATTGTAGGTAAATTATCTGGCGTGCCGGGTCGCAAGCCGCTCCAATGTTTCAATATATTGGTGTTTTTTAAACTCGGCAAAATGCTTTCAGCTTTTGTTTGCAGTTCTTGTTTTACTATTTCTGTCGTATTTTTATCGAATCCAACATCTTCCAGCGTGCTACCAGCCAGTAATAAACCATCTTTTCTGGGTACAAGGTAAAAACCATTTGCATAAACAATGTGCGCTAGTTTTTCTGCAGTTTGTTCGTACAATAAAATCTGACCACGCATCGGTTTAATGTCTAGGTTTTGCGTAGTATTTTTTAACAGTTCAAAACTCCACGCGCCAGATGTAACGACAAATTGATCGGCAGTTAGTGTTTCGCCAGCGTTTGTTTGCCAAGTATTCAGTTCAGTATTATCTATCTCTTTAAGATTCAGCGGTTGTAATTCGGTGCGTTCCAATAAGGTTACGCCATTTTGCAATAATGCTTGGCGTAGCGCTTTTAGTAATTGTGGTGGGCGTACTTGCGCCACATGAGGCAATAATAATCCTTCAGCATTTTGTTGGTAAGCAATCGAATTTTTCTCACACCAATCAACTGCTTCAGCAATATTGGATGGATTTAAAATCTGCATGCCGCTGACTAGATGTTCCGGGTCGATACCCGTTTTTGTGAGTAAGCGCTCACATAATTTTGGATAAATTGCGGCGCCTTCAATGGCCAGTTGATTGACTGTGTCTTTGTACATCCAAGGCAATAATGGAAACAAAATACCAGCGCCTGCCCATGATGATTCACCAGATGTTTGGCTGGCAACCACATTGCGTTCGACTAATGTGACATCGCAACCGCGCTCAATAAGTTCTAACGCAGTTAAGCAGCCTACAATGCCGCCGCCCACAACAATTACTTCTTTAACCGTCATTTGTTGGTTAAGTTTTTATGATGCATTTGCATGGTTAATATGAGTGCATTAACGGCCTGTTAACAGGAATTTTTCGGCGCCACTCAAGTTGGCAGGGCTGCCCAACAATACTAATATATCGCCTGTATCAATCACAATGTCGGGTCGTGGTGAAATATCTTCCAGCATATTAGGGCGGCGAATGTGTTGTAACACGACATTAAACCGACGTAACTCTATGTCCCTGAGTGGCATATTGATCATAAAAGCCCCTTTAGTTGCTTCAACCGAATGTAGTCTAATTTGATGCGACTCAGTGATTTCAGTGGAAAGATCTGAAATGCCGTGGAAATATCCTTGAAACATTTTGTAGCGTTCTTCACGGAATAAGCGAATGCGCTTAACCACGCGGTTTAATGGAATGCCCAGCAATACCAGTGCGTGCGAAGCCAGCATTAAGCTGCCTTCTAGCACTTCAGGTACAACTTCAGTGGCGCCGGCATCTCTAAATGCGTCAATGTCTGCGTCGTCATAAGTGCGCACTATAACTGGTAAATTGGGATAATTTTCTTTAACAATGTGCAGCACTTTTAACGAGGCGCGCATATCAGAATAGCTGACAATGAGCGCTTTAGCACGCTCGCCACCTGCGGCTTCTAGCACAAGGCGACGACTGGCATCGCCATACACTACATGTTGTCCTGCAGCTGCAGCATCGTGTACGCGAGTGGGATCAATATCCAATGCGATAAATGGGATGCTTTCTTCTTTTAAGAAGCGGCCTAAATATTGCCCGCTACGGCCGTAGCCGCAAATAATCACATGATCACTCAGATTTTTGGCGACGCTACCAATCTCGTCGACCACTTGCCCGCTTTTACGGGTGTAGCTTTTAACCAGCTTGCGCGCGATACGTCCGTTGTATTGAATGATAAACGGTGCGACGACCATGGATAAAAGTGAGGCGGCTAATACCACTTGTAGCTCATCGCCGCCGATTAATTTTTGCTCTAAGCCTAAGGCTAAAATCACGAAACTAAATTCACCCGCTTGCGCTAAAACGATACCTGTACGAATGCCAACGCCGAGTTCAAAACCAAACAATCGGCTTAACACGGCAATGACTATGCCTTTAAATAAAACGAATCCAACCAGTAATGCCAGCACTAAACCGATGTGGTTAAATAGTTGGTGAAAATCTAATAGCATGCCGACGCTGATAAAAAACAGACCGAGCAATATGTCGCGGAAAGACGCAATGTCTGACTCCACTTGATAACGATAGCGTGTTTCAGAAATCAACATGCCAGCGATAAAAGCACCCAGTGCGTAAGATAATCCGGCCAATTTTGTGGCAAAAGCCAACAATAACGTGACCATTAATACGTTCATCACAAATAATTCGCGCGAATGTTGCCGTGCAACTACGCTAAACCAATAACCGACAATGGTTTTGCCAAATTTAAACAATAAAAACAACAACACAACGGTTTTAATGAACGACCAACCTAACGTTGCGCCTAAATCACCGGATTGCGCCCCAAGCGCTGGAATAAGCACCAAGATAGGAATAACGGCTAAATCTTGAAACAGTAAAATACCGATACTTAAACGACCATGACGTGAGTTTAAATCGACGCGCTCGATTAAGATTTTAGACACGATTGCGGTAGATGACATGGTTAATGCGCCGCCAATCACAAACGCAGTTGGCAGACTTAAACCCGCTAGCCAACCCACCAACATCGCAACACCCATGGTAATGATGACTTGCGCGCCACCTAAACCAAACAGGGTTTTGCGCATAGCATAAAGTTGCGGCAGGCTAAATTCTAAACCAATGCTGAACATCAAAAATACAATCCCAAACTCGGCTATATGGCGGCCACTTTCCGTATCAGGTAGTAAATTTAATGCGTATGGGCCGAATAGCACGCCAACGAAAAAATATGCTAATAGGGCTGGCATACGTAGCGCGCGAAAAAGCGCAACAGCTAAAACCGAGCTGGTAAGTAATAACAATAGGCTGGGTAAGGAATCAAACATTTAGGTTTTTATTAAATTGCTTTTTTATAGTTGAAAAAATTTATTGCTAAGTTTAAGTGGTTAAGTCAGAAAGACTAAAGCACTTTTGTAAGATTTATTTTAACTAAGTTAGGCAAAAATTGTGCCTACTTTTACTGTTTTACATAAAAACAGTGGTATTTTACTTTATTAGTCGCGCTTTCCCTTTTATACTAACTGATTATGTCACCTACATTACTGCAATCCGATCGCGGTCACGCGCCAAAATCATCTAATCAGAACGCTACTTTGCAATTAGCGCGTAGCGTATTGGCTATTGAGGCGCATGAAATTACGCTGTTAGCGAATCGCTTAGATGACAGTTTTGAAGCAGCAGTAAAGCTGATTTTACAATGCAAAGGTCGCGTTGTGGTGAGCGGTATGGGTAAATCTGGACACATTGGCGGCAAAATTGCAGCCACACTTGCCAGCACTGGCACACCAGCATTTTTTATGCACCCTGCAGAAGCCAGCCATGGCGATCTCGGTATGATTACCGATGGCGATGTGGTGATTGCATTATCTAATTCTGGCGAAAGCGATGAGTTATTAAATATTTTGCCCACCATTAAACGTTTAGGCGCAAAAGTAATCAGTATTACGGGTGCGCCAAATTCAACTTTGGCTAAAGAGTCCGATGTGCATTTAAGTGCAGAAGTGTCTCAAGAGGCCTGTCCATTGGGTTTGTCGCCAACCGCCAGTACAACAGCGGCCTTGGCGTTGGGTGATGCTTTAGCCGTCTGTGTACTAGATTGTCGCGATTTTACCGCTGAAGATTTTGCGCGTTCGCACCCTGGCGGCAGTATTGGACGCAAATTGCTGACACGTGTAAAAGATGTGATGCGCGTTGGTGATGCTATTCCAAGTGTTGCTGAAGAAGCAATGTTGTCCGTTGCGCTGACTGAAATGACACAAAAAGGACTGGGCTTAACTGCGGTGATTGATGCGGAAAATAAGCCTATTGGTATTTTTACCGATGGTGATTTACGCCGTGCTTTTGCCAATGGCACACATGCCAATAGCGCAAAAATAACGGATGTGATGCATGCCAGCCCGAATACGATTAACGTGAATCAACTAGCGGTAGAAGCGGTTGAGATGATGGAAATAAACAAGATTAATGGTCTGCTAGTGATTGACGATGCAGGGAAACTGGTTGGTGCATTTAATATGCACGATTTATTGAAAGCGAAAGTCGTTTAATGTCTGAAATTATCTTGTCTGAATTTGCCTCTACTGGATTTGCAACTAAAGTATCACCAGAAGTTTTAGCGCGCGCAAAAAAAATCAAAGTAGTGATTTTCGATGTGGATGGCGTGATGACCGATGGCGGTTTAACCATTGGCGATGACGGGCAAGAATATAAAACCTTTCATTCACATGACGGTTTGGGTATGAAATTGCTTAAAAAAACTGGCGTGCAAATGGCGATTATAACTGGACGCACTTCGGATGTGGTCACAAAACGTTCAGAAAGCACGGGCATTGCGCATTTTTATCAAGGTGTAGAAGATAAATTGGCCGCGTTTAATGACTTGATTGCCAAGCTGAATATTACGGCTGAAGAAGCTGCCTTTATGGGCGATGATGTCGTCGACGTGCCGCCAATGTTGCGCTGTGGTTTGGCAGTGACGGTGCCTGCTGCGCCAGACTCTGTGAAGAGTCGTTCACATTACATCACGCAAAGAGGCGGCGGACGTGGCGCGGTGCGCGAGTTATGTGAGTTGATCATGCAAGCACAAGGTACTTTAGACGCACAGATGGCACCATTTTTTGCTAAATAATATGGCTAAAGTATTGAGTTAATGTTAATCGTGATTGTTAATCAATAGCATGTTGACACGTTCGGCATTATTTTTTCCGTTGGTGTTGGCTGTGTTACTGGCCTTGCTGACGTTTTGGATCAACCAAACGGTAGAGCAGCAAGGCCCTAAAATTGATGGCAGTAATCGACATGACCCCGATTACACCATGCATAATTTTGTGACCACGCAAACCGATGCGACAGGTAGATTGAGTTACATATTGGCTGCGACAGAAATGCTGCATTATCCAGATGATGACAGCACGGTCTTACAGCGGCCGCGTTTTACGCAATACACGCTAGATAAGCCATATACGCAAATTGAAGGTTTGCATGGATATGTTTCGAGCAATGGCGAGCAGGTGACATTGGTTAATAATGTTAAAGTGGTGCGCCAGGCGTTTGAAGGCAAAGGCGAGATGCAAGTGTTAACGGAAAAGCTACTGATTTTTCCTAAAAACGATTTAGTAAAAACCGACGCGCCAGTGAGGATTACACAAGCACCAAAAACCGTGATTACTGGAGTTGGCATGATTTACGATAAAAAAGAGCAAACCGTGACTTTGCTGAATCGGGTAAAAGTACATTATGAACGGCCGCCAGTTGTTGTGCCAAAACAAGTGACTGCACCAAAAAATGTCAAAGTAAAGCCAGCAAAAACCAGTAAGATAGCACCTAAAAAATCGGCCAGTGCGAAATTGACTGGTGCTAAAAGTGCTAAAAAAGTAAAGTGAAAAAGACTACAAATAAAATGAAGCAAAAAAAGCAGCAACTCAATACGAAATCGCGGAGAAATAATGGTTAACTTTATTCGCATAAGCTTATTCAACAATAAGTTTAATGGCGCATTAATAATGGGTTTTTGCTTAAGCTTGTTCACAAGCTTGCACGCAATGGCAGAATCGGCAGATCGCGATAAACCGATTGAGCTTGAAGCGGATACCGTTACGGTGAATGACGCAAAAAAAACCAGCACCTATACGGGAAAAGTGATTTTAACGCAGGGCACACTGATTATTCATGCAGATAAGTTGATTGTGCGTGAAGACAAAGAGGGTTTTCAGCACAGTACGTCGACTGGCAATCCAACCACTTTTAAGCAAAAAAGTGAGGGTAAAGATGAGTATATACAAGGCAGCGGTCAGCGCATTGAATATGATGGCCGTATGGACAAAGTGCAGTTGTACACGCGCGCATGGGTAAAGCGTGGCGAAGATATCGTGCATGGCGATTACATCAGTTATGACGCCAACGCTGAATATGCAGAAGTGATTGGTGGCGTGAAATCTGAAGGCAGTGGTTCATCTACGGGTCGCGTTAAAGCGATTATTCAGCCGAAAAATAAACCCGCCGCCATTCCAAATGATAAGCCGGCAAATGATAAATCCTCTGAATTGAAAATCAACACGAATCCGCCGCCCAGAGTGGATAAGGTTTTAAGGTTTAGCAATACGTCTGAGGCGACTAGCAAACCTGAGTCTCAATCAAACTAATACAAACTTAACCGAATAAAACACTTAATAAAATAAAACATCAAAAATGAGCGAACTCGTTGTAGAACATCTACGGAAGTCTTATAAAACACGCACAGTGGTGCAAGATATTTCGCTGCAAATCAATAGTGGCGAAGTGGTGGGTTTGCTTGGGCCAAATGGCGCGGGTAAGACAACGAGCTTTTACATGATTGTCGGATTGGTAATGTTGGATGCGGGACGTATTTTGCTGAATGGCAAAGATTTAAGTCGCATGCCGATTCACAGCCGTGCGCGCATGGGCTTGGCTTATTTGCCGCAAGAGCCATCTATTTTTCGTAAGTTAACCGTAACCGAAAATATATTGGCTATTTTAGAGCTGCAAAATCTAACTGAAGATGAAAAAAATACGCAGCTGGAGTCTTTATTGCAAGAGTTGCATATCACGCATATTCGCAACAGTTCGGCAATCAGTTTGTCTGGCGGTGAGCGCCGTCGGGTTGAGATTGCGCGCTGTTTAGCCACCAATCCTAGTTTTATTTTATTAGATGAACCTTTTGCTGGTATCGACCCAATCGCGGTTTTAGATATTCAAAAGATTATTCGTTTTTTAAGCAGCAAAAATATTGGTGTATTGATTACAGACCATAACGTGCGCGAAACTTTAGGTATTTGCGACCGCGCTTATATTGTAAATGACGGTACGGTGTTTGCGTCTGGGCATCCTGCAGAAATTGTAAATAACGAAGCAGTGCGGGAAGTGTATTTAGGGAAAGATTTCAGGCTCTAGCCTCAAGTATTTATGAAGCAAAATCTACAACTTAGAATGTCGCAAAATTTGGCGTTAACGCCGCAATTGCAGCAATCAATTCGTTTGCTGCAATTATCGAGCCTTGAGCTAAATCAAGAGCTAGATGTGATTTTGCAAGAGAATCCATTGTTAGAGCTGGTCGATGGCGAAGATGGTGAGGCAGATGCAGGTTTCGACGATAGTGTATTGCAAAAAAATAACGATAATGACAACTTGGATGCTGATGGCAAACAAGCCGCCGATG